>JAZKBD010000030.1:21030-47613 GCA_040388785.1 Pseudomonadota bacterium
TCATCGACGTGTCCGCGCTGGACGCGATCCGCACGGGCCTCACCCGCGTGCCCAACATCGGCGTCACCGAACTCACCGGCTGCGGGCACATGTCGATCATGGAAAAGCCGCGCGAGGTGGCGCAGTCGATCACGCACTTCGTGCTCATGCCCTGAAGCGCGGAACGCCGGCGTTACGCGAGCATGTCGGATTTCGGGAACAAGCCGCGCACCACCAGGACCATCGCGATGGCGATCTCCACCAGACCGGCGATGATCGGCACGTTGAACGCGAACACGCCGAGCAGGCCGATCACGACCGCGGCGGCCCAACTGCCCAGCAGCACTTTCTCGTCGATGTTCTTGCGGAACAGCAAGGTCGTGACCAGCATGAGCGCGAACGCCACCGCGTTCAGCCAGATCACGTAATTGTGGCGGCGCGCCATGCCGCGCGAATACGCGACGGCGTTGTCGTCGACGTGCTGGCCCGATACGTCCGATACCCGCTTCCATGCGTACAGCGGCGTCAGGCCGTCGTAGCCGATCAGCACGTAGCGGTACACGCCGTCCGGCGCATTGGCCGGCGGTCCGAACGAGGGATTGACCGGCGGGCGGTCGCCGCGCGCTTCGGCGTAGCGAGCACCACGCGACGACGCCGTGCTGGCCGAAGGCGGCGGCAACACGTAAGCGGATTCTTCCGGCGTCGCGGCATCGTCCATGCGCGCGAGCGCCAGCGCGACCGATGAATTGCCTTGCGTGACCGTGGCGGATTCGCCGTCCTCGGCAAGCGTGATCGTGCGCGGTTCGCCGTCCGCACCGCTGCCGTCGAGCATCGCGATGTGCACGGTCTGGGTGGCCGGGTCTTCATCGAGCACGCGATAACGTTGTCGTGACGGTTTGCCGCCCGATTGCATCGCGGTGAATTGGCCCGTGCCCGAAGCGTCCGTGGGTGCGAAGAACTCCTCGTTGCCGTCACTGGTCGCCCAATGCCCGACCAGCCGGTGCGCGGGCGAACCCAGTTTGCTGAGGTCGGGCGTGCGTTGGCACGCGGCCAAGCCGATGCACGCCGCCAGCACGGCGACGATCCGTATCCACGACTGCATGCCTTTCCCCCGTTGTTGTGCCGCCCTGCCGGTACCGGCTCGCGCACGCTAGCCGTGCGCAAACGAGCGTGTCAACCAGCCGCGGGCTTCAGTCGCGCCCGCCACGCAACAACCGCCGTACCACCGGCAGATTGCGGCGGCTGACTTCGGGAGTTGCGTCGCTGCCCGCGATCAGCGCGCGCACCGTGCCATCGGCTTCGCGATGCAGGCCGAGCAGGCGCTCGACCGGGATCAGGCAGGCGCGATGCACGCGCACGAAGCGATCGGGAAACGTTTCCTCGATCGCCTTCAGCGACTGTTCGCTCAATACATCACCGGTTGCGCGATGCAACGTGACGTACTTGTCGTCGGCGGTCAGGTACAGCACTTCATCGAGCGACACCTTGACCGGCGCGCCATGCACCTGCGCCAGCAGGGTCGCCGTCGCGGCAGGCGCGCGACGCCGCAAGGCCTGCGCGCGTGCCAGCGCTTCGCGCAGCCGTTCGATCCGCACCGGTTTCAACAGATAATCGGCGACGCGCAATTCGTACGCCGCCAACGCGTGTTCTTCGTAGGCCGTGCAGAACACCAGTTGCGGCGGGTCGGGCAACGCCGCGAGCCGGCGCGCCACGCCGATGCCGTCGAGGCCGGGCATCGCGATGTCCAGCAGCAGCAATTCGGGACGATGCTGCGCGCAAGCCGCCAGCGCGGCCTCGCCGTCGCCGACACTCGCCACGACCTCGGCGCCTTCGCAGTCGCGCAGCAACGCCGCGAGCCGCGCGCGCGCCAGCGGTTCGTCGTCGGCGATCAGGATGCGCACGGCAACCTCACGAACACACGGAATTCGCCATCCTGGTTGCGGGTTTCCAGCACGCCGTGTTCGCCGAAGTGGTAGGCGATGCGGCGGCGCACGTTGTCGAGCCCGTGGCCGCTGCGTGCCGGTGCCGAAGTATCGGGCAGCGGATTGGCGACTTCGATTTCGACACTGTCGCCGGCGCGACGCCCGACGATGCGCAGGGTGCCGCCCTCGCGGCGCGGCTGGATGCCGTGATAGACGGCGTTCTCGACCAGCGGCTGCAACAGCAGCGTGGGGATTTCCATGTCGGCCGGCAGGTCGACAAGCTCGCGTTCGATCTTCAGGCGATCACCAAGGCGCAGTTGCTCGATCGCAAGGTAACGGTCGATCAAAACGAGTTCCGCGCCCAGCGTGCTGGGCTTGTCGCCCGCGCCCAGCGAGGCGCGGAACAATTCGGACAAGTCCTCGACCGTGCGCTCGGCCGCGTCCGGATCGACCCGCACCAGCGCCGCGACCGTGTTCATGCTGTTGTACAGGAAGTGCGGGCGTATGCGCGCCTGCAGCGCTTCGAATTGCGCGCGCGCCACTGCCGCCAGCCGCGCGCGCCATTCCGCCAGCACGTAGAAATAGCGCAGCAACGCCGCGCCCAGCAGCGCGGCCAGCACCGTGTTGCCGAGGACGAAGCGTGCGCTCGACGTCGGCGTCAACGCGGTGCCCAAGGCATGATCCAGCCACGCCACCACCACGCTCGCCGCCGCGACCATTGCAACCAGCGCGCCCCACGCGAGCGGCCACGCCAACGCGCGCGGCCAGCCGATCAGCAGCGGCTTCAATCTGCACAACAACAAGGAGGCGAGTAACGCCAGCCACACCACGAATACGGTGGCGGTCGCAAAACCCCGCCACTGCATGCGTGCGTCCGGCGCCAGTGCGTCGATCACCACCACCAGCTCGGCGACGACGACCAGCGTGAAGACGGAAGCCGCGCTGCAGAAATCCGGCAGCACGGCGGCGTCGGGTTTGCGGGGTCCGGTGGTTTCCGCCATGTGCGCAAGTATGCCGTCTCGGCGTGTGCGTGCGTCGCAGGCCAATGCACGATGGCTTGCGACGCAAGCCATTCCGAATTATACTTTGGTATAACTATGGAGGCAGACATGTACACTACCAATCTGCGCAAGGTCGGCGGCTCGACCATGCTGGCGGTTCCTCCCGCGCTGCTCGACGTCCTGAATCTGAAGGCCGGCACCAGGGTCGCCGTGGCGGTCGATGCCGGGCGCCTCGTGGTTGCGCCCCAGACGCGACCGCACTACACGCTCGACGAACTGCTTGCCAAGTGCCATCCCAAGGCCAGGCGGACTCCGGAGGAGCGTGCATGGCTCGGTGCGAAACCGGTCGGCCGCGAATTGCTGTGATGGACCGCGGCGATATCTACCTTGTCTCGCTCGACCCGACTTCGGGGCATGAACAACGTGGTACGCGCCCCGTGCTCGTGATCTCGCCGGGAGCATTCAACAGACTGACGAAAACGCCTGTCGTTTTGCCCATCACCAGCGGTGGAAATTTCGCGCGCACCGCCGGATTTGCTGTATCCCTCTCGGGCGCCGGTACACAAACCATCGGCGTCATCCGTTGTGACCAGCCGCGGGCGCTTGATCTCGGCTCACGCAAGGCGCGGAAGCTGGAAAGCATCCCGTCGGCAATCATCGATGAAGTGCTGGCGAGGCTTTCGACGATCCTGGAGTAAAAGCCTGCTTGGAACCTGCGGCTCCCTAGCGGTTCTCGAATCGCTTGGTCAGGAAATCCGCTAGGTCAACGATTTCCTGCGGGCAGACTTGGTGCGCCATCGGGTAACTGTGCCAGTCGACGCGGTAGCCCCATTCGCGCAAGCGGTCGCGTGAGCGTTCGCCGAGATAGCGCGGGACGACCGGGTCGAACGCGCCGTGGCCCATGAAGATCGGCGTGGCGGCATTCGCCGCGTGGCGTTCGCCGGCTGTCACTTCGGCAATCGGGAGATAGCTGGACAGCGCGACGATCGCCGCGAGCGCGTCCGCATGCCGCAATCCGGCTGCCAGCGCGATCGCGCCGCCCTGCGAGAAGCCGATCAGCACCACGTTGGCAATCGACACGCCGCGTTCGACTTCACGCGCGATCAGCGATTCCACCGAAGTGATCGACGCGCGGATGCCGGCCTCGTCCTGCCGTTGCGCGAGATCGAAACCCGCGATGTCGTACCACGCGCGCATCGGCAGGCCACCGTTGAGCGTGATCGGCGTGACCGGCGCGTGCGGAAACACGAAGCGCAGCGCCGGCCATTCCAGGCGCAGCAGTTGCGGCACGATCGGCTCGAAGTCGTGGCCGTCGGCGCCGAGCCCGTGCAGCCAGATCACCGCATGGCGCGGCCGCGGAGCGGTTTCGATCTCCACGCATTCCAGCGTCACTTCGAGGCCTCCGCCGGCAGACCCAACTCCTGCGCGAAGAACGCCATCGCCGCCGCCGCGTTGCCGACGCGCTGGCTGAAAGACGCGGTGACGCCGTGGCCCTCGTTCATGCGCGTCAGCAGCAGCACCGGTTCCTTCGACGTGGTCGCGGCCTGCAGCGCGGCCGCGAACTTGCGCGACTGCCATGGCGCGACGCGCGGATCGTTGACGCCGGTGATCAGCAGCACCGCCGGATATGCGGTGTCCGGCTTCACGTTCTGCAGCGGCGAATACGCGCGCAGCCATGCGAAATCGGGCTGCTTCGTCACCGTGCCGTATTCCGAAACGTTGTATTGGCCGTTCGGCCACAGCTCCGCGCGCAGCATGTCGTAGATGCCGACCAGCGACACCACCGCGCGGTATTCCTCCGGATGTTGCGTCAGCGCGGCGCCCGTCAACAGGCCGCCATTGGAACCGCCGAGGATGCCGAGATGCGCGGGATCGGTCCAATGCCGTTGCACCAGCGCCTGCGCCGCCGCGTAAAAGTCATCGAACACGTTTTGTTTTTTCGACAGCATGCCGTCGGCATGCCAGCCCTCGCCGAGCTCGCCGCCGCCGCGGATGTTGGCGACCGCGTACACGCCGCCACGTTCGAGCCATGCGAGGTTGGAACCGAGGAAACGCGGCGGGGTGGTGATGCCGAAGCCGCCGTAGCCGTACAGGATCGCCGGGCGCGCGCCGTTCGGCGCCACGCCTTTCATTGCGATCACGGTGACGGGCACCTTGGTGCCGTCCTCCAAGGTTGCGTCGAGTCGATACGTGACGACCTGCGAATAATCGGCCGCGGGTTTCACTTCGAACACGGTCTTCAGCGTGCCGTTCGCGGCATCGTATTCAGTCCAGCGCGCGGGAATCGTCCAGCCCGAGTAGGTGATCAGCGCGCGCGCGGAATCCGCACTGCTGGCGATCGTGCCGACGCCGATGCCGGTTTTCGGCAGCGCCACCGTGCGCACGAACTTGCCGGCGCCCGAGTACTGCTGCACGCGCCAGTCGGGTCCGCGCACTTCGGTGATCAGCAAGCCATTCTTGATCGGCGCGACCGAGTGCATCGCCCATTCGCCTTGCGGCACCAGCAACGTCGAATGACCGTTCGCATCCAGCGCCAGCAACTTGCCGCGCGGCGCGTCTTGATAAGCGATCACCAGCAGGCGATCGCCGTCCCAGGCCGCGCCTTGGTTCACTTCCCACGCGGCGCGCACGTTCGCTGCGGTGCCGAGCGCCTGCTTCCACGGCCCATCGCCGTTGCGCAGATACACCGCGTCGGGTGCGCCGTCGCCGGCGTGCACCAGCGCGGCGGCATGTTGGCCGTCCGCCGAACCCAGCAACGTGTACTCCGCCACTTGCGACCAGCCCTTGCCGAATTCCAGCGCGTCGTTTTTCGCATCGCTGCCGAGCGCGTGGTGGTACAGCGCGGCGTTGAATTGCGATTGGTCGCTCGGCACGTCGAGCGGCAGCCGCACGTAGGTAACGCCCTTGCCGTCGGCATCCCACACCAAAGCCTGCGGCGTGGTGCCGCCGCCTGCGTGCGGCAGCGCGTCGGGCAGCGTCTTGCCGGTCGTGACGTCGATGAAACGGATCGTGGTTTCCTCGTTGCCACCTTCGGCCGTGCCGTAAGCGACGTACTTGCCATCCGGCGACGGCCAGTAACCGGTGATCGCGGTGCTGCCCTGTGTGTTCGGATCGACAAGCACGCGCGCTTTGCCATGCGGCCAGTCTTGCGCCACCAGCACGGCCTGCGGCTGCGGCGGCGTCTGGCGCATGTGGAACAAGGTGCCGCCCACGATTTCCGGATCGAATTGCTGCGTCGAGGTCAGCGCGAGTTTGCCGACGCGCTTCGCGAGCGCCTTGGCATCGACAAACCCATCCATCACCTTTTCCGTGTACGCGTTCTGCGCCGCGATCCACTGCTTCACCGCGGGCGCATCGGCGTCTTCCAGCCAGCGATACGGATCGTGCATCACGTTGCCGAAAAACGTTTCGGTGACGTCGTGCTGCGCGGTCGGCGGCGGCATCGCGGGAATTTCGTGGCGCGTGTCGATCAGCGACTGGTCCAGACCGGCGCCGGTTGTCGGCGGCGGCGTTTGCGCGCAGGCAACGCCGCTCAACAAGGCGAAGCCGAAACCGGCGAGCGGCGAAATGCGGCGCATGGCGGGACTCCCGTTCGAGGAATGCCGGCAGGGTAGCGCCGGCGCGGCCGTGGCGCCACGCGCTCGGCATGCGGGGCGTTCGGGACTTTCGGCGCTTGCGCGTGCGAATCACGTGTGGCTACGCTGCGGTCTTTTGTTCGGGAATGACTCCATGAATCGCTTCGCCGTCGCCGGCCTGGTTTGCCTTCTGGCGAGCGCAAGCGCGCTCGCCGCCGCGCCGCAGGGCACGGCGTCCGCCGCCCCCGCGAACGCAGCGCAGAAACTCACGCTCGAGCAGATCATGGCCGATCCCGACTGGATCGGGCCGGTCGAGGACGAATACTGGAGCGTCGACGGCCGCAGCGTGTACTTCAAGCTGAAGCGCAAGGGTTCGTCGATCCACGATCTGTACCGCGCGCCCGCGGACGGCGGCACGCCGGTCAAGTTGAGCGATGCCGAACTGGCCACGGCCGACGGTCCCGCGCTGTTCGATCGCGCACGCGATCGCGCGGCGTTCATCCGCCATGGCGACGTGTTCGTGCGCGACGTTTCGACCGGCACGACGCGCCAGGTCACCCGCGACGACGCCGACAAGTTCGGCCTGCAGATTTCCGCCGACGGCCAGCTCGTGAGCTGGAGCCAGGGCAACGCATGGTTCGTTTGGAATGCGTCGACCGGCGTGGCGGCGCCGGCCGCGACCCTGAAGATGGAAGACAATCCCGCCGACGCCAAGCCCGACCAGATGGAGCGCCTGCAGTTGCGCCTGTTCTCGACGCTGCGCGAGATCAAGGCCGACAAGGACGCGGTGCGCGAACACGACGACAAGCTGGACGCGGAAAATCCCGCGCGCGCCGCGGCGCCGTTCTACCTGGGCGACAAGGTGCGGGTGGTGATGACCTCGCTGTCGCCGAACGCGCGCTGGCTGCTGGCGGTGACGGAGCCGAAGTCGTACCAGCGCGGCAAGCATCCAGACGTCATCCATTACGTCAACGATTCCGGCTACCCGGAAGCCGAACCCGCGCGCACTTACGTCGGCCACAACGGCGCCGCCCCCCAATCTTTGGTGCTGCTGGATCTGCAGGCGCACAGGCAGTATCCGTTGTCGGTGGACGACCTGCCCGGCATTCACGACGATCCGTTGCACGAGCTGCGCGCGAAACGCATCGCACAATTGAAGCAGGAAGGCCATGACGACGAAGCCGCCGCGCTGGCCGCGCCCAAGATGCGGCCAGTGTCGATCAACTTCGTCGCGGTCGGCGAATCGGGTGTCCCCGCGATCATGTGGAGCGCCGACGGCAATCAGCTCGCGGTCGAGCTCGTCGCCAACGACCACAAGGACCGCTGGATCGAATCGCTGGACTTCGCCGGCCACAGGCTGGTGACGCAGGATCGACTCACCGATCCGGCGTGGATCAACTGGAGCTTCAACGAACTCGGCTGGCTGCCGGACAACCGCACGTTGTGGTTCGAATCGGAAGCATCAGGTTATGCGCAGTTGTTCGTGAAGCCGCTCGACGGCAAGGCGCGCGCGCTGACTGCGACCGGCTTCGAAGTCTCGACACCGGTGGTGTCGCCTGACGGCCGGTGGTTCTACGTGCGTTCCAACAGGCAGGCGCCGTATGCCTACGACGTCTACCGCGTGCCGGTTGCCGGCGGCGGACTGGAACAGGTGACGCACTTCGAGGGCATGGACGACTTCCAGTTGTCACCCGACGGTTCGAAGCTTGCGGTGCTGCACTCGACCGCGTACATCCCGCCGCAGCTTGCGGTGGTCGATGCCTCGGGCGGCAACGTGCACGAACTCACCGACACCCGCACGCCGGAATACAAGGCGCTGTCGTCCACCTGGGTGCAACCGCAGTTCGTGAAGGTGCCGAGCAGCCACGGCCATTTCGGCGTGTGGGCCAAGTTCTACAAACCCATCGATTACGACACCTCGCATACACATCCCGCGGTGTTCTTCGTGCACGGCGCGGGCTACCTGCAGGACGTGGAGAAGAACTGGTCGTACTACTTCCGCGAGCAGATGTTCAACAACCTGCTGACGCAGGAAGGCTACGTGGTGCTGGACATGGATTACCGCGGCTCGGCGGGCTACGGCCGCGACTGGCGCGACGCGATCTACCGGCACATGGGCCATCCGGAACTGGAAGACCTGCTGGACGGCAAGGCATGGCTGGTGAAGAACCAGCATGTCGATCCGCGGCGCGTCGGCGTCTACGGCGGCTCCTACGGCGGCTTCATGACCGAGATGGCGCTGCTGCGTGTGCCGGGCGAATTCGCCGCTGGCGCGGCGCTGCGTCCGCCGTCGGACTGGACCAGCTACAACGACGGCTACACGTCCGACATCCTCAACACGCCGCAACTCGATCCCGAGGCGTACAAGGTTTCCTCGCCGATCGAGTACGCGAAGAATCTTGCCGATCCGCTGCTGATCATGCACGGCCTGATCGACAACAACGTGATGCCGGGCGATTCGATCCGCCTGTACCAGCGCTTCATCGAACTGCACAAGCACAACTTCTGGATCTCGCTGTACCCGATGGAACGCCACGCGTTCGAACACGCCGATGACTGGTACGACGAATACCGTCGCATCCATGAGCTGTTCACGCGGTACGTGAAGGACCGCGGCAACGCCGCGACGGCGCCAGCTGCCGAGTGAAGCTCCGGTTGGACCTTGCAAGAAAACGGCGCCATCTGGCGCCGTTTGCGTTCGGGCGAAAGGATCTACTTCGAAATGTAGTAGTTGCTCGCCGCCGTCGCGCTCAACGCACTGGTAAGCGGCAACAACTGGCTGAGGAAACGGTTCCAGCGGGTGACGCTGGCGGCGGACGCGAACACCACGTCACCCGGCTTGACATCGAAGCCGTCGGCCAGCGCAAATGCGGCCGGTGATTTCAGATCGAGCTGGTACACGGTGGGACGCTGCGTGGCGTGGCCATTCTTGTCGAAGGCGCCGCGCACGACATAGATCATGCCCTTGGAAGTCACCTCGTTGAGACCGCCGGCGTCGCCGAGCGCCTGCGTCAGCGTGATGTCGCCGGTCTTGAAGCGCAGCGATTGCGGGCGCGTGACTTCACCCATCACGAACACTTTCTGGCGATCGTTGAAGGGCACCAGCACGCGGTCGCCGGCTTCGAGATAAATCTTGCTGGCCGGTCCGCCCCCCTTCCCCGCATAGCCGCTCATGTCGAGGTGATAAGTCTGGTCGCCGCGCGTCAGTACCACGTCGGAGAGGTTGGCGTTCTCGTTGTCCACGCCCGCGTTGGCGATCGCCTCGCCCAGCGTCATCGGCACGGTAGTCATGGACTGCGTGCCGGACTTCACCAGCGCGCCCTCCACCACCACATGCTGGCTGGCGTAGTTGGCAACGCTGATATCCACCATCGGGTTCTTGATCCAGTGCGCCAGCTTCGACGCGAGCGCCTCGCGCGCCTCTTCGATGGTCATGCCCTCGACCTTCATCTGCCCGATGTACGGGTAGTAGAGCGTTCCATCCGGCCGCACCAGACGGCCATTGGCCGAGCCTTCCTGCTGTGACCCCGCGGGCGAAGTCAGCTCGGGATGATCCCACACCGTGATGTACAAGGTGTCGCCGGGACCAATGTGGTATCCCTGCGGGCGGTAGTCGAGCAACGCGGGCGGAATCACGGGCGCCTCGCTGGCAGCCTGCAGGTTCGTCACCAACTCCGGCGTGATCGGAACGAGTTGCACGTAGCCATTGTCGTTGTTGCCGCTGCGCACACCCATGGTCTGCCCGGGCGCAATGCCGCAACCCGCCAAACCCGCCAGTGCCATCGCGCCTACGGTGATCTGGATGCCGCGCACGAGGCGCCGCCTATCCGTAGCCGCCGCCGATGAAGATCGACGCGCATCCGACATGTCCATCATGGTCCGCGTGCTCCTGTGCTGTTTTGGTCCCTGTACCTTTACCCGTCTGATGCTGAATCCGGAGTATGGAGACCCTGTTCCGCACTTGTCCACCCACTCTGTTCACGTTATTAGCGAAGCATTTATTTATGCCTTATTCATTGCATTTTCATGTTTGATTCACCTGAATGAACGAGCTGGAAACGTGGGACACACAGAACGGATGGAATCGAGTTGGGGTCGCTCTCATTTCCATGAGTTTGGCAGGCAGCGGAGTCGCCCCGTTGCACGTTTGTGACGAGTACGTGAAGGCGCGCGGAGCTTGCAGGCGCACGAGCCTGATGCTGACGAGCTACTGAATGCGCGTGCCAGGAAACGCACGAACGCTCGCAAAATGCGATCCGGATCTCGCCGGCCGGTCTACACTCGGTGACTCCGTTGTTTCGGCAATGCGCAGGCGAATGAGTTCGGCAATCCAGTGGTACGGACGTTCAGCGGTTTTTTCGGGTGCGTTTCAGCTGGGTTCAATACGGAGATATCACGATCCATTTTCGAAGGTTTAACCGATCATCAAAGTCATTTCACCACTCACAGTGGAAGAGTGAACGTCTCCCAAAGCGCGCAATGTACCGAATCGCGCGGCGGCAGGCCGGATCCTTCGGCCAAGCAGAATCACGAATTCCCCACGCAGAGACGCTTTCTTCCACGGGATAGGAGTCCCATGAACAAGGCGATGACCATCGCGAATCCACGAGCCGTTGGATTCGACACGCGCCCCGATGATGAACTCGATCTGCGGGCCCTCCTCGGCACACTCCTGGACCACAAGCGCCTGATCGCTGGCGTCACGGCGGCGTGCTTCGTCATAGCCCTCCTCTATGTCCTGATCGCAACGCCTGTCTACGAGGCCAATGCGATGGTCCAGGTCGAACAATCGCCGACCTTGCCGGGCCTCACAGCGGTCGCCGAAGCGGTGGGCGCATCGAACCCGGAATCCACCGACGCGCTTTCCATCCTCACCGCGGAATCGGTGCTCAAGCCCGCGGTCGACAACCTCGACCTGAACACGGTGATCGGCAACTACCAGATACCGGTGATCGGCAGCCTGATCGCGCGCTCCTACACGCCGGCCGCACCGGGCGAAGTCGCCAAGCCTTGGCTCGGACTTTCCGGTTACAACTGGGGCGGTTCGCACCTGGACGTGCAGCGACTCGATGTTCCGGACAACATGCTGGGCAAGAAGATGACGCTCGTCGCGGGCAAGGACGGCGCGTACACGCTCTGGGAGGACAGCATCATCCCGTTCCTGCGCGGCAGGCTGCTGCTGCACGGAATCGTTGGCCAGACCGCCAAAGGTTCCGGCGTGACGATGCTGGTGGGAAGCCTGCAGGCCAATCCCGGCATGCGTTTCCACGTCACCCGCAACTACGAGATGACGACGATCCACCGGCTGCAGAGAGACATCAATGCCAAGCAGGCGTCGCAGGGCGCCAATGTCATCGAGCTGAGTTACGACAGTGACAGCCCGCAGAACGCGGTGGCCGTGCTCGACCAGGTCACCAAGGCCTACCTCGCCCAGAACGTGGGGCGCAATTCGGCACAAGCCGCCAACAGCCTGAAGTTCGTGAACCAGCAACTGCCGGTCGTGAAAAAGCGCCTGGAGGATGCGCAGGCGGCACTCAACGCGTACCAGTTGAAGGCGCACTCGGTCGACGTGCCGATGCAGACGCAAAGCATGCTGACCCAGATCGACACGCTCGACGCCAGCATCCAGCAACTGGAGACGCAGAGGATCGCGGCGGCGCGTCTGTACACGCCGGCGAACCCCGCCTACCAGGCGGTCGTCAAGCAGATCGGCGCCTTGTCGGCGCAGAAGTCCGCGATCCAGAAACGGATGGATACGCTGCCCAACACGCAACGCGAACTGCTGCGGCTGGACGGCAACGTGAGCGTGCTCAACACCACCTACAATGGTTTGCTCAACGAGGAGCAGCAGCTCGAAATCGCGCAGGCCGGCACCGTCGGCACCACGCGCATCGTCGACAAGCCCAGCGTGGACATCACGCGTCCGGTGAAGCCACGGAAGTTGCTGACGGTCGCGGCCAGCACCTTCATTGGCGCCTTCTTCGCGTCCGGCTTCGTGCTGTTGCGCAAGACATTGCGTAAGGGCGTGGAGGATCCGTCGGAAATCGAGCAGCTCGGCTTGCCGGTGTACACCGCGATTCCATTGAGCGTGCAGCAACTTGAGCTGTCGGAGCGCAGTCAGCGCCTGTTCGCGCGCCGGCGCCACCGCCTGCTGGCGCTGGCCGCGCCGGACGACGTGGCCGCCGAAGCGCTGCGCAGCCTCCGCACCAGCCTGCGCTTCGTGCAGCGTGACGCCAGCAACAAGGTAGTCATGGTTTGCGGTGCCAGTTCGAAGGCGGGCAAGACGTTCGTTTCCGCGAATCTCGCCGCGGTGAATGCGCAGGCGGGCCAGCGCGTGCTGCTGATCGACGCCAACATGCGCGACGCGCAGCTGCATACGATTCTCGGCGGACGCCCGGAGAACGGCTTGTCCGAATTGCTCGCCGACCGGATCGTCGACGAAGAAGCGATCCGCGACGTCGAAGGCGTGGAGAACCTGCACTTCATTTCCGCCGGCCGACGTCCTGCCAATCCCTCGGAACTGCTGATGCGCAACAGCTTCGCGGCGCTGCTGCGGAGGCTGTCGCCGCACTACGACATGGTGGTGATCGACAGTCCGCCGATCCTTGCCGTCACGGATGCCGCGATCATCGGCCACTTTGCCGGCACCAACCTGCTGGTCGTGCGCTTCGGCCTCAACCATTCGCGCGAAGTCGAGATGGCGATGCAGCGGTTGCAGCAGAGCGGCGTCGAAGTCAGCGGCGTGGTGTTCAATGGCATGGAGAAGCGCAGCGGCGGCTACTCCCCCTACGGTTATTTCGGGTATGGAACCGAGGCATGACCCAGCCCGCCACGGTCCGCACGCCAGAACCGCGCGCCGCGCCACTTCGTCGAAGCGGCAAGCCGGGTGCGGGCGGTGATTGTTTCGGTGATCCGCATTTCAGCGCCGCCGTGCAGGAGATGGCAGCGTTGGGCTTGCGCGTCACGCCGGCGCCGCATCCGGGTTCGCAGCCGTTCGACGTACTGGCCGGGCACGCGCATTTGCGCTGGTTCGTGGTGCCGACGGAGCCACGCGCCGTCCGCGTCGCATCGCTGGCGCTGATCCAGCCGCTGCGACCCGCTGCACGCCTCCTCAAACAGGCCATGGCCGCGACGGCGCTGCTCGGCCTGCCGCATTTCTGGCGGCATGCCAGGGTGCATGTTTCCGGGACACAACGCGCCGCGCGCGGATTCAACGCTGCC
The DNA here is from genome assembly GCA_040388785.1 of Pseudomonadota bacterium. Lineage (GTDB taxonomy): Bacteria > Pseudomonadota > Gammaproteobacteria > Xanthomonadales > Rhodanobacteraceae > 66-474. The sequence continues at coordinate 34,729 of JAZKBD010000030.1, forward strand.
GCGACGCACGCAGCCTTCATTACCGGCACGGCAAGTCCGCATCGCAAATTGACTGCGCAATGGATGGATGCGCACGGCTGCATCCGCGGCTATGCGAAGGTGTCGTGCACGCCGGCCGCGCAGGCGTTGCTCGACAATGAAGCCGCGGTACTCGAACAGTTGCACCGCATCAGGTTGCATTCCGCGGTCGTGCCGCGCGTGTGGTTGCGCGAGTTCCGCGAAGACGGCGCGGCGGTCCTTGCCACGGACAGCGTGCGAACGCCGCAACAGCCATGCTGCACGCGCTTGCACGCGTCACACCTGGCCTTCCTTGCAGAACTCGCGGCGCGCACCGCGTCACCGCGCATGCCGGACGGCGAAAAGTTGCTGTGCGAATTGCGCGCGCAGCTGGCGCGGCTGGCGCCGGCATTGACGCGTGCATGGCGGCAGCGCTTCGATCTTGCGCTGCAGGAACTCGCGTTCGCGCCGGATCTCATCGCGCCGCACGGACTGGCGCACGGCGATTTCACGCCCAGCAACACCTTTCGCTACCGCGACCGGCTGTGCGTGTTCGATTGGGAATACGCCGGCTACGCGTATCCGGCGGATTACGACCTGATCCGATTCCTGCTCGTGCTGCGCAGTACGCGACGCGGGAATCCGGTCGATGACTGCAATGCGGTCGAATCGATCCTCGTCCGGAATTTCAGGCGCCCCCCGGCCGCGGCACGCGCGCGGCTGACGGCGTATCTCTGTGTCCAGACCCTGATGTTGGCGGCCCGCCGGGTAAATCCCGACGGCATACCGTTGACCTGGGAAGGCGAACGAGCCGCGGCAACGATGCTGGACGCGTTGACGCTCGACGCGTCGGGCGCGCGCGTGCGGATCCCGCGATGATGGAGGCAAGGACATGTCGTCCGATGGCGCAAGCGTGAGCCAGGCGGCACCGGACATCGCCGCACGCGCAACGGAGCATGCGCTGATGTCGCGCCTGCTGCGGCGCGGCGCGTCCGGCGCGTTCATTGTCAACACTGTCGGTACCGCGCTCGGTCTGCTCGCGAACCTCGTGATGGCGCGCCTGATCGGACGCTCAGAGTACGGCGTCTACGCGCTGATGTTCAGCTGGGTGAGCGTACTGGTGATGGTCGCGCAGGCCGGCCAGGACATCAGCATCATCCGTTTCCTGCCGGGCTACATCCAGGACCGTGCCTGGGGCAAGGTGCGCGGGCTGCGGATCGGCGTCGGCCTTTTCGTGCTGGCGACCAGCCTCTGTGTCGCGATCGCGGGCGGCGTGGTCGTGCACGTCATCGGTGCCCACCACTCCGCGGGGTGGCGCACCACGTTCTATATCGGCTTCGCGATGCTGCCGATCCTGACGCAACTGCAGCAGAGCAGTGCCATGCACCGCGCCTTCAAGCGCCCGGTGATTACTGGCATGTACTCGACTGTGATGCGTCCCGTGATTCTGCTGGTCCTGCTCGGAATTGCATGGCTTGTCGCGGTGCAGCGCGACGCACCGACTGCGGCCGTGTGCACCGCACTCGCGGGACTGATCGCATTGCTGGCCTCGGGCTGGCACCTCACGCGCGCGTGGCCGGCGCCGGGACGTGGCGTGCGTCCGGGCTACGAGGCAAGCCGCTGGATCAAGGTCGGTTGGCAACTGTCATTGCTATCGATCATCACGGTCGGCGGCGCGCGCCTCGACGTGATGCTGCTGGGCGCGATCATGGGTACCGACGACGTCGGGCCCTATTACGCGGCGGTCAAGATGGCCAGCTTCGCGTTCTTCGCCACGCAAGCCGTCAACGTGGTGCTGGCGCCGCTAATCGCCGAGCGCTACGACGCGCGCGACATGCGCGGGCTGCAATCCGTCGCCGTGCAGGGGGCGCGCATCGGCCTCGCGGGCACGGTGTGCGTCACGCTGTTCTGCGCGGTGGCGGGGCGTTGGCTGCTGGGCCTGTTCGGCCACGGCTTCGATACCGCCTACGTGCCGCTGATGATCCTGCTGCTGGGCTCCTGCGCCACCAATTGCTTCGGCGAGGTGGGCTTCATGCTGTCCATGACGAAGTACCAGAAGCAGGCATCGATCTTCGTCTTGGTCGGCATCGCGGCAAACTGCATCGTGGCGGTCGCACTGGTGCCGCGGCTGGGCGCCACCGGCGCCGCCATCGGCGCCACACTGTCGCTCTTCATCTGGCGCGGGCTGGCGTGGTGGTTCGTCGTCACACGCCTCGGCGTCGAGCCGTCCGTGTTCGGCAAGCTCGGACCTGGAGTGGACGCGCGGCGATGAAGCTCGTACTGGTCATTTCGTCCCTCGGCGGTGGCGGCGCGGAACGCGTGATGACGCTGCTCGCCAATGCATGGGTGGAACGCGGCGACGAGGTCACGCTGATCACGCTGGCATCGGACCGCATGGACCGCTATCCGCTCGACCCGGCGGTGCGCCGGATCGCACTCGACGTGGCCGGCGATTCCGCGCACGTGCTGGCCGCGCTCGGCAACAATTTCGTGCGCATCCGCGCGCTGCGCCGCGCGATCGCGGCGAGCCGTCCCGACGCGGTGATCAGCTTCATCGCGGAGAGCAACGTGCGCGTGCTGATCGCGGCGGCGGGTCTGCGCGTGCCGGTGATCATTTCCGAGCGTACGTTTTTGAACGGGCATCACATGCGCGGTATCTGGCGCACGCTACGCCGCTGGTCGTATCCGCGCGCCAGCGCGATCGTCGCGCAGACGCGCCGCTGTGCCGCCGAACTGGAAGCGCTCGTGCGCCGCCAGGTGGAGGTGATCGCCAACCCGGTGTGGACCGAATCACGCCCGCATGGCGTTGCGGACGACGGGGTCGCGAATGGACACACCTTGCTCGCAGTCGGAAGGTTGGCACCGGAAAAAGGTTTCGACCTGCTGATCGAGGCCTTTGCGCAAGCCTTGCCGCGGCACCCCGACTGGCGACTCGTGATCCTCGGTGAAGGTCCGCTGCGCGACGAACTGGCGCGCAAGATCACCGACCGGAACCTCGGCGGCCGCATCGCGATGCCGGGCTTCGATGCGCACATCCGCAGCGCGATGCGGCGCGCGGACCTGTTCGCGTTGTCGTCGCGTTACGAAGGTTTCCCGAACGCGCTGCTGGAAGCGATGACCGAAGGCCTCGCCTGCGTGAGCTTCGATTGCAATGCCGGACCGCGCGAACTGATCGACCACCGCAGCAACGGCTGGCTGGTGCCCGCCGGCGACGTGTCGGCACTGGCTGCCGCACTGGACACGCTGATGGGCGACGCCGATTTGCGCGCGCAGCTCGGGCAGCGCGCGCGAAGCATTGCCGGCAAGTACTCCCTTGCGACGATCCTAGAACAATGGAACGCACTGGTGGCTTCGGTTCTGCCTTCACCCGCCACGCGAGCGTTGCCGCGATGAACGCCGTCTGCGACACCTCGCGCGATTCGCGCCTCGATGCAGCCATCGACAGACCGCGCGTGCTGTTCCTGGTCCGGTCGTTGCGGCAGGGCGGCGCGGAACGGCAACTGGTCGCGCTGGCGTGCGCGTTGCATCGCCACGGCTGGCCGGTCACGGTGGTGTGCTGCTACGGCGACGGCGTCTTCCGGAACGAACTGGAAAACGCGGGCGTGCCGCTGGTCGACCTGCACAAACGCGGGCGCCGGGACGTAGTCGGATTCACGTGGCGGTTGCTGCGCACGCTGCGCGAAAGCCATGCCGAAATCGTGCACGGCTACATGACGCTCGGCAACATGCTGGCGTTGCTTGCGCGCGTCGCGCGCCCAGGTACGCGCGTGGTATGGGGCGTGCGTTCGACGATCATCGATCGCACGCGTCGCGACTGGCTGTCGCGGCTGAATTTCCGCTTGAGCCGCAGCGCTGCCCGGCTCGCCGACGCCATCATCGCGAATTCCGAGGCCGGTGCCACGCACCACGCATCACTGGGTTATCCGCACGCCCGCATCAGGGTGATCCACAACGGCATCGACACCGAACGATTCCGCTTCGACGCCAACGGTCGCAACCGCGTGCGCGCCGAGTGGCAGATCGCCGATGGTTGCACGTTGATCGGATTGGTCGGCCGCATCGATCCGATGAAGGATCACCCGACGTTCCTGCGCGCGGCGGCGCTGCTGGCGGCGCGCAACGAGCGCTTGCGCTTCGTGTGCGTCGGCGGCGGCAATCCTGATTTCGTGCAAGGCATCAAGGCGCTCGCCACGCAGCTCGGCCTCGGTTCGCGCGTCATCTGGGCCGGCCCCCGCAACGACATGGCCGCCATTTTCAGCGCGCTAGACGTTGCGGTTTCCAGTTCCTGCGGCGAAGGCTTTTCGAACGTGGTCGCCGAAGCGATGGCGTGCGGACGGCCGTGCGTGGTGACGGACGTCGGCGACTCCGCGCGCATCGTGGGCGAGTGCGGTGCTGTGGTCGCGCCTGGCGATCCGCCGGCGCTGGCGGATGCCGTCGAGCGCGTGGCGACGAGACTCGAAGATCCGGACGGCGCCGCGCGATTGCACGCAATGGCACGCACGCGGATCGAGGTCACCTATTCGCTCGATGTATTGCTGCGCAATTCCGAACAGGCGCTTCGCGCGCTGGGCGGCAGGTCCGGGCGGGGCTAGCCGCATGCATCCCTTCCCGCTCATCGAGCTTGCGTGGCCCGCGATCTTCATCCTGACCGCGGGCTTCGCCATCGCGTACGCGTTCACGCGCCGCATCATCCTCAGTTACTGGATTACCGCGCTGAAGGCGGGGCTATTCCTGGCGTATTTCGGCTTGTTCTTCGACGGCACCTACACCTTCGACGACGATCTGCGGTACCTCGATATCGGCGAGCAGCTCGCGGCCAACGGCATCGGCTTGATGAACATCATCAGCCACTACAAATACATCGTCAGCACGGTCACGGGCGAGAACATCGCCTACTACGTCTACAACGCCACCGCGGTGGATTTGTTCGGCGCGGGTTATTACGCGCCGGTTGCGCTCAACATCGTGTTGACCTTCATCGAGGCGGGGCTGCTGATGAAGGCTGCGCGCAACGGCCTGGGCATGGGCCGCCGCGCCGCCATCGGCTTGTTCGCGTTTCTCGCGCTGAGCCCGGCCATCCTGGCGTGGTCCACGATTCCGAACTTCAAGGATACGCTGGTGGCCACCGGCACCGCCGCCGCCGTGTGCGCCGTGGCGCTGGTGGACCAGCATCGCATCGGGCGCGCGGCGTTGCTGGCGATCGCGGCGGCTTTCGTGCTGGCGATCACGCGCCTGTACATACCGCTGATGCTGGGCGTCGCGTTCGGCATCACGCTGTTCCTGTCGCCGCGCGGCCGGCGCAATCCCTGGCTGTGGCTGCTGGCGGTGGTTGCCCTGTTCGTCGTCGTGCGGCACATCGGTCACGGCAGCCTCATCGATGCCGTGCGCGAGCTGCGCTCGAAGATGGACAACCCGGTGAAGGGCGTCGTGCGCTTCCTCGTCACGCCGATTCCGTTCCACACCGCGCCGGGCTACGGCTTCATGGATCTCCCGCAGATGATCTACTGGACGCTGATGCCGCTGATGTTCTACGGGATTCGTTGTGTCTGGCGCAAGGCCACGATCTCCAGCCGCTTCATCGTGATCTACTTCATCCTGATGGTCCTGCTGTACGGCTCGTTCACCACGCTGCAGGGTGCACGGCATCGCGTGCAGATCGACGGACTGGTGGTGATCTTCCAGTTCTACGGCATCCTGGCATTGTTCCGCCAGCGCTTCCGGCAGCGCGCCCGCTTTGTTCCCGAAGGACCGCCCGATGCACTTTCCTCGGATGACATCGATGCATCGCCGGATATCGACGACGCTGACGGTGCACGGATCCGTGCCGTCACGCGCGCGGGTGGCGCCCCATGAAGGTCTGTCACGTCATCACCGGCCTCGAAGTCGGCGGCGCGGAACTCGCGATGTGCGGACTGGTCGAGGCCTTGAAAGAGCCGGAGAACGTGGTGGTGGCGCTGCGTGGTCCGAGCGCCCTCAGCGCACGCGTGGCCGAGCTGGCTCCGCTGTCGCACCTGGACATGAATCCAGGTCGCGCCACACCGGGTGACGTGTTGCGGTTGCGGAACGTCCTGCGTCACCACCGGCCGGACGTGATCCACGCCTGGATGTACCACGCCAACCTCGTGACCTCGCTCGCGATGACGGGCCTGCGCACGCCGGTGATCTGGGGGATCCATCATTCGCTCAGCGACCTCGCGAGCGAGAAGCGCAAGACCCGGGTCGTGATCCGTGCCAACGCATGGCTGTCGCGATCGCCCACGCGCATCCGCTACGTGTCGACGCTCGCGGCGAAGCAACATGCCCGGTTCGGGTTCTCGGCCCGGCATGCGCTGGTGATCCCGAATGGCTACGACACGGACAGGCTCAAGCCCGATCCGGCCGCGCGTGCACGGGTGCGGCGCGAACTCGGGATCGAGTCCGATGCACTGGTGATCGGAATGATCGCGCGGGTGCATCCCACCAAGGACCACGGCAACTTCCTCGAAGCCGCGGCACGTTTCGTTCGCGAATACCCGCGCACGATGTTCGTGCTGGTCGGCGAGGGTGCGTCCGACGGCAACGTGCCATTGCGCACTTCCATCGAGCGGTTCGGCTTGCAAGCGCACATGCGCCTGTGCGGCAAGCGCGATGACATCCCCGCACTGGACGCGTCGTTCGACATCGCGACGCTGTCTTCGCGCGGCGAGGCTTTCCCCAACGCCGTCGCCGAAGCGATGGCGTGCGGAACGCCGTGCGTCGGCACCGACGTCGGCGATGCGGCCTTGATCATCGGCAAGACTGGCGTGGTGGTACCGCCGCGCGATGCGGCTGCGCTCAGCCAAGGCTGGGCGCAGCTTGCCGGGCTATCTTCACCGCAACGCCAGGCGCTGGGTCTGCGCGCACGCCAGCGCATCATCGAATGCTTCGCCCGCAAGGCGATTGCGCACCGCTTCGTTGAACTTTATCGGGAACTGGTGACGACCTCATGCGCCGCCCCATCAGGTTGAATCGCAACTTCTGCAAAAAGGTCTGGCCCGGCAGGCAGCGCGGTTGCCCCGATCCACGCGGCCTGCTGGATGCGGGCATCAGCGACGGGGATGCCAATGAAATCCTGGTCAGGATGAATATCCACGGCGTGTACAAGACCACGTGGTCCGATCGCTTTCCAGAAACCACGCGCCAGTTGGCAAATGCCGGGTTGCCGCCGGCGGCGGTGATCGTCGATGTCGGTGCGTCCGATGGCAGCACGTCGCTGAGCGTGATGCAGGCCGTACGCTTCCGGCGCTACTACGTCACCGACCGGCACATCTCGGCGTACGCGTGCGCGACGCGAAAAGGCGTGTTCTTTTGCGATGAACGCTCCAAGCCCTTCATGTTCGCCAACAGCTTCGTCGTCGTCTACAACGAGGCGGACGGAGCATCGCGTACACACTCCGGCATCGTGAAGAACCTGTTCGCGGGCTTCGACATGGCGAGGTGCCGCGACGTGCGCGAGGTGCCGCTCATGAATCGTGCGCTGCTGTCGAAGCTCGGCGACGATGTACGGCTGGAGCGCTACGACATTTTCGAGGCGTGGCCGCACGAGAAGGCTGACCTCGTGATCGCCGCGAACATCCTCAATCGCGATTACTTCGCGGATTGGCGGCTCGTCGACGCGCTGCGCAACCTAAGGGGCGCGTTGAAGGATGGCGGCAGGCTGGCCGTGATCGAAAACCGGCCCGGCGAACAATCGAACCTGTTCCGGCTCGAGCACGGCCGTTTCATCGTCGAGAACCAGGTCGGAGCGGGCAGCGACGTCAGGTCCCTCGTGACCGGGCTGGCGTGAGGCACCGGGCGGGCGTCGTGGCGCTGCAAGCATTCCAGGAACCAAGCAGATGATTGCCCAACCCCCTTCGTTCGATCCGATTGCCGCGCTGCAGTTCACGCGCCGCAGGGAATCGTGGGTGGCGGCATCATCCGGACGCTTCTACAAGATCAGCCGGAAAAGTGACGATCCGAGGCGCGACCTCGTCGATCCCGCGTGCATCGCCACCAGCCTGCGCGAATACACCAACGTGTGCTTCCTGCATGGAATCGACGAGGCCGTCTGCCATCCGGAAAGCATCGACCGGGCCTGCATCATTTATCCGCTCCTGAGCGGGCCTGACATGCGCGCCCTGTTGATCAGCCACGCCTCGGCCGAACAACGCGAGGCTTCCCTGCACAGCGCGATGCGCCTGCTGGCGCACCTGCACTACGGCGAGACAGCCGGTTACCCGGTCAAGGATTACCGGCGCGATGGCTTCCTCGCACCGCCCCCTGTGGTGCTGGAACGCATGTCAGAACGCGCGCGCACGCTCATCATCACGGGATTCGAAGCCAGAAATTTCCGCTTCGACCGCCACCGCAACACGTGGTGCTTCTTCGATCCGCACCACGTCTGGAGCGGGTATCCCGAGGAAGATTTCGCCCGCTTCATGATCTCGCTTCTGATGATAAGAGGACGGCGCAGCGGACTGCGCCTGTGGACGGCATTCGACCGCTTTCGATTGCGCGCAGCCTACGAGAAACTCGCACCCGCGAAGCTCGACGACACCCTGCTGAACTATTTCCTGCACGAAGAACTGGCCATGCGCAGGTTCCATGCGACCAAGCTGGCGCGGCGGGCGTCCGCCGCGGCACGCGCGCTCGTGATGGCGTACACGCACCTCTATTACCACCGGCTGCAACACGCACTGGCCACGCAGCGCTTCTGATGAACGGCCGCGAATCAGGGCACATTCACGCGCGGCCGCGCATGCTTCGGCTTCCGCGAATGCAATGCAGATGAACGTGCCCGCGAACTCGCCGCGATGGCATGCAGGCGGCCGCCCGAACGGGAACGGCGTCGGCTCAGCGCATTCGATTTCTTCCCTCCTGAACATGGAACCTGCGAGTGGCGGAATCCGATAAACCCATTCCGACCGGGTTGGTGATCGGCCCGATGCGCACCGGATCGACCTGGCTGTACGAATATCTTTCGTCGAGGCCGGATGTGTGCCTGCCAAAAGACGTCAAGGAGACGTTCTATTTCGCGGAAAATTACGGCAAGGGCGCAGCCTGGTACCGAAGCCATTTCCGGCACTACGATCCGGCACAGCATCGTCGCGTCATCGACGTGTCGCCGACGCTGTTCCACAACCCTGCGGCCATCGTGCGGGTGCGGCAAGGCCTGGACCGTCCCGTGCTGATGGCCACGCTGCGCCACCCGATCGACAGGGCGTGGTCGCACTATATGCACTTGCGCCAGTACGGCGCGACAACGCTGGACTTCGACTCGGCCGTACGCGGAATTCCCGATATCGTCGAGGCGAGCCTGTATGCCAAGCACCTTGCGCGCTGGCTGGACGCATTCGGACGCGAAGCGGTCTGCGTCACGTTCTACCGCGACCTCAAGCGCCGCCAGGCGGAATACGTGCGGCAGGTCAACGAGGCGTTCGGCCTGCCCGACGCCATCGCGGATGTATTGCCGTCGGCGAAGGTCAATTCCGGCAGCCTGCCGCGCAACGTGCTGCTGGCACAGGTGACTCGCCGCGCTGCGTCCACGCTGCGCCGCAGCGGACTGCACCAGATCGTCAATGCCGGCAAGCGCATGGGACTATCAAATCTGGTGTACGGACGCTCGCGCGGCGCGGTTGCACGGCAGACGATGCGTCCCGACACCCGCGATTACCTGGTCGAACGCTTCGCCCCCGACGTCGAACTGCTGGAGCGCTTGCTCGGCATTCACCTGGATGCCTGGCGCGAGCAGTGGGAGGAATCCCGCATGGCGTCGCGTCAAGCGTAGGCACAGACGGCAGAGGGAATTTGCGGCGAACGGGTTTGCTCCAGCCAAGCCTGGAACATCAGCACGTCCCACAGCCGGTGGTGCTCGCGCACGCGCCCGGCGACGTGGTCGTTCCACATCCTGCGGATCGGCGCCGGATCGAAATAACCCTCCTCGCGCAATCGCCGTTCGTCGAGCAGCGCTTCTGCCCAGTCGTGCAGCGGCCCGCGCAACCATCCGTCAATGGGAACGCCGAAGCCCTTCTTGGGACGATCGATCAGGGCGCGTGGCACGTAACGGTCTAGCACTTGTCGCAACAGCCACTTGGATTTTCCGCCGCGCAGCTTCTGCTTGAGCGGCGTCCGCCACGCGTATTCCACCACGCGATGGTCCAGCAACGGCACGCGCGCCTCCAGGCTGACCGCCATGCTGGCGCGATCCACCTTCACCAGGATGTCGTCCGGCAGATAGCCGATCAGGTCGGCATACATCATGCGTTCCACCGGATCGCGCACATCGGGCCAATGCATGAAGTCGGTCATCTCGATTTCCGGTTCCTTCGAGCGCAAAACGATCGACTCCGGTTCGAACCAGTGCGACACCAGCAGCAGGTAACGCGCGTCGACGGAAGACACCTGCAGCATCTGGCCCAGCAATCCGGTCTTGGTGCCCGGGTTCCTTATCCTCAGCCGCGACGGCAGCCCACGATTGGCGCCGCGGAAAACCGCTTCGTAAAAGCCCGGTCGCGCGCGCAGGGAACGTGCGAAGCGGGTACGCATCGGATGCGGAACCGAATCCAGCCAGCGTCCCACGCGCATCGCCCACGCATAGCGGCTGTAGCCGGCGAACAATTCGTCTCCGCCATCTCCCGAGAGCGATACCGTGACCTGGCTGCGCGCGAGCTTCGACACCAGGTAAGTCGGTATCTGCGAAGAATCGGAAAACGGCTCATCGAACATCGTCGGCAACATCGGAATCACGTCCAGCGCATCCTGCGCGGTCACGTACAACTCGTTGTGGTCGGTACCTAGGTGGCGAGCGACTTCCTTAGCGAACTTCGCCTCGTCGTGGTCCTGTTCGTGAAAGCCGATCGAAAACGTGCGCACGGGGCGCGCGGATTGGGCCTGCATCAGCGCGACCACCGTCGAGGAATCCACGCCGCCTGACAGGAACGCGCCCAGCGGCACGTCCGCTTCCATGCGCAGTGCAACCGCATCGCGCAGCAGGCGGTCCAGCCCGTCGACCACTTCGGCGTCGGGCAGTTCGTCGCGCCCACCCGCCGCGACCCCGGCAATCGACCAGTAGCGGTGGACACGCTGCGGCAAAGTCGCGACTGCGCCGGCACTTGCGACCTCGCCGGCGTTCACCTGCAGCAGCGTGCCGGGCGGCAACTTGAAAATGCCCTGGTAAATCGAACAAGGTTGGGGGATGTAGTTGTGACGCAGCAGCAGGCACAGCGCACCCCGATCGACCCGTCCTTCGAAGCCGGGCAGCGCTGCGATCGCCTTCAATTCGGAGCCGAACGCGAACATCGATCCGGCCCAGCCGTAATAGAGCGGCTTGATGCCGAGTCGGTCGCGCACCAGTGTCAACATTCGCGTCTCGCGATCCCACAACGCGAACGCGAACATGCCGATGAATCGCTGCACCGCGCCATCGAGTCCCCATTGCTCGATCGCGGCCAGCATCACTTCGGTATCGGAGTGCCCGCGGAAGCGCGCGCCGGCGGCTTCCAGGTCCGGACGCAGACGGCGGTGGTTGTAGACCTCGCCGTTGAACACGATCACGTAGCGGCCGCTGGCGGACACCATCGGCTGGCGACCTTCCGGCGACAGGTCGATCACCGACAAGCGGCGGTGGCCCAGCCACAGCCCTGCGTCCGCATCGCGCCATGCGCCGGCATCATCGGGCCCGCGGTGGCGGATCGCGCGCGTCATGCGGTCCACCGCTGCGCCGCCGCGATCTGCATCCAGATGCCGATTCACATCCCAGAATCCGGCAATGCCGCACATGACGACTCCCTTCAAACGAACCGCGTGCGCGCCTCCGCACAATAGCTTTGCTACGTTGAACCCGCCTTGCTGAACAATCCCTTCACCGCGCCGGTGTCATTCGGCCGCGCGTCAGATGCGGCACGCTAGGCTCCCGAAGCGTTTGGTTCATCACATCGCGGGCGACGCCGTGCGTGCCCGATGTGGGCATCGCCATCGAACGGGATTCCGAGCACATCCAAGGATCGAGGAATGCAGCAAGCCAAGGCCGAACGGAATACCCGGCAAACCGCATCCATCGTCGATCGGCCGATCTTCATCGTCGGCGCGGGCCGCAGTGGTTCGACGGTGTTCCATCGCATGTTCTGCGAACACCCGGACGTCGCATGGCAATCGCCGTTGTGCGACAAGTTTCCCGCGCATCCCGGATTGAACCGGACATTGCTTCGCATCGCGCGTTGGCCGTGGCTCGGAAAATTCCTGACGGGTTACCTGCGGCCGGGCGAGCGTTACCAGTTCTGGGACCACTATTGCCGCGGATTTCCGCGACCGTGCCGCGACTTGCTGGATTCCGACGTCACACCCATGCATCGGCGCAGGATCCCGCCGGCGCTCGCGCAACTCGCCACTCCGCGCCGCCGCCGCGTGCTGATCAAGATCACCGGCTGGCCGCGCATCGGCTTTCTGCGCGAACTGTTCCCGCAGGCGAAGTTCATCCATGTCTATCGCGACGGCAGGGCTGTCGCCAGTTCGTTGCTGGCGGTATCGTTCTGGCGCGGCTGGGAAGGGCCACCGCCATGGGGCTTCGGCGAACTCGATCCGCTGCAGCAGGCCGAGTGGGAACGCTACGGCCGCTCGTTCGTCGCGCTGGCCGGCATCCAGTGGAAACTGCTGATGCTGGCGATGGACAAAGCCGCCATGGACGTTCCCGCGAGCAGTCTCATGCACGTGCGCTACGAAGATTTCGTCGATGATCCCGTGACCGCGTTCAGGCACGTAGCGGAGTTCTGCGAACTCGGCTGGCCAGCGTCTTTCGAGGCTTCGATCAGGCAAAAGCGGTTGCAAACCGCCAATGAAAAATGGCGCGACCACCTGACCGCAGCGCAACAGGCCTTGCTCGAAGACGTGCTCGCC
>JAZKBD010000030.1:47623-91500 GCA_040388785.1 Pseudomonadota bacterium
CACCGCTCTGCTGTCAGCACCACCCGCCCGCTGTGGCACGTCGTCAGGAACAGGCCGCCGCGGTTGTCGTCCACGATCCCGCAGCGCGTCGCCCCATCGGACGGCCGGTAGCAGAAGACGTGCTCGCCGACAGCTTGCAACGTTATGGCTATTAGTCTTCCCGCTGAACCGCGGCTGTGCGCTGGCTTGCGCCGCGCTGAATACGATTGCGCGAGCGCTTTACGCGGCGGCGCACGCGGAGTAACACAGTGGCGCCGCCCGCACGGAATCGCCACATGAATGCACACGCACGGGAACGCGATCATCTGCCACGGGTTTGGTGTTGCTGTGCGTTCCTGCTGTGCGCGATGGCGAGCATCTGCGCGTGGCCGGCCTGTCCCAAGCTGCTGATGACCGCGGGTCTCAATATCCACAAGCAGACGAATCCGGAGCAGGCGGCGTATTGGGGCAAGACGGTAGGCGTGCAGGGCTTCCTGATCAATTACATCGCGACCGATTGGCAGACGGACGTCGGCACCCGTCTTGACAGCAGCACGTGGCAATTGCTGCGGCGATTCCAAGCCCTCTATTCGCGACAAGGCGTCACCGACAACTTCATCAAGATCGGGCTGTACAAAGGCCACGATTGGCACGACGCCAGGGAGAGCGAGAGAGTCACCCGGAACCTCGCGCACGCCGCGGCACTGGCGCGTTACGCGGGACTGAAGGGCCTGGCGCTGGATCTGGAACCGTACAAGCCGACCTGGGGCGGTACGGCCGGCGGCCCGGAGCTCGCGAGGCTCGTCGAAGCGGAAGGCCGCAAGATGGGGCAGGCGATGCACGATGCCTTTCCAGACATGACCTTGTTCGTATTGCCGGACGTCTTGCGGGAAGTCGAGCACGAAAAAAAGACATCGGTTGACTGGGCCAGCGCGCATCACGGCGGCTATCAGCTCTCGGCCGCGTTCGTGCACGGGCTGCTGTCCGTCCCCTGGTCGCGTGTGGTGATCGGAACCGAATTCACCTACAGCGCGCATGCGGAGCGTATCGAACCCTACATGCAGGCGGCGGTGGAGCGCTATCGCGGTGCCCTCGGCGAATGGAAAAACAACTTCAGCATCGCGCCAGGCCTGTGGCCGCTCGGCCCCAGCGCCAGGGACAAGTCGGCGCGTTTCAGTCCTGACGAATTCAGGCAACGCCTGCAGGTCGCGTTCCATGCGTCGAAGCAATACGTGTGGATTTTCGGATCCAGCAGCGCCTGGCAGAAGGACGGACCGTTCGGACCGGTGCCGGGGCCGGTCGCGACCAGCTTTCAGCAATTCCTGGACGTGATCCACCAAGTCCGCGCAAGCTGCGACACATCACGCGGGATGCCGCGCAACACGAAGTAGCGCGATCGCAATGCAGAAAGTCATCCTCTTCGCCAATACCGACTGGTATCTCTTCAATTTCCGGCGCTCGCTGGCGCTGGCGTTGCAGAACGAAGGTTATGACGTGCTGCTGTTGTCGCCTGCCGGCGATTACGGTCCACGCCTGCGTGCGCTGGGGCTGCGCTGGCAGCCGCTGCAGATGGACCGGCGCAGCGTGAACCCGCTGCGCGAGACGGCGCTGCTGTTGCGGGTGGCCGCGCTGCTGCGGCACGAGCGGCCGGCGCTGCTGCACAGCTTCACCATCAAGAGTGCCGTGTACGGATCCCTGGCCGCGCGCATGGCCGGTGTTCCCGCGCGCATCAATGCGGTGGACGGCCTCGGTTACGTCTTCGCAAGCAATGATCGCAAGGCACGCGTATTGCGCCCGGCGGTGCGCACGCTGCTGCGTTTCGCGCTGCGTGGCCGCAATACCCGGCTGATCCTGCAGAACCCGGATGACAAGACAGCGTTCGAACGCTTCAGGCTCGTCGAGCCCAATCGCGTGAAGTTGATTCCTGGCGCCGGCGTGGACTGCACGCGATTCACGCCGCGCGCCACGCGCCGGCGCACGGCCGGAGAACCCGTGCGAATCCTGCTGGCGGCACGGTTGCTGTGGGAGAAAGGCATCGCCGAATACGCGCAGGCCGCACGGATCCTGCGCGCGCAGGGACGCCGCGTCCGCTTCCTGCTCGCCGGCACGCCCGATCCGGGCAATCCGGCCGCGGTGCCCGAGGCGACGTTGCGCGGATGGGTGAAGGAGGGCGTGCTCGAGTGGCTCGGCCATGTCGGCGACATGCGCGAGCTCTATGCGTCCGTGGACATCGTGGTGCTGCCGAGTTATTACCGCGAGGGCATTCCCACCTCGCTCACCGAAGGTGCGGCCTGCGGGTTGCCGTTGATCACCACCGACATGCCTGGCTGCCGCGAGGTGGTGACCGACGGCGAAGACGGCTTGCTGATCCCGCCGCGCGACGCCGAAGCCCTGGCCAATGCGATTGCGCGGTTGCTGGACTCGCCCGAACTGGCCGCGCGCCTCGGCCACGCGGCCCGGGCCAAGGCGCTGGACGTGTTCGACGAGCAGATCATCATCCGTCGCACGCTCGACGTGTACCGCAGGTTGCTGCCACGCAGCCGGCCATTGCGAGCCGTCGCATCGGCGTAGTCCGCCGGCGCGCTCGATCAGAAATTCGTCCTGCGCGGAAGGGAGTGCACGATGCCCGCGGGCATCGTCTCGCGCGCGGCCTGCTTGCGTTCAAGGCGGGCGGTGAAAGCGATCCACATCGCCACCACCGCCACGAACGCGGCCATGTTTGCGATCGGGCCCAATCGCCCGTGGATGAGGAAGCCGAAGAACGGCAGCGTCGCGGCGAAGCCGACCAGGCAAACCAGCGTGCGGCGCGGGCCGAGACCGGCATTCATCAGCAGATGATGGATGTGGGTGCGATCCGGCGTGAAGGGCGATTCACCGCGCTTCAGGCGCCGATAGATCACCGCCAGCGTGTCCATCACCGGAACCGCGACGCACCATAACACCAGCCCGGGGGAGATCCGGCGCGGGTCGTCCTGGCTCAGCGCGATCAGCGTCCAGGCGATCACGTAACCCAGCACGACGCTCCCCGCATCACCGAGGAACACCTTCGCCTTTCGGCCGAGCAAGCCGAGATTGGCAAGCAGGAACGGGTACAGCGCCGCCGCCAGCAGAAACACGATCACCACCAGCGGTGAGGGCACGCGCGATGGCACCAGCAACGCGACCGCGCCCGCACTCACCAGCGCGAGACATCCCGCCAGGCCATCGATGCCATCCATCAGGTTGAACGCGTTGATCAGGCCGATCACCGCGAAGACCGTGAACGGAATACCCAGCCAGCCCAGCGTCAACTCGTGTCCGCGCAGCGTCCCCAATGAATGAACGTAGACGCCGGTGGTGGCAATCACGATGAGGACGGCAACAACCTGCACGACCACCCGCACACTGACGCGCAAACCGTATTTGTCGTCGATCGCGCCGAGCATCACCAGCATGCATGCCGTACCGAGCACGATATCATCGAAGTACTGCGCCTGTCCCAGCCACATCCATCCGGCCAGCAAGCCGACGAAAATCGACAACCCGCCGACGAGCGGAGTTGCGAACCCGTGCCGCTTGCGCGCATCGGGATAATCGAGCAAACCAAACGGCTTGCTGATCGGGACGAGTACGCACAATCCCAGTGCGGATGCGCCCAGGGAGACCACGCATGCCGACAAAACCGTGTGTGCCGCAGAAATCATCCTTGCTCTCTTCCGGCTCGCGAAGAGATTGAGTATGTCCACCGCGGTGAAATTGGCGCTGAATATTTGTGATTATTTTCGTTTATATGTGCAAATAGAAAGTGAACACGTTTATATAATTGAACCCTCATTAAACCCGGGTTTCGGCGGCGCCCATTTGCTTGAGTGCCGTCGATCCTGTTCTGTCGCGGCGATTCGCCGCGCCTTGCGCCGTGGCGCCTGCGTTGGAGCCCGTGCAGAGACGCCTTTGTTCAGCTTTTGCGATCTTCCGAAGTGTGATTCAGCATCTGCTGCGGCATGAATTTTGCTTGTATGCTTGACCCGCAGGGGAAGGGGTGCGCCGCAGTCCGGTATCGGAGCGCTCGTTCAGCCTGGGGCTTTTATCCGGACTTTGTCGGACCGCGAGGAACGACCCATGACGACCACCGACATCGGCATCCTTCTGATCGTGCTGTGCGTCCTGTTGTGGGCGATCATGGCGGCGCTGCACCGGCATACCGTGCAGATGAAAGCCCTGCAGTCGCAGCTCGACGAGTTGCTGGGTGCGCGCAAGCACAAAGCTTCCCGCATCGGCGAGGGGAACGCGCAGGGCCGGAGCGATCACGATGAACCGCGCGTGCTGCACGCGTCCGGCGAAAAGCGAGCGTAGATCGCAACGGCCGAACCGGTCCGTGCCCATCGGCACTTTGCGCAGCGCGCGGCGCGGGTGTACGTTCAGCCGATTCTTCTTCCACGAAGGCGCGCCATGAAATCCGCCCGTCACGGTCTCCTGTTGCTCGCCGCAGGCGCGGCACTTGCCGTCGCACCCGCTTTGCAGGCCAAGGCGCCGCCCGCGTCGCCGGAAAATGCGAAGATCGAGCAGATCCTCGCGCAGCGCGCGAAGGTCAGGGACATTCCCGCGGTCGCGCTGTCCTACGATGGCCAGCACCTGGCCTGGATTGTCGCGCACGACGAGAAAACGGAGCTGATGCGGGGCGCGTGGAACGGACAGAACGCGCACCCCGTCGCGATTCCCGGCGACTGCCGCGAGGAAGGCCTCCGCTGGGCGCCGCGCGCGAACGAACTGGCGGTGCTGACGCGCTGCAAGGTCGATCCTTCGAACACCAAGCCGATCAATGGCGCGATCTGGTTGATCGACGTCGACGCCGGCACGCCGCCGCGCAAGCTCGTGGAGATCGACGGCTTCGCGCAAGGCATGCAGTGGAGCCGCGACGGCCGGCAGATCGCATTCCTTTACGTGCCCGGCGCGACGCGACTGCCCTATGCAACGGCTTCGGGAAACCCACGCGTGGGCGTGATCGGCCAAAGCGACGTGCAGGTGCAACGCGTGGCGCGCATTGCAGCGTCCGGCGGCGCGCCCGAACTGCTGACGCCCGAAGGGTTGTATGTCTACGAATTCCGCGCGTCGTCGATCGGCAACCGCATAGCCTACATCGCCGCCAAACCGCCGGGTGACGACAACTGGTGGACGGCCAAACTCTACGTGCAGGACGCCACCGCGGGTGCAGCGCCGAAATTGATCGTCGATCCCGCGACGGTGAAAGGCTCACTGCGCGGCCTGCAGATCGCGCTGCCGCGCTGGTCGCCGGACGATGCACGCATCCTGTTCATCGGCGGCCTGATGAGCGACCGCGGCGCCACCGGCGGCGACATCTATGGCGTTCCGGCGTCCGGCGGCGCGCCGGTGGACCTGACCGCAGGCACGAAGGTGACGCCGTCATGGTTCACGTTCCTCGATGCGCGTTCGCTGCTGGTCAACCAGATCGCCAGCGGCAAGGTGCAGGTCACCGAATACACGCTCGCCGGCAACAGCGCGCGCCAGACGCGCCTGTGGTTCACCGCGCCGGGCAGCATCGGCGACGGCCGCGCTGCGCTCTCGGTTTCGCTGTCCGACAAAGCGCCGCGGCGCATCGCCTACGCGGGCAATGCATTCGACCAACCGCCGGAAGTGCACGCGGGCCAGCTCACCACCGCGCCGCCGCCCGCGGTGACGTCGATCAACAAGGGTCTTGCGCACGCGTGGGGCAAGGCCGAGTCGATGGAGTGGGACCACGGCGGTTTCCACGTGCAGGGCTGGCTGATGTACCCGGCGGATTACGACCCGCACAAGACATATCCGATGGTCGTGTACGTGCACGGCGGCCCGTCGTCGGCGACCCTGCCGAGCTGGGGCGGCAGCGCGACGATGCTGTCGGAATTCGGCTACTTCGTGCTGATGCCCAATCCGCGCGGCAGCTTCGGCGAGGGTGAAGCCTACGCGCAGGCGATCCGCCAGCAGATGGGCTACGGCGATCTCGACGACACGCTCGCGGGCCTGGACAAGATCGAGAAAAAGCTGCCGATCGACGATGCGCGGCTCGGCATGATGGGCTGGAGCTACGGCGGTTTCATGAGCATGTTCGCGCCCACCCGCACGCAGCGTTTCAAGGCAGTGGTCGCGGGCGCCGGCCTGTCCGACTGGCAAAGCTATTACGGCGAGAACCAGATCGACCAGTGGATGATCCCGTTCTTCGGCGCTTCGCTGTACGACGATCCCGCGGCCTACGCGAAAAGCTCGGCGATCAACTACATCAGGAACGCGCACACGCCGGCACTGATCGTGGTCGGCGAACGCGACGAGGAATGCCCGGCACCACAATCGTTCGAATACTGGCACGCGCTGAAGACGCTGGGCGTGCCGACGACGCTGGTCGTGTACGCCAACCAGGGCCACCATATCGCCGACCACGCCGACGAAGAGGACATCATGCGGCGGACGCTGGATTGGTTCGGGAAGTATCTTGCCGCAACGACAACGCACTGAACGCAGGCAAGCGTCAGAACAATTCACCTTGCGGTGATGTCTTGCGCGGCGGCACGAAGCACGAACAATCCAGTTGCAGCGTGCGCGCGCGGGCGAAGCCGTGCTTGCGGCAGGCGACTTCGAAACGCCGCCGCAACAAATCCGCGAACGGGCCCTGACCGCGCATGCGAGTGCGGAAATCGGAGTCGTAATCCTGGCCGCCATTCATCTGCCGCACCAGGCTCATCACGTGTTCGGCGCGCTGCGGCACGTGGATCGCCAGCCATTCGCGGAACAGGATTTTCAATTCCCACGGCAGGCGCAGCACCGTGTAGCCGGCCATGTTGGCGCCCGCTTGCGCGGCGCGTTCCAGCACCGCTTCCATGTCGCGATCGTTCAACGCCGGGATGATCGGCGCGACCAGCACGCCGACCGGAACGCCCGCTTGCGCGAGCGCCTGCACCGCCTGCAGGCGCCGGTGCGGTGCGGACGCGCGCGGTTCCAGCTTCGACGCCAGCCGGTTGTCGAGCGAATTCACCGATACGAACACCTGCACCCGATTTTCGCGCGCCATCGGCGCAAGAATGTCGAGGTCGCGTTCGACCAGCGCGCTCTTGGTGACGATCGTGCAGGGGTGGCGGCATTCGGCCAGCACTTCCAGCGCGGCGCGCGTCAGGCGCCACTGCTTCTCGACCGGCTGGTACGGATCGGTGTTGCTGCCGATATTGATGGGCTTCGGCACGTAACCGGGTTTGGACAATTCCGCGCGCAGCACCTCGGCGAGGTTCGTCTTCGCGCGCAGCCTGGTTTCGAAGTCCAGTCCCGGCGAAAGGTTCAAGTAACTGTGCGAGGGACGCGCGAAACAATAGATGCAGCCGTGTTCGCAGCCGCGATACGGGTTCAGCGCCTGCTCGAACGCGATGTCGGGCGAATCGTTGCGGGTGATCACGCTGCGCGCGCGTTCTTCGGTGACGCAGGTTTGCGGACGCGGCGCGGCTTCGTCCAGCAGCGCGCCCTGCCAGCCGTCGTCCTCAGGCTGGTGCCGCACATGCTCGAAACGTCCCTCCGGATTGGAGGCGGCGCCGCGACCCTTGATGCGCGCGGGAAGCGAGGCTGACATCCGGCCAGCATACGCCGGCGCGTCTCGGCGCTTGCGACATGCAACCCGCTGCGTTGCCGCCGATCAATGCACCGCGAATCCATGCCGGGCGAGCACCGGCTTCAGCGCCTGCACCCAGATCGCGTAGCCGGCCGCGTCCATGTGCAATCCGTCGGCCCGGAACAACTCGGCGCGCGGCTTGCCGTTCGCATCCAGCATGCGCGCCGCGACATCCACGAAGGTGACGTCTTTCTGCTGGCGCGACCAATCGGCGATCATGCGGTTGGCTTCGCGCATCTGCGGCCACAGCGCCGCACGGGCGAGGCTCGGCTTGATCGAGATGTAGGCGATCGCGACGTCCGGCAACGCGCGGCGGACGCGCGCGACGAAGGCCTTGAACGCGTCGCTTACCTGTGCCGGCGTGTCGCCTTCGGCGATGTCGTTGTCGCCGGCGTACATCACGACCAGGCGCGGATGACAGGGAATGACGATGCGGTCCGCGTAATACGTGCTGTCGGCGATCGCCGAACCACCGAAGCCGCGGTTGATCACCGGCACGCCGGGGAAATCCGCAGCCAGGTCCGTCCACATCCGGATCGAGGAACTGCCGACGAACAGCACGCCGTTTTGCGGCGGCGGGTGCGCGCTATCATCGGCGACGAGCCGGTCGACGTCCGGTTGCCAGGATTGCGGCGGTGGCGGCAGCGCCCACGCGGCACCCGCGGCGAACAACGCGAGACAACCCAGCACCCATGCAGGCCAGGGATTTCGTTTCTGCATCTCGTTCTCCGGCGCGGCGCATCGACGCCGCCCATCATGTTGAACCGCGGGAGACAGCGTGACAACCATCGGCGACAAGACGGTGACGATCATGCAGCCGTCGTTCGGCGCTCCGGCCACGGCGCCCGTGCTGCAATCCCATGACTTGTTTCCGACGCGCATCTGGCAGGCGCGCGTGCCGTCCCTGCGCGCTCGTTTCGACGAATGGATCGCGGAAGTCGCGCGGCTGCGCGCGACCAGTCCGAAACCCGCGGGGCGCACCAACCGCCACGGCTGGAACAGCGAGGACATGGCCGTGCTCGAACGGCCGGTGTTTGCGGCCTTGCGCGACAGCGTGCGCGCCGCGTGTGCCAGCGCGTTGCGCGAAATGGGCGTCGCGGGCCTTCCGTTCGACCTGCAATCGTGGGTGAACCTGCACGACCGCGGCGGTTTCAATTTCCTGCACGTGCACGAAGGCTGCCTGTTGTCGGGATCGTTCTACCTGAAGGTGCCACCCGGTTCGGGACGCTTCGTGTTCCGCGATCCGCGTCCCGGCGTGGTGCACGGCTATGTCAAGGGCGCAGTGCCGAACGGCTACAGCGACATCCAGTTGACGCCGGAAGCGGGCTTGCTGGTGCTGTTCCCGTGCTGGATGGAACATTACGTGGAACCGCACGACAGCGACGAACCGCGCATCGTGATCGCGTTCAATGCGCTGCCGCAGGCCTGATCAGCGGTCGGGCACGGCGTCGAACGCAACGGTCAGCCGCGTTTGCGTTCCTGAAATCGGCACGGTCCCGTGCCAGAAGTACGACGGGAACAGCACCAGCATGCCCGCTTCTGGGCGCACTGCGTGCTGCGCCGGCAATGCAGGCGTGGTGAGGATGCCGGGCTCACCGAATGTCAGCATGCCTTCGCGGTTGGCCGGATCGTCCATGCCCTCCGGCAACGCGATGTAACACGTCGATGAAATCCAGCCGCGCGGATGCACGTGGTTGTGATGGAAGCCGTCGTTGCCCAGCCTGACCGACCAGCTTCCGTTGAACGTGTACGTGCCGCGGTTGCGGCGGCGCAGCGGGCCGGTTCCCGCACCCATCCGTGCGATGTAGTCGCGAATCGGCGCGTCGAAAGCGGCGAACAGCGCGCGGATCGCGGGATCGTCGCTGCGCGTCAGATCATTCGTGGTCTCGGTGCCGTGGCGCAGCGACTGGAACAGCAGCGGATGCCTGAACGCGTCGTGCAAACGGCCGAGTGCGTGTTGCAGTTCGTCGAGAAAATCCGCGAGGTTCGTCCACGGCGATGGCGGTTCGAGCCGATACGCAACCACCAGGCTCGGGTAATCACAAAGCTGCGCGTAACGTTCGTCATCGAGCATCCGCCACGCCGTCGTCTGCAACGCGAGCAGGTATTGATCGTCGGGTGACTCGCGCCGCAGCGTCTCGCAGGTTTGCAATGCGGAACGCGCGTCGCCGACGCCCAACATCGCCGCGACCTGGAGCGTACGCGCGGCAGAATCGTTCGACGCCGCGCGCAACGCGCATTCAGCGCGCTCGAACGCGATGCGCGGATCGAACTCCAGCGCCGCAAGACCGGCGCGCACATGCAACGCCGGCGGCGCCTGCGGACGCTCGACGCGCGCGGCAAGACATACCCAGGCCGCACGCGCATCGCCTGCGCCTTGCAGTACCGCGGCTTTCGCGGCCCACAGCGCATCGTTGTTGGGGAACGTCTGCAACGCTGCGTCGAGCGCCGCCGTGGCCTCGCCAGCATCGCCGCTGCGCATCCATATCAGTCGCGCGAGATCACCGTGCGCGTCGACGTGTTGCGGTTCCAGCCGTAGGCAGTCGCGCAGCGCGGTTTCGGCGCGTTCGTATTTGCCCAGCGCGATCAGGCTGCGCGCGTGCGTGTAGCGCAACGTCGTGCTGCGGGGACCGTGCTTCAGCGCGCGCCGGGCGACGCTTTCCGCTTCATCATGGCGATTCGCGGCCTGCAAGGCGGTGGCGAGCGCCTGTTCGGCCGCAAGGTTGTCCGGCGCTCGCGCGACAAGTTGCCTGCACCATTCGATGGCGTCGCCGCTGCGGCCGAGCGCGACCAGCGCGGTGACCTGCTGGACGATCAGTTCAGGCGGCACGTTGTCGCGCGCGCAGAACGGCGCGGTAATCGCAAGCGCCCGCGCCGGCTGCCTTCGATCGTTGCAGCAGCGCGCCAGCACCTCGGCCGCGTGCGGATCGGGCTGTTTGGCGGTGGCCGCCCGTTCCAGGAATGTCTCTGCTTCAGCGTAACGGCCGCTGCCCAGCAGCAATTCGCCGAGCGTGGTGAGGGTGGGCGTCCAATCCGGATCGCGCTCGAGGGCGCGCCGTAGGATCCGCTCCGCCTCGGCCGCATCGCCCAGCATCAGCGTGACGCCGCCGAGCAGGCGTTGCGCCTCGGCGTAATCGGGATGCGCTTCGACGATTTCCCGAAGCGCATCGCGCGCCGCGCCGAAATCGCCGGCCTTGAGCAGGCCATTGGTGCGCTGCATCGCTTCGTGGAGGGGATTCGCGATCACGGAACAGTCGCGCTAGCGCCCGAGATGTCGATCGAAGAAACGCACCATCACGGCATATGCTTCTTTCGACTCTGGCATCTCCGGATCCGAAAAGAACGAATGCCACATGCCGTCCCAGACGTGCAGCTCCGCATCGACGCCGGCGTTCGTCAGCAGCCGCTGGCTCTGGATGGCCGAGCTCATCGCGAAATCGCGGGTGCCGGTGATCAGCAGCGTGGGCGGAAACTGCTTCAGCAGTTCCGGCGAGTTCGCGGGAAACACCATGGGATCGCAGGGCTTCACGCCGCTGAAGTAGGGCAGATCGGTGTATTTCAGTGGCGCAACGGGCGGTGGTTCGCCATCGAGCACGGGTGCCACCCAGGCCGAATCGCCACTTATGTCGACGATCGATGCGCAGTAGATGCCGATCGCGCCCGGCACCGGCAAATGTTCGTGGATGAACCAGGCCACGGCTTCGCCGGTCAGCACGCCGCCCGCCGAACAGCCGTAGGTGCCGATGTTCTTCGCGGGATAGCGCTTGAGCAGCGCGCGGTACACCGCGGCGACGTCTTCGCTGGCGGCCGGAAACACGTGCTCCGGGCCTTGCCGGTAATCCACGGTGATGACTTCGATGCCGCCGACGCTCGCGACCGGGATCGATTCGACCAGTCCGCCGGCGCCCGCGCCCCACAGGAATGCGCCGCCGTGCAGGTTGATCAGGACGCGATGCTGCTGCGCCGGCGCGATGCCTTGTTTCGGCGTGACCACCTGCGTCGGCACGCCGCCGATGTCGCGCTGCTCGATCGTCACCGGATACATGCGCTCCATCAATGCGGCGCGCGTGGTATTGATCTTGTCGTAGTACGCGCGGCTCGCGGCGACGGGACCGTTCAAGGGCGGCGCGTTGCGGCCCTCATCGAGCATGCGCCGGAACAGTTTGCGCGACTCGGGTGACGCGTAGCTGGAAAACGGAACCGTGAAAGCCGGTGCGTGCACGGTCTCTTGCGCGTCGACGTGCGTCGATGCCGCCATGGCCGGCGCCCACGCCAGCGCGCTGACGAGTGCGGCGATCCACCAGCGGGCGTTGCGGGATAGCGGGTTCATGGCGTGTCTCCCTTTGAAGTGGGCCTTCGTTGCAACCGCGGCTTGCCACTTTGGTCACGATCGATGGTGATGTCGAAACGCCTTCCGCGAAACGTGACATTGGTCAGCGTAAGCGATTTCCATCCGAACGGCAGGATGGGCGGGTATGCCGCAACCAGCCCGGCATCCTCGATGCGCAATCCGGTGAGGCCGTAAACCAGGCTTTGCACGAAGCCCGCCGAACCGGTGAGAAACCAACCGGTGTTGTTGTCCGGCGTTTCGGTGCGCACGTTGAACGGCGGCTTCATCATCTCTTTGCTGATGTTGTCCGCGAGCCAGCGCGTCGCACCCGCCGTATCGCCCGTTGTCGCAGCGGCGATGGTGAGCGGCGCGAGCCCCATCGAGGTCGAAGTCGCGCCGGGTTGTTCCAGTGGCGCGGCGGCGATCCGGTAGTCGTTGCGCCGCGTGGCGGCGTCCATTTCAACGTTCAACGAAGGAAACATCAGAAAGGCCAGATCGTTGTCGTCGGGATCGTGCAACGGCGTGCCCGGACCGAAATCGAGATGATGCCGGCCTGCAGTTGAAAACGGAATGTCGAGTTTGCCGGCGATTTGCGTCCAGCGCGGATCGGGTTGCACGCCGACCGTCTTGGCCGCGGCGGTGGCGATCCGCAGCGCCTTCGCTGCCGACGCATTGGTGAACGTGTCGTCATTGACGTGCGGATAAGGCTCCATCAGCGACACGACGTCGCGGATTTCGTAGCGATCCGTCGCCGGATCGTAGGTCGCGCGACTGGCCCAGAACGCCGCGATATCGCGGATCACCGGCCAGCCGTGCTTGCGCAACCAGTCGAGATCGTGCGTCGCCAGCCAGTATTGCCATTGTGCGATCGCGACGTCGGCGTTGACGTGGATTTCGCCGACGCTCAAGCGGTGCGCGGCAAACAGGATCTGCTCGCTGCCGTCGTCCGGATCGGCTTCCCACGGATATTTGGCGCCGGCAAAGCCCGCATCGCGCGCCCGCTGCTGCGCAGCCGGCAACGTGCGGTCGCGGAACAGCACGATCGAGCGCGCCCGTTGCGAGTGCAACAGCAACAGTGCCGGGAAAATCCAGCTGTCGCTGTCCCAGAACACATGGCCGACGTAACCCGTGGTCAGTGCGCACGCACCCACCCCCCACGCCACATCCGGCGGCGCGTTGCTGAGCAGGTAGTAAAGATCGGAATGCACCGCGAGCTGCGCCTGCGGGTCGCCCTCGATGCGGATGTCCGACCGCCACAGCTTGGCCCACGCCATGCGCTGCGCATCGAGCATTGCGTCAAAGCCGCGGGCGCGCGTGGATTCGGCCAGCGCGAGATCGGCTTTCGCGTCGCCGCCCCAACCTTCGCGTGACACCGCGACGTATTTGGTGAAGGCGTAAGTCTTGCTCTTTTGCACAGCCACGCGCAGGTCGAGCGACAGGCGATTGTCGGTTCGATCCAGCTTGGTTTCGACGGGACGAACACCGTCCGGCAACTGTATGGCAACGGCCTCGCCCATGCGCTTGCCGTGGGTCGCCTGCCCATCGACGCGCAACGTCAATCCTGTTGCATCGCCTTCGGCATCCAGGATTCGCGTGTCACCGTGGTACCAGATCGCCGCGCGGTCGGCCGTGGCCGGCGGCGCCGGCGCCAGTGAAAGGCCGTGCGCGTGCAGCGCCTGCCGGAACCGGTCTCCCGTGAGGCCGGTGTCGCCCGGCAGCTTCGCCAGCGGCAGGCGCGGCTGCGACGGCGCCCACAACACCAGCGGAAACGAGAGTTCGACGGTGCCGTCGAATTCCGGCGTGATCGTGAAGCGAACCGCGGCAAGATGCGGCGAGGCTTCGCTGACGAAGCTGACGACTTCGACGCGCGTCACCTTGCCTTGATCGACGTAGCGATAGCGTGTCCTCAGTATGGCCTCATGCAGGTTCAGGACCTGGCGGTAATCCTGGAACACCGCCGCTTCCAGCGGCGCCAGGTTCAACCATGCACTCGTCGAGCCCGCGCGATAGTCGATGCCGCTCCAGCCCGGAATCGCGGCAGGACGTGCGATGTCGTCCTTGCCGTAATCCATGAACGCGATGAGGTACGACAGGTTGCTTTCGGTTCCGCGTGGCGAAGTGAAGGTCGAGACGTAGCCGTTCGCGAGTTGGCCCGGGAAATAGGTTTCGAAATTCTTTGCGGTCGCGGTGAGCAGAAAGCTCGAATCCGTGGCAGCGCCGGCGATCGGCGCGATGCATACGAGCGTCAACAACAGGAAGCTGAGTTTCGCCCGAAGACTGTTCATGTGAGGTTGCGGCTCGCACTCCAGATTTCTCCTGTCGTCATTCCCGCGAAAGCGGGACTGCGCAGGCAGGATGCCGAAGCGAACATCGGCGAAGCCGATGGCCCGAAGGGCGCGCCGCAGGAGCGGCGCGTAATCCAGTGTCTTTCTCGTCAGAGCAAAGTCACTGGGTCGACTCGCGCCATCCATGGCGCTCGTTCTTCGGCCGCCTTCAGCGTTCGCGTTTTGCAATCCTGCAAACGCAGTCGGATCGCCGCTTCGCGGCGTCCGGAATGACGATGGATATCTTTTCGAAATGATCTCTATCGAACCGCTGCAGGTTTGCGCGTCAGCATGACCTTGCCGTCGGCGCCGCGGTTCACCGTGATGTCGTAGTGCTTGCCGCGGAACGTGATGTCCCTCAGCGTCACCGATTTCCAGTCCGGCGGCAGGATCGGCGCGTACTCCGCGTCGAGACCCTTGTCATTGATGCGCAGACCGCTCAAGCCGTAGATGAAACTCTGCACGAAACCCGCCGACGTCGCGAGGATGTAGCCGTTGTTGTTGTCCACGGTTTCGCTGCGGACATTGAACGGCGGCTTCAAATAACCGACCAGGTTGCGGTGGATCCAGTCGCCCACGGCTTTCGCTTCGCCCAGTTCGGCCGCGCCCACGGTGAGCATCACCATCAGCATCTCGTTGGGGCTGTCGCCGTGACTTTTGAGCGCCTGCAACTGGTAGGCAAAATCGTTGCGGCGCACCGCGAGCGACATCGGCATATCGAGATTCGGATACATCAGCCACGCCAGCGTGGAGCCGAACCAGGTGATCTTGTCGTGCGGCACCGACGGATCGAAATCGTAATGACGCTGGGCCTTCTGATCGAACGGGATGTACATCTTCGCCGCAATCTCCGCCCACGCCGGATCAGCCTTCGCGCCCACCAGCGCGGCGGCCTTCGTCGCGATCTCCAGCGCCTTGCGCGCCGCGGCGTTGGTGAAGGTGTCGTTGGGCACGTCGTCGTAGGCTTCGTCGGGCGAAGTGACGTGCAGGATTTCATAGCGGTCGTCCGCCTTGTCGTACGTGACGCGACTTTTCCAGAACGTCGCGATGCCTTCGATGACCGGCCAGCCGTACCGCTTCAGCCATGCGCGATCGTCGGTCGCGAGCCAGTACTGCCATTGCGCGATCGCGATGTCGGCGTTGACGTGGATTTCGCGATAGACGCCATAGGCGAAATGCGGCGTCACGTCGATGCCTTTCTGCGGATCCGATTCCCACGGATACATCAGCCCTTTCGCACCGTACTGCGCGGCGCGTTCACGCGCGCCCTGCATGGTGCGGTTTCGAAACATCACGATCGACTTCGCGCGTTCCGGATGCAGCAGCAACAGCGCCGGAAATACCCACGAATCGGAATCCCAGAACACGTGGCCGGCGTAATTCGGTGTCAGCGCGCAGGCACCCATCGCCCATGCAGTGTTCGCAGTGCTGTTGGAGAGGATGTAGTAAAGGTCGGAATGCAGCGCGCGCTGTACCGCTTCGTCGTGGTCCACCACGATGTCGGCTTTCCACAAGTCATGCCACGCGGTGACATGGCGCGCGAGCAGCGTGTCGAAGCCGGTGCTGCGCGCCTGCGTCGCCAGCGCAAGGTCGGCCTGCGCGTCGCCGCCCCAATCCTGCCGCGAGGCAGCGATGTACTTGGTGAAGCTGTAGCTTTGCCCTTTGCGCACACGGGCGACGATGTCCAGCGACAGCTTGTCGGAGGTTTTCTCCAGCTTCACGCTTTCGACTTTCAAACCGCGCGGCAACTCGATCGCCGCCGCCTCGGCCATCTTCAAACCATTCACGGCCTGTCCGTCGAGCCACAACGTCAACTGCTTCGTCTTGCCGCCATCATGGGTGACGAGCGTGGTGCCCGGATACCACACGGGCGCGCGGTCGGGCGTGGGTACCGGCTTGTCGTTTAAATTTTG
Source organism: Pseudomonadota bacterium (assembly GCA_040388785.1). Lineage (GTDB taxonomy): Bacteria > Pseudomonadota > Gammaproteobacteria > Xanthomonadales > Rhodanobacteraceae > 66-474. Next base: position 63,794 of record JAZKBD010000030.1, read on the forward strand.
GCCGCTCGCGATCACCGCGTCGATCATCTGGTCGCCGGTCATGCTGTCGATCGGGAAACGCGGCTGGTGGCCTGTCCACAGACGGAACGGAAACCGGAGCTGCACCTTCCCGTCGAACTGCGGCGTGATCGAAATACGCGTGGCCGCGAGATGCGGATCGGCCTGGCTGACGAACGTCGTCACCTCGACGTCGGTGGGATTCTTGACGTACCGGAAGCGGTAGCGCGTGGTCAGCGTTCCATCGTGCATGTTCAGCGTCTGCGAATAACCGGAGAAGATTTCCGGATCGAGACGCGTCATGTTCATCCAGCCCGTGCCGGGGTTGTAGTCGATCTCGCTCCAGCCGGGGATCGCGGCGGGGCGCGAAATGTCATCTTTCGTGTAATCCATGAGGGCGACCATGTAGGCGCGGTCGGGCTCGGTGCCGCGCACCGAAGTCATGGTCGAGAAGTAACCGTTGGCGAGGTAGGACGGAAAGTACGCGTCGAAATCCTTGGCCGTCGCGGCCAGCAGGAACCCCGGATCGGTGGCGGGTGCTTGCGCCAGCGCCCCCGCGGCGGGCACGAGCACTAGGGAACAGAAAAACAGCAGCGCGCGGAATCTCATGTCAAGCTCCGGATCGATGCGTCGCCTGCAGGAGCGACGCGACGGCGAATCCGCGGCGGGCACGGACGCCACGAACCGGATCGGCGTCGCGCACGATCCGGTTCAGGCGTGGGACGAAGCCGGTGCTTCAGAACTGGTACTTCGCCTGGACATACACCTCGCGTCCCATGAGCGGCCGCGCCATCAGCACGCCGTTGATGCCCGCGCTGGCGCCCGTGATGCGCGCGTTGCCTTCGGTCAGGCCGATCGCATTGGTCAAGTTGGTGCCCTGCAGGCGGAACTGCCAGTTGGGACCATAGTCGGCCACCAGCCCCGCGCCGAGCGTGTGGTAGGTGCCCAGCGGCTGCAATCCGGTCTGGTCCTCGAAGCGCTGGCCGGCATGCTCCCAGGTCAGGAATCCGGTGACGCTGCCCCAACTGGTCGGCAACGTGTAGCTCGGCATGAACAGGTAGCGGACCTTGGGCTGGCGCTGCAGTGGTTGCCCGTCGAAGCTGACGCATTGCGTGTTGCCGTTGATGTCGACGTACGTCGCGCAGCCGTTGTGGTGCGTGTAATGCCCGTCCATGTAATCGGCGACCAGCTTCAGGTGCAGGTTCTCGATGGGCGACCAGGTGCCATTCAAGTCGAGACCGTGCGTGTTGGCGCCGTAGTTCTCGATCGGGCCGATCGGCGTGCCGTTGATGCTTTCCTGGTAAGGCAGGCCGGTAAACAACCGATGGTAGATGCTGACGTCGACGAACAGTGTCGGCGAACCATATTTGAAGCCGGCCTCCAGGTTCTTGATCTTCTGCATCGGCGCAAAATTGCCGCCGGTGCCGCGGATGCCGTTGTCGAAATCATCGAAATGGCCACCGGTGTTGGCGCGCACGTACGCGCTCATGTGGTCGTTGAACTCATAGTTCGCGCCGGCGGTGAACGAGGGATGGGTCTTGTCGTAGTTTTCGTAATCCCAGGTGCCGTTGCAGATCGGCGTCGCGTTGTCGAACAGCGTGAGCGGATTGCCGTCGAGATCCACCTTGGACTGGTTGCAGGTCCGCTGATGCACATTCATGTTCTCGACGCGGCCGCCGGCCTGCAGCAGCCACGGACCGATCGTCCACGAGTCGGACAGGTAGAACGCCTTGTTGGTGGCGGTGCCGGCCTCGACGATGTTGAAGTTGCCGCTGAAATCGACGAAGCCCTGCGGGTTGGCGACCACGTAGGTCTGGCCCCCCGAGGTGTACGTCAGCCCGATCGGTTGGGTGTTCGGCTGGTTGAGCATCAGCTCCTGGTTGCCCAGCGACCAGTTGTCATGGTCGGTGTAACGCGCGAGGTAAACGCCCGCGGTGATGGTGTTGCCGTCGAAGATTTCGCGGCTGATCCGGAAATCGTTGTTGAGGCTCTTCAGGCGCTTCTGGATGAACCACCAGCCCTGGTGGATTACGCTCTGGTCCAGCGGCACCGTCTGGCCATTCGGCAGCGTCGCGACGACATTCTGGGTGGTCGGATAATTCAGCGTGTCGCTGTCCACCGGCTGGTTCGTGGCGCTGCAATAACCCGCCGGCTGCGCCATGTTGCAGCCGTACAGGTAATAACCCAGCGGTTTCGGGTTGGGACCGGAGAACAGCGCGTTGGTCGGCAGGTCGCCGCCGAAATACAGGAAGTTGTCCGAGATCGTCCAACTGCCCAACGTCGTATCGAAACTGCCGCCGAAGTAGTTGAGGTTGCCGCCACGGCCGTTGGCAAGATTGGCGTTTTCGTAGTAACCCAGCGGGTTCGGCACCTGCACGTTCTGGATTGCCTTGCTGTAGTAGGTGCCGGTCGAAGGATCGAATCCGGGATAGCCGGAAAACTTGTCGCCCGAGCCCTGGATCATAGGGATCGGCGTGATGAACTGGTTCTTGTCGTTGAGTTTGCGCGCGAACAGCATCAACGAGCCGTTGTCCCAATCGTGCGTCAGCGTCGCGGTCAACTGACCACCCTCGTCGGACTTGAACTGCGGATCGCGCACGCCGTCGGAGGTGCGGTAGAACCCGCCGATGCTGGCGTACCAGCCATCGGCAAGCTTGAATCCGTAGAAGCCATCGACGCGCCACAGACCTTCGTCGCCATAGGTGAGTCCGACGTCGCCGGAAGGCGTCGCGGTGCCCTGGCGCAGGATGAAGTTCGCGGTGGCGCCCATCTGGCCGGGGCCGAACACCGCACCCGGACCGCCCTGCACGATTTCGACGCGCTGGATGGTGTCATCCAGCCGGAACAGCGAACTCGAATCCATGAATGACAGCGACGACATGCCGTAGATCGGCGAGCCGTTGATCATGTTGGTGAAGAACGGCGCGTCGCCGCCGCCGGGGAAGCCCGCGATTTCGATGTTGGCGCCGGTTTGTCCGCCGGTGGATTCGGGCCAGATGCCGGGCGAGATTTTCAGGAGGTCGGCGACGCTGACCGGGTTGGCCTGGCGGATTTCCTCGCGGTTCGCCGACACGATGCTGTAGCTCGCGTCGAGTTTCTTGACGCCGATCGCGCTGGCCGTGACCACCACGGTTTCCAGCGTCGTCGTCTTGGATTGCTGTCCATTGGAGGGCGTGGCTTGCTGCGCGGGCGTGCCGGCGGCCTGGCCGCCCGCGAAGGCGGCGGGTGACAACGCTGCGATGATGGCGCTCGTCAGCGCGAGCCTGATCAGCTTGCGGTTCTGCTTCATGACTCTCCTCCAGCGATGAGTAGGGTTCGTGACATCACAGGCCGTCCGGAACGCGCCTTTTCTTCTGCGTGAAACAAACCACTTGCTGTGCCGGTTCGTGCAACCGTCAATGGCGTGACTCAGCCAAATCTCCGTTCAATGTTTACCGCGGAACTCATGGTGTCCATTGCATGCGGGCACGGAAACACACCGGCAGCCAGCGCGGACCGCTGGAGCGGCGTGCTCGAAAACTGCAAGGTCGACCGCGCCCCCAGCGCGCCGACCGGATCAAACGCCTGACAGTGATACCGACACCCATGCCGATGATTCCCCGCAGACATGCTTGGCGCAGTCTGCGCCTGCAAAGACAGCGCTGTCAATTTGCAGTGCACCACCCGGAACGCCCTGCCGGACGGCTTCCGCCAAGCTGCTTCCGGCTTGAAATGGCCGGTGCGGGCCATGCAGGATGCGGTCTCTGCATGCTGCGTCGCAACACACGCAGCCCGTCATGCGGTGCGCTGTTGCCAAGGCCGCAACCTGTGCGACACTGTCGCCCAGGGCTTGAATGACAGCGCTGTCACGAAAGGAGTGCCCGTGGGATCGGCAACACTCGACGACGTCGCGAAGCGGGCCGGCGTTTCCGCGAAGACCGTATCGCGCGTGGCAAACGGTGAGCGCTCGGTGCGCGATGACACGCGCCAGCGCGTGTTGCGCGCCATCGAACAACTCGACTATCGGCCCAATCTGCTGGCGCGCGGCTTGAGCGGTGCCCACGCCTACACGATCGGGCTCGTTTACGACAATCCGAATGCTTACTACATCATCGCGATGCAGCAGGGCGCGCTCGGCGCGTGCGACGACATGCATTTCGGCCTGCAGATCCGCCCCTGCAATTCGAGGGCGCCGAGCCTGGCCGAAGACCTGCGCGACTTCGTGCACCGCTCGCGCCTTTCCGGCCTGGTGTTGACCACGCCCGTGTCGGAACGCATGGCGTCCCTGCAAAGACTGGCCAGCTACCACATCCCTTTCGTCCGGATCATTTCCGCCGCGCGCGATCCGCGCGACGGCTTTCCCTGCGTGTACGTCGACGACCGCGACGCTGCCTACGCCATCACCACGCACCTGCTGCAGCTCGGCCACGTGCGCATCGGCTTCCTGCGCGGCGGCAAGCACCACCACGCCAGTGCCGAACGCCTGAAGGGTTACAAGGATGCGCTGCGGGATTATGGTGTGCCGCTGCGCGAGGACCTGATGATCGAAGGCGATTACGTGTTCGACCACGGCTTTCGCGGCGCACGCCGGCTGCTCGACCTTGCCGAACCACCGACCGCCATCTTCGGCTGCAACGACGAGATCGCCGCGGGCGCACTGGCGGCCGCACAATCCACTGGCCTGCATGTGCCGTACGATGTGTCGATCGCGGGATTCGAGGACAGTCCGTTTTCTCGCCACTCGTGGCCGCCGCTCACCACCGCGCGGCAGCGCGCCGACATCATCGTCGAGCGCGCGACGCGCATGTTGATCGCAAGGATCCGGGGCGAAACGGTGGAAAATGAAAGCTTCAATCCGGAACTGGTCGTCCGTGGTTCGACCGCGCCTCCGCGGCCCAAATCGCGCCGGCGCAAGCGCGGATAGGCCGGTGCCATGGATCGCGCGAGCCCATCCACCCTCAGCAAGCACACGGAGAGCCTGTCATGAAACTTCGTTCGCTGTGCATCGCCTTCGCTTTCACGCTGGTCACGACCGCCGCCGGCGCGGCCACGCCCGATTCCGCGAAGACACGCAGCTACATTGATCACGCTTGGAGCACCCTCACGCGCTCGGTGAACGAGTGCCGCGCGTTGATCGATCCCAAGGTGCCGTCGCATTCGGTCGTGTACCTGCCGGCGCAGGCGACGGCGCCCGCATCGCTGACGCAAAGCGCCAGGCGTTGCGGGGTGCGCCTCGAGAACTTGCCCGCACCGATCCAGCAGCTCGGCGATTTCGATCCGACCACGCTGGCCGCGCAGGGCCTGTTGTATGTGCCGTATCCCTACGTCGTGCCGGGTGGGATGTTCAACGAGATGTATGGCTGGGACAGCTACTTCATCGTGCTGGGACTGGTGGCCGATCATCACCAGAAGCTCGCGCTGGACATGACCAACAACGCCTTGTACGAGGTCGAACATTACGGCGGTGTGCTCAACGCCAACCGCACCTATTACCTCTCGCGTTCGCAGCCGCCGTTGTTGAGCGCGATGATGACCGCGGTGCTGGATGATCCGGCCAGCTTTCCCGATGCCGCCGCGAAACATGCTTGGCTCGCGCGCGCGTATCCGTTGGCGGTACGCAATTACGAGATCTGGACCGGCAAGCAACACCTCGCCGGCGACACCGGGCTGTCGCGCTATTTCGATTACGGCCATGGACCGGTCATCGAGGCGCAGAACAGCGATTATTACGTCGGCGTGATCCGCTGGCTGCTGGCGCATCCGTCGCAGAATCCGGGTTATCTCGTCAAGGCGCCGCAACATCCGGATGCTGCCGAAACCACGACGCTGAAGACCACCAGTTGCGACGTCGCCCGATCGACAGTCTGCGCCGGCGACTGGCTGGACGGTTATCGCCTCACCGCCGATTACTATCTCGGCGACCGCGCGATGCGCGAATCCGGCTTCGACACCGATTTCCATTTCGGGCCGTGGGGCGGCTCCACCCATCACTACGCGGGCGTGGGCCTGAACAGCCTGCTGTATCGCTACGAGCGCGATCTCGAAACATTCGCGAAGCAGCTCGGCAAGACTGCCGACGCCGAGCACTGGGCGAAAGCCGCCGAGGCGCGCCGCACCGCGATCGACAAATATCTCTGGCACGCCGACCAGGGCCGCTACATGGATTACGATTTCGTCGCCGGCAAGGCTTCCACCGATCCATACCTGACGATGTTCTATCCGCTGTGGGCAGGTGCGGCGTCGAAGCAACAAGCGGGCGATCTGGTCAAGCAGCTCAAGTTGTTCGAACACAAGGGCGGCCTCGCGATGAGCACCCGCGACACCGGCGCGCAATGGGACGCGCCGTTCGGCTGGGCCCCGACCAATTGGATCGCGGTGAAGGGATTGCAAGACTATGGCTTCGGCGACGACGCGCGGCGCATCTCGTGCAAGTTCACCGGCACGGTCGACCGCAGCCTTGCGAAAGACGGCACCATCCGCGAGAAGTACAACATGGTGCTCGGCAACGCGGACGTAAAGATCACCGCGGGTTACAAGGCCAACGTGATCGGCTTCGGCTGGACCAACGGCGTTTACCTGAAGATGCGACACCTCATCGATGCCGCGGGCGGCTGCGAGGCGCAGCCGGCCGCGCGCGCCGCCGGGGGCACGCCTTGAGTGCAACCATGCTGCGCACGAACATCCACCGGAAACATTTCGCACCGCGACCTTCGAGGGGAGAACCGTGATGAATGCAATCGCGATAACCACCGGACAGGCACGCCGCCACGCCGCTTTCGTGGCCACGCTCGCTGCCCTGGCAGGCTTGATGTTCGGCCTCGACGTCGGAGTGATCTCCGGCGCGCAGCAGTTCATCCAGCGCGACTTCGCCATCAACGATGCCATGCTCGAATACATCGTCAGCAGCATGATGTGGGGCGCCGCGGTCGGCGCCGCGCTCGCGGCGTGGCTGTCGAAACACTTCGGGCGCAAGCGCTCGCTGGTGTTCAGCGCCAGCCTGTTCGTGATTGGTTCGCTGATCTGCGCGGGGGCATGGTCGCCGGCGGCGCTGATCGGCGCGCGCGTCGTGCTGGGGCTGGCGATCGGCATCGCCGCGTTCACGGCGCCGCTTTACCTCGCGGAAATCGCGCCGCGCGATCGGCGTGGCGCGATGATCTCGACCTACCAGTTGATGATCACCATCGGCATCTTCGTGGCGTTCCTGTCCGATACCGGCTTCAGCTATATAGAAGGCTGGCGCTGGATGCTTGGCATCATCGCGCTGCCCGGCGCGCTGTTCCTGATCGGCGTGCTCGGACTGCCGGAAAGTCCGCGCTGGCTGGTGCTGCGCCAACGCGACACCGAAGCCGATGCGGTGCTGCAGAAACTGCGCGGCGATGCCGCGGCCGTGCAAATCGAGGTTGCGGAGATCCGGGAACAACTGCGCACGCCGCAGCAGGGCTGGCGGCTGTTCCTGGAAAACCGCAATTTCCGCCGCTCGGTGGGACTGGGCATTGCGCTGCAAGTGGTGCAACAACTCACCGGCATCAACGTGGTGATGTATTACGCGCCGCGCATCTTCGCCGACATGGGTTACGCCACCAGCATGCAGATGTGGTTCACCGCTATCGTGGGGTTGACAAACGTGCTGGCCACCTTCATCGCGATCGGCCTGGTCGATCGCATCGGACGCAAACCCATCCTGTATGCGGGTTTCGTGGTGATGGCGATCGGGCTTGGCGTGGTCGGCGTGTTGATGCATCTCGGTATGGGCACCCAGGGCGAACGCCTGCTGGCCGTCGCGATGCTGCTGGTGTTCGTGGTTGGCTTCGCGTTTTCCGCAGGTCCGCTGGTGTGGACGCTGTGTTCGGAAATCCAGCCGCTCAAGGGGCGTGATTTCGGCATCGGCGTGTCCACGGTCACCAATTGGGTGTTCACCGCGATCGTCGGCGCCACGTTCCTGACGCTGCTCAACCATTTCGGACACGCCAACACGTTCTGGCTGTATGCCGCCTTCAACGCCGCGTTCCTGCTGTTCACCTGGGCATTGGTGCCCGAGACCAAGGGCGTCAGCCTCGAACAGATCGAGCGCAAACTGATGGACGGCAAGCCGCTGCGCGATATCGGCGCGTAACGCACGACGCTATCCGGGCCGGCAAGCGCCGGCGCCCGCGCGGCGCTTGACAGCGTCCATGTGTATCGGCATATTGATACACATGGACGCATCGCTGCTCACGATCCAGCCCGCCTCGGCCGAGCCGATCTACCGGCAGATCGTGGAACAGTTGCGCCGCCTGATCGCGGGCGGGCAATTGCCGCCGGGCGAACTGCTGCCGTCGGTGCGCGAGGTCGCCGGCTTCCACGCCGTCAATCCGATGACGGTCTCGCGCGCGTACAGCCTCGCCGAAAGTGAAGGCCTGCTGGAACGCCAGCGCGGCAAGGGCATGACCGTGGCCGCGCAATCCAGAACTGCACTGAGCCAGACCCAACGCATGGGGCTGCTGGAACCGCAAATCGCGGCGCTCGCCCGCCAAGCCCGCGAACTCGAACTTCCCGCCGAACCGGTGTTGCGCCGGCTCGACAAATTGCTGAAGGAGTGAAGCCATGAACGCCGTTGCCCAAGCCGTTACCGCCGCATCCGCCGCGCCGCTGCAGGTGCGCGGCCTCACCCATCGCTACGATTCGAAGGTCGTGCTGGACCACGTCGACTTGGCGTTGCAACCGGGCAGCGTACTCGGGTTGATCGGCCGCAACGGCGCCGGCAAGTCCACACTGATCCGCGCGATGCTGGGCTTGCTGGAACCACAAGCGGGCGAAGCCCTCGTGTTCGGCGAACCCGCGCTGAAACTTTCCGACGCCGCGAAAGAGCGCCTAGGTTATGTCCCGCAGCAACCCGACGCGTTGGCGTGGCTGACCGCCGCGCAGATGTTCGATTACCTGTCGCGCTTCTATCCGCGCTGGGACCATCGTTTCGTCGGCGACACGATGCAACGCTGGAAGATCGAAGCGGACAAGGTGATGGCGAAGCTGTCGCCCGGCGAACGCCAGCGCGTGGATCTGGTGCGCGCGCTGGCGCCTCAACCGGAACTGCTGGTGCTCGACGAACCTGCATCCGCGCTCGATCCGGTCGCGCGCCGCGAGCTGCTGCGCGAAATTGCGCTGCGCGCGGGCGAGGCCGGTGCCACGGTGTTGTTTTCCACGCACATCGTTTCCGATCTGGAACGTGTGGCGTCGGACATCGCGTTCCTGCACGACGGCCGCCTGCTGCTGCACTGTCCGGTCGATGAAACCAAGGAACGCTACGCGCGCCTGTGGTTGCCGGCGAATGTCGCTGCCGCAGCGCCTGCCTCCCCGCTCGGCAAGCGCCGCCACGAGGACGGCAGCTTGAGCGTGATCGTGGAGTGCGATGCCGGCGGCGCGTGGCCGGAAGCTTCGCGCCTGCCGGGCGCGCGCATCGACACGCTGGGATTGGAGGACCTGTTCGTGGAGATCGCCGAATGAACGCGCAGCGCGGGGCAGCCGCGAACACGCGCGCGCAGCGGCGGCTGATCGTGGTGATGCTGGCGATCAATCTCGCCGGCATCGCAGGCATTGCCTTGTACACGGGCGGCGCGCACGGGGTGGCGCTGGGACTCTTGCCGCTTTCCATGCTGGTGGCCACGCTGCCATGAACCGCGTGCACGCGCTGCTGGTAATGCCGTGGATCGCCTCGGCAAAGTACGCGCGGCTGCTGACGGTGCTGTTCGTCGGCAGCGCGCTGGTCGTCGCGTGCGCGATGGCAATCACCGGCAATGCGCGTGCCCATCGTGAGATCATCATCGTCGTGCTCGGCTTCGCGGTGTGGGCGCTTTGGGGGTCGTATCTCGCCGCCAACCTGCAGCTGGCGCGCAACGCGCGCGAGCTGTGCCTGCCGCGCATGCAGCGCGATGCCGACCTGAGCTTGCTGTTGTTCGCGGTGCCCAGCCTCGCCGTGCCGACCGCCCTCTGCTGGACGCTCGGTGCGTCGCCCCTGCTGGCGGCCGCCATCTTCACCGTTGCGGCCGCGCTGGGCCTTGCCTACATGCTGCTGCCGCTGTGGGTCGGTTTCCCTCTGATTGCCGCGAGCATCGTGGGCATCATGTCGCACGACTTGTCCGGACAGGTTTCGACGTGGTGGGGATTGGCCGCCTTGCTGGCCGCGTTCGACATTTTTCGCTGGTGGCAATTGCGCACCGCGGCCACGGTTCGACGTGAAGGCATGGGTGCAGCCGCGGTGTTTTTTTGCTACCACCAGGACGCCATGCGCAACGGTGGCTGGTACGGGTTCCGGTTCCTGCAAGAGCGCGTCACGATTCCTTTGCACGCGGAACTGAAGGACGTCGGCCCGCGCTGCGTCGTCACTTCCATACGTTTCGCATTGGGCGGCTCCGGCATGCCCAAACCGTTTGCGTCGCGCCTCAAGGACATCGGCCGCCTCGCGGCATACGTTGCGGTATTCATGTTGTTTCCCCTGCTGGCGCCGTTGCTGGGCTCGCCCGTCGCCACCGGCGAATGGGTCGTGCATTGGCTTTCTCCGCTGCTCACGTTTGGCTGCCTGTTGACCTGTTGCACCGCCGTGAGCGCGTTCGCGGGACGCACTCGCTCGCTGTGGCGCAAATCGGATGCGGAATTGCCGCTGCTCGCGTTGTTGCCGGGCTTGGGTGACGCGGCATCAGGCAAGCGTTTCACGATAACCGCCTTGCTGGCGCCACCCCTCGTTTTCCTCGCCTGAACCTGCGCGGTACTGTGCCTCGCCACGCTTGCGCTGCACACCACGCCGTGGGCGTACATTGCGCTGATGTTGTGTTGCTCGGGCGCGCTGGTGCTGACCGTTGCGGTCACGCTTGCATCGCTGTGCGGCAGGCCGATGCACACCGTCGAATACGTGCTTTTGTACATCGTCCAGCTGGTGCTTTCGGCGCTGGTGCTGATGAAAGCCATGCCGACGGACCAGTATCACGGCGCGCATCCCGAATTGATTGGCATGGTCCCCGCATGGCTGCTCGTGCTGTGGGGCTTGTTTTTGATCGTGCTGGCCGTCCTTGCCGTCCACGGCGCGCGCGAACTTCGCAACCATCCGCATGCGTTCCTGGCCAATATCCCGTGACTGCGTGCAAGGAAATCCCGACATGACCCCTGCCGTCGCGCTCGCAACCGAAACCTTTCCCGCACGCTCGGCGAGCCGCCGTTCGTGGATGCTCGCGGCGCTCACGACACCCTGGCGTTCGACCAAGCGCCAGACCCTCTGGATCTCGGCGGTCATCTTCGTGCTCGGCTGCGCGGCCGCGCTGGTCTGCGGAATCCTGATGCCCAACGCACGCGGCCAAGCGCTCGCGGTGATCTTCTATGCGGCCGGCGTGTGTTTCGTGTGGGGCTTCTGGTTCTCGGGCTTGTTGCTGCTGGCGCGGGATGCACGCATGCTCGCGGTTCCGGGCGTGTTGCGCGACACACTGCTATGCGCGCTGGCCTGGGGCGTGCTCATGATCGCAGCGCCAGCGCTCATCGAAGGCGCATTCGGATGGGGCATGGCGCTGCCGGCGATGCTGTCGGCATTTGCGATGGCCGCCGGGCTGACCTTCGTGCTGTCACCGCGCTGGGCCAGCATGTGCATGGGTTTCGCGCCGGCCCTCTACTCGACCGTGCACGAAAGCTTGCATGTGCTGTCGCCGACAAGTACGGATTTTCTGCACTGGGGAACGGCCGCATCCGTCGCGCTTTTCTTATTCGTCGGGTTCCGGTGGTGGCGCATTCTGCACGATGGCTCGACGGATGCATGCGGCTGGCGCGCGCCGATGATCCTGCAGCTTCGCCAGCAGGCGGTCTCCGTGGGGTGGTCTTTCGACAAGCAGATGTTCTGGCAACGCAATGGTGCGCAGCATCGATACATCGACCTGCGCGGCATCGATGCGCACGCGCCGGTGAAAGCCATGCAGGTTGCGCTGGGCGGTGATCTGTTCACGCCGAGGACACCGGCCGGCAATCTTCGCCGGCTGGGCGTGGTGGTCTGGCCGGTATTGATTTTCGTCGGCTGCATGCTGCTCACCAGCCTCGACCGGGTCCATGACCTGCACAAGCTGTTGGTCGTCATCGGCGTGAGCGGCGCGATGTGGTCGGGTGCGTTCGGCATGGCCATGCTGCTGTTCGCCGTGACCGCGGTGTTGCGGCGCCGCTGGGAACACGGCGCCGAACCCGCGCTGATGGCACTGCTGCCGGGCCTGGGGCGGCATGCATCGTTGCATCGCAGCGTCCTGCGCGCCGCGTTCATCAAACCGTTCGTGATATGCGCCGCGTTGTGGGCGCTGATGGCTGCCAGCGAGTACCTCTTGCACCTGGGTGCACTCGCCTACGCGCTGACAACCCTGATCCTGCTGGGCATGATTGCGGCGGCCGCGATGTCGCTGTTGCGCGTGTTCGCGGGACGCGCGCTCGGCGGTTTCGCGCAAGGCTCCGTCATCGTCGTCGCGTGCGTGCTGATGGGCGTGAGCCTGCCGCTGATCTACATCACCCCGATGGCCAAACTGGGGCCTGCCGCCGGCTGGGTGGAGTGGGGACTGTTCGCAGGATGGCTGGTTTTCGCCATCTGGATGAGCGTGCTTGGCGTGCGCGCTTGGCGCGGCTTTCGGCTGCGGCCGCATCCGTTCCTGTCGCGTTGAGTGTAGTCGTCGCGCCGATCGTCGCGGCTGCGCTATGATCCAGCCGGTTCGCGCTGCCGGGGTGGTCCATGGTCTGGGGTTTGGCGCTGGTTGCATTGGTTGCCTTCTTGCTGGCGTTCATCAGCCACTCGCCCGGCTGGATGGGGTTCGGCATCTTCGTCGGTTTCATTTCGGCAATCAGCGCGGCACTGGTTTTCATCGACCGCCACGTGCGCGCGAGTTCGCGGCCCGAGCACATGACCGAGCGCGAAATCCAAGCCTTGCGCGGCACCGTCCAGAAGCCCGGGCGGACGCCGCCGCGGCTGCCTCCTTCCGATTCCGGCTGACGCGACTGCGGCTCCCCGGGTTTCAATTTGCTACGCTAGCTTCCTTGTCTGGCTGCGAGGAGTCTTGAGCGATGAGCAAGGTGCATCCCGTTCCGACAGCATTTGCCGACGCCGAGCAGATCAAGCCCGACACCTACGCGCGGCTTTACCGCGAATCGATCGACCACCCGGAAAAGTTCTGGGCCGACGCTGCGAAGCGACTGGACTGGATCAAGCCGCCGATGCAGACGCGGGATGTTTCGTTCGACGCGAAAGACTTGCACATCCGCTGGTACGCGGATGGCGTATTGAACCCGACGATCAGTTGCCTAGACCGGCATCTCGAAACGCGCGGTGACAAGACCGCGCTGCTGTTCGAAGGCGACGATCCCGATGTCTCGCGCGCCATCACCTACCGCGAACTGCATGCCGAGGTCAGCCGTTTCGCGAACGCGCTGCGCAACCTCGGCGTGGAGAAGGGCGACCGCATCGCGATCTACATGCCGATGATCCCGGAGGCCTGCGTGGCCATGCTGGCGTGCGCACGCATCGGCGCGATCCATTCGGTGGTGTTCGGTGGCTTTTCGCCGGACGCGCTGGCCGGCCGCATCGCCGATTCGCAATGCAAGGTGTGCATCACCGCGGATGAAGGCGTGCGCGCCAACAAGAAGATTCCGCTGAAGCACAATGTCGATGAAGCCCTGACGCGCCCCGGCACCACCAGCATCGAGACGGTGGTGGTGGTGCGCCGCACCGGCGGCGCGGTGAACATGCAATCGCCGCGCGACCGCTGGTGGCATGCGCTGGTGGAAGGTCAATCGGCCGCGTGCGAACCCGAGCCGATGAACGCGGAAGATCCGCTGTTCATCCTGTACACCTCGGGCAGCACCGGCAAACCCAAGGGCGTGCTGCACACCATCGGCGGCTACATGGTGTGGGTGTCGTGCACGCACGCAGCGGTTTTCGACCTGCGCGAGGAGGACATCTACTGGTGCACCGCCGACGTCGGCTGGGTCACCGGGCACAGTTACATCGTGTATGGCCCGCTCGCCAACGGCGCGACATCGCTGGTGTTCGAAGGCGTGCCGAACTGGCCTGATGCCTCGCGCCTCTGGCAAGTCTGCGACAAGCACCGCGTCACCATTCTTTACACCGCGCCGACCGCGATCCGCGCGCTGATGCGCGAAGGCGACGCGCCGGTGAAGAAAACCTCGCGCAAGTCGTTGCGCCTGCTCGGTTCGGTCGGCGAACCGATCAATCCGGAAGCGTGGGAGTGGTATTTCAACGTGGTGGGCGAGGGCCGCTGTCCGATCGTGGATACCTGGTGGCAAACCGAGACCGGCGGGATTCTTATTTCCCCGCTGCCGGGTTCGACCGTGCTGAAACCCGGCGCCGCGATGAAGCCGTTGTTCGGCATCAAGCCTGCGATCCTCGATCCCGACGGCAAGACCATCGAGGGCTCGGGTTCCGGCAACCTCGTGATCACCGATTCCTGGCCGGGGCAGATGCGCACGGTGTACGGCGACCACCAGCGTTTCATCGACACGTATTTCAAGACGTATCCGGGCGTGTACACCACTGGCGACGGTGCCGAGCGCGACGCGGACGGCGACTGGAAGATCACCGGACGCGTGGATGACGTCATCAACGTGTCGGGCCATCGCATTGGCACCGCCGAGATCGAGAGCGCGATGATGGCCGACGAACGCGTGGCCGAAGCCGCGGTGGTGGGTTGTCCGCACGACATCAAGGGCACCGCCATCTATGCGTTCGTCACGCCCAAGGAAGGCGTGGCGCCGAGCGATGCGCTCAGGAAGGAACTCGTCGGCGGCATCCGCGAGCGGATCGGCCCGTTCGCCGCGCCGGAATACCTCCAGTGGGCGGCGGCGCTCCCGAAAACACGCTCGGCCAAGACCATGCGCAGAATCCTGCGCAAGATCGCGGAGGCCGGCAACAGCGAGGTTGATCTTGCCACGCTCGGCGACACGTCCACGCTCGCGGATCCCTCGGTCGTCAGGCGGTTGTACGAAGAGCGCGTGCGGCACTGAACGGCCCGATCGATGTCGCTGCATCTGGAATTCATGCGCGCGGTTCCGGCCGAAGTCGCACCGCGGCTGGACGACCATTCGATCCATCTGTGGCGGATCCCGTACGCGTTTTCGCAACGGCGCGCACCGCTGCTCGCGTTGCTGGCGGGTTATCTCGGCGTGCCCGAATCCGCCGCGACGCTGGAAGAAGATGCGCGCGGCAAACCCTATCTCGCCCATTCGGTGGGCGCCCGCGGTGAGGGCGCCTTGCTCGAGTTCAACTGGTCGCATAGCGGCGATTACGCCCTGGCTGCGCTTTCACGACTCGGCGAAGTCGGTGTCGACATTGAATGGCTCGGCAAGAACCTGCGCGCGATCGAAATCGCCCGGCGCTTTTTCGACGGCAGTGAAGCCGATGCGCTGACGGCGCTCGATCCGGACGCCCGCGACCACGCGTTCATCGGACTGTGGTGCGCCAAGGAAGCGGTGTTGAAAGCCGTGGGCGAAGGGCTTTCGTTCGGGCTCGCGCGCCTCGCCTTTGCACACGCCGGCGGCGCGGATTGGGAACTGGCGCGCACCGATCCCGCGCTCGGCGAAGCGCGGGATTGGCAGGTCTCAGGGTTCGATCCCGCGCCGGATTACCGTGGCAGCGTGGCTTGGCGCGGCGGCGGCCGCCGGATTCTCGCATTCCAGCCGCTTGCCGGCGGTCCCTGACCACAAGACCTCGCGCCGGGAACTTCAGCGTGGCAGGAGGGTCTCAAGGATACGGGTAGTCTCCCCGTAGATTCACGGCGCACAGCGAGCGTCGTGGATTGCACTCTCCGGCGCGGAGTCCTCTCCGCGCCTTTTTTGTGTTCTCGTGCCATCATTCCTGATACGACATCGATCGCGTGGTGCCCGGCGTCCGCAACGGCGCGATCGGCTGCGCTGCCTTTGCCCTTTTTGATGACACGATGACTACCCTGAGCGTCAACCTCAACAAGATCGCCGTGCTCCGCAATGCCCGCGGCGGGGACGAACCGGATTTGCGCAAGGCCGCCGAAACCTGCATCGACGCGGGATGCGGCGGCATCACCGTGCATCCGCGGCCGGATCGCCGCCACGTCACCGCCGAGGACGTTGCACTGCTGGCGGAATTGGCACGCGCGCGTCGCGTCGAGTTCAACATCGAGGGCAATCCGTTTGCGCCCGCGCGGCCCGGCTATCCGGGCTTCGTCGAACTCGTGCGGCAAGCACGCCCCGCGCAGGCGACGCTGGTTCCCGATTCGGACGGCCAAATCACTTCCGACCATGGCTTCGATCTCACGCGCGACCTCGACCGGTTGGCGCCGCTGGTCGCGGAGCTCAACGCGACTGGTTGCCGCGTGTCGCTGTTCGTCGACGCCGGCACGGTCAATGGTTTGCAACAAGCGCGGGCCATCGGCGTTGCGCGCGTGGAGCTCTACACCGGGCCGTACGCGCACGCCTTCGCGAGAGGAAACGCCGATGCGGAACTGGCGCGTTGTGCGAACACCGCCGCTCATGCCACCGCGGCAGGACTGGCGGTGAATGCGGGCCACGATCTCAACCAGCAAAACCTGGGCGCGTTCCGGCGTGCCATTCCGCAACTGGCGGAAGTGTCGATCGGGCACGCGTTGATCGGCGAAGCGTTGTACGACGGACTCGCCCCGACCGTGCGCCACTATCTCGCGATCCTGGCTTGACGCAAAAAAAAGCCGCGCGATGCGCGGCATTTTCGTGGCGCTGCCGAATCCTTAGTCGGGATTGGATCCATTCTTGCCCTTGCCGTGGGTGATGAAGCCCACGTGCACCAGCCCGGCGTCCTTCGCCTCCTGCATCACTTTCCAGATGATGCGGTAAGGCGTGGTCTTGTCCGCGCGAATGTCGAGTTCCGGTTGCGGCGTGTTGCTCGCTTCGGCCCGCAACTTGGCGGACAGGATCGCATCGCTGATCGGGCTGTCGTTCCAGTACAGCGTACCATCGGCTTCCACCGCCAGATCGATCGGTGGAACTTCGATCGGCACCGGCTTGGTGTTGGGATCGGCACGCGGCAGGTCGATCTTGACCTTGTGCGACATCAGCGGCGCCGTGATCATGAAGATGATCAGCAGCACCAGCATCACGTCGGCCAGCGGGGTCACATTGATTTCGGCGCGCGGGATGTCGCTTCCCGTGTTGTCGCCAAGACTCATCGCCATGACGTCAGGTCCTCACTTCTCGAAACCGATCTTGATCACGTTGTAGCGTCGTGCCTCGGCCATCGCTTGTGCCAGATAGCTGTACTGAGTGTCGTCCGTCGCCTTGATGTGCACCTGCGGCTGTTGGTCCAGCGGCTTGGCGCCAATGGTGGCTAGCTGCGCCTGCAGGTCGACATTGCTGATCGGCACGTTGTCCCAGGTCATCGTGCCGTCGGCCTGGATGAACAACGTATGCGGAGTGGTGTCATCCTTCGGAGGGTTCTGACTCGGCTGCGGCAGGTCGATCTTGATGTTGTGCTGCACCAGCGGCGCCGTGATCATGAAGATCACCAGCAACACCAGCATCACGTCGATCAGCGGAGTGATGTTGATGTCGGCGACGGGACCGCCGCCGCTATTGGTACTCATGGCCATGAACGAACCCTCTTACTTCTTGGCCGCAGGCGGAGTGGCGGTGGCCGACGTCTGGCGCGGAATGGCGGTGTTGCCGGTCTCGACGCGCGCACCGGTGGAGAAGAAGTCGTGCAGGTCGTGCGCGAATTCATCGAAGTGCGCGATGGTGACGCGGTTGGCGCGTGAATACGCGTTGTACGCAATCACCGCGGGGATGGCGGCGAACAGACCGATGGCGGTCATGATCAGCGCCTGGCCAACCGGGCCGGCCACGGCGGAAATCGAGGATTCACCGCTGGCACCCAGATTGATCAGGGCGTAGTAGATGCCCATCACGGTACCCAGCAGGCCGACGAACACCGCGGCCGAACCGACGGTCGCCAACAGCGTGAGACCGCCTTCGAGGTTGCGGCTTTCGCGGTCGACGGCCTGGCGCAATGCGCGGTCGACGAACTCGGAACGGTTCAGCGCTTCGACCATGCGGCTGCCTTCATGCCGCTGGTGGTGCGCGGCGGCCGAGGCGGCGTCCAGCGCGATCTTGGAAAACGGCTCGGAACGCGGCTGCTTTTCCATCACGCGAACCGCGTCCTGCGCGGACGGCGTATCCCAGAATTTCTGGATCACCTTGTCCATGCGGGAGCGGATCAGCGCGTTGCGGATCGCGATCGCGATGATGAAGTACCACGATGAGATCGACATCACCACCAGCACGACCAGCACGATGAAGTCGATCGCGTGGTCCAGCGGATGGGACAGGATTTCGTGGAGAAAGTGACTCGCGCCAACCTGTTGGAGGGCTTGCGCGTTGGCATTGCCGACTGGTGCGGCGGCGGCGGAGGCTGCTTCTTGGATCATGGCGCTACCCTTCCTTCAAGTTGTAGCAAAGTGGAACGTTGGTTGAAGAACTCTAACGGATGGAAATCTGAAGAGCGTGAAATCTACATAACGCCTTGCAGGCTGAAGTTGACCGGGACGCGAACCACGCCGCCCGCGGCCTTGCCGTTGTGGATACCGGGATTGAACTTCCACTTATGAACGGCTTCCATGGCAGCGCGGTCAAGTTCGCGGTAACCACTCGACTTCTCAACGGTGACGTTGGTGACGTCGCCTGCGGCATCGATGGTTACTTCAAGGATCACTTCACCCTGATGCCCTTGGCGCGCCGCCTCGACCGGATAAGGCGGCGGATTGCGGTTCTTGTAACTGATGTCAATTGATGCAGCCACATCGGCCGGCGGCGGCGGCGGCGCCGGCGGACGCGGCGGCGCGGCCGGAGTCGACATCACGGTTTGCTGCTGCGGCGGCGGCGGTGCCGGTGGCGGCGGCATCGGCGGCGGCTTCTGGATCTTGATTTCCTTCGGCGGCGGCTGCTTCGGCGGCTCCGGCGGAGGCGGTGGCGGCGGCGGCGGTGGCGGTGGCGGCGGAATGAATGTCACCGTGACCGACTTCTGTTGCTTCTCCTTCGCCTGCGGCGGAGCGGCCGGAGCGAGCAGCATGATGATGATGCCGGCGTGCAAGGCAATCGCGAATGCGATCGCAATCGTGCGCCACCAGTTGAACCGTTTGCGGTCTCGAGCCGACGTACGTGCCATCGTGTATTGAACCAGTCGCTGACCTTGAGGGCCCTACCGAGGAAGCTGTTCCGATCCGGAGCAGCTTCCGCAGCCAAGGCGGCGGAAAAGTCTGAAACGTTACACCAGCGTGACGGCTTTGCCTAGTGGCAAGAGCCAATATTTGTGTTGCGCTGCTCGTCGTGGGCTCGGCGTCCGCGCAGGATCACTTGTGGCCCAGTTGCTTCAGGGTACGCTGCGCATCGGCGCGCGTTTCCGGATCCTGTTCGGCCTGTTCGTATGCGGCGCGCGCCGCAGCCTTGTCCTTCAAGGCCAGTTCGGCATTGCCCAAAGTGAGATACGCAGCGCCCATGCGCTTGAAGTTGCCTTTCGCGATCGCCTGCTTGAGCGCGTCGCGCGCTTCCTTGTGACGGCCGAGCTGCTCGAGCATCTGGCCGCGCAGGAAATCGACCTCGCCATTCTTGGCATCGGGCGCCGCCTTGCCGTAGGCTTCCACCGCGTTCTTGTAGTCGCCCGCGATGGCGTAGGAATCACCCAACAACTTGTAGCTGTCGTAACCCGGCTGGATGATGCCCTTGCTGATGCCTTCCTGCAGAACCCCCACGGCCTTCATCGCATTGGCTTTGGGATTCGCGCTGCTCTGGCCCAGGTTGTCGTACATCTTGGCCATGTTCATGTAGCCGGCCTGGTCCTTGATCTGGCCGTTGGCACGTGCGCGTTCGAGCAGCGCCAGCGCCTTCTGATCCTGATGCGCGTTGATGTAGATCGCGATGACGTTCTGCAGCAGGGTGCTGTTGTTGGGGTCCTTGGCCAATGCGGCTTCCGCCAGCTTGGCCGCATCATCGTACTTGTCCATCGCGAAGTCGCTGGCCATCTCGATCTGGTCCCAGCTCGCCTGCGGTTTGTCGCTCAGCGATTTGGCCTTCTGGATGGCCGCGACCGCCTGCGGATATTTCTGCAGGCGATAGTAGGCATTGCCTTGCAGCGCGTACACGTCCGCGGACTGCGCGCCGCTTTCCTTGTTCCAGGTGTCCAGCGTCGTCAATGCATCGCTGTAGTCTTCGTCGGCGATGTACATCTGAGCGAGGGTTTCGAGGCCCTGGAAGTAGCTGTCGTTGTCGAGCGCGTTGGAGTCCAGCGCCTGCTTCTGCAGCGCGATCGCGCCTTTGGTATCACCCCCGCGGTATTTCACCTGTGCGAGGCCCAGTATGGCCAGCGCCTTGGCGTAGGCACTGCTGCTTGAATCGGCGATGGGCTGCAGGTCCTTGAGCGCTGTTGCAGAGTCTCCGCTGTTGGCTGCAGCCAGTCCCTCGTTGAGACCCTTCGCCTCTTTGGCGTCGACGCCGATGTTCTTCGGCTGCTTGCGGGTGGCGTTGGGATATTTGGTTTCCTGCTTGCCCTGCTTGGCCGACTTCTGTTGCTGTTGCTGACTGCATTTGTGCTGCAGCATCTGGATGTCGGAGCACTGCTCGCCGTTCGTTCCGCCCATCTGCGCGGAGGCAACAACGGGCAGGAACGCGAGAGCAAAAGCGGAGCACATGCCACGTACCAGCCAACGGGACTCGACCTTCATCAGAACGCCTCTACAGGAGTCGTATGCGCGTGAACGGGGAGGGTGAGAGTAGCGCGGGCCATACGCAAAGCTCAAGTACCAGACAATTCGTCGTTCATGCGCGCCCGTCCAGCGCCTTTTAGACGTCCAGATTGCCGACACGCAGCGCGTTGGCTTCGATGAATTCGCGTCGTGGTTCCACCACGTCGCCCATCAGTGTCGAGAAGATCTGATCTGCCTCCAGCGCATCTTCGACGCGCACCTGCAACAGACGCCGCGTGTCGGGGTTGACGGTGGTTTCCCACAGCTGTTCCGGATTCATTTCACCAAGACCCTTGAAGCGCTGGATCTGACGACCCTTCTTGGCTTCCTCGAACAACCAGGCGCGGGCATCACCGAAGCTGCCCACCATCTGCTGGGCATTGCCACGGCGGATCTCCGCACCGGTCGTATCGCGGGCGTGCAGCGCACGCGCCACTTCCAGCAGCGGCCGGAAATCGGCTCCCGAAAAGAAACTGCGCGGCAGCACCCACGTGTGCTCCGAGCCATGTTGCGTGCGCCGCAGCAACCACGCAGCCGGATGCTCACCCGCAGCCTCGCGAAGATCCAGCTGAAACTGCGGGCGCCCCAAGCCCGTGGCGTTGAGTTTGGACGTCAAGCCATCTGCCCACGTGCGCATCGCCGCGGGGTCATTCCACATTCCGTCCTCGAGCGGCGCGTGTTCCAGCATCGTCATGAATGCGCTGGCATCACCCCGCTGCCCCAGCCGCCCGATCTGGTCGAGGCCCGCCTGGTACTGGCGCAACAGGGTTTCCAGTGCCGCGCCTTCGATGGCGGCCGCGCCAGCACCCGGAATCCAGGCGGCGTCCTGCACCGCGCTGGCGATCAGATATTCATTCAACGCCGCATCGTCTTTCAGATACAGCTCGCTCTTGCCCTGCTTGATTTTGTACAGCGGTGGCAGCCCGATATAGACGTGTCCGCGCTCGATCAACTCCGGCATCTGGCGGTAAAAGAAGGTGAGCAGCAGTGTGCGGATGTGCGAACCGTCGACGTCCGCATCGGTCATGATGATGATCCGGTGGTAGCGCAGCTTTTCGACATTGAACTCGTCCTTGCCGATGCCCGTACCCAGCGCCGTGATCAGGGTGCCCACCTCGGCGGAATTCAGCATCTTGTCGAAACGCGCTTTCTCGACGTTGAGGATCTTGCCCTTGAGCGGCAGCACGGCCTGCGTCTTGCGATTGCGGCCTTGTTTGGCCGAACCGCCCGCCGAATCGCCCTCGACCAGGAAGAGTTCGGACAACGCGGGATCGCGTTCCTGGCAGTCGGCCAATTTGCCGGGCAAACCGGCGATATCGAGCGCGCCCTTGCGGCGGGTCAGTTCGCGGGCTTTCCGCGCGGCTTCGCGGGCGCGCGCTGCGTCGACCACCTTGCCGGCAATGAGTTTGGCGTCGCCAGGGTTCTCTTGAAGGTATTCCTCGAGTTTTGTGTTGACGGCCTGCTCGACGACGCTCTTCACCTCGGAAGAAACCAGTTTGTCCTTGGTTTGCGAGGAAAATTTCGGATCCGGCACCTTGACCGACAGTACCGCGATCAAGCCTTCCCGCATGTCGTCTCCAGACAGCGCGACTTTGGAATTCTTGGCCAATCCGGTCTGTTCGATGTAGTTGCTGAGCGTTCGCGTCAAGGCGCTGCGCAATCCGGTCAGGTGCGTCCCGCCATCCTTCTGCGGAATGTTGTTGGTGAAACAGAAGACGGATTCCTGGTAACCGTCGGTCCATTGCATGGCCAGTTCGACGGTCGTATCGCCCGACTGGGCGCTGAAACCGATGGCATTGGGGTGCAATGGGGTCTTGAGCTGGGAAAGGTGTTTGACGAAGGCACGAATTCCGCCCTCGTACTCGAACACATCTTTTTTTGCAACCCTTTGATCTTCTAAGGTTATTTTTACGCCTGAGTTGAGGAATGCCAGTTCCCGCAGGCGCTTTGCAAGAATGTCGTACTGGAATTCGATATGGGTGAACGTCCCGGGACTTGGCAGAAATCGAACGGTCGTGCCGCGCCGGTCGGAAGGACCCACCTCCAGCACCGGATACAGCGGCTCCCCGAGCCGGTATTCCTGCCGATATTCCCGGTTGTTGCGGTAAATGGTGAGCCACAGATGCTCGGACAGCGCGTTCACGACGGAAACCCCCACGCCATGGAGCCCACCTGAAACCTTGTAGGAATTGGCGTCGAACTTGCCGCCCGCATGCAGGACGGTCATGACGACTTCGGCAGTGGATCGACCCTCCTCCGGGTGGACTTCCACCGGAATGCCCCGACCATTGTCCGCCACGCCCACCGTGCCATCGTCGTAGATGGTGACCTCAATGTGATCGCAGTAGCCTGCCAATGCCTCATCGACCGCGTTGTCCACGACCTCGAAAACCATGTGGTGCAGGCCTGTTCCGTCGTCGGTATCGCCTATGTACATGCCAGGACGCTTGCGAACTGCCTCGAGCCCTTTCAGGACTTTGATGCTGCTGGAATCGTAATTTTCATTCATGTCAGGATCTCTGAGGTGCTGCGGGCGAACAAAACGAGTCATTATACCCCGCTCAAAAAAGCAGCGAGTTACGACCCAAAGCGCTCACATTCCGAACGTTTCACGTGGAACAGGCACGCGTTGGCAGCTATTTGAGCGGGCTGGGGGACGCGCGTCGCGGTAAGCCAGCACTGGATAGGCGTCTTCTGGAGCCATTCGATCACTCGTCCGGCATGCGGCGCGTCCAACTCTGATTCGAGATCGTCCAGGCACAGCAGCGGAAGGTCGCCAATGCTGTCCTTGAGCCATCGCGCGAGCGCCAAAGTGCACACCAAAGCAGCCGCTTTGGCCTGCCCGCGCGACAGGTGCTCGCGCTTGGCGATTTGACCGAAAATCAATGTCCAATCCGCGCGATGGGCTCCGTAACGGGTGAATCCGGCTTCCCTGTCACGCTCCCGCGTCGCGGCCAGCTGACGTTCCAATCCATTTTCCACATCCCAACCCGCGTGGTACTCGACGCGAACTTTTCCCAGCTCCGGAACCAAGGCAGCAGCTTCCTCGGCGATGCAATGCTCCAGCCCCACGAGGCAGCGCGCACGCAACGCGTGGATTTCTAGCGCCAATCGCCCCAAGTCGTGTTCCCAAGGAACGAAAATATCGGATGGCGCGCCTTGCCGAAGCAGGGCGTTACGCTGGCGCAACGCCCGGCGCCACGCTTTCCACACCTCCAAGGAGGTGTGTTCCACGTGGAACACGCTCCAATCCAGGAATGCCCTTCGTTCCTCGGCAGGGCCGAGAATAAGCGCCTGGCTTTCGGGCCCAAAATAAACCACGGGGCAAGCTTCGAACAGTGGCGCCAAGTTCGGCAGATCTTCGCCATTGAGCCGCCCGCTCCAGCTGTCATTCCTTCGCGCCAGGCCCAGCCTCACCGCCGATTGCGCTGCCCTATGGGTTTCGGCGTAGATGAGATATTCGCTCGCCCCTTGACGCCTGGGTGCAGCCCGGCCGCCAGGCCTGAAGGAACGGCCATGGGAAAGGATGTAGGCGGCCTCCAGCAGTGTTGTTTTGCCGGCGCCGTTCGCGCCAACCAGCCAGTTGATTCCGGGCCCGGGCTCAAGACTCACGTGCTCGAAACAACGCAGATTGTCCGCACGCAACAATTGGATGTTCACGGACTCGCGTCTTCTGCGTCCCCCCCCAGGAGTGCCCTTACAGACGCAAGGGCATCACGACGTGCTGGGCGTCCTGACTGGAGACACCCCGAAGGAGACAACTGGATTGGGCATCACGCAGTTGCACCTGCACCTTGTCCTCATCCAGTGCCCCGAGTGCGTCCAGCAGATAACCGACATTGAAGCCGATCGCCACGTCGGCCACTTTGGTGTCCGCTTCGATCTCTTCGAACGCTTCTTCCTGTTCGGGGTTGTGGGCGATGATGCGCAGACACCCTGGCGTGACCTCCAGACGCACCCCGCGATATTTCTCGTTGGACAGGATGGCAGCGCGTTGCAACGCGTTGCGGAGCCCGTCGCGGTCAACCTTGACGATTTTGTCGGCGCCAAGCGGCACGACTGCTTCATAGTCAGGGAACCGGCCGTCGATCAACTTGGACGTGAACACCACGTCCGATCGGCGCACCCGCAGGTGATTGTTCGAAAACTCGATTTCGACCAGGTTGTCGGCGTTCTCGAATAGACCTTGCAGCTCCGTGACGCCTTTGCGCGGGATGATCAATTGCCGGGTGCTCCCCGCGGGTTTGTCCAGGCTCGTCTGTGCCATCGCCATGCGATGGCCATCCGTGGCGACGCAACGCAGCTCGGCACCCCGCAGATCCAGCAGCAAACCGTTGAGGTAATACCGAACATCCTGATTGGCCATCGCGAAGGACGTACGCTCCATCAGGCGCCGCAAGATACCTTCCGGCAGGGAAACCTTGTCGGTAATTTCGATTTCGTCGTTGTTCGGAAATTCCTCCGCGGGGAGGGTTGCCAGGGTATAACGGCTACGGCCGGCGTGCATGACCGCTCGATCGCCCTTCAGCTCCACGCTCACGTTCACGCCGTCGGGCAGGGCGCGAACCAGATCGAACCATTTCCTTGCCGGAATCGTGGTCTCTCCGGCCTCTGCCATTTCGACCGAGGTACTGGCGCGCATCTCGACTTCGAGGTCGGTCCCGGTCAGCGACAGACGCCCGTCCTTGACTTGCACAAGCAGGTGGGCAAGAACCGGCAAGGTCTGTCTGCGCTCAACCACACCGACGACCTGCTGCATGGGTTTGAGCAAGGTTTCCCGCTGAGTGCTGAAGCGCATGTTTGGTCCCCGAGGCGAAATCTCTAATTGGATTTACTTGTAAACAAGCTGGTAGAAGCAGGCCCGGTTGATAACTGGGATTTCGAATTTAAGCCTTTTGAATCAGATGCTTGGAGAGAAAAGCTTCAAAAACCCCAGCTTGCGTTTCCGGTGTATGAATTGTGGATGATTTGGCGGCGAGGGAGCATTCCACTTTTATCCACAAGTTTACCCGGTCAGTATCCGGATCAGTTTGTCCCAATCCTGACGCAAGCGCATGTCGGTGTCACAGAGGCTGCGGATCTTCTTGCAAGCGTGCATGACGGTAGTGTGATCCTTGCCGCCGAAGGCCTCGCCGATTTCGGGCAGGCTATGTTCGGTCAATTCCTTGGCCAGCGCCATGGCAATCTGCCGCGGCCGGGCCAGCGAGCGCACGCGGCGCTGCGACAGCAGGTCCGACAGGCGCAACTGGTAATAGTCCGCGACGGTTTTCTGGATATTCTGGATCGTGATGGCCCGCGCGTGCACGTTGAACAGGTCGCGCAGTGTTTCCTGCACCAGTTCCATCGTGATGCCGCGCCCCGAAAGGTTGGCCTGCGCGGCGATGGTGTTGAGTGCGCCCTCGAGTTCACGCACGTTCGAACGAATCCGCCGTGCCAGCAACAACGCCACGTCGCTCGGCAACGGGATGCCACGGGTCTGCGCCTTTTCCAGCAGGATCGCGGCACGGGTTTCGAAATCAGGCGGTTCGATCGCGACCGACAGGCCCCAGCCGAGTCTGGATTTCAGGCGCAGCTCGAGGTTATCCACCTCCTTCGGATACCGGTCACAGGTCAGGACGATCTGCTGGCGCGATTCGTAGAGGGTGTTGAAGGTGTGGAAGAACTCTTCCTGGGTCGCATCCTTGCCGGCGAAGAACTGGATATCGTCGATCAACAGTGCATCGACGGAACGGAAGCGATGCTTGAAGTCGTCCATGTTCTTGTTGCGCAGCGCCGTGATCATCATTTCCGTGAAGCGCTCGGAATGCACGTACAACAACTTCATCGACGGGTTGTGCTTCAGCATCAGGTTGCCCGCCGCCTGCATCAGATGGGTCTTGCCGAGGCCGGTGCCGCCGTACAGCAGCAGCGGGTTGTAGGCGCGCCCCGGATTCTGGGCCACCTGCATCGCCGCGGCTTTGCCGAGCTGGTTGGATTTGCCCTCGACGAAGCTGTCGAACGTGTAATGCGGATCGATGTTGTGTTGAGACGGATATACGGGCGCCCCCGGAGCGGAAGCCGGTACTGTCTGCGATCGTGCAACGGGTGCAAGGGAGCCGACTTCGAGCTTCAACGGCACGGGATGACCCGCCAGCGCGGACAGGGTGCCCTCGATGCGCGCCAGATATTCGTTGCGCACGAATTCCAGCGTGTAGCTGTTCGGCGCCAGCAACCGCAACATGCCATCGTCATAGCGCGCCTGCAGCGGCTGCAGCCAGGTGTGCAGCACGCCCGGCTCGATTTCGCCTTCGAGCCTGGCGAGGCAGCGTTGCCAAAGATCGCTCATGGAATCCGCGCAAAACCATCAGGAACGCCGGCGTGCAAACACGCGCGGCAGAACAGGGGAGTCTATCAGGCTGCTGCAAACCTGCGAACGCGGTGTTGCCATCGGTGATCGTCGTGCGCTCGGGATTGACTGGAAGCAGTGTTCAACCCTAGAATCGGCGGTCTTTGTCCATGCCCGACCCGCCTTGCGCGGGTGTTCCGCTGCGGAGTCACCCATGAAACGTACCTATCAGCCCAGCGTGCTCAAGCGCGCACGTACCCACGGTTTCCGCGCGCGCATGAAAACAGCTGACGGCCGCAAGGTCCTGTCCGCGCGTCGCGCCAAGGGCCGCAAGCGTCTGATCCCGTAAGCGCGCCGGCATGGCCGGCTTGCCGCCCGCCGCGCGGCTGCGCCGTGCTTCCGACTTTGCCGCGTTGCGGCACGGCGAGCGCTGGCAGGGACGGCATTTCCTGTTGCGTTGGCTCCAGCTTTCCGAAGGAAATGCGCGACTGGGCCTTGCAGTCTCGCGCAAAGTCAGCAAGCGCGCGGTGGAGCGCAACCGGATCAAGCGCGTGGTTCGCGAATCGTTCCGGGCCGAGCGCGAGGAGTTGCCTGCGCTGGATATTCTGGTGATCGCGCGCGGTTCGGCCGCCGCGGCCCCGAATCCAGAGCTGTTCGTCGACCTTGGG
>JAZKBD010000030.1:91510-94160 GCA_040388785.1 Pseudomonadota bacterium
TTGGGCTGGCGTGGCATCGATTGAAAGCGTTGAAGCAGACGCCCGCACCCGGCACAATCGGCGGCTGACTTGCTCCGGGCCTCAAGCGCCCCAAGCCCGAGTTCCCCAGTGATCAATCAAACACGCACCCTGCTGGTCGTGGCGTTGTTCTTCGTCGCCTACCTGCTGTGGCAGGCTTGGCAACACGACTATCCCTCCGTCCCGCCTCCGGCACCGCCCGCGTCCGCGCAGGTGACAGCGGCCTCGCCGAGCGTGCCCGAAGCGGCTTCGGTCCCGGCGACCTCCACCACGGTCGCCGCGCCGCCCTTGGCGGCAACGCCTGCCGGCAATACTGCTGCGGCGCCGACGCCGAAGCAGGATCTGGTGACGGCCAGCAATGACGTGTTGAGGCTCACCATCGATCCGCGCGGCGGCACGATCGTCGGCGCCGCGCTGCTCCATTATCCGCAGCAGGTGAAGCGCGGCAGCCCACCGGTGCAGTTGCTGGATGACGCGACTGCAAATTATTACGTGGCGCAGGACGGCCTGGTCGGCGCGGCCGGCAGCGCGGCACCCAACCATCTTGCCGAATTCAAGCCCGAGGCGACCACGTACCAATTGCCGCCCGGACAGAAACAGGTGGTGGTGACGCTGACGTGGGCCGATCCCGCGACAAGCATCGACGTCGTCAAGCGTTACACGCTGACCCGCGGCAGTTATGTCGTCGAGCTCTCGCAGCAGGTGGACAACCACGGCAGCAAGGCGTGGCAGGGCAACACCTACGAACAGCTGGACCGCATCGAACCGCCGCCGCCGCCCAAGCATCTGCTCGAGTTCTACAACCCCGACAGCTACGCCTTCACCGGCGCTGCGTGGTACAGCGACAAATACAACAAGCTGAAATTCAGCGACTTCGAAAAGGACCCGCTGCACGCGAACGTCACCGGCGGCTGGATCGCGATGAGCCAGCGCTTCTTCGTGGCCGCGTGGATTCCGGACGCCAAGCTGGCGCAGCAATTCGGCAGCGTGGAAACGCCAGCGACCGATGCGGAGGGTAAACCGCGCTACCTCATCCGCACCGTCGGTTCGGGTTTCTCGGTGGCGCCGGGCGCCAGCGCGACGCACACTTCGCGCCTGTATGTCGGCCCGAAGCTGCAGGACAAGCTGGGCGACATTGCGCCCGGCCTCGACCGCACGGTCGATTACGGAATGTGGACCTTCATCGCGCAGCCGATGTTCAAACTGCTCGCGTTCCTGCACAGACTGGTGGGCGCGTGGGGCCTGGCGATCATCGTGCTGGTGCTGCTGATCCAGGCCGCGACCTACAAGCTCACCGAGGCGCAATACAAGGCCGGCGCGCGCATGCGCAAACTGCAGCCGCGCCTGAAGGCGCTGAAGGAACGTTTAGGCGACGACAAGCAGAAGTACCAGCAGGCGATGATGGAGTTGTACAAGAAGGAGAAGATCAATCCGATGGCGGGTTGCCTGCCGGCGTTGATCACCTTCCCGATCTTCTTCGCGCTGTATTACGTGCTGATCTTCAGCGTGGAATTGCGCCACGCGCCGTTCCTGTGGATCCCCGATTTGTCGGCCGCCGATCCGCTGTTCATCCTGCCGGTCGTGTATGCGTTGACGATGCTGGGACAACAGTTCCTCACGCCGGTGCAGGGCATGGACCCGACCCAGGCCAAGATCATGAAGGCGATGCCGGTGCTGTTCGCCGTGCTGTTCTTCTTCTTCCCGGCGGGCCTCACGCTCTACTACGTGGTGCGCGGCATCTGCATGCTCGGCCAGCAGTGGTACATCACGCGCAAGATCGATCGGGCCGACGCGCGCGCGCGGGCCTGACACCGCGCCGGCATGCGCGAGCCTGCTGACACCATCGTCGCCGTCGCGACCCCGAACGGGCGCGGTGGCATCGGCGTGGTGCGCATATCAGGCGGCGCGGCGCGCGCGATCGCGAACGCGATCTGCGAGGTTGAGCCGCAACCGCGGCATGCACGGTTGGTCGCGTTTACCGATGCCGGTGGCGCGACGATCGATCGCGGGCTCGCATTGTTTTTTCCCGCGCCGCATTCCTTCACCGGCGAAGACGTGCTGGAACTGCACGCGCATGGCAGCCCGGTGGTACTGGATGCGCTGGTGCGACGCGCCTGCGGACTCGGTGCGCGGCCTGCGCGCGCGGGCGAGTTTTCCGAACGCGCGTTCCTGAATGGCAAGCTCGATCTGGCCCAGGCGGAAGCCGTTGCCGATCTGATCGCCGCGCGCTCGGAAGCGCAGGCGCACGCTGCGTTGCGTTCGCTGGAAGGTGAATTTTCCCGTCGCGTCGAAGGGCTGGCGCAGACGATCGTGCAGCTGCGCGTCGAAATGGAAGCGGCGATCGACTTCGCCGAGGACGCCTCGGAAAGCGCATCGTTGCCGAAACTGGAGCGATTGTTCGCGGCGGCCGGCGAGCAATTCGACGCCTTGCTGGTCGCGACGCGCAACGGCGCGCGCCTCACGCGCGGCATGCACGCCGTGATCGTGGGCACGCCGAACGTCGGCAAGTCCAGTCTGCTCAACGCGCTGGCGGGCAACGAGCGCGCCATCGTCACCGACATTCCCGGCACCACGCGGGACGTGCTGCGCGAAGCGGTCGTGTTCGATGGCATCGAACTCACGCTCGCGGATA
>JAZKBD010000031.1:0-3189 GCA_040388785.1 Pseudomonadota bacterium
TCAACAGCAGGCCCCGCTTGTGCCAGCGTTCCAGCCGATCGACCTGTACTTCCAGTGTCTTCACCTCGTCCCAGGACGCGATCGCGTCGCGGCGGCCGGCGAGGAACGGCGCAAGCTGCGCCACGGTTTCGCGCAGCTCGTCGATCGAACGCGCGCGCAGCGCGGCGTCGCTGCCCTTGGGCACCACGAACGCGACCTGCCAATAGTCGTCGCGGTTCAACATCACCATCATGTGGCCGCGATCGACGATGCCGAAGGTGTCCTGCGGATCGGATTCACTGCGCGGCATACGGAACCACAACGCGTCCATGGGTGCGCCATATTCGCGGGCCTTCAGCCCCGCCGATTCGCGCAGGGTCGAATGGCGGCCATCGCACGCGATCACGAGGTCCGCGCGCAGCTCGTAATCGCCCTCCGCCGACTTCACGTGCACGCCGGTGGTGCGGCCGTTTTCCTCGATCAAGCCGGTTGCCGCGTGACGCATGCGCAAATCGAACGCGGGCAGCTTGCGCCCGGCGTCGGCCAGCATGTCCAGGAAATCCCATTGCGGCACCAGCGCGAGGTAGCCGTACGGTTTCAGGCCGCGGAAATCGACGATCTGCTGCTCGCGCCCCGCGACGATGCCCGCGAGGTGATCGACACGGCGCTGCGGCAGTTTGTCGAATTCATGGCGCAGGCCGATCTCGTCGAGGATCGCGAGCGTGGATGGATGCACCGTGTCGCCGCGGAAATCGCGCAGGAAATCGCCGTGCTTTTCCAGCACAGCCACCGGCACGCCCGCGCGCGCCAGCAACAACCCCAGCATCATCCCGGCGGGACCGCCGCCGACGACGCAGCAGCGAACGGACGTGGTCGAAGGCATCGGCGCTCCTGATCCGGTTGGGTGCCGCATCCTGCCTTGCCACGCCGCGGCGCCGCAACCGGCGCGAACAATCCTTTTTGCATTCATAAACTTAGGCAACACTCCTGATCCGCAACCTGCGACGGCGCCTGCCTCGAGCCGCCGCGACCGGTTACACTAGGCGGCTGCGAACGCGGGTCCGACCGGTTGCGATCCGTGCGCGCATTCCATCCGCGGCGCCTCGAGCGCCTTTGTCGTCACTCGCGCCGCGCCGCGGCGCATCGGGAGCCAAGCCGATGCTTTTCGAAACCATCGCCACCACCGGCCACGAGCAGGTCGTGTTCTGCCAAAGCAAGGATGCGGGCCTGAAGGCCATCATCGCGATCCACAACACCGTGCTCGGCCCCGCGCTCGGCGGCCTGCGGATGTGGCCGTACAAGACCGACGAAGACGCATTGAACGACGTGCTGCGGCTGTCGCGTGGCATGACGTACAAGAACGCGGTGGCGGGTTTGAATCTCGGCGGCGGCAAGGCGGTGATCATCGGCGATCCGTCAAAGGACAAGTCCGAGGCGCTGTTCCGCGCGTTCGGGCGTTTCCTCAATTCGCTGCACGGCCGCTACATCACGGCCGAGGACGTCGGCATCGACGTCAACGACATGGAGTACGTCTATCGCGAAACCGAATTCGTGACCGGCGTGCACCAGGTGCACGGCGGTTCGGGCGATCCTTCGCCGTTCACGGCCTATGGCGCGCTGCAGGGCGTGATGGCGACGCTCAATTACAAGCACGGCAACGAGGACATCGGCAAGTACAGCTTCGCGGTGCAGGGCGCCGGCCATGTGGGCAGCGAGTTCATCAAGCTGCTGCGCGAACAGGGCGCCAAGGTGTTCGTCACCGACATCAACAAGGACGCGGTGCGGCGCTGCGTCGACGAGCTCGGCTGCGAAGCGGTCGACCTCGATGAAATCTACGACGTCGATTGCGACGTCTACAGCCCGTGCGCGCTGGGCGGCACGGTCAACGAACAGACCATCGACCGCATCAAGGCGCCGATCATCTGCGGCATCGCCAACAACCAGCTTTCCACCGACCAGATCGGCGACGAACTGATGAAGCGCGGCGTGGTGTACGCGCCCGACTACGCGGTGAACGCCGGCGGCGTGATGAACGTGTCGCTGGAAATCGACGGCTACAACCGTGAGCGCGCGATGCGCATGATGCGCAGCATCTACTACAACGTCGGCCGCATCTTCCAGATCGCCGACCGCGACGGCATTCCCACCTACAAGGCCGCCGACCGCATGGCCGAGGAACGCATCAACGCCATCGGCAAGATCAAGCTGCCGACGATGGGCACCGATGGCACACGCTTCAAGGGCCGGATGCGGGGGCAATAAGGCCGGAACTCGGGAAAGCGCAGCCCCACAAGTTGTCGTCATTCCGGGGCCGCCGCGGCATCATCGCGGCGGAACCCGGAATCCATTTTGATTCTGCAGACGTCACCAAGCACAATGGATTCCCGCTTCCGCGGGAATGACGTCATAAGGGGTTCTCAATGCGCCCATTCCAACTCGGCGAAGACATCGACCTCCTGCGCGAAAGCGTGCACGCCTTCGCGGAGAAGGAAATCGCGCCGCGCGCGGACCAGATCGATCGCGACAACCTGTTTCCGTCGGACCTGTGGAAGAAGCTTGGCGACATGGGCCTGCTCGGCATCACGGTGCCCACGGAATACGGCGGCAGCGGGATGGGTTACCTCGCGCACCTGATCGCGATGGAAGAAATCTCGCGCGCGTCGGGCTCGATCGGGTTGTCCTACGGCGCGCACTCCAACCTGTGCGTCAACAACATCTTCCACAACGGCAACGAAGCACAGCGGAAGAAATACATCCCGAAATTGTGCTCGGGCGAATTCGTCGGCGCGCTGGCGATGAGCGAACCCGGCGCGGGTTCAGACGTGGTCGGCTCGATGAAGTGCAAGGCCGAGAAACGCGGCGACCACTGGATCGCCAACGGCAACAAGATGTGGATCACCAACGGTCCCGACGCGGACGTGGCGCTGGTGTACATGCGCACCGCCGACCGCACCGCCGGCAGCCGCTGCATCACCGCGTTCATCGTAGAGAAGGGCATGAAGGGTTTCCGCACCGCGCAGAAACTCGACAAGCTCGGGATGCGCGGCTCCAACACCTGCGAACTAGTGTTCGAGGATTGTGAAATCCCGGACGAGAACCGCGTCGGCGAAGTCAACGAAGGCGTGCGCGTGCTGATGTGCGGCCTCGACACCGAACGACTGGTGCTGTCGGGCGGCCCGATCGGGCTGATGCAATCGGCCATCGACGTCA
>JAZKBD010000032.1:0-10095 GCA_040388785.1 Pseudomonadota bacterium
TGCACGTGTCCGAGATGGACTGGACCAACAAGAACGTCAACCCGGCCAAGGTGGTGCAGGTCGGCGATGAAGTGGAAGTGATGGTGCTGGACGTCGACGAGGAGCGCCGCCGCATTTCGCTGGGCATGAAGCAGACCCAGTCGAATCCGTGGGAAGCTTTCGCGGCCACCTTCAAGAAGGGCGACAAGGTGCACGGCGCGATCAAATCGATCACCGATTTCGGCATCTTCGTGGGCCTGGATGGTGGAATCGATGGCCTGGTGCACCTGTCGGACATTTCCTGGCAGGGCAACGGCGAGGAACTGGTCCGCGAGTTCAAGAAGGGCGATGAAGTCGATGCGGTGGTGCTGGCGGTCGATCCCGAACGCGAGCGCATCAGCTTGGGCATCAAGCAGCTCGAGCAGGATCCGTTCGGCCAGTTCATGGCCGCGCATCCGCGCGGCGCGACCCTCACCGGCACCGTGAAGGAAGTCGATGCCAAGGGCGCGGTGATCGAACTCGCCGACGGCATCGAGGGCTATCTTTCGGCACGCGACTTTTCGAAGGATCGCATCGACGATTTGAGCCAGCACCTCAAGGTCGGCGAGCAGGTCGAGGCCAAGTTCACCGGCATGGATCGCAAGGGCCGCATGCTGTCGCTCTCGATCCGCGCCAAGGACGAGGAAGAGATGGCGGAAACCCTGTCCGAGTACCAGAACCAGTACGCGGACCGCGGCACGACCAAGCTGGGCGCGTTGCTCAAAGAGCAGTTGAACAAGTCCGAATAAGCCTCTATAAAGACTTGGCTTTTGCTGAAAGATGGAGCCGCCCGCGATGCGGGCGGCTCCCGGTCAGGGGACCGCGTATGCGGAGTTCGCATCCGCCCTTCCGCAAGGTAGTCGTACGTTGCCATCGATGACCAAATCCGAATTGATTGCCGCGCTCGCGGAGCGCCAGAAGCATTTGGCGTTCGCCGACGTCGAACTCGCGGTGCGCAACGTCATCGAGCAGATGAGTGGCGCGCTCGCAACGGGCGACCGCATCGAGATCCGCGGCTTCGGCAGTTTCTCGCTGCACTACCGTCCGCCGCGCACGGGCCGCAATCCGAAAACCGGCACCGCGGTGGCGCTGCCCGGCAAGTACGTTCCGCATTTCAAGCCGGGCAAGGAACTGCGGCAGCGGGTGAACGAAGGCGCCACCGCGTAGCGGATTCCGGGTGCTGGCCGGCATGACTCGCAGGTGCATTCCGGCGAAAGCCGCCATCCGCCGAAGCCGTGGCGATGCTCCGGATTCGCGACCTTCCGTGCGGCAACCGAGGTAACGGTGACAAGCCCTTTCGATCCCCTTTGGCTGTTGTTCCTGATCCCGGTGCTGGTGCTGGCGGGCTGGCTGGGCTGGATCTTTGGGCGGCACGCGATCGCGCGCCGTTCGGGGGCGCGTGTCACCGAACTGTCCTCGCATTACTTCCGCGGCCTCAACTACCTGCTCAACGAGCAGCCGGACAAGGCCATCGAAGTCTTCATGAAGCTGGCCGAGTTCAACCGCGACACGGTGGAAACCCACCTCGCGCTCGGCAACCTGTTCCGTCGCCGCGGCGAAGTCGACCGCGCGATCCGCGTGCACCAGCACCTGGTCAGCCGTTCCAACCTGAGCGAAGCCGAGCGCACCGTCGCGCTGCTGGAACTGGGCGAGGATTACATGCGCGCGGGCCTGCTCGATCGCGCCGAAGCGTTGTTCGATGACCTGGTCGCGATGGACGCGCACGCCCCGTCCGCATTGCGGCACCTGATCGCGATCTACCAGCACGAACGCGACTGGCACAAGGCCATCGGCCATGCGCGCCGCCTGGAAAAGATGACCGGCGAATCGCAGGCCGCAACCATCGCGCAGTTCCAGTGCGAACTGGCCGAACAGTCGCGCCAGCATGGTGCGCGCGCCGAAGCGCGTGCGTATCTCGACGAAGCGTTCGCCAGCCAGCCGGGCTGCGTGCGCGGCTACATGATCGGCGGGCACCTGTTCGCCGAAGAGGGGCGCTGGAACGAAGCCGTGATCGCGTTCGAGCAGGCGGTCGATGCGGACGTCGATTTCGTACCCGAGATCCTGCCTCCGCTGCTCGATGCCTACGCCCACGCGGGCGAGATGGATCGCGCGGAAAAGTTCCTCGGCCACGTGGTCGAGCGCTACCACGGCATCACGCCCGTGCTGGCCTTGACCGACCTTTACCGGAAGCGGGAAGGCGAGCGCGAAGCCATCGATTTCCTTACCGCGCAGTTGCGCCAGCGGCCGTCGGTGCGCGGGATGATGGCGCTGATCGACGCGACCATGTCGCGCGCCGAGGGCGAGGCGCGCGAAAACTTTCTGATCCTGCGCGACCTCACCCACAAGCTGCTGGAAGGCCGCGCCATGTACCGCTGCAACCACTGCGGCTTCGGCGCCAAGGCACACCATTGGCAGTGTCCCAGTTGCAAGAGCTGGGGGACGGTCAGGCCGATCCACAGCGTGGTTTCCGAGTAACCATGGGCGCCGCCTACGGCACCGTCATCATCGTTGCGCTGGTTATTGCTGCGGGATGCGCATTGCTGCTTTCGCTCGCGTTCACCGGTGCAGCGCTGGCCTATGCGCATCGGCGCGGTTTGCTCGACCAGCCCGGCAAGCGGCGTTCGCACACGCAGCCGACGCCGCGCGGCGGCGGCATCGGCATCGTCGCGGCCATGTTGCTAGCCGGCGTGGCGGCGTGGTGCCTGCTCGAGCGTTCGTTGTCGTGGACGCAACCCGCGGCATTCGCCGCCGCGGTGCTGGCAGTCGCGCTGATCGGCTGGCGTGATGATCATGCGCCGCTGCCGGTGGTGCCGCGGCTGCTCGTGCACGTTGGTGCGGCGTTGCTGGTTGGACTCGCCGTGCTCGCACCGCCGGCCACGCACGATCCGCGAGCGTGGTGGATATTGCTGCCGCTGCTGCCGGTCCTGATCGGTTTCATCAACGCGCACAACTTCATGGACGGCATCGACGGAATCCTCGGCCAGCAGGGTTTGTTCGTGATGCTCGGACTGGGGCTGTTGGCGGCGTGGCAGGGTGACGTCGGCGTCGCAGCGCTGGCTTTCGCGACGGCAGCGGGCTGCCTCGGTTTTCTCTTCTTCAACTGGCCGCCCGCGAAAATCTTCATGGGCGATGTCGGTTCAGGCGCGCTGGGTCTGGCGATCGGAGCAGTGGCGGCGTTCGCGGTTCAGCGCCACCCAGCGATGCTTTGGGCATGCGCCATCCTTCCGTCCGCGTTCCTGGTCGACAGCGGCCTGACCCTCGCGCGGCGCATGCTGGCGGGGCAGCGCTGGTACGCGCCGCATCGCCAGCACCTGTACCAATGGCTGGTGCGGGTAAACTGGAGCCATGCACGCACGGACGTCGGCTACATGATCTGGAACCTGGCGGTGGTCGCGCCTTTGGCGGCGCTGGCGGCATGCCAGCCAGTGCACGGCGCCTGGTATTTCATCGCCGCGTATGCGGCGGCGGCTTGCGTCTGGTTCGCCGGCAAACGCGCTTGCCTTGTCCGTGCACGGAGCTTCGCGTCGCATGAAACTGCCTGATTTCGCCAGCCGGATCCATCCGCGCACGGCGGTCGTGATCCATGACCTCGGGGTGACGCTGCTGGCGTGGTGGCTGGCCAACACGCTGCGTTACGCAATGCTGCCGTACGGCCAGCAACTCGACCTGCTGAGTTGGCAGACGCTGATCGTGCTGGGCGTGCAGGCCGCGATGTTCTACTGGACGGGCCTGTACAAGGGTCTGTGGCGCTTCGCCAGCGTTCCGGATCTATGGAACATCGTGCGCGCCGTCGTTGCGGGCGGGGTGGTGATCTATATCGCGCTGTTCCTGTACAACCGCATGGAGGGGATTTCCCGCTCGGTGCTGCTGATCTATCCGGTGCTGCTGGCGATTTTCCTGGGTACGCCGCGACTCGCGTACCGCTACTGGAAAGACAGCCAGCTCGACCTGTTCCATGCCAAGCACAGCCGGCGCGTGCTGGTGATAGGTGCGGGCCGCGCTGGCGAAGCGCTGGTGCGTGACCTGCGTCGTGACACCCGTTACATCCCGGCCGGTTTCATCGACGACGACACTTCGTTGCGCGGTTCGCGCCTGCACGGCGTGCCGGTGCTCGGTGGCACCGACAAACTGGCGGAGATCGCGCGCCGGGTCGGCGCCGAGATGCTGCTGATCGCAATGCCCTCGGCCGACAAGGACGAGATGCGCCACGTGGTCAACCTGTGCGAAGCCACGGGCTTGCCATTCCGCACCGTGCCGCGCCTCGACGATGTGGTTTCCGGGCGCGCGCAATTCAACGAATTGAAAGAGGTCGCGATCGAGGACCTGCTCGGCCGCGACCCGGTGAAGCTGGAGTGGAACGCGATCCGCTTGAGCATCAGCGGCCAGCGCGTGCTCGTCACCGGTGGCGGTGGTTCGATCGGTTCGGAACTGTGCCGCCAGATCGCGCGGCTGGGCGCTTCCGAACTGACGATCCTCGACCTTTCCGAATTCAACCTCTACCGCATCGAGCAGGAACTGCGCGCGCAATATCCGGAATTGCTGCTGCGCTGCCTGATCGGCGATTGTGGCGACGCCGCGGCCTGCGCGAACGCCTTCACGCTCGCCAAGCCGCAGCGCGTGTTCCACGCCGCCGCCTACAAGCACGTGCCGTTGCTGCAGAACCAGTTGCGCGAGGCGTTCCGCAACAACGCGCTGAACACGCGCACCGTGGCCGAGCACGCGGTGCGCCATGGCGTCGAGAGTTTCGTGCTGATCTCCACCGACAAGGCGGTGAATCCGACCAGCGTGATGGGCGCGTGCAAGCGCGTGGCCGAGATCATTTGCCAGATCGTCGGCGAAGGCCAGTCGACGCGTTTCGTCACCGTGCGTTTCGGCAACGTGCTGGATTCGGCCGGCTCGGTGGTGCCGCTGTTCCGCCGCCAGATCGCCGCGGGCGGCCCGGTGACGGTGACGCATCCGGAAATCTCACGCTACTTCATGACCATTCCCGAAGCCTGTCAGCTGATCCTGCAGGCGATGGCGATGGGCAAGGGCGGCGAGACCTTCGCGCTCGACATGGGCGAACCGATCCGCATCCGCGATCTCGCCGAGCAGATGATCCGCCTGGCCGGCAAGCAGCCGGGGCGCGACATCTCGATCCTGTACACGGGCTTGCGTCCGGGCGAAAAGCTGTTCGAGGAATTGTTCCATCCGCTCGAGAACTACCATGGCACCGCGCATCCGAAGATCTTCGAGGCGGCGTCGCGGCAGCAATCCGCCGCGATGGTCATGGCGCAGTTGGCGCGCGCCACCGACGCGGTCACTAGATTCGACGAGGCGAGCTTGCGGCATTGTGTGGGCGCGTTGCTGCCTTCGTTCCGCTGGGAGACCGGAGACTCGGCGCAAACCGCCGACGTGCTGCCGCTGCAGCGCGGTGGTGGCGATACCGCGGCATAGTTTTGCGATCATCCATGATCGCTGCCATTGGAAGGGTCCGGCGAGCATGCACCACAAGTCATCCACATACACCACCACGGCCATCCATGGCCTGACTTTTCACCAACAGCCGCTTTGAACCAAGGTCAAGGACAAGCCGTGAACCGATTGCGCAAGGTGGTTTTTCCGGTGGCCGGCATGGGCACCCGTTTTCTTCCCGCCACCAAGGTCGTCGCCAAGGAAATGCTG
This sequence comes from Pseudomonadota bacterium, assembly GCA_040388785.1. Lineage (GTDB taxonomy): Bacteria > Pseudomonadota > Gammaproteobacteria > Xanthomonadales > Rhodanobacteraceae > 66-474. Next base: position 5,683 of record JAZKBD010000032.1, read on the forward strand.
CCGGTGCTCGACCGTCCGCTGATCCAGTACGCGGTGGACGAGGCGGTCGATGCCGGCGCCGATACGCTGGTGTTCGTCACCAACCGCTACAAGCATTCCATCGCGGATTATTTCGATTCCGCGTACGAACTGGAAGAAACGCTGGAGCGCGCCGGCAAGCGCGAACTGCTGGCGATGGTGCAGGGCCTGCTGCCGCCGCACGTGCGTTGTGTGTACGTCACCCAGGAACAGGCGCTGGGGCTCGGCCACGCGGTGTTGTGCGCCAAACCAGTGATCGGCGACGAGCCCTTCGGTATCGTTTTGCCGGACGACCTGATCGTGAACAACGGCCCCGGCGCGCTGCGGCAGATGGCCGAACGCGCAGGCGATGGCAACACCGGCGTGCTCGCGGTCGAGGAAGTGCCGCGCGCCGACACCGGCAAGTACGGCATCGTCGACGTCGAGGCCGGCGGCGATCGCATCCGCTACATGGTCGAGAAACCGAAACCCGCGGACGCACCTTCCAACCTTGGCGTGGTCGGCCGTTACGTGCTGCCCGCGCGCATCTTCCAATTGCTTGAAACAACCACGCCGGGCGCGGGCGGTGAAATCCAGTTGACCGATGCGATCGCAGCGTTGTTGAAGGAATCACCGGTGCTGGCGCATCGTTTCGCCGGCACCCGGTTCGACTGCGGCAACAAGGCAGGGATGGTGCGCGCGACCTTGCATTTCGCCGCCGCCGATCCCGAGTTGCGGCACCTGGTGGAGTGACCGGCTCCATCCTTGCGGGCGAGGGGGAATCGCAAGTGACGGCATCGCAACAAGCGCAAACGTATTATCGGGCGACGATGCGCCCGTTCGATCCGTTGCCTCCGCTCGAAGGGAAGCACGATGCACGCGTCGCGATCGTCGGCGGCGGCTATGCAGGCGTGTGCCTGGCGCTGGGACTCGCCGAGCGAGGTGTGCGTGGCGTGGTGCTGCTGGAACGCGAAGGCATCGGCCATGGCGCATCCGGTCGCAACGGCGGCTTCGTGTTCGGCGGCTATTCGCTCGGCGAGGATGCGTTGCTCAAGCAGCTCGGCCTCGATCGCGCACGCCGGCTGTACGGCGCGACCACTGATGCGGTGGACCTGATTCGCCGGCGCATCACGAAGTACGCGATCGAATGCGACGCGATCGATGCGGGCGTGATCTGGGCCAATTGGTTCCGCGACCCTTCGATCCTGCGCGCGCGGCAGCAATTGCTGAAAGAGACCTACGGCGTCGAATGGGAATGGCTGCCGGAACCGCAGTTGCGCAGCGTGATCCACAGCCAGCGCTATCACGATGCCTTGTTCGAGCGCAATGCGCTGCACCTGCACCCGCTCGATTACCTGCACGGCATGATACGCGCGGCGCAGGGGCAGGGCGTCTCATTCCACGAACGCTCTCGCGTGCTGCAGGTGGAACGTGATGGTGCGGAATGGCGCGTGCGCACCGGCGCCGGCGAGGTGAAGGCGCAAACCGTGGTGCTGGCCTGCGGCGGTTACCTCGCGCACCTGCAGCCGCAGGTCGATCGCGCCGTATTGCCGATCGCGACCTACGTGATGGCGACCGAGCCGCTGGGCGAACGCCTCCGCGAGTGCCTGCACACCGAGGCCGCGATCTACGACACGCGTTTCGCCTTCGACTACTACCGCCCGCTCAAGGACACGCGGCTGCTGTGGGGCGGACGCATTTCCATCCGCAATCGATCGGCCCAGGCGGTGAAGAAGCTGCTGCTGCGGGACCTGCTGCGCGTGTTCCCGCAACTCGAAGGCGTGAAGATCGATTACGCGTGGTCGGGCCTGATGAGCTACGCGCGCCACCAGATGCCGCAGCTCGGCACGCGCGGCGACGGCCTGTGGTGGATGCAGGCGTTCGGCGGTCACGGCACCGCCCCGACCTGCGCAGCGGGCGAACTGCTCGCCGATGCGATCGCGCACAACGACGAGACATGGCGTGAATTCGCACCGTTCGGATTGCAGAGCGCCCGCCGGCCCTTGGGTTATCTCGGCGCGCAGGCGCAGTATTGGTGGCTGGAGGCGAAGGATCGCTGGAAGGCGATGCTGGAGGGTTGACACGGCACGTCGCAACCCGTGTGTCGCAAAACGCCACGAAACGGTGTTTCCATGCAAAGCGATCGTTCCCGCACGACGGATGCGATGCTTCGCATCCCATGTCGGTATGTCGCATTCCTGATGGAGGACAAGGTGATGAACACGAAACTGCACGTGGTCTCGATCCTGGCATTCTCGCTGGGACTTCTGGCAACGACCGCTGCGGCACAAGCGCCCGCCGCGGATGCGGGCGCTGTTGCGCTTGCGCCAGCCGATATCAAGTGGATGCCCGCGCCGCCGGTGCTGCCGAAGGGCGTGCAGATCGCGGTGCTGCGCGGCAATCCATTCGCCGAAGGCATGTCGACCGTGCGGCTGAAGATTCCGCCGAACACGGTTTTCGCGCCTCACTGGCATCCGACTGCCGAAAGCTTCACGGTGCTGAGCGGCAAGTTCTTCGCCGGCATGGGCGACAAGGTGGACAAGTCGAAGGCCAAGGCGCTGCCGCCCATGAGTTTCGCTTCGATGCCGGCCATGCATCATCACTACGCTTATACCGGAAGCGAACCCGTCATGATCGACCTGAGCTTCTACGGCCCGTTCCAGATCTACTACGTCAATCCCGCTGACGATCCGTCGAAGAAGTAAACCGCGCGGCTGCTTCGACGTGCCGTGGGTGATTGCGGCACAATGAGACCTTGTGAGATTTCCTCATCGGGGCTTTCATGTTTCTGCATCGCGGGTACGCAGGCGGCCGGGCACGCCGTCGCTGGATCGTGGGGCTGGCGTGTGCCGTCGCCGCCTGCGCTGCCTTCAACGCGGATGGGTTTGCGCCATCGTTGGGACGGCCGCAAGCGGGGAAAGCGACCTATGTCGCCGCGCATGCATCGTCGCGTTTCGGCAACGACGCCATCGCGGCGACTTGGGTGGACGACGGCTCGCTGCTCGATCTCACGATTGCGGATGCCTGGCACCACGAAAACGTGCATGTCACCGATCCGTTTTCGCTGACGTTCAAGGATGGCAGCACGCTCGGCACGGATGATTTCCGTTTGCAAGGCGCCTTGCGCGAAATCGCGTTGCCGGTTGATGCCAAGGCTTCGCGCTTGGCCGAGCGTGTCCTAGGCAACGCTGTCGAGGGCACGTTCCTTGGCGCGAAAGGCAACCTTCGCATCGAATGGAAACTGGTGGAGCGCGACGGCTCGGATTACCTGCGCGAGATCGTCACGATCACCGCGTTGAACCAGGACGCACCGATCACCAAAGTGTCGCTGTTCGGCGCCAACGCGTCCGACGCGATCGTGGAGGGTTCGGTTGATGGCTCGCCTGTGGTGTCGCACGATGACTGGCTGGGTTTCGAACACCCGATGTCCAAGGCCGACGCCTGGCGCGGCAAGGTGAAGCTGTGGATCGAGCGCACGCTGCCGCTGCCGAAAGGCCAATCGGTGACGTATTCGGCGGTGATCGGCGTCGCGCATGCCGGCCAGATGCGCCGCGATTTTGCGCAATACGTCGAGCGCGAACGCGCGCATCCGTATCGCCCGTTCCTGCACTACAACTCGTGGTACGACATCGGTTTCTTCACACCGTATACCGAAGCCGAGGCGCTGGACCGCATCAACACCTTCGGCAGGGAATTGGTCAAGAAGCGCCACGTGAAGATGGATTCGTTCCTGTTCGACGATGGCTGGGACGATTACAGCGGCAACTGGCATTTCTCCAAAGCATTCCCGCGCGGTTTCGTACCGTTGTGCAAGGCGGCGGAAAAATACGGCGCCGCGCCGGGCGTGTGGCTGTCGCCGTGGGGTGGCTACGGCAAACCGCACGACGAACGCATCGCGAATGGACGCAAGCTCGGTTACGAGATCGTCGACAACGGCTTTGCGCTGTCCGGTCCGAAATACTGGCAGCGCTTTCACCAAGTGGCGATGACGCTGCTCGACAAGGGTTGCATCAATCAGTTCAAGTTCGATGGCACCGGCAACGTTAACAGCGTGTATCCGGGCAGTGAGTTCGACAGCGACTTTTCCGCTGCGATCAAGCTGATCGACGACATCCGCGCCGACAAGCCCGACACCTTCATCAATCTCACCACCGGTACCTGGGCGTCGCCGTTCTGGCTGAGATACGCCGATTCGATCTGGCGCGACGGCTACGACCACAACTTCGCGGGTGTCGGCCCGTATCGTGAACAGTGGATCACCTATCGCGACGAGCAGACCTACCGCAATATCGTCGAGAAAGGTCCGCTGTTCCCGATCAATTCGCTGATGTTGCACGGGATCATCTTTGCGCAGCACGCCGTGCACCTGGACACGGACCCGGGCCACGACTTCGCCAACGAAGTGCATTCCTATTT
>JAZKBD010000032.1:10105-21564 GCA_040388785.1 Pseudomonadota bacterium
TCGCGACCGGTACGGATTTGCAGGAGATGTACATCACGCCTTCGCTGCTCACGAAACAGGACTGGGACACGCTGGCCGAGGCGGCGAAATGGTCGCGCGCGAACGCCGGCGTGCTGCGCGACACCCACTGGATCGGTGGTGATCCCGGACGGCTGGACGTCTATGGCTGGGCGGCATGGTCGTCGTCGAAATCATTCATCACCTTGCGCAATCCCGATGACAAGCCCCGCCTCGCGATTCTTGATGTCGGCCGCCAGTTGCAGTTGCCGAACGGCGCTGCGCGTTCGTTTGACGTCAGTGACGTCTGGCACAGCGGTGGCGACGACGTGCCGAAGACGCTGGACGTCGAAAAGCAGACCACGATCATGCTGCAGCCGTTCGAGGTGTTGACGCTGCAGCTGACGCCCACGAGATAGAGAAGCAACGATGGCGCGCTCTTGTAGGTTGGTGCTGAGCGCAGCGAAGCCCAACAGCAGGTTTGGTCCCATCCGCTCGCCACCGATGGTCGCGTCGCTTGCGGGCTGTTGGGCTTCTCCCGGAGCAAGGTCCGGGATCAGCCCAACCTACGGAACCGATGCCGGGATGACGAGCGGCGGCGTTTCATCCCTTATCCTCTGGCCATGGACTGGACCATCCTCTGGTACGTCGTCTCCGGCATCATCATCGTCGCCGGCCTCATCGGTTCGATTCTGCCCAACCTGCCCGGTATCCCGGTGATGTTCGGCGGAATGCTGTTGGCCGCGTGGATCGGGCACTTCCAGAGAATCCCGGTGTGGGTAATCGTCTTCCTCGGCGTGCTTGCGGCGTTCTCGATCGTGTTCGATTTCCTCGCCGGCACGTACGGCGCGAAGCGCTACGGCGCCAGCAAGGCCGCGGTATGGGGCGCCTTCATCGGTACGATCGTGGGGCTGTTCTTCAGCGTTCCCGGCATCATCCTTGGCCCGTTCGTGGGGGCAGTGGTCGGGCAACTTGCGTCAGGCAGTCGCATGGATCACGCCGCGCGCGTCGGCTTCGGCACATGGATCGGGCTATTGATCGGCACCGCCATCAAGCTTGCAACGGCTTTCATGATGTTGGGGTCGTTTACCTTGGCACTCGTGATCTGAACACGCAGTTGTTTGCCCAAAGAATCGGGTTTGCTTTTGCTCTCTGCGTTCTTTGGAAACCGTTGCTTTAGACCATCTCGAAAATCCCCGCCGCCCCCATGCCGGTGCCGATGCACATGGTGACCATGCCGTATTTCTGTTGCTTGCGGCGCATGCCGTGGACTAGCGTGGCGATGCGGATGGAGCCGGTGGCGCCGAGTGGGTGACCGAGCGCGATCGCTCCGCCTTCCGGGTTGACCTTGTCGGGATCGAGGCCGAGGTCCTTGATGACCGCGAGCGACTGCGCGGCGAAGGCCTCGTTCAATTCGATCCACTCGAGCTGATCCTGCTTGATGCCTGTGGCTTTCAGCGCTTTCGGAATGGCCTCTTTCGGACCGATGCCCATGATTTCCGGTGGCACGCCGGCCACGGAGAACCCGATGAAGCGGGCGAGAGGGGTCAACCCGTAATCCTTGATCGCCTGTTCGCTGGCCAGCAGGACTGCGCCGGCGCCGTCGGACATCTGCGATGAATTGCCGGCCGTGACGCTGCCGTCGCGCTTGAACGCCGGGCGCAGTTTCGCCAATGCTTCGGCACTGGTGTCGCGACGCGGGCCTTCATCGTTCTCGATCACGCGACGGTCTTCCTTCACGCCGCGCGAGCGCAGATCGGGATAGCGATCATCGAGCGGGTAGGGCGCGATTTCCTCCTTGAAGTTGCCCGCGTCCCGCGCAGCAATCGCGCGCTGGTGGCTGCGCAGCGCGAACGCATCCTGCTCCTCGCGGGTGATCTTCCAGCGGTCGGCGACGTTCTCGGCGGTGATGCCCATGCCGTAGGCGATGCCGATGTTGTCGTCCTTGAAGATCTCCGGATTCATCACCGGATGGAAGCCCATCATGGGCACCATGCTCATCGATTCGGTGCCACCGGCGAGCACGAGATCGGATTCTCCAAGCCGGATGGTGTTGGCCGCGATCGCGACCGACTGCAGTCCGGACGAGCAGAAGCGGTTGATGGTCATGCCGGGAATGGAATCGGGAAGGCCGGCCAGCAGCGCACCGATCCGCGCGACGTTCATGCCTTGCTCGGCTTCCGGCATCGCGCAGCCGATCACCACGTCACTGATGCGGTTGACGTCGATGCCGGGACATTCATCCAGCGCCTCGCGCAGCACGTGCGCGAGAAGATCATCGGGGCGGGTGTGGCGGAACACGCCGCGCGGCGCCTTGCCGACCGGCGTGCGCTTGACGGCGACGATGTAGGCGTCTTGAACTTGTTTGGTCATGGTGTTCTCCAAAGCAAAGTGCGGTGATCCGCGAAGAACGCGAAGAACGCAAAAAAAGCAATGAAAAAATTTGTTTTTGATTCTCTTCGCGTCTTTTGCGTCCTTCGCGGACAAAATGTTTTGTCGTTCAATTCCGCAAGGGCTTGCCAGTCGTCATCGTGTGCGCGATGCGTGCCTGCGTTTTTTCCATCTGCGCCAGTTCCATGAAGTGGTGGCGTTCGAGGTCGAGCAGCCATTGCGTATCGACCGTGCTGCCGCGTTCGATGTTGCCGCCGCACAAGGTGTCGGCGATGCGGCTGGCGATTTCCATGTCGTGTCCGGAAATGAAATGTCCGGCCAGCATGTTCACGAGCTGTGCCTTGATGGTCGCGGTGCCGACGTCACCGGCGACGTGCGTCGCCTGCGGCAGCGGTGGGCGCCAGCCGGATTCGGCCAGCGACGACGCGACGTTCTTCGCCACGTACAAAAGCTCGTTGGCGTTGAACACCACCACGTCGGATTCGCGCAGCAAGCCGAACTGCTTGGCTTCAAGCGCGCTGGTCGACGCTTTGGCCATCGCGACGGTTTCGAAGTAGCGCTTGATGTGGTCGAACGGATCGTCGGTGGACGACGCGCGCGAGCAACGCTCGGCGATTTCCTTCAGGCCGCCGCCGGCAGGCAGCAGACCGACGCCGGCCTCGACCAGCCCGATGTAGCTTTCCAGCGCCGCGACTGTGCGCGCGGTATGCATCTGCAGTTCGCAGCCGCCACCCAGGCACAGCCCGCGTACCGCAGCGACGGTCGGTACCAGCCCGTGCTGCACGCGCATCGTCGCGCGCTGGAAATTGGCAATCAGGGCTTCCAGTTGCGAAACCTTGCCTTCCTTCAGCAGCGCGAGCACGCCTCTCAGGTTGGCGCCGGCTGAGAACACCGGGCCGGTCTGCCATACGACCAGCGCCTTCAGTTTTTCTTCGGCCAGCCCGACGGCGTGCTGGATGCCATCGAGCACGTGGTCGTCGAAGGTGCACATCTTGGTCTTGAAGCTGACGATGCCGACGTCATCGCCGCCCAGCGTCCACAATCGGATGCCGTCGTTTTCCCAGACCGTCATGCCCTGGTCGAACTTCTCGCCGATCAGCGCATCGGGGAACAACTGGCGCTTGTAGACCGGCGCGGACGAGCGCGGAATGTCCTTCTTCTCGCGCGGCGAATACGAGCCGTCCGCGAAATGCACGCCCTTGCGGCCGTCGCTGACCCACGCGGGCAGGGACGCGTTGCTCATGGCATTGCCAGCGGCGATGTCATCCTCGATCCACTTGGCGACCTGTTCCCAGCCTGCGGCCTGCCAGGTTTCGAATGGCCCGAGTTTCCAGCCGTAGCCCCAGCGGATCGCGAAATCAATGTCGCGCGCCGTTTCGGCGATGCCTTCCAGGTGATACGCGGTGTAATGGAACAGGTCACGGAAACACGCCCACAGGAAGCGCGCCTGCGGATCGTTTGATTCACGCAGCTTCGCGAATTTCTCGGCCGGATTCCTGATTGCGAGGATCGCGGCGACTTCGTCGGAAGCCTTCTGTTCCGACGCGTGGTAATCCTGCTTCGCGAGATCCAGCACCTGGATTTCCTTGCCGGCCTTGCGATAGAAACCGGCGCCGACTTTCGCGCCCAGCGCGCCATTCTCGATCAGCGCCGTCAACCAGCCGGGCGATTTGAAATGCTCGTGCCACGGGTCGTCGGGCAGGGTATCGGCCATGGTCTTGATGACGTGTGCCATGGTGTCGAGGCCGACAACATCGGCCGTGCGATACGTCGCCGATTTCGGCCGCCCGATCGCTGGGCCGGTCAGCGCATCCACCGCATCGAAGCCGAGCTTGAACTGTGTGGTGTGGTACATCGTCGAGAGGATCGAGAACACGCCGATGCGGTTGCCGATGAAATTCGGCGTGTCCTTCGCGAACACCACGCCCTTGCCGAGCGTTGAAGTGAGGAAGGCTTCCAGGCCTTCCAGCAATTTGGGATCGGTGGCCCTGCCCGGAATCACCTCGACCAGGTGCATGTAGCGCGGCGGGTTGAAGAAATGCACGCCGCAGAAACGATGCCGCAGGTTTTCCGGCAATGCCTCGGCCAGCTTGTTGATCGACAGTCCGGAAGTGTTTGACGCGAGGATCGTGTGTTCGGGAATGTGCGCGGCAACCTTTTTGTAAAGATCGAGCTTCCAGTCCATCCGTTCGGCGATGGCCTCGATCACGAAGTCGCAATCCTTGAGCAATGCGAGGTTTTCGTCGTAGTCGGCGGGCGTGATTGCGCTCGCGACGTCCTTCACCGCCAGCGGCGCGGGCGACAGCTTGCCGAGGTGCTGGATGGCCTTGATGGCAATACCGTTCTTCGGCCCTTCCTTGGCGGCGAGATCGAACAGCACGGTTTCGATGCCGGCGTTGGCGAGATGCGCCGCGATCTGCGCGCCCATCACGCCAGCGCCCAGCACGGCGGCTTTGCGAACCAACAATTCTTGATGCATGTGAATCTCCGTCTGAATAGTTGTAGGAGCGCGCCTGCGCGCGACAAGAACTTGTACCGAGGACCGGTCGCTTGCGGGCAGGCTCCTACGCACGCAATCCCGCCGCGGTGAAATGGATCAGGTGTTTGGCCATCTGCTCGCGATGTTCGCGCTCGGATTCGCCGCTGCGGCGCTGGATCATGCCGAAGTCGGCCATCGCATAGGTGAGCGCGCCGACCGCGATGTCGAGCCGCCAGTACAGTTCCTGCTTGTCGAGTTGCGGCAGCAGGCGGGCGAACGCCGCGGCGAAGTCCTTCAACACGTAGCCGTAGTTGTCGGACAGGAACGTGCGCAGGTTGCTGTTGTGTTCCGCGAACGCGCGCGCCAGCACGCGCATGAACACCGAGCCGCCCTTGCGGTCCAGTGACAGTTCCAGCGCGGGGGTGATGAAGGCATCCAGCACGGTTTCGAGGCTGGCGTTGCCCGCGGCCTCCAGCTTCGCCAGCCGTTCGAGGCGGCGCCGGCTCAGTTCGTCGAGTCGGCGGCGGAAGACTTCCTCGATCAGGTTGTCCTTGGAGCCAAAGTGATAGTTGACGGCGGCAAGATTGACCTTCGCGGCTGCGGTCACCTGGCGCAGCGAGGCGCCGGCAAACCCGCGCTCGGCAAACAGCGCCTCGGCGGCGCCGAGGATCTTCTGACGCGTGGAGAATTGCGCGCTCTGCTGCATGTGCGTCCGCGGATTCCAAACAGAATTTTCAAACAATCGTTTGAAGTCTAGGCCAGGGCGCGGCAGCGGTCAAACCTTGGTTCCGGCCTTGGCCCCGCCCGGCGGTTGAGCTAGAATCTTTCATTCTTTTGTGAGCTAACTCCGCATTTTGTGCGGGGTTTTCAGGATATGCTCACGAACCTTCAGGGGTTTCGTGCGCACTTTTTTACTTTTGCCATCAGTCGAGGAACCCATGGCGCTGGAGCGCACCCTTTCCATCATCAAACCCGATGCCGTTGCCAAAAACGTGATCGGACAGATCTACGCCCGCTTCGAAAAGGCGGGCCTGCAGATCGTCGCCGCAAAAATGCAGCAGCTTTCGCGTGCCGAGGCGGAAGGCTTCTACGCGGTCCATCGCGAGCGTCCGTTCTTCAAGCCGCTGGTCGACTTCATGGTGTCCGGTCCGGTGATGATCCAGGTGCTTGAAGGCGAGGGCGCCATCACGAAGAATCGCGAGCTGATGGGCGCCACCAATCCGAAGGAAGCGGCCGCGGGAACCATCCGCGCGGATTTCGCACAAAGCATTGACGCGAATGCGGTGCACGGCTCGGACGGCCCGGACACCGCGCGTTTCGAAATCGGTTACTTCTTCGCCGCGACGGAACTCTGCCCTCGCGGGTAATTTGCTTTTCGGGGAATGCACATGGCCGACGTGGCCCGTGCCAATCTGCTGGACTTCGATCGCAACGGGATGCGTGACTTCTTCGCCGGACTGGGCGAGAAGCCTTGGCGCGCCGATCAGGTGATGAAGTGGATCTATCACCGCCTCGAAAGCGATTTCGGGGCGATGACTGATCTCGGCAAAGGCTTGCGCGAAAAGTTGCCCGAAGTGGCCGTGGTCGCGCCGCCCAAAGCGTTGCTGGACCAGGCTTCCAGCGACGGCACGCGCAAGTGGCTGCTGGGCATGGATGCGGGCAATGCGGTGGAAACCGTGTACATCCCGGAACCCACGCGCGGCACGCTGTGCGTGTCTTCGCAGATCGGCTGCGGGCTCAACTGCACCTTCTGTTCCACCGGCACGCAGGGCTTCAACCGCAACCTCGCCGCGTCGGAAATCATCGGGCAGGTGTGGCACGCCGCGAAGCAACTCGGCAATGTCACCCATCAACAGCGCCGCATCACCAACGTGGTGATGATGGGCATGGGCGAACCGCTGCTCAACTTCGACAACGTCGTCAAGGCGATGAGCCTGATGCGCGATGATCTTGGCTTCGGGCTCGCGTCCAAGCGCGTGACGCTTTCGACCGCGGGCGTGGTGCCGATGATCGACAAGCTGGGCGAAGTCGCCGACGTGTCGCTGGCGGTGTCGCTGCACGCACCCAACGATGAATTGCGCACGCAACTGGTGCCGCTCAACAAACGCTGGCGCATCGATGAATTGCTGGACGCATGTGCGCGCTACGCGGCGCGCAAGCCGCGCGCGACCATCACGTTCGAATACACCTTGATGCGCGGCATCAACGACACGCCGGTGCTGGCGAAACAACTCGTCAAGCTGATGCGCCGCCTGCCCGGCAAGGTGAACCTGATTCCGTTCAATCCATTCCCCGGCACGCAGTACGAGCGCTCGGAGGAAACGGTGATCCGCGATTTCCAGACCATCCTGTTGAACGCCGGCGTGCAGGCGATGGTGCGCCGCACCCGCGGCGACGACATCGACGCTGCCTGCGGACAGCTGAAAGGCAAGGTGGCGGACCGCACTCGCCGTCATGCAGAATTCCAGCGCCGCGTCGAAGCGGCACAATCAGAAGGGGTGCAGGCGCATGCAGCGTAAGTCTGGCTACGTGTTGGCAGCGATGGTGCTCGCGCTCGGACTGGGCGCGTGCAAGCACGATCCGGGCATCATCAAGTACCCCTCGCCGACCGGCAACTTGAAGCAGCCGCCGCACGACAGCACGCAGGAAGACAAGCAATCCGCCGCGCAGACCCACACTCAGCTCGCCGCCGTGTACATGGGCCAGGATCACCTGAAGGAAGCCGAGGCGGCGCTGAACAAGGCCGTCGGTTTCGACAACACGTACGTGCCCGCGCATACCCTGCTGGCGATCCTGTACTGGCGCATCAACCGCATGCCGGAAGCCGACCAGGAATTCCGCAAGGCGATCTCGCTCGATCCTTCGAACGGCGATACCAACAACAATTACGGCAAGTTCCTGTGCGAACGCGGCAACCGCCAGGAGGCGATGAAATATTTCCAGCATGCGCTGGCGGATCCGTTCTACAAGACGCCGGAAGTCGCGAACGCCAACGCCGGTGCGTGCCTGCTGAAATTCAAGGACTACGCTGCCGCCGAGCCGTACCTGCGCAAGGCGCTGGAGATCCAGTCGGGCTATGGCCCCGCGTTGCTGGACATGGCGCAACTCGAACTCGACCAGAACAAGGCGTTCGAGGCGCGCGGCTACATGCAGCGTTTCGAATCCGCGGGGCAGGCGACGCCGCAGTCGCTGCTGCTCGGTTACCAGATCGCGACCCGTCTTGGTGACAAGGACATGGCCACCAATTATTCCAACCGCCTGCAGGACCAGTTCCCGAACTCCTCGCAGGCACAATCCTTGAACGGCCCGGAACATGATTGACCATCAGGACACCGAGGATTTGTTTTCCGGAGAACAACCCAAGCGGAGCGTCCCTGCGCCCGTCGTGGAGCATCGCCTGGATTCTTCCGGTCATTCGATCGGGATGCGCCTGCGTGCGGCCCGCGAAGCGCGCGGACTGTCGATCGCCGATTGCGGCCGCCAGTTGCACCTGCCGATCAAGGTGCTGGAACGGCTGGAAGCCGAGGATTTCGGATCGCCGGAACACTTCGTGTTCCTGCGCGGCGCGTTGAACAGCTATGCGCGTTTCCTCGGGCTGCCGCCCGGAAGTTGCGATGACGTGCTGCGCGCGGTGGCGCCGCCCGAACAACCCGTGCTGGTCTCCGTCGCCCGCACGTCGCAGACGCGTTGGTTGCTGCAGCGTTATGGTACCGCTGCGACCTACATCGTTCTCACCGCCACCATCGCGGTGCCGCTGGTGCTGCTCGGATTGCGGGGTGGCCTGCATCGGCCGACCGCGCGGATCGTGTCGCTCGACCAGCCGGCCGCTTCGGCTTCGGCACCGGCGACGAGCGTCAAGACGCCGCATATCGCCACGATCACACCGACCGTCGACGACACACCGTTCCGCGCTTCGATGACGCCGTTCGCCGCGATCGGCATGAACGACGACAGTGCAGCCACGCCCGCTCCCCAAACGGCGCCCGCCGCTGCGGCCCCCGCAGGCCAGCACACGCTGACGCTGAACGCCAGCGCGGATTGCTGGTTCGAGATCACCGACGCCCAGGGCAACAAGGTGGATTCGGGCATGCTGCGCGCCGGCGACAGCCGCAGCTGGCACTCGGCCGGCGTCCTGCACGTGACGCTCGGCAACGCAGGCGGCGTGACGGTGACGCGCGACGGCCAGCCGTTCACGCTGGACGCGTCGCGGCACGCCAACGTCGCCCATTTCGACGTGTTCGGATCGTCGGGCGCGAGCGAAAACGACTGAATCTCTTGTATGCTTTCACGTTTCCGCGCAGCTTCCCGGGCGCGGGCGTCCGTTTGTGAGTGAACAATGGCCTTCGAAGACTACGACGAGTACGAGCAGGGCGAACAGGTCCGCAAGTGGATCAGGGAAAACGGCATCGCCGTGGCGACCGGCGTGGTGCTCGCGCTCGTGCTCATCTTCGGCTGGCGCCAGTGGCAGGCGCACAAGGCGAATACCGAAATGCAGGCCGCGTCGCAGTTCGCGGTGGTGCAGAACGCCGTGCAGTCCGGCAACAAGCAGGCCATGGGCGCCGCACTCGGAGATCTGCAGAAGAATTACGCAAAGTCATCGTATGCCGCGTTCGCAAGCGCGGCGGTGGCCGAATACGACGTCGGCAAGGACGACCTGAAACAGGCGGCACAGAACCTGCAGTGGGCCGTGGCCCACAGCGAGCAGCCGGCCCTGCAGTCGTTGTTCTCGTTGCGGCTTGCGCGAGTGATGCTGGCGGACGGCAAGGCGCAGGATGCGCTGGCCGCGCTCGGCAGGATTCCGTCCGGCGACTACGCGGCGATGGCCGCGGAACTTCGCGGTGACGCGCAGCTCAAACTCGGGAAGACCGATGCCGCGCGCACTGCCTACCAGGACGCGTTGGCGAAGCTCGACAAGGATGCACCCGGCCGCAGCGCCGTGCAGACGAAGCTGGACAATCTCTCGCAGCCTAAGGCTGCCTCGACCGGGAAGCAGGGCCAATGAAGCGCCGTCACCTTCTGCTGTTGCCGCTGCTGCTCGCCGCATTTGCGCTGTCGGGCTGCGGCCTCTGGAACAAGATCTTCAACCGCGGCGGCAACCTGCAGCCGCCGAAGCCGCTGGTGGAATTCACGCCGACGGTGCAGGTGCAAAAAATCTGGTCGACGCGGATCGGGGATGGCTCGGGACGTTCGGGCGTCCGCCTGCAGCCCGCGTTTGCGGACGGCAAGCTGTACCTGATCAGCACCGACGGCAAGCTGGAGGCGCTGGATGCTTCGACCGGCAAGGAAATCTGGAAGCAATCCACGCGCATCGGCGGCGGCATCTGGCCGTTCAAGCACAAGAAGCCTGGAATGGACGCACGTTATGCGGGCGGGCCCAGCGTGTCCGGCAACCTGCTGGCGGTCGGTACGCTGGATGGTCACGTGTATGGAATCGACGCGGCGACCGGCAAGCAGTTGTGGAGCGCCGAGGTCGATGACGAAGTGATCTCGCCGCCCGCGATCGATGCGGGCACGGTGTACGTGCGCACCAACTCCGGTTACGTGTACGCGGTCGACGCCAACACGGGCGAGATCCAGTGGAAAGTGCCGATCACCAAGGGCCTTGGCCGCAGCGACATCCAGAAATTGAACGATGCCGACGACACGCTGCAACTGGACGGCAGCACGCTGTATGCCACCGCCTACCACGGCGAATTGGCGGCGGTCGACGCGACACAGGGACAACTGGCCTGGTCGCGCGCGTTCTCGAGCTACGTTGGCGTGGGCGTGACCGACAAGGAACTGGTCGGCGTGGACGACGACTCGCTGGTGTGGGCGTTCTCCAAGGACGGCGGCGGCGACATGTGGAAACAGGATGCGCTGCAATACCACTGGCTCACGGCGCCGGCGATCCAGGACAAGTACGCGGTCGTCGGCGGCATCGACGGCTATGTGCACTGGCTCGACCTGTCCGACGGCAAGCTGGCTGCACGTGTGCGTTTGTCGAAGGACGAAATCCGCGCGCGCCCGGTGGTCAATGGCGACACGGTGTACGTGGAAGATGTGAAGGGGCACGTCGCCGCTTATCGGATCGGCGGTTGATTGCGATCATCCCTGATCGCTGTTCCGCTGGATTGCTGGACCGACCAAACCATTCCTGGCTCATGGGATTCCAGAACGGCCTTCCATGGCCTGACCATCTACAACAGCCGCTTCGAATGGAATTCTGACTGTGCTTCCGGTCGTAGCCCTCGTCGGCCGCCCCAACGTCGGCAAGTCCACGTTGTTCAACGCGCTGACGAAGAGCCGCGACGCGTTGGTCGCGGACTTGCCCGGCGTCACCCGCGATCGCCACTACGGCGTTTGCCGCATCGGTGAGCGTCCGTTCGTGCTGGTCGACACCGGCGGGCTGTCGGGCGAACGCATCGACATCGACGAGCTCACCGAGAAGCAGGTGCAACTGGCGATCGACGAAGCCAGCGCCTGCGTGCTGCTGGTGGATGCGCGTGAGGGCCTGCTGCCGCAGGATCGCGCGATCCTCGATCGGTTGCGCCGCGCAGGCAAGCCGGTCCTGCTGGCGGTCAACAAGACCGATGGACTGGACGGGCAGGCT
>JAZKBD010000032.1:21574-29016 GCA_040388785.1 Pseudomonadota bacterium
CATGGCCGCGGCCGCCCGCTGCGTGGGATCCGGCACCTTCGCAATCGCCGCCGCGCACGCGCGCGGGCTCGACGCATTGCTGACCGTCACGTTGCCGCTGTTGCCCCCGGACACCGACGCGGAGGCCGCGGACGAAAACGAAATTCCGGGCACGCGCGTCGCGATCATCGGGCGTCCCAATGTCGGCAAATCGACTCTGGTCAATCGTCTCCTCGGAGAAGAGCGCGTGGTGGTCTCCGACATCGCCGGCACCACGCGCGATTCGATCCACGTGCCGCTGGAGCGCGACGGCAGGCAGTACGTCCTGATCGATACCGCCGGCGTGCGCCGGCGCGGACGCGTCGAAGACGCGCTGGAGAAGTTCAGCGTCATCAAGACGCTGCAATCGATCGCCGCGGCCGACGTCGCGGCGGTGATGCTGGATGCGGGCGAGGGCGTCACCGACCAGGATCTGGCGCTGATCGGGCAGGTGCTCGAAGCGGGTCGCGCGCTGGTGATCGTCGCCAACAAATGGGACGGGCTCGAACAGTACGATCGTGAGCGTTGCAGGGCCGGGCTCGAGCGCAAGCTCGATTTCGTCGCGTGGGCGCGGATCGTGTTCCTGTCGGCGAAACACGGCTCGGGCCTGCGCGAATTGATGCGCGCGATCGACCGCGCCGGCGCCGCCGCGGCGCGCGAACTCGGCACCTCTGACCTCACGCGTTCGCTGGAAAAAGCCGTCGCGGCGCACCAGCCGCCATTGGTCCGCGGGCATTCGCCCAAGCTGCGCTTCGCGCATCCGGGCGGCGACCATCCGCCGACCATCGTGATCCACGGCAGCCGCACCAAGCACATCGCGGACAGCTACCGGCGCTATCTCGAAAACTTCTTCCGCAAGCGCTACAAGCTCGAAGGCACGCCGGTGCGCATCGAATTCCGCGAAGGCGAAAATCCGTATGCGGGCAAGCGCAACGTGCTCACGGAAAGCCAGCAGCGCAAACGCAGGCGGATGCTCCGCCACGTGCGTGGCCACTGACGAAATGCTCGGCGTGGTCCTCGCCGGCGGCGCCGGCCAGCGCGTGGGCGAGGCGGACAAGGGCTTGCTGCCGTTGTGCGGACGCCCGTTGATCGAACATGTGCTGGAACGGCTTCGCCCGCAATGCGCGCGCGTGCTGATCGTCGCCAACCGCAATATTGATGGCTACGCGCGGCTTGCGCCGGTGATCCACGATGCGGTTTCTGGACACGCGGGTCCGCTGGCGGGACTGGCTGCGGCGTTCGGATTCCTGCAAGCCAATCGGCATGCGTTGCCGGAGTGGCTCCTGACCGTGCCCGTGGACTGTCCGGATCTGCCACGCGATCTCGCCGCGCGGCTGCGCGCGTTGTTGACGGCGAACGCCAACGCGACCTGCGCAATGGCGAGTCTCGCCGGCAAGCGCGAGCCGCTGTTCGCGTTGTATCGCGTCGGTGCGGCGCCGGATGTCTGGCATGCCTCCGCGCAGATCGCGCTGCGCAAGCACGCTTCGCCCATGCGCTGGCTTGTCGCATGCGGTGCGCTTCTAGTCGATTTCAACGATGCGGTCGAGGCGTTCCATAATCTCAACACACCCGAAGATTTCCGCGATTACGAACATGTCCATAACGTCAGCGCGCATGGCTGACCCTCCGCACCCGACCCGCATCGGCCTCGAACAGGCGCTGCAAATCGTCGCCGTGCGCGCGGCGCAGCATCGCCTTCCGATCGAAACGGTGCCGCTTGCCGACGCGCACGACCGCGTGCTGGCCGAGGACATCCGCGCCGCGCATCACCTGCCACCTTTCGCGAATTCCGCGATGGACGGGTTTGCGCTGCGCGGCGCCGACCTGCCGGCGCAGGGCGAGCGCAGCCTCACGCTGATCGGCGACGTTTTCGCAGGCGCGACATCCGCGCCGGAAATCGGCGCGGGACAGTGCGTGCGCATTACCACCGGCGCGCCGATGCCGGTCGGCGCGGACACCGTCGTGATCAAGGAAAACGTGTCGGTCGAAAGCGAACACGTGCGGGTGAAGGCCGGCGAGCGGGCCGGGGCCAATGTACGCGCCGCGGGCGAAGACTATGCCAAGGGCGACCTGGTGTTTGTTTCGGGAACGCCGCTCGGTGTCGCGCAAATGGCGGTGCTGGCCGCGCTCGGGGTCGATCGTGTACCGGTACGGCGTCAACCGCGCGTCGCCGTCATTGCCACCGGCAACGAACTGGTTCCCGCGGGACAGCCACTCGGCTTTGGGCAGATCCACGAATCCAATGCATTGATGCTGGCCGCCTTGGCGCGCGAATCGCACGCGGAGGTCGTGGTGCGACGCTGCGTGCGCGACGACCCGGATGCGCTGCGAATCGCGTTGCTCGAAGCGGCGGCCGAGGCCGATGTCATCGTCACCAGCGGCGGCGTGTCGGCCGGCGAGGCCGATCACTTGCCCGGCGTCTTGCGTGACATCGGCGAAATCCATTTCCACAAGGTGCGCCTGAAACCCGGCATGCCGACGCTGTTCGGCGAAATCGGTGCGTGCCTGTATTTCGGCTTGCCTGGCAACCCGGTCGCCTCGGCGGTGACGTACCGCGTGTTCGTGCGGTTCGCGTTGCGCACGATGCTGGGCATCACCACTGCGCCGAAGCCGGGTCGCGCGCGTCTCGATGCGCCGTTGCACAAACGCCATGTGCGCGCCGAATTTGCGCGTTGCAGCCTGCACGTCGATGAGGAGGGCGTGCAGTGGGCGACGCTGCATGCGAAGCAGGGCTCCGGAATGCTGCGCGGCCTGGCGGAAACCGATGCGCTCGCCTTGCTGCCGGAAGGTGAAAGGGAATACCGGCGCGGCGACGTCGTGGTGCTGTGGCCCGCGTGATCCGCAATAATGCGCGGATGAATCTACGCGAGCTTTCCCCGCGCGAGGCGCTGCAGCGCCAGCAAGCCGGCGCGCTGCTGCTGGATGTGCGCGAGCCGTTCGAACATGCGACGGGCATGGCGCAGGGCGCGCTGCCGCTGCCCCGCGGCGAGCTGGCGCAGCGCATCGCAGGAATCGCGCCCGATCCCGACGCGGAAATCCTCACCATCTGCGCGCACGGCCAGCGTTCGCTGATGGCGGCGCAAGTGCTCCAGCAAATGGGCTACACCAACGTCGTGTCGGTCGCGGGCGGCACGGCACGCTGGATCGAGGAAGGCTTGCCGACGGCAAAAGCCGGCGGCGACGAGGACTTCTACGATCGTTACTCGCGCCACCTGCGCCTGCCCGAAGTCGGCGAGGCGGGCCAGCGCAAGCTCGAACAATCACGCGTGGTGGTGCTGGGCGCGGGCGGGTTGGGTTCACCCGCTGCGTTTTACCTGGCGGCCGCCGGCGTCGGCACACTGGTGATCGCCGACGACGACGTGGTCGAGCGCAGCAACCTGCAACGCCAGATCCTGCACGCGGACGACCGCATCGGCATGCCGAAGCTCGATTCGGCCGCGCATGCGCTGCAGGGCTTGAACCCGCGCGTGCACCTGGAAGGCCTGCGCGAACGCGTCACCTCGGCCAACGTCGAGGCCCTGCTCGACGGCGCCGACGTGGTGCTGGACGGCGCCGACAATTTCCCGGTGCGTTACCTGCTCAATGACGCCTGCGTGAAGCTCGGCATTCCGCTGGTGTACGGCGCGGTGCAACGCTTCCAGGGCCAGGCCAGCGTGTTCGACGCCGGGCGGCAGCGCGGCAGGGCCCCGTGCTACCGCTGCCTGTTCCCGCAACCGCCGGCGCCCGAAGATGCGCCGAACTGTTCGGAAGCCGGCGTGCTGGGCGTGCTCCCGGGCCTGATCGGGCTGCTGCAGGCGACCGAGACGATCAAGTTGATCCTCGGCATCGGCGAGCCGCTGATCGGCCGCGTGCTGATGTTCGACGCGCTGGCGATGCGCTTCCACGAAACGCGGCTCGCGCCCGATCCCGAATGCCCGGTCTGCGCGCCGGGAAAAGCATTTCCCGGCTACATCGATTACGCCGCGTTCTGCGCGGGCGCCTGACCCGCAGCTCGCTAGAACGCGTGGCCGTCGTGTTGCGGCGTGGCTTGGAAAGCGGCCAGCTGTTCCGGCGTAGCCTCTTTCTGGTGCTGCGCCTTCCATTCCTCGAAAGGCACGCCGTAGATGGCGTCGCGCGCCTCCTCCTTTGTGAGGTCGAGGCCGCGTTCGGCGGCGGCTTCGCGGTACCAGTCCGCGAGGCAATTGCGGCAGAATCCGGCCAGGTTCATCAGGTCGATGTTCTGGATGTCCGGACGGTCTTCATTGAGATGCTTCAGCAGGCGGCGCAGGACCGCTGCCTGCAGTTCGGTAGCTTCGATCATCGCTTCACTCTCGGAGTTTGGTCGTCAGTCCTGTTCCCGATGCGTACGCTAGCCGGGCGGGGTGTGTTGGTGCCGTGAACTGCGTAACGAATGCAGCGGGCGGCGTCCGGCCGGCGCGCCATTGTGTGCCCTCCGCCACGCATCGATAATGCATGTTTTGGGGTACGCCGAACCATGACTGCGCGCATTCTCGACGGACGCAAGATCGCGGGCGAAGTGCTGGACCGGGTCACGGCGGGCGTCAAGGTTCGCGTGGACGCGGGCATGGCCGCGCCGGGCCTTGCCGTGGTGCTGGTCGGTGCCGAGGCCGCGTCGGCGGTGTACGTGAAGAACAAGCGCAAGGCCTGCCTGCAGGTCGGTTTCAAGACTTTCGATTTCGACCTGCCGGCGCAGACCAGCGAAGCCGAATTGTTTGGCCTGGTGGACCGCCTGAATGCCGATCCGAACGTGCATGGCATCCTGGTGCAATTGCCGCTGCCGCCGCACATCAACGCCAACGCACTGATCGACCACATCGATCCGCGCAAGGACGTGGACGGCTTCAGCGCAGTCAACCTCGGTCATCTCGCGCTGCGCCGTTTCGGACTGCGGCCGTGCACGCCCAAGGGCGTGATGACCCTGCTCGGCCACACCGATCGTCCGGTGCGCGGGCAGCACGCGGTCGTGGTCGGCGTGTCCAACCACGTCGGGCGACCGCTCGCGCTGGAGCTGCTGATCGCCGGTTGCACCACCACGTGCTGCCACAAGTTCACGCAAGGGCTGGAGCATTACGTGCGCGAGGGCGACATCGTGATCGCCGCGGTCGGCAGGCCCGGCGTCGTGAAAGGCGAATGGATCAAGCCCGGCGCCGTGGTGATCGACGTCGGCATCAACCGGATGGACGACGGACGCCTGGTCGGCGATGTGGAATTCAAGGCCGCCGCCGCGCGCGCATCGTGGATAACGCCGGTGCCGGGTGGCGTCGGTCCGATGACCGTTGCCACGCTGATGGAAAACACGCTGGAAGCCGCCCAGGCCCTCGACCCCTTGTAGAACGGCCGGCGCAAGCGGCGTATAATTGCGCATTGCATTGACGGACAGCATCCAATGCGCATCCTCGCCGAGGCTCTGACCTACGACGACGTCTATCTGGTCCCCGCCCATTCTGCCGTCCTGCCGCGCGACGTCGACACCTCGACCCGCCTGACCCGCGCGATCCGCCTCAACATTCCGCTGATGTCGTCGGCCATGGACACCGTGACCGAGGCGCGGCTCGCCATCACGATGGCGCAGTGCGGCGGCATCGGCATCATCCACAAGAACATGACCGTCGAACGCCAGGCCGCGGAAGTGCGGCTGGTCAAGAAGTTCGAAGCCGGCGTGATCCGCGATCCCATCACGGTCGGACCGCTTACCTCGATCGGCGAGGTGATGCACATCACCCGTTCGCACAACATCTCCGGCGTGCCGGTGGTGGAAGAGGGCAACAAGCTGGTCGGTATCGTCACCAGCCGCGACCTTCGCTTCGAGAAGAAGCCGGACGATCCGGTGAAGAACATCATGACCCGCAAGGACAAGCTGGTCACGGTGAAGGAGGGCGCCGGCGAAGACGAAATCATCGGCCTGCTGCACAAGCACCGCATCGAGAAGGTGCTGGTGGTCAACGACGCGTTTGAATTGCGCGGGCTGATCACCGTCAAGGACATCCAGAAGGCCCACGACAATCCCGATTCCGCGAAGGATGCGCACGAACGCCTGCGCGTCGGCGCGGCGGTCGGCGTGGGCGGAGACACCGAACGCCGCGTTGCGGCGCTGGCCGAGGCCGGCGTGGACGTGATCGTGGTGGACACCGCGCACGGCCACTCGCAGGGCGTGATCGACCGCGTGGCGTGGGTGCGCAAGAAGTACCCCGACCTGCAGATGATCGCTGGCAACATCGTCACGGCGGAGGCCGCACTCGCACTGCGCGACGCAGGGGTGGATGCGGTGAAGGTGGGCGTGGGACCCGGTTCGATCTGCACCACCCGCATCGTGGCCGGCGTGGGCGTGCCTCAGATCACCGCGATCTCGATGGTGGCCGACGCGCTGAAGGACGAGATTCCGTTGATTGCCGATGGCGGCGTTCGTTATTCGGGCGACGTCGCGAAAGCCATCGTCGCGGGCGCCTCGTGTGTGATGCTGGGTTCGATGTTCGCCGGCACCGAGGAAGCGCCGGGCGAGATCGAGCTGTACCAGGGACGTTCGTACAAGAGTTACCGCGGCATGGGTTCGCTGGGCGCGATGCA
Organism: Pseudomonadota bacterium; assembly: GCA_040388785.1. Taxonomy (GTDB): domain Bacteria; phylum Pseudomonadota; class Gammaproteobacteria; order Xanthomonadales; family Rhodanobacteraceae; genus 66-474. The sequence continues at coordinate 28,157 of JAZKBD010000032.1, forward strand.
GAGCGGCTCGTCCGACCGTTATTTCCAGGAACAGGCCGCGGCCGACAAGCTGGTGCCGGAAGGCATCGAGGGCCGGGTGCCGTACCGCGGGCCGCTGCGCGCGATCGTGCATCAATTGGTGGGCGGCCTGCGCGCATCGATGGGTTACTGCGGCTGCGCCGACATCGACGAGATGCGGGCGAGGCCGCAGTTCGTGCGCGTCACGGGCGCAGGCGTGCGCGAGGCGCACGTGCACGATGTGCAGATCACGAAGGAAGCGCCGAACTACCGGTCGGATTGAAAAGCCGGGACCGGGAACCCGGAACCGGGGACCCGATTTCGTTGCAGCGCTTCGCCAGCGTCACGCAACACTAATTTTCGTAAACACCTTTCAATTTGTGGGGCGCGGGACCACGGGTTCCCGGTCCCGGGTCCCGGGTCCCGATGCAAGACGTCCACACCGACAAAATCCTCATCCTCGACTTTGGATCGCAGTACACGCAACTGATCGCGCGGCGCATCCGCGAGATCGGCGTGTATTGCGAGATCTGGGCGTGGGACCACGATCCGGCCGAGATCGCCGGCTTTGGCGCGAAGGGCATCATCCTGTCAGGCGGCCCCGAATCCACCACGCTGGAAGGCGCCCCGGAAGCGCCGCAACAGGTGTTCGATTCGGGCCTGCCGATCCTCGGCATCTGCTACGGAATGCAGACCCTGGCCGCGCAACTCGGTGGCGCCACCGAGGCGGCTGACGCCCGCGAGTTCGGCCACGCGACGGTGGACATCGCCGCAGCCAGCCGCCTGTTCGATGGCCTCAGCGATCATGTCGACAGTCACCAGCTCGACGTGTGGATGAGCCACGGCGATCACGTGTCGAAAGC
>JAZKBD010000033.1:0-36736 GCA_040388785.1 Pseudomonadota bacterium
CGCGGCACGGTTGCGGCGGCGCGCGGGCCCGACCCCGATTCCGCCACCGCGCAGTTCTTCATCAACGTGGTCGACAATCCGCGCCTCGACTACGTCGGCAACCAGAGCGGCATGACCTGGGGCTACGCGGTGTTCGGCAAGATCGTCAAGGGCATGGACGTGGTGGACAAGATCGACAACCTGCCGACCGGCCCGCAAGGCCCGTTCATCGGCGACGTGCCGCGGCCGCTGGTGATCATCGAAAGCGCCAAGCTGATCGGCGAAGCCGCGCATCCCACCGAGGAACCGGTGTCGCCGGTCACGGGGCAGGCGCCTGCTTCGACGCCAACGACGAAAAAGAAGAAGCCGGGTGGCGGGCATTGAGTCCGCACACGCTGTTCATCTCCGACCTGCACCTCGACGACGCGCGCCCGCACATCATTGCGGACTTCGAACGCTTCTGCGCGAACGAGGCGGGCCGTGCCGACGCGCTGTACGTGCTGGGCGACCTGTTCGAGGCCTACATCGGCGACGATGACGACGCGCCGTTGAACGCACGCACCGCGCGCGCGCTGCACGGCGTCGCCGATGCCGGCGTGCCGGTGCATTTCATCGCGGGCAACCGCGATTTCCTGGTGCGCGAGGCGTACGCGCGCCGCTGCGGCATGGATCTTCTCGACGACGGCACGGTCATCGATCTGTACGGCACGCCCACGCTGATCCTGCACGGCGACGTGCTGTGCACCGACGACGCGGCGTATCTCGCGTTCCGCAAGCAGGTGCGCGATCCGGCATGGCAGGCCGCATTCCTCGCGCGTCCCCTGGCCGAGCGCCGCGCGTTCGCGGCGCAGGCGCGCGATGCCAGCCGCGCGCACACCTCGCAAACCGACATGGCGATCATGGATGTCAACCAGGGCTCCGTCGAAAATGCGCTGCGCGAAGCCGGCGTCACACGGATGATCCATGGCCACACGCATCGTCCCGCGGTCCACGACTTCGCGCTGGACGGTACACCCGCGCAGCGCATCGTGCTCGGCGACTGGTACGAACAGGGTTCGGTGCTGCGGGTGACGCGCGATGGCACCGAACTGCGCGGGCTCGACGCGCGGCCATAGCCCGGCTGTCCGCGTCGGCAACGGCGTATGCTCGCCGCACATCATGACGTTGGGGATCGCGCATGACCGAATGGGACGCCGCCGCGTACGCGAAAATGTCGGGCCTGCAGAAGGCGATGGCCGCACAGGTTCTGCCGCTGCTGGACTTGCGCGGCGATGAACGCGTGCTCGACGTCGGCTGCGGCGAGGGCAAGATCACTGCCTTGATCGCAACGCGCGTTCCACGCGGCGACGTGCTCGGCGTCGATCCCTCGCGCGACATGATCGCGTTCGCATCGTCGCACTTCGGCAACGACACCCGGGCCAACTTGCGCTTCGCGATCGCCGATGCGCGCACGCTGGGATTCACTGATGCGTTCGACCTCATCGTTTCCTTCAACGCGCTGCACTGGGTGCCCGACCCCGATCCGGCCTTGCGTTCGATCCGCGTCGCCTTGAAGTCCGAGGGCCGCGCGCAATTGCGGATGGTGACGGCAGGGCCGCGCCAGAGCCTGGAAAGCGTGGTCGAGGACGTGCGGCAAACGCCGCGCTGGCGGGAATTTTTCGACGGGTTCAGCGATCCGTATTTGCGGCTGACACCCGGGCAATACGTCGCCGCGGCGGAGCGCAACGGCTTGCGCGCGCTGCGGGTGCGGACGCACGACGAAACCTGGGATTTCGAATCGCGCAGTGCATTCCATGCCTTCTGCGCGGTCGGGCTGGTGGCCTGGACGCAGCGGTTGCCGGAGATCGAACGCCCTGTCTTTGTCGATGACGTGCTGGATCGCTATCGCACGATCACCGGCGATGCCGCCGGCGCGGAAACGACCTTCAAGTTCTACCAGACCGATTTCACGCTGGCGCCGGCTGGGGTTTGACGCCTCTCAACCACCCGCCGCGTCGATCGCCTCGCGCATCCGTTCCACGCCGACGATTTCGAGATCGCCGATGCGCGCGGACTTCTTCGGGGCATTGGCTTGCGGCACGATCGCGCGGCGGAAGCCGTGGTGCGCGGCCTCCTTCAGTCGCTCCTCGCCGTTCGGCACCGGCCGCACCTCGCCGGACAAACCGACTTCGCCGAACGCCACCGTTTTTTCGGGCAACGCGCGATCGCGGAAACTCGACAGCACCGCCAGCAGCACCGGCAGGTCGGCCGCGGTTTCCTGCACGCGAATGCCGCCGACCACGTTGACGAAAACGTCCTGGTCGAACACCGCGGCGCCACCGTGGCGATGTAATACCGCCAGCAGCATCGCCAAGCGATTCTGTTCCAGGCCCAGTGCCACGCGGCGCGGATTGCCGAGGTTCGACTGATCGACCAGCGCCTGCACTTCGACCAGCAACGGACGCGTGCCTTCGCGGGTCACCATCACCGCGCTGCCCGGCGTCGCGCCCTGCTGCGACGAAAGGAAAATCGCGGAAGGATTCGGCACCTCGCGCAGGCCCTTGTCGCCCATCGCGAACACGCCGAGTTCGTTGACCGCGCCGAAACGGTTCTTGAACGCGCGCAGCACGCGGAAGCGCGAACCGACCTCGCCTTCGAAATACAGCACCGCGTCGACCATGTGCTCGAGCACCCGCGGTCCCGCGATGCCGCCTTCCTTGGTGACGTGTCCCACCAGGAACACCGAGGTGCCGGTCTGCTTGGCGAAACGCGTCAGGCGCGCGGCGGATTCTCGCACCTGAGAGACCGAACCGGGCGCGGCCGGCAGGGTTTCGGTCCAGATGGTCTGGATCGAATCGACCACCAGCACCCGCGGTTTTTCCACGACCGCGTGTTCGAGGATCCGTTCGACGCAGGTTTCGGCCAGCGCCCGCAGCGGTGCAAGTTCCAGTCCCAGTCGATGCCCGCGCGCAGCGATCTGCGCCAGCGATTCCTCGCCGCTGACGTACAGGCCCGGCAGGCGTTCGCCCAATGCCGCGAGCGTCTGCAACAGCAGCGTGGACTTGCCGATGCCGGGATCGCCGCCCACCAGCACCACCGAACCTTCCACCAGACCGCCGCCCAGCACGCGATCGAGTTCACCGATCCGCACCAGGTGCCGTTGCTCGACTTCACCAGCAATTTGAGCGAGCGGCTGCACCTTTGCCGCTTCCGCGCCGGCATAACCGACACGCCGGCCCACATGTGCAGGTGCAGATGCGGACTCGACCACGAACGCGCTCAGCGTGTTCCACGCGCCGCACGCTTCGCACTGGCCCTGCCACTTCGGATATTCGGCTCCGCAGTCCGAGCACACGTACGCTGTCTTGGCCTTGGCCATCAGGCGCCGTCCTCCGCGAAAAGCACGCGCCGGGTGACGCCGCAGGTGAGTTCGTAGGCAATGGTGCCGGCGTGCTGCGCAACGGTTTCCACCGGCAGTTGCGGGCCCCACAACGTCACCACGTCGCCCACTTTTGCATCGGGCGCACTGCGCAAGTCGAGCGTCAGCAAATCCATCGACACGCGGCCGATCACGCTGGCGGGCGCAGCGCCGACCAGTACCGGCGTGCCGGAGCGTGCACTGCGCGGGTAGCCGTCGCCGTAACCGATCGCGGCGACGCCGACGTCCATGTCCTCGGGGCATTCCCACGTCGCACCGTAGCCGACGCGCACGCCGCGCGCGACGTGGTTGATCGCGACGAGGCGCGTGGTCAATGTCATGGCTGGTGCGAAACCGAAATCGGCGCCGGTCTTGCCCTCCGCGACCGACAATCCGTACAGCAAGCCACCCACGCGCACCCAGTCGCCGCGCGCTTGCGGCCAACCCAGCAATCCGGCGGAGTTGGACAACGCGCGTTCGCCGGACAGGTCCTTCGTTGCTTCGAGAAAGCACTGCGTCTGGCGCGCGGTGAGCTCGTTGTCGAATTCATCCGACGACGCGAAGTGCGTCATCAGCACGATGGCCGGATCAACGGCAGGCAGCGCACGCAGGCGCGCGTGCAGTTCGCGCGCGCGCTCCGGCGCAAAGCCCAGCCTGTGCATGCCGGTGTCGAGCTTCAGCCACACCTTCAGCGGATCGCCGCCGTGTTCGGCTTCCAGCATCGCGAGCTGCGAATCGTGGTGGATCACCGCTTCAAGGCGCAGGCGGCGCATTTCGGCGAGGTCGCTCGTGGCATCGGGCCCGCTCAAAACCACGATCCGCTGGCGATGCCCGGCCGCGCGCAGGCGCAAGCCATCGGCGATCGACGCCACGCCGAACGCATCGGCATCGCCCAATGCACGCGCGCAGCGTTCAAGCCCATGGCCGTAGGCGTCGGCCTTCACCACGGCCATCACTTTCGCGCCACCGGCCAGCGAACGCACGCGCGCCAGATTGCCGCGCAGCGCGTCGAGATGGATCGTCGCAGTGGCGGAGCGGCTCAAGCGCTCACTCCATGCTTCCGATGTACGCCTCGGGCGCGTAATTCTCGAACTTGGTGTACTGGCCGAGGAAGGTCAGTTTGATCGTGTCGATGGGGCCGTTGCGCTGCTTGCCGATGATGATCTCGGCGATGCCCTTGTGGTTGGATTCCTTGTTGTAAACCTCGTCGCGGTAGATGAACAGGATCAGGTCGGCGTCCTGCTCGATCGCGCCCGACTCGCGCAGGTCGCTCATCACCGGGCGCTTGTCGTTGCGCTGTTCCAGCGCGCGGTTCAACTGCGACAGCGCGATCACCGGCACGTCCAGTTCCTTGGCCATCGCTTTCAGGTTGCGCGAAATCTCGGAAATCTCGGTCGCGCGGTTTTCCTTGTTGCCCGGCACCTGCATCAATTGCAAATAGTCGATCACCACGAGGCCGAGGCCGTGTTCGCGCATCATCCGGCGCGCGCGCGAGCGCAGTTCGCCGGGCGACAGCGCGGGTGTGTCGTCGATGAAGATTTTCGATTCGGACAGCAGCGACGCGGCCTGGCTGACGCGCGGCCATTCCTCCTCGGCGAGTTCGCCGGAGCGCAGATCCTTCTGGTTGATGCGCCCCATCGAGGAGATCAAGCGGAACGCCAGTTGCGAGGCCGACATTTCCATCGAGAACACCAGCACCGGCTGCCTGGCGCGCATCGCCACGGCTTCGGCGATGTTGAGCGCGAAGGCGGTCTTGCCCATCGACGGGCGGCCGGCCACGATTACGAGGTCCTGCCGTTGCAAGCCGCTGGTCAGGTCATCGAGATCCTTGAAACCGGTGGTGAGTCCGTTCAACTGGCCGCGGTTGGCGTAGCGCTGCGCCAGCAGTTCCACGGCTTCCTTGACCGACTGCCGCACCGGGATCACCTGCTTGCGTCCGCGCGCGCCGGCCTCGGCGATCTTGAACACGCGCTGCTCGGCGGCTTCGAGGATTTCCGGGGTGTTGCGGCCTTCCGGGTTGAAGCCGTCGCCCACGATCTGGGTGCCGGCTTCGATCAGTTTGCGCAGCACCGCCTTGTCGCGAACGATGTCGGCGTAGGCCGCGATGTTGGCGGCGCTGGGCGTGTTGTTGGCGAGTTCGGCAAGATACGCGACGCCGCCGATGTTGGCGGTCTCGCCGTGGCGTTCGAACCATTCGCCCAGCGTCACCGCGTCGCAGGGCTTGGAGGCCATCGCGAGTTCGCCGATGGCACGGAAGATCAACCGGTGTTCGCGGCGATAGAAGTCTTCCTCGGTGATGCGGTCGGCGACCTGGTCCCACGCCTCGCCCACCAGCATCAGGCCACCCAGCACCGACTGCTCGGCCTCGATGGAATGCGGCGGCACGCGCAGCACGTCGACGCGCGGCGGGCCGGATTTCGGTTCCGGAAAAACGGCGCTCATCGGCGCGCGACGGTCAGCGGCTTCGGCATGCCAGCGATCATACGAGGGTGCGTCTCGCCGCGCGATACAACACTTACGCGGAACAAGCTGTGGAAATCCTGTGCACGAAACGGAAGCTTTTCACCCGAAACGGCTGTTGTGAAAAGTCAGGCCACGGAACTCCTTGCCATGGATGGCGGCTCCAATGGCCGCGGTATGTCTGTCGTGCGAAAGAAGGTCATGCAACGCGGCTGCCCGTCGCGCAGCGATCATGGACGATCGCACCTACAAACCGAAACGCGCCGGCGCATAGGCGAGCGCATCCAGCACCGGCGGCTCGCCCGCGATCAACGCGGCGACGAGTTCCGCGGTCGCCGCGCTCATGCTGACGCCGAGCATGCCATGGCCGGTGGCGAGCATCAGGTTGTTCCAGCGTTTGACCGGGCCGATCAGCGGAACTTCGTCCACGCACATCGGCCGCCAACCCCACCATTCCTCGCGCAATTCGGCACCCAGCGGCGCGCGCAGGAACGCGGTCGCGCCGCGCTTCAGCGCATCCAGCCGAGTGTGGTTGAGCGTTTCGTCGTAGCCGGAAAATTCCATCGTGCTGCCGAGCCGGAACCCCGAGGCCCATGCCGTCACGCACACGCTGGGCTCGTGCAGCACCAGCGCGCGGCGCGGACACGGATCGGGCCGCGACATCGTGATCGAATAACCCTTGCCCGGCTGGATCGGTACCTTGAGGCCGAGCTTCGCCGCGAGCCGCGGCGTCCACGCGCCCAGCGCCATCACGACGCGTTCGCCGGAAAACGTGCCGCGCGACGTGCGCACGGTCTGGATGCGTTCGTCCGCGCAGCCGAAATCCTCGATCGCCGCACCCGTTTCGATCACGCCACCGCACTCGCGCACCCGCCGCGCCAATCCTTCCACCAGCCGGTCCGGACGCAACTGCGCATCGTCGGCGTGCAGGATGCCGCCGGCCACGCCCGGCAGCAGCGCCGGTTCCATCGCTTCCACCTCGCCGCCGCGCAACAGCGCCGCGGTGATGCCGAGCCGGTGCAGCCACTCGATTTCCGTGCGGTCGTTCGCCAGCGCGCGCGCGTCGCGGTAAACGATCAGGCTGCCGGTGGGCGCGTACTCGCACTCGATGCCCTCGTCCACCAGCACGCGCGGCAGCAAGGTCCACGAGCGTTGCAGGATCGCGGCGCGCGCGATCGCCGCGCGTTCGGCGAACGCCTGGTTGCAGCGGCGGGCGAAACCCAGCAGCCAGCGCCAGCGATCCCAGTCCAGACGCGGGCTGACGTACAACGGCGCGTCGCGGCGCAGCATCCAGTGCAGCGCGCGCCAAGGCATCGCGGGCACCGTCAATGGAATCGCGTGGCTGGGCGTCAGGGTTCCGCAATTGCCGTGCGAAGCGCCGGAACCGGGCTCGCCCCGGTCCAGCACCCGCACCGAAGCGCCGCGATGCAGCAGCGCCAGCGCACAGGACAGGCCGATCACGCCGCCGCCCAGGATCAGAACGTCACTGCGTGCTTCACTCATTCCTACGATTGTAGCGTCGGTGCCGCGGCCACCAAACGGCGCCGCGCTTTCCCCGCTCCTGCGCGACTGCTGCCACGGGCGACGGCCGCGGCTGGACCATCTCGGCCCCCCGGTTTTCCGGCACACCGTCGCGGTTGGCATCATTCCTGCAGGGACATTCCTGCACAGGGGGAATCCACATGAACGCCAACACCAACACCGACACCGATTTCTGCAGCGTGCCCGAAGTCCTGCTGATGCTGCGCGCCCCGGGCGCAGGCTGGCTCGCGACGCTGCTCGCCGCGCTGGAAGAAGCCAACCGCGATCCCGACTTCAACGCCTACCATCGCACCATCCTCGCGCGTTGCCTCAGCGAACAATCCGTGCCCGTCGCCATCGCCGAAGCCGCGCGGCAACGCACGATCCAGTTCGAGCAGGCTCTGGAAGCGACCATCCAGGCAGAATCGCGGCATTCGGATCAGCGCGTCGCCTGCTGAAGCGTTGCGCTGGACGCGGCTTCCGCCATCGGTTAACGTCGTGCCGGCCTTGAGCCGCGCCGCCGAGACGATGACATCGAGCCGCCAGAATCCCTTCCCGGACGCCGCGCCACGCGCGTCCATGCAGCGGACTTCTCCGGATTGAACGCCGTCCGGCACAGCGTCCGCCTGCTCGCCGCAGTCGCGCTCCTGCTGCTGCTCGCGGCCTGCGCCAGCGTCGCACCGTTGCGTTCCCCGAACATCGTGCCCGCGCCACCCGCGGCGCTCGCCAACAACGTGCTGATCCGCGCGATCGGCTTGGTCGGCACCCCCTATCGCTGGGGCGGCAACACGCCGGAATCGGGTTTCGATTGCTCGGGTCTCGTCGATTACGTTTTCCTGAGCGAAGCCAGCCTGCAACTGCCGCGCACCTCGCGCGCGATCGCTGCACTCGATGCGCCGAAAGTCTCGCGTGATGCCCTGCAACCGGGCGACCTGCTGTTCTTCGGCCGCCGCCACGTCAACCACGTGGCCATCTATGTCGGCCACGGCCGCTTCGTCAATGCGCCCGACAACGGCGGCACGGTTCGGCTGGACCATCTGGACGGCTATTATTGGCGCGACCATTTCCTGTTCGCCAAGCGCGTGCTCACGCCGCGCGTGCGCGCCGCGCTGGCCGCGGATTGACCTCGCGCCGGACGCGCCCCCTGCCGCTCGCCGCGCGCGCGGCCCGCTTTCCATGGAACCCACATGCAGAACTTCAGCTTGCTGGTTGGCCGCCTCGGACTTTCGCTGATCTTCATCCTGTCGGGCATCGGGAAAATCACCGCCTACGCCGCCACCGCGAAGGTGTTGGTGGCGCAGGGCCTGCCGCCCGGCTTGCTGCCGCTGGTGATCTTCGTCGAACTGGGCGGCGGGCTCGCCATCCTGTTCGGGCTGCTGACGCGCTGGGCCGCCGCGGGCCTGTTCTTCTACTGCATCCTGACGGCGGTGATTTTCCACAGCCACTTCGCCGACCACGAACAGTGGATCAACTTCATGAAGAACCTGGCGATCGCCGGTGGCTTCCTGGTGCTGGCCGTGCACGGACCGGGCCTGCTGTCGCTGGACGGGTGGCGCAAGCGGCGCAAGCAGAAGCAAAAGATCTTTTTCTGATCCCTCTTGCGTTGCCGAATGTCGAGTTATAACATTGTGGCAACGTTGACGAGCGACATCGCAACCATGAGAACCACGATCCGCAAAATGGGCAATTCGCAGGGCGTGATCATCCCCAAGCCGCTGCTGGCGCAGGTCGGGCTTGAAGACGAAGCCGTGATGACGATCGAGGATGACGCACTGGTGTTGCGCCCCGTGAGGCGCTCGCCGCGCGAGGGCTGGGCCGAGGCCAGCCGGCGCCTTGCGGAACAGGGCGACGACGCACTGGCGTGGCCGGAGTTCGGCAATGCCGGCGACAAGCTCCTGAAATGGTGAAGCGCGGCGAAATCTGGCTGGCTGCGCTTGACCCCACGGTGGGCAGCGAAATCCGCAAGAGCCGTCCGTGCGTGGTGGTATCGCCACCGGAAATGCACGACTACCTGCGCACCCTGATCGTGGCGCCAATGACGACCGGCAGCCGCCCGGCGCCGTTTCGGGTATCGATACGGTTCCAGGGCAAGCCGGGGCTGATTCTGCTGGATCAGATCCGCACGCTGGACCAGACGCGCCTGATCAAGCGCATGGGCAGCGCGACCGCGACGACGATGACAGCGGTATTGCAGACCCTGCAGGATGTTTTCGCGCAATAGTTCGCAATGCGCGTTTCAGCCGTGCGCGTGTCCGTCACCCGGATGCGCGTGGCCATGCGCGATTTCTTCGGGCGCGGCGGCGCGCACCTCGGTGATCTCGATGTCGAAGTGCAGCGTCTTGCCCGCCAACGGGTGGTTGTGGTCGACGTCGATGGAACTCATGCCGACCTTGCGGATGGTGACCATGCGCTGGCTGCCGTCCTTGGTCTGCAGCACCGTGGTCATGCCGGGCTTGAGCTTCTGCGCGTCGCGGAAATATTTTTTCGGCACGCGCTGCAGCAGGCCTTCCTGGCGTTCGCCGTAACCGTCTTCCGGCGCGATGTCGATCTCGAATTTCTCGCCGGCTTCGCGGCCGGTCAGCGCCTTCTCGACGCCCGACACCAGTTGGCCGTGGCCCAGCAGCGCCAGCAGCGGTTCGCCGCGCTGGCGCGAATCGTCGTACGGCGCGGCCGCGGCGTCAGCCGCGTCGCGCACGAGGTAATGAAAACTGACCACGGAATCTTTTTCGGCGCGCATGGAAATGCTCAGGCGGAAGTCGGCGAACCGCGCATGGTAGCGTCGCCGGTTTCCTGCGTCACGCCGAACTTCGCGCCATGCGCCTCCGGGCCGAACCAGGTCAGCAGCGTCAGCAGGATCGCGACCACCCCGATCCACACCGACTGCACGATCGCGTAGTTGCCGCCATTGGCGTGCGCAACCGAGGCCATCGCGAAGGCCGTCCACGACACCAGCAGGTTGCCGAGCTGGTAGGCGAAGCCCGGCAAGGTGCCGCGCACGTCGTCAGGCGAAAGTTCGTTCAAGTAACCGGGCACCACGCCCCACGCGCCCTGCACCGCGACCTGGATCCAGAACGCGCCGATCGCGAGCAGCAGCACCGAGCCGCCGTAGCTCCACAGCGGGATAGCCGGCAGCGCCAGCACGCAGGCGATCGCCATCGCGCGGCGGCGGCCGATCTTCTCGGACCACTGGCCGAACACCAATCCGCCGAGCAGCGCGCCGAGATTCAGGATGATCGTCAGCAGGCTTTTCATGTGAGTGTCGAAATGCATCTGCTCCTGCAGGAAGGTCGGATACACGTCCTGCGAGCCATGGCTGAAAGCGTTGAACACCGCCATCATCACGATCATGTAAGCCAGCAGCTTCCAGTGTCCGCGCATCGTCTCCCTCACGCCGCGGCGCATGCCGGTTTGCGTGCGCTGTTCGAACACCGGCGATTCCGGCACGCTGCGGCGCAGGTACAACACCAGCAGCGCGGGCAGGATGCCGAGCGCGAACATGCCGCGCCAGCCGATGCTGTCGAACAGCAGGCCGTAAGCCAGCGCGCACAGCAGATAGCCGCACGGGTAGCCCGACTGCAGGATGCCCGACACGATGCCGCGCGATTTCGCCGGGATCGACTCCATCGCCAGCGACGCGCCGATGCCCCACTCGCCGCCCATCGCGATGCCGAACAGCGAGCGCAGCACCAGCAACGCGAGCAGCGACGGCGCGAACGCGCAAGCGAGGCCCAGCACCGAGTACAGGGTGACGTCGATCATCAGGATGCGCCGGCGCCCGTAACGATCGGCCAGTCGCCCGAAGACCAGCGCGCCGAGCGGCCGGAACGCCAGCGTCAGCAACAGCGCGACGGCCACGTCCGGCACGTCCACTCCGAACGATTTCGCCACCGCCGGCATCACCATCACCAGCAGGAAATAATCGAACGCATCCAGCGTCCAGCCGAGGAAGGTGGCCGCCACGGTGTGCCGCTGGGTGTTATCGAGTGCGCGCAGCGCGGCAAGTGCGGACATGGGCGATTCCGTTGCGGTCGATGACCACGTTGGCGCGAGCATACCGCCGCTTGCACGGGGCATGCACGGACGCGACGACTACAATGACGGGATGAACGTGGAGATTCCGCCAACGGATGAGGCGCTCGATGCGCTGATCGACCGCATCGACGCCACCTTGCCGCAAACCCAGTGCACCCGCTGCGGTTATCCCGCTTGCCGGCCATATGCCGAAGCGATTGCGCGCGGCGAGGCGGCGATCAATCGTTGTCCGCCGGGTGGCTTGGAAGGCGTGCGCGTGCTGGCGCGGATCACCGGCCGGCCGATGCGGCCGCTGGATCCGGAATGCGGAACCGAAACACCGCCACGCGTCGCCGTGATCGACGAAGACGTGTGCATCGGCTGCACCAAATGCATCCAGGCCTGTCCCGTCGACGCCATTGTCGGTGCCAGCAAGTTGATGCACACCGTGGTGGCCGACCTCTGCACCGGCTGCGAACTCTGCATCCCGCCCTGCCCGGTCGATTGCATCGCCATGGTTCCGACACGCGGCGTGCCCGATCGGTTGCCGCGTCCTTCGCTCCCATGTCGGATGTGAATCTGTGCGAGCTTCGTGAAAAGTCAGGCCATGGATGGCCTTTCTGGTGCCCCGTGTGAGCGATCTGATTCCAGCGACACCAAATCCCATTCCGCGGCGATCACGGAAGATCGCATGGATAATGCGTGGCGCGTGGCTGGCCGCGATCGTGGTGTTCTGCATCGTCTGGCCGGCGTGGGAATACCCGGCGTTCGACATCGAGCCGCAGCAACGTCTCAAGGCGTTCGTGCAGCTCGTCCTGCTGCACGGTTCGTGGCTGCTGTGGCCGCTGCTGGTGCAATCGGGTTTCAAGGCTTGGCTGCGCCGGCGCGAACATCGGCGCGGCCGCGCGGCCGGCGCGATCGTGCTGGTGATCGTGTGCGGCGTGTTGTGCTGGGCGCGTTTCGTGGCGCCAAACCGGATGGTGGTGCGCCGCACGGTTATCCCGGCGCCGATCGACCTCAACATCGCGCTGGTCAGCGACATGCACATCGGCATCTTCACGCGCACCGGCAAGCTGGCGCAGATGGTCGACAAGCTCAATGCGCTGCACGTCGACATGGTGCTGATCGCGGGCGACCTCACCTACGATCCACGCTACGACCTCTCGGCCGCGCTGGCGCCGCTGCGGCACATCGACAAGCCGGTCTACGTCGTGCTCGGCAACCACGACGTGCAACTGCCGGGCCCGCCGCTGGCGCGCAGGATCGTCCAGGCGATGGCGGCTCCGAACGTGCACCTCATCATGCATCGCGTGGTCGATTTCCCGGACTTTCGGCTGGCCGGCCTGTACGACTGGTGGAGCGCGCGCGACGACGCGGCGTTCCTGAAAGCGCTGCCGCGCGACAAGCCGCTGCTGATCCTGATGCACCAGCCGCACAGCCTGCGCGGGTTGCACGGCGTCGACTTCGCGCTGGCGATGGCCGGTCACACCCACGGCGGGCAGGTCTATGTCCCGGGCCTGACCGAAAAGATGTTCATGCTGATCCGCGACGAGCAATACGTGAACGGTTATTACGACACGCCCCTCGGCAAGCTGTTCGTGACGCCCGGCATCGGCGTGACCGGCGTGCCGCTGCGCTTCGATTGCCCGCCCACCATCGACGTGCTGGAATTGCGCCGGCATGTCCACTGAAACAGCCCTCCAGCAACCCTGCGTGCACTGCGGCGATTGCGCGCGTGCGTGTCCCGACGCATTGAATCCGGAAGCACTGTTCTTCGCGCTGGTGCAGGACGACCTCGCCGCGGCGCGCGCCGCGCGGCTGGATGCCTGCAGCGAATGCAACCGTTGCGTGGAGATCTGCCCTTCGCACATTCCGTTGCTCGACTGGTTCCACTGGGGCAAGGCCGAACTGCGCGAGCGCGCGCGTGCCGAAGACGCGCGCAGACGATACGTGGCGCGCAACGCACGGCTTGCGCGCGAGCGCGCCGAACGCGCTGCACGGCGGCGCGAAGTTCCGTCGCCCGCCGCGCTTCCTGCCCAGACGATCAGCCATGCCGAAGTGCTGGCGGCCATCGCGCGCGGCCGCGCCAGGCGCGGGCAACGTCCATGAAGCGCGGCAAGGTTGCGGAACTTTTCAGCCGCCTGCGCGAGCTCGATCCGAACCCGACCACCGAACTCGAGTACCGCACGCCGTTCGAACTGCTGGTGGCGGTAATCCTGTCGGCGCAGGCCACCGACGCCGGTGTCAACAAGGCCACCAGGCGGTTGTTCCCGGTCGCCAACACGCCGAAAAAAATGCTCGCGCTGGGCGAGGACGGCCTGAAGCGTTACATCTCGACGATCGGCCTGTACAACGCCAAGGCGAAGAACCTCATCGCGACCTGCGCACTGTTGCTGGAACGCCACGGCGGCGAGGTACCGCGCACGCGCGAAGAACTGGAAGCGCTGCCGGGCGTCGGCCGCAAGACTGCCAACGTGATCCTCAATACCGTGTTCGGCGAGCCGACCATCGCGGTGGACACGCACATCTTCCGCGTCTGTAACCGCACCGGCCTCGCGCCCGGCAAGACCGTGCGCGCGGTCGAGGACAAGTTGCTGAAAGTCGTTCCCGACGAATACAAGCCCGGCGCGCACCACTGGCTGATCCTGCACGGCCGCTACGTGTGCATCGCGCGCAAACCGAAATGTCCCGAATGCCCGATCCGCGATCTCTGTGCCTACAAGCACAAGACGAACTGATGCCCCGCATTCATTGATGCGTCGCTGCCGCTGATAAGCTGGCGCGATGCACAAACAGATCGAGGCCTACGCGGAACGCCTGTGCACGCGCTTCCGCGGTTTCCTGCCGGTGGTGGTGGACGTCGAAACCGGCGGTTTCGATGCGCAACGCGACGCGCTGCTGGAAATCGCGGCGGTGATCGTGAGCATGGACGGTGATGGCATGCTGACGCCGGAACCCGTGGTCTCGACCCATGTCGAGCCGTTTCCGGGTTCGCACATCGATCCCAAGTCGCTGGAAATCACCGGCATCGATCCCGACCAGCCGCTGCGTGGCGCGCTGCCGGAACGCCTGGCACTCGACCTGATCTTCAAACCCGTGCGTGCCGCGATCAAGGCGACCGGCTGCCAGCGCGCGATCCTGGTCGGCCACAACGCGGCGTTCGACCTCGGCTTCCTCAATGCCGCGGTGCTGCGCACCGGCCACAAGCGCAATCCGTTCCATCCGTTCTCGTGTTTCGACACTGCGACCCTGGGCGGCCTCGCCTACGGCCAGACGGTGCTGTCGCGCGCGGTGCAGGCCGCGGGTTACGAGTGGAACGCCAACGAGGCGCACTCGGCGGTGTACGACGCCGAACGCACTGCGGCGCTGTTCTGCACCATCGCCAATCGCTGGCGGCATCTCGAACGAATGGAACAGGAACGCGTCGGCGTCACCTGATCAATCGACCGTCGGCGGCGGCGGCGCACGCCCAGCGATCCCCGCGCGCAGGCCCGCCAGCATGCAGCGAAGGTTTTCCCGGCGCGGCGCGATCAGCAGCGCGAACAGCAGGAACTTCACGACGAGCCGCGGCACGTCCTGCGCGATCCAGCGCCGCGGCGTGTAGGCGCGCCGATACAGCAGCACGCGATTGCGCATCATGTAGAACAGCCGCCGCGGCGTGTGCACCACCACGCCGCGCGGCACGCCCGGCACGCGATGGCGGCTGGCGCCGTGGTGGTGCAGCATCCGCGCACCGCAAACGCCGAACAGCGCATAGCCCTGCGACGTGGCGCGGAAACACCATTCCAGATCCACGTTGTCGATGAACAGCGCTTCGTCCATCCCGCCTACCTGATCCAGCACTTCGATTGGAATCAGCGAGCCCGACGTGATCAGGAAATCGCACGCCACTTCTTCGCAATCGCCATGGCAATGCAATTGCCGGTTCACCGGAAAGCCGATCCGTACGAACGGCGCTTCCACGCCTTCGCGCGGATCGAGGAAGCGCGTTCCGACCGCGGCCACCCGCCCACTTTGCGATTGGCGATCCCACGCCACCTTCAACGCCGCGACCATGCCGGCTTCGGGCACGCTGTCCTGGTCCATCAGCAGGACGTGCGTGATGCCGGGCGTTGCGCGTGCACGCGTGATGCCCGCGTTCAGTGCGGCCGCAAGGCCGATGTTTTCCGGCAACGAAAGCAATTCGACGTGCGGACGCGCCGCGCACCATTCGCGCACGGCGGTCCCGTGCGTGGCGTTGTCCACCACCACGATGCAACCGGCCTGCGCCTGCAACGCGTCCAGTTGCGCGGCCAGCAAGGCTGCGTCCGGATGGTAGGTGACGACCACCGCGCAAACGCCGGATTCGCGCGCAGGCGCACTCGACGCCAGCGACGGCTCAGGCATGCCGCACCGTGGATCGCGCAGGCTGGGTCACGTTCAATCCTCGCGGCTCCGCTTGAATGAGTGGGCGAAACGCTTCGCCTGCAACTGCAACCGGTGCCGGAGCCTGCGCACCTTGTCGGTTTCGAATGTCTCCGCCGGACGCTCGACGAAATTCGTCATTTCCGATTTGCCGAAGCGCAGGTCCGCCGCGGGCCGGGTGGGCGTGTAGTAATACAGCGCGATGGACTTCCGGAACACACCCTCGGGACACTGCAGCGGATCGGGATGGCCGTGGTAGGAAATGTCGTTGGTCTCGAACAGCAGCGCGTGGCCGATGCGCGGCGACAGCGAGAAAATCCGCTCGCGTGCGTCGGCGCTCCACAGCTCGATGTTGCCGTTCCATGCGTCCTGCCAGTCTTCGTTGAGGTAAACGAGAAGATTGAGGCGGCGGTACATCGACAGGCCGCGATGCCAGTTGAAATCCGTGTGCAGCTTGAGATAACCGCTACGGCCGATCGCATGGATGCCGCCGCCGCGCAGTTCCAAGTCGGGCTGCAGGTTCTCGATGCCGGTGATTTCGGACAGCACGCGCAGGAACGGCGGGGCGTTCAACGCCGCGACGAACGCGCGCGCGTGTTCCGGCATCTCCTCGAGCACCGACAGGCGATGCTTGCGGTATGACGCGTAGATGTTTTCTTCCTGCGGATAGCGCGCAAGGTTCGCTTCCACTTCCCGCGCGACCTGCAGCAGCGTCGCCGCATCGAACAGACCGTCCACGGCTGCGTAGCCGTAGGGCGTGCGGCTTCTGAACTCGCTGGCGATTTGCCGCACTGTCGCGGGCGCGATGTGCATGTCCATGACGATTCCTGTCTGCGCCGGAACGATTGCCGAACGCGAGGCACGCGCATTGTAAAGGACCCTCCGCCGCGCCAGCGTTCGCAGGCACGCGTGGAATTCAAAGCCTCGACGCGTCCCAGCATTCCGGGCCGGGCCGGAACGGACGCGGGTGCACGCCGAGCAACCGCTCGAGTTCGCCGTTGTCCGCGACCAGATCCTGTTGCAGGCGCGTCAATGCGCCGCGCATCGGCGGCAGCAGGCGCGCACCGACGCCGATCAGCGCTGCGGGAACGCGCAATGGCAACGTGCGTACAGGCAAGCTCGTGCGCACCCGCGCGAACATTGCCGCGGCCGGCAGGCGCTCGCCGCCGCCGATCGGAACCACACGTCCCGCCGCGCCGCCGTCCAGCGCCCGCACGACAGCCTGTGCGATATCGGCCGCGTGCACGGGCTGGCGCAGGCCGGAACCCGCCGGCAATCCGAATACCCGCCAGCGCATCGCGCGACGTGCGAGCGGCGTGAGGCTGCGGTCGCGCGCGGCGCCGTAGATCAACGTCGGCCGCAGGATCGTCCACGCGATGCCGCGCCTTTCGCAGGCGCGCGCCACGGCAGCCTCGCCTTCCTGCAAACGCCGCGACACTTCGCGTTCGGCGGCGACCGGCGAAGCCTGCTTGCTCTCCGCGCTCATGGAACTGGTCGCGATCACGCGCTTGAGGTTCATTGCCGCGCCCGCTTCGATCCACGCAGCCAGGGCATCCAGCGGCGCGAAACAACAGACAGATGCGACGGCATTCGCGTCGGCAGGAACCTGCGGCAACGCACCCTGCAACCACGTCACGCCCGCGATCGCAGGTTGCGGCCTGCGCGACAACGCGAGCACCGGAACACCTGCGCGCACCAGTTCGGGAAGCAGGAAGAAACCGATCTGGCTGCTGGCGCCGCACACAAGGACCGTGCCCTCACGCCAGTTAGCCATGTGCGGCGTCACCCACGGTGGAGCTTTGCATCCACCTCGCTGATGCGCGGATCATCCGGCACCAGCCGCTGGGCTTCGCGCAGCGCGGCGCGCGCGGCGCCAAGCTCGCCGAGCCCGACATAGTGATCGGCGCGATCGAGCCAGGCGCTGCCGAGCCCATGCCGCATCGACGCCGCAGCGGGATCGCCCGGATCAAGTTGTTCCAGCGTGCCCAGCATGTCGTGCGCCTTGTCGAGATTGTCCTCGCGCAGCGCGCGCTGGAATTGCTGGCGCGTGACCTCCGGAAGGTTGCGCAGGCCCGCCTGCGCCTCGGCATTGTTGCCGTCGATGCCGAGCGCGGCGCGATAGAGATCGTACGCACAGTTGCCCGGTGGCAGCATGATGTCGCCGTTGCGCGCGGCGACCTGCGCGTGCGCAATCAGCCGCGCGAGCTTGGCCGAATCCGTGGGGCTCAACGTCGGTGGCAGCGCAGGCGCGGCATCCGCCACGGCGGGTGCCTTGCTTGCCGACGCCAGCCGAGAACGCGCGGCGGCGAGGTCGGCCGACTTGGGGGCCAGTGCGGCGGCTTGGTCCAGGAGATTGTTCGCGTCGTGCGGACGTCCCGCATCGATCGCTGCGTTGGCTTGCACGATCAATGCTTCCGCGACCTGGCCCAGCCCGGCTTGCGCAGCGGTGTTGCCCGGATCAGCCGCCAGCGCGGCCTTGAACTGCGCCTCGGCGTTGTCGGTGCCGCCACCGGTCATCTTGCCCGCGCGCAAGTCCGCCTGCCCTTGCGCGAGGTACTGGTCGCGCTGCGCCTCCGCGGCGCGATCGGCGGTGGCGATGTTCGCGCGCAACGTCGGCAGTTGCGAATAGCCGGGCAGCAGGCTCGACAATCGCCCGAGCGTCGCGCGCGCGCCGGCGCGATCGCCATTGCCGAGCTGGGACTGGATTTGCGATGCAAGCGCATCGCCGACTTCGTTCATGCCGTGACGTGCGACGGCGTTGTGCGGATCGCCGGCGAGCACCTTGGCGAACAACGCCGCGGCACCATCGTTGCCGTCGATGTGTCCGTTGGCGAGTGCCGCGCGCGCCTGGTCGATCAGGACACTGGCGTTGGCGCTGTGCAGCACCGCCTTGGCGAGCGCCTGGTCGACCGCGGCCACGTCGGCGCCGCCGCCGAGCAGGCTGCGCGCCTCTTCCAGCGATGTGCGTGCCGAAGCGTAGTCGCCCTGGGTCAGCGCGGCCTGCGCGCGCACGAGTTCGGAGTGCCCGACATTCTGCAAACCGGTCAGCGCCTGCTCATTGTCGGGATCGAGCGCACGCGCGGCTTCGTACAGGTCGCGCGCACTGTCCGGGCTGCCGGAAAGCTTGCCTTCCGCATAAGCCTTGTCGGCCCGCGTCAGCAACGAATTCAACTGCGTCTGCGGAAGCAATCCGCTCAGCGTGGCCTGGTGCGTGAGCGCCCACCCGGCCGCCAGCAGCAGCACCACCGCGAGCGCGATCCACGGCGCGCGCGAACGACGCTGCACCTGCCGCGGCCGCGCGGCATTCGTGAAAGGCGGCCGGTCGGCCGGATCCGCGCGCATGGTGCTGCGCCGATCATCACGCTCGTCGAGATGATCGAGGTTGCCGAGTCTTGGCTCGGTGCGCCGCAGGTTGTCGCGCGAGGGGTCTTTTCGATCGTTCATGATGGGTTTTGGCCACGCCGCAGCTGGCCGGAATCTCCGCCCATGGGACCACGCGGCCATTCACCGGTTCCATCGCCGGAACGGCCGGGTTCGATTCATCTTAGCATTCGCCCGGCGCTTGCCCGGCCGCGAATGGCGTGCATTCAGCCGGCGGCAAGACGGCGCGCTTCGGTCACATTGGGCAACGCCGACAACCTTGCGAGCAGCGCGGAAAGCTCACCGTAGTCATGCACGCGCAGCGTGAAATGCAGCGTCACCTCGCCAAGGTCGTGGTCGCTGTGGCTGTCGGAGGCGACGATGCGCGCGCCGGAGTTGGTGACGACATTGGTGACGTCGCGCTGCAGGTCGCGGCGGTCGTAGCCCAGCACCACGATCTCGACTTCGTAGGCGCGGTCGGGCGCGCTCTGCCAGTGCACCTCGATCACGCGATCCGGATTGCGCGCGCGCAGGCGCGCCAGCGATGCGCAATCGGCGCGGTGCACGGTGACGCCGCGCCCGCGCGTCACGTAACCGGCCACGTCGTCACCCGGCAGCGGCCGGCAGCAGCGGGCAAGGGTCGTCAACAGGTTGCCGACGCCTTCCACGGTCAACGCACCCGGTTTGTCGGGAGCCGGCGCGGGTTTGCGCGAGGGCGGCGCCGGCGGCGTCGCCGCGGGTTGCGTCTCCAGCATCGCGCGGGTCAGTTGCGCCACGCCCACTTCGCCCAGCGCCAACCCGACCAGCAAATCATCGCGACCCTTGCGGCCCAGCCGCGCGGGCAGGCGTTCCATCGCTTCGTCGGGCACCGCAAGGCGGCGCGCCTCGCGTTCCAGGATCTGCCGCCCGGCGGCAAGATTGGCCGCGAGATCCTCGCGCCGGAACCACGCGCGCAGCTTGCCGCGCGCGCTCGCGGTGTTGAGATAGCCGAGCTGCGGCGACAGCCAATCGCGGCTTGGCGCGGGTTCGCGCGCGGTGAGGATTTCGATGCGGTCGCCGCTGGCCGGCTGGAACGTCAGCGGCACGATGCGGCCGTTGACCTTGGCGCCGCGGCAGCGGTGCCCGACCATCGTGTGCACGTGATACGCGAAATCGAGCACCGTCGCGCCGGCCTGCAGGTCGAGCACTTCGCCTTTCGGCGTCAGCAGATAGACGCGATCCTCCGCAAGTTCCGAATGCAGTTCGGCGGCGAGCGTGGCGTCGTCCTCGCCTTCGCCTTCGGTGCGCGTCTCCAGCAGCTTGCGCATCCACGCGACGCGCGTCTGGTACGCCGCATCAGCCTGCCCGCCCTCCTTGTAACGCCAGTGCGCGGCCACGCCGAGTTCGGCGCCGCGATGCATTTCCTCGGTACGGATCTGCACTTCCAGGGCCTTGCCGTCCCGCCCGATCACCGCGGTGTGCAGCGAACGGTAATCGTTGCCCTTGGGACGCGCGATGTAATCGTCAAACTCGCGCGGAATGATCGGCCACAAACCGTGCACGACGCCGAGCACCGCATAGCAGTCCGCGACGCTGCGCGTGAGCACGCGCAGCGCGCGAATGTCATACAGCTCGCCGAAGCCGACCTGCTTGCGCTGCATCTTCCGCCAGATGGAATAGATGTGCTTGGCGCGGCCGTTGACGGATGCCGAGACGCCGTGCACGGCGAGCGCCTCGCGCAGTTGCGTGACACTGCGGGCGATCCACGCCTCGCGGTCGGCGCGGCGCTCGTCCAGCAATCGCGCGATGCGGCGATACACGTCCGGCTGCAGGTAACGGAAAGCCAGGTCCTCGAGTTCCCATTTCCACTGGCCGATGCCGAGCCGGTTGGCGAGCGGCGCGTGGATGTCGCGGGTCAGTTGCGCCAGTTCGTGGCGTTCGGATTCCGGCAAAGCGGCGGCCGCGCGCATTTGCGCGAGTTGCCGCGCCAGCAACAGATACACCACGCGCAAGTCGCGGATGATCGCCAACAGCAAGCGCCGCAGGCCTTCGCTGTTGCCGGCGGTATCGCGCGCGGCATGCAAGGCCCACACCCGCTCGGCCTGCTGCTGGCCTTCCACCAGCCGGCGCAACGGCTCCGGCGCTTGCGCGGCGATCGCGTTCCACGCATCCGGATCGTTGCGCGCCACGGCATACCAGGCAGCGGCGGCGCGGGTGTCCTCGTCGCAATCGACCGATCCGAGCAACGCATCGGTTTGTTGCCACAAGCCGTGCTCGTGCGCGGGCAGCGAGGCGACGGGTGGCTCGGGAACTGGGCCGTGATTCCGGGACGAGGGCTGCATGGTGTTGCGTGCTTCCCTTACCGGCGCGCCGGTAAGGGAAAGGTTTGCGAAAGACCATCAGTGTATTAGTGTGTCTTCACCGATACCCCGTGCGACGGGCATGGGGCACTGCTATCATCGCCCACCATGCGCACCCGACTGATGCTGCCGGCCGCTCTGGCCCTGCTCCTCTCCGCCCTGCCTGCCATGGCGCAACAATTTTCCTCACTCGAGGAACGCATGTCTGCGGCCGATTTCAAGGCAGCCGGCCTCGACAAGCTGTCGCCGCAGGAACTGCAGAACCTCGACAACTGGCTGCGCACGCACGAGCAGACCAAGATGGTCTCGGCGAGCGGCGCACCGGTGTTCTATCCGGACAACCAGCCGCGCGACAAATTCAACACGCACCTGGTCGGACACTTCAGCGGCTGGGCGGGACACACCACGTTCACCCTCGACAACGGCCAGGTCTGGAAACAGGCCGAATCCGGCAGTTATTCGTGCCCCGACATGGACAATCCCGAGGTCACGATCAAGCCGATGATCCTGGGCAGTTGGCTGATGTACGTGCAGGGCTGCAGCCAGAGCGTGCGCGTCGAACGCGTGCAGTAGCCGCGCTGTTTTTTCGCCATCACCGCAGGCATGATGACGCTGCGCTTTCTTGTCGCGCAAGGATCGTGACGTGCTGGAAGTCTGGCTGCCGCTGCTGTGCATCGCCGCCATTGCCGCGTGGTGGTACCACGCGCTGAGGTTGCGCGAAAGCGTGGTCGCGCACGCGCGCCATCTTTGCGAACGGCACGGATTGCAGCTGCTCGATGACAGCGTGGCGCTGCATCGCCTGCGCATGAACTGGCGGCATGGCAGCCTGCACGTGAAGCGCGAATACCGCTTCGACACCAGCCTCGGCGGCAACGATCGCCGCGCGGCAAGCATCACCCTGCTCGGCGACCGCATCGTGAGCGCGAGCCTGCCCGAGAGCGACGTTCCCGTCCTCGAACCGGCGTCCGCAGCCCGTGTCGTTCACGACATTGCGCCGAACCAGGCCGGTGTCGACGCCGGCAACAACGTCGTTCCGATCACGCGCGCGCGCAGCACGTTGCACTGACGCGTAGCGCCAGCAAACTCAAAAGCATGGATCCGGCCCAACATGGATGCCGTACGGGCCTGGATGACGCCGTTCCTTCTGGATCCCGTGTCAACGGCCATCCATGGCCTGCACGGGATGAAGTCATCCTGACTTCACTTCACCACGTGCAGCGTGGGTTTGCCCTTGGGCCGCGGCTTGTCCGGACCATCCTCGGGTGAGGGAGGGGATGATCCGTCCGCATCGTCCGCGGCCGGGGATTCCTGGACCGACGTCGGTACGGCCTGCAAGGAAGGCGCGGAGGATTTCGTGGATCGCGCATCCCCCGACGGCTCGATCGCGGATGCGACGCCCGGCGCGTCGTCCGCCAGCAGCATGCCCTGCCCGTTTTCGCGCGCGTAGATCGCCTGCACCGCGGCGACGGGCACGCTGACGGGCTGGCTGACACCGCCGAAGCGCGCCGTGAAGGTGATCGCGTCGTTGCCGATTTCCAGGCGTGCGACGGCGCGCGGCGCAAGGTTCAGCACCACGCGGCCTTCGCTGACCGCCTGCGGCGGCACCTGCACGCCGGGTTTGGCCGCATCGACCACGATGTGCGGCGTGAGTCCGTTGTCGCAGATCCACTCGTGCACCGCCCGCAGCAGGTACGGACGGTTGGAAGTCATCGCGGAGGACTGTTCGGTCACAACTCGCCCAGCAGGCGCTCGTCGGCCGTGAGGCTGCGCGCGAAACCCTGGCTGCGGAACAGGCGCTCGCCGTAATCGACGATGGGCTTGGCTTCCTTGGGCAACGACACGCCCAGCGAAGGCAGGCGCCACACCACCGGCGCGACCAGGCAATCGGCGAGGCTGATTTCCGGATTGAGGAAGAACTTCGCGGCCTTGAACAACGGCAGCGCACTCATCAGGTGATCGCGCAGGCGCTTGCGCGCGGCTTCGGCGGCACGGCCGCCGGCGCGGATGTTGGCGACTTCCGGCAGCCAGTCGCGCTCGATGCGCACGCAGGCCAGGCGCAGGCGCGCGCGCGACAGCGGATCGACTGGCATCAGCGGCGGATGCGGGTAGCGCTCGTCGATGTATTCGCACACCACGTCCGGTTCGTACAGGACCATGTCGCGGTCCTGCAGCGTCGGCGTGTCGCCGTACGGATTGATCGACAGCAGTTCGTCATGCGGCTTGCCCGGGGGCACCTCGACGCGGTCGTAGACCACGCCCTTGGCGGCGAGCACCAACCGCACGCGGTGCGACTGCACGTCGTCGGGCGCAGTGAACAGGGTCAGCACGGTGCGGGTGGTATGTGCGGTTTGGATCATGCCAGTGTCCCCTTTGGGCCTTGCGGGTCCGGTGACGCGACAGTCCCGGGTTCGGGTGTCATCGCCTGGCGGGCACGGCGCCCGCCAGTCAATGCACGTCCTTCCAATACTCTTTTTTCAGCACCAGCGCGAACAGGGTGAAAAGTACCAGATACAGCACCACCCACGCACCAATGTGGCTGCGCACCGCTTCATCCGGGGTGGAAACCCAGGCCAGGAACGCGGTCAGGTCGCGCACCGCCTGGTCATACTGGGCGGGCGTCATGCTGCCCGGATGCGCCAGTTTGAGTTCCTTGATCGTGGCGGGGTTCCCGCCTTCGGCAGGATTCATCACCGCGACCTGCTCGCCCTGCAGTTGCCACAGCGGGAACGGCATCGCGACGTTCGGGAACACGATGTTGTTCCAGCCGCTGTTGGTGGCCGGATCGAGGTAGAACGACTTCAGGTACGCCGACACCCAGTCGGCGCCCTTGGCGCTGACTTCCAGCGACAGATCCGGCGGAACCTTGCCGAACCACTTTTCGGCGTCGGCTTCCGGCATCGCCGAGACGATCGGCTCGCCGAACTTGGCGCCGGTGAAATCGAGGTTGTCCATCACCTGCTGTTCGGTCAGGCCCAGCCCTTCCGCCATTTGCGAGTAGCGCACGTACTTCAGCGAATGGCAACCGACGCAGTAGTTCATGAACAGGCGCGCGCCGCGCTGCAGCGAGGCCTGGTCGTGCACGTTGATGTTGGCTTCGGGATAACCACCGCCCTCTTCCGCGAACGCGGACGGCGAGGCGACGAAGGCCACCACCAGCGCGAGCAGCAGGGCCGTGAGGGTGCGCGCGGCGGTGCGCTGAATGGACTTATGCATGCGTGGTCACCCTTTCCGGAACCGGCTTGGTCTTCTCCCACCCGAAGAACGTGTAGGCCCACAGGAACACGAAGAACCCGAAATACAGCACCACGAGGATGCGGCCGAACAGGTTCTCGATGGTGGTGATGTCGGCGTTGGGCCCGAAGATCGAAACGATCCAGCCCGGCGTGAGGTCGGCGCCGATCGCGCAGAGCAGGATGAACACGATCGCGAAGATCGTCAGCGCCACCTTGTAGCCGACGCCGCGGTAGCGGATCGACTTGACCTTGCCGCGATCCAGCCACGGCACCAGGAACAGCACGATGATCGACAGCGCCAGAAAAACCACGCCCCAGCCCTTGCTCGGGATCATCCGCAGGATCGCGTAGAACGGCGAGAAGTACCACACCGGCTTGATCGCGGCCGGCGTCACCAAATCATTGGCCGGGATCGAGTTGTCGTGTTCGAGGAAGAACCCGCCCACGGTCGGCTCGAAGAAGATGATGATCGCGCAGATGATCAGGAACACGCCCACGCCGGCCAGATCCTTCAGCGTGTAATACGGGTGGAACGCGATGCCATCCAGCGGGATGCCCTTCGGATCCTTGTGCTTCTTGATTTCGACGCCGTCGGGATTGTTGGAACCGACTTCATGCAAGGCGCCGAGATGCAGCACTACCAGCAGCAGCAACACCAGCGGCAGCGCGACCACGTGTAGCGCGAAGAAGCGGTTGAGCGTCGGATCGGACGGCACGAAGCTGCCCATGATCCAGGTGACCAGCTGCTCGCCGATCACCGGCACCGCCGAGAACAGCGTGATGATTACCTTGGCGCCCCAGAACGACATGTTGCCCCACGGCAGCACGTAGCCCATGAAGGCCTCGGCCATCAGCGCGAGGAAGATGAACATGCCGAGCAGCCACACCAGTTCGCGCGGCTTCTTGAACGAGCCGTACATCAGGCCGCGGAACATGTGCAGGTACACCACGATGAAGAACATCGATGCGCCGGTTTCGTGCATGTAGCGCACCAGCCAGCCCCAGTGCACGTCGCGCATGATGTACTGCACGGAATCGAATGCGCCCGCCGCGGTGGGCGTGTAGAACATCGTCAGGAAGATGCCCGTGACGATCTGGTTCACCAGCACCAGCAGCGCGAACGAACCGAAGTAGTACATGACGTTGAAGTTCTTCGGCGCGTAGTACTCCGTCATGTGCTTCCTGTAGACCGCGCCCAGGCCGGGGGTGCGCTCTTCGAACCACTGCATCAACGCGCGCATCACGCGGCTCCTTTCGGATCGACGCCGATCTGGATGTGGGTGTCATCGACGAAATGGTACGGCGGCACCACCATGTTGAGCGGCGCGGGCACGCCCTGGTACACGCGCGCGGCGAGGTCGTAGCGCGAGTGGTGGCACGGGCAATAGAAGCCGCCCTTCCAGTTCGGATCGAACGGCTCGGGCCTCACCTCGCCCTTGTAATCCGGCACGCAACCGAGATGCGTGCAGATGCCGATCAGCACCATCCATTCGGGTTTGATCGAACGCGTCGCGTTCTGGCAATACTTCGGCTGGTCGGATTCCTTCGAGTCCGGATCGCGCAGGCGCGTATCCTGCTTGGGCAGCCATTGCAATTGTTCGGGCGTGCGGTTGACCACGAACACCGGCTGGCTGCGCCAGCCGTAGCGCACCATCTGGCCGGGTTCGATCTTGCCGATCGCGACCGTCACCGGCGCGCCGGCCGATTCGGCGCGTGCGCTGGGCAGCCAGGTCTCGACGAACGGAATCGCCGTGATGATCAAGCCGGCGCCGCCGATCACGGCGGTGGACGCCGTGAGGAACCTGCGTCGGCCCTTGTTGATGCTTTCGTCCGCCATCCGCTTCTCCGCACTGCTTGTGGTCGACCGGTGAACTGCACCGCGATGATGTTGTCCGAGTGCACGGCCCGGGGCTCGCAGCCCGCCAGCGCCGCCGTCCCGCGATCCATCGGGCCCCAAAATCGTGTTAGTTTAGCGTTCGCCTCTGTGGCGCACAATCCAATCGCGCTCCACCGGGCCACGATTCCATGCGGCACAAGCTCAGACCCCTTTTGTTTGTCCTGCAATTCGTGGTCGCAGGACTGGCCGCGGCGTTCCTGATCAGCCTGGCATGGCCCGGCCTCGGCGCGCACCTGCGCGATGGCCTGCGCGGATCGTCCAGCGCCGCGATCACGCAACCCGCGCCTTCGGAAAACCAGATCGCACCCGAACACGGACCCGCGTCTTATGCGGACGCGGTCGCGCGCGCCGCGCCGGCCGTCGTCAACATCTACGCCGACAAGACCGTCACCGAACGGCAAATCCCGATCTTCCCCGATCCGCTGCTGGGCGGCGTCGCGGGACCGGCGCTCAAGCGCCGCGAGCAGAGCCTCGGCTCCGGCGTGATCTTCACGCCAGATGGATATGTATTGACCAACAACCATGTGATCTCGGGCGCCGACGACATCCAGGTGATGCTGCATGACGGCCGCGTCGCGCACGCCAAGGTGATCGGCACCGATCCCGACACCGACCTCGCCGTGCTCAAGATCGATGCCGGCACGCTGCCCACGATCCGGGTCGATCCGGAGGCGCCACGCGTCGGCGACGTGGTACTGGCGATCGGCAATCCGTTCGGCATTGGCCAGACCGTGACGATGGGCATCGTCAGCGCGCTGCAGCGCCAGTTGAGTCTTTCGCCATACGAGGATTTCATCCAGACCGACGCGGCCATCAACTCCGGCAATTCCGGCGGCGCGCTGGTGAACGCCGGAGGCCAACTGGTCGGCATCAACACCGCCATGCTGGACCGCGACGTCGGCGCGCAAGGCATCGGCTTCGCGATTCCCGTGCGCACCGCGAAACGCGTGCTCGACCAGATCGTCGAACACGGCCACGTCGTGCGCGGCTGGCTGGGCGTGGAAGTCGGCAACGTGACGGTGTCGGCCGATTCGGGCCTGCCGGCGGCGGCGCGTGGCGCCACCGTGCTGGACGTCTATCCCGGCGGACCCGCGGCGCAGGCCGGACTGCTGCCCGGCGACATCCTGCTGAAGCTGGGCGCGCAGCCGATCACCGATCCGTTCGATTTCCGCACGCGCGAAGCGAACATGAAACCCGGCGACAAGGTCGAAGTGTTCGGCCTGCGCGCCGGTATGCCGTTCCATACCGAAGTGGTGCTGATACAGCGCCCCAGCTTTCGGCAATCGAACGCGAGCGGTTGAAGAACGGACTCAATAACAGAGCAAAGCGTGCAGCGGCACGTCTGCGGGCCAGCGCGCACGTCCGTGCAGGAACGCGAGTTCGATCAGCATCGCAGCGCCTGCGACGTCCGCGCCGAGCTGCGCGATCAACTGCCTTGCCGCGGCCAGCGTGCCGCCGGTGGCCAGCACGTCGTCGATGATCAACACGCGCGCGCCGGGCGCGAGTGCATCGCCATGGACCTCCAGTCGCGCCTGTCCGTACTCCAGTTCGAAATCCGCGGCGAGGGTCGCGGCCGGCAGCTTGCCGGGTTTGCGCAACGGCACGAAACCGGTGTCCAGTGCGCGCGCCAGCGCGGCACCGAAAATGAAACCGCGCGCCTCGATGCCACAGATTGCATCGATTCGTTGTGTCCGCCACGGCGCGGCCAGCGCGTCCACGCATTCCCGGAACGCGCGCGCGTCGGCCAGCAGTGGCGTGATGTCCTTGAACAGCACGCCGGGCTTCGGGAAATCCGGAACGTCGCGGACATGCGCGACGAGGCGGGCGCGCAACGCGTCATCGATCGCTGCGGGAGCGGCCAGCGTGTTCAAATGGTCGCGGGTTTCAGGTGCAGCGGCGGCGCCGCAGATCCGGTGCGCTCGCCGGCCACCGGTGCGCGCAGCATCCCGGTGATCCCGCGCACGACAGGACCGGCGTCGTCGGCGAAGATGTCGGGCACGCCGACCGTCATGAAATCGCGTGCGGGCAACTGCCCGATCCCGCCGATGAGGTATTCGCCATTGACGAACGCCGGGATGCCAGCGTTTTCGAGCGCGTCCTTCACCAGGTGCGCATCGACGATGCCTTCGGCGTGGTAGACGGTTCGCATGGATGCATTCTATAGCGATCATCCCGATCGCTGCCCTCCCAAGCTGCGGTTCACCTGATCGCCCACGGCACTGGTCAACTCCACCTCGGCCATCCATGGCCTTGCTTCTCACCAAAGCAGCTCCGAACGAGACGCACCTCAAGCGCTTCCCCGGACGCGTCGCTAAACTTGCGGGCTTCGCAGCGCAGGATGTGTCCCATGGCGGACGAAAACGCCCCCGTTGTCACCAACTTCATTCGCCAGATCGTGCTGGCCGATCGCGAGGCCGGCCGGCTGGAAGCAGGTCCGAAGACGCGTTTTCCGCCGGAACCCAATGGTCATTTGCACATCGGCCACGCGAAGGCGATCTGCCTCAACTTCGGCATCGCGAGCGAGTTCGGCGGCGCCTGCAACCTGCGCCTCGACGACACCAATCCCGGCAAGGAAGACCCGGCGTTCGTCGAAGGCATCAAGGATTCGGTGCGCTGGCTTGGATTCGAATGGAACGAGCTGCGCCACGCCTCGGATTATTTCGAAGTGCTTTACCGCGCCGCGTTGAAGTTGATCGAGGACGGCAGAGCCTACGTCGACGACTTGAACGCTGACGAAGTGCGCCAGTACCGCGGCACGCTGACCGAACCTGGCCGCGACTCGCCCTACCGCGATCGCTCCGCAGAGGAGAATCTCGAACTCTTCAAGCGCATGCGCGCAGGCGAATTCGCCGACGGCTCGCGCACGCTGCGCGCGAAGATCGACATGGCGTCGGGCAACATCAACCTGCGCGATCCCGCGCTGTACCGCATCCGCAAGATCGCGCACCAGAACACAGGCGACGCGTGGCCGATCTATCCGATGTACGACTTCGCGCACGCGCTGTCGGATGCGCTGGAAGGCATCACGCATTCGTTCTGCACGCTGGAATTCGAAGATCATCGTCCGCTTTACGACTGGTGCGTGGACAACGTCGCCTTGCCGAACCATCCCGAACTCTGGCAATCGCTGGTCGAACAAGGTTTGCCGACGGCGCCCTCGAAGCCGCGCCAGATCGAATTCGCGCGCGGCAATCTTTCCTACACGGTGATGAGCAAGCGCAAACTGCTGCAGCTCGTCAACGAAGGCCACGTGGACGGCTGGGACGATCCGCGCATGCCGACGCTGGCCGGCGTGCGCCGGCGCGGTTTCACCGCCGCGGCGATCCGCAGGTTCTGGGAACGCGCGGGATTGTCGAAGCAGAACAGCGTGATCGACTTCGGCGTGCTGGAGAACTCCGTGCGCGAGGATCTCGATGCGCACGCGCCGCGCCGGATGGCTGTGCTCGATCCCTTGAAGCTGGTCATCACCAATCTCGCCGACGATCACGCGGAAACCCTCGCGTTTCCCAATCACCCGAAAGACGAATCGTTCGGCACCCGTGAAGTGCCGTTCGCGCGCGAGCTGTGGATCGAGCGCGACGATTTCGCGGAAGTGCCACCGAAAGGCTTCAAGCGCCTCGTGCCCGGAGGCGAAGTGCGCCTGCGCGGCGTCGGCATCGTGCGCTGCGATGAGGTCGGCAAGGATGCATCCGGCAATGTCACCGAACTGCGCGGCACGCTCGATCCGGGATCGCGCCACGGCATGCCGGGCGCGGACCGAAAGGCGAAGGGCACGATCCACTGGGTCAGCGCCAGGCACGCGATCGAAGCCGAGCTACGTTTGTACGACCGCCTGTTCGACGTCGCGGATCCGGAGAACGACGCCGACGGCAAGACCTGGCTGGACCACCTGAATCCGGGGTCGCGTCGCAGCGTGCGCGGTTATCTCGAACCGTCCTTGCGCGAGGCCGAACCGGAACAACACTTCCAGTTCGAACGCGTCGGCTACTTCGTGGCCGACCGTCACGACCATTCGCGCGCGCGGCCGGTCTTCAACCGCACGGTCAGCTTGCGTGATTCCTGGACGCGCTGAGCATCAGGCGTGCAGTAATCACCGCGCAAGGAACGTGAAATTCGTCGTG
Organism: Pseudomonadota bacterium; assembly: GCA_040388785.1. Taxonomy (GTDB): domain Bacteria; phylum Pseudomonadota; class Gammaproteobacteria; order Xanthomonadales; family Rhodanobacteraceae; genus 66-474. The sequence goes on from JAZKBD010000033.1 coordinate 30,723, forward strand.
ACAAACTCGAACACAAGCTGAAGCGTGTAGCGTCGCGCGGGCGGGTCCGTTGTCGCACGACGCGCGCGACCCCGCGTGTCCACTGGGCTGCAAAAGCAAGCTGAACGCGCGCGTTCCCGTCCACCGGAATTTTTACATCGCGGTCATTGGTCGGTCATTTTCCCGTTGCTACGTTGCAGTGGCATCTTTCATCGACGCCGCCGGCCTCAAGGTGAAGTCATCAGTCAACGACGCAGCATCAGGAGAGCACCATGCTTTACTACGCCATCGTTTTTCTGATCATCGCACTGATCGCGGGTTTCTTCGGTTTCTTCGGCGTCGCCGGGCTCGCAGCCGGCATCGCGAAGATCCTGTTCGTCATCTTCATCATCCTGTTCATCGCCTCGCTGATCTTCGGGCGTCGCCGGCGGCTCTGAGCCGCCCACGGAATCCCGCGCGGGGCATCAAAGTTCGAGGCCGAATCGCTCACGGAAGGCATGGTGTCCCGCGCGGGTCACTTGCAGGGCGCGACTGTCCAGATCGCGCACGATCCACTTTCGATCCAACGCCGCTTGCAGTACGCCGGCGCCCAGCGCGCCGGCGAGGTGCGGCCGACGTTCGCTCCAGTCGAGGCATGCGCATGCGAAGCGGCGCCGCGACGTCCGTGCAGCCTCGATATCGACGCCGACGACATCACGCAAGCCTGCCACACCGGCCCGCGTCAGGTTGTAATCGTCTTCGCCGCGCGAGAGCCAGCGCAGCGCGAACAGGCTGTCGTGCAGGCGAACCGCGAGCGTGCCCGCCATATGGTCGTAGCAGGTGCGCGCCACGCGCAGGCGTTCGGGCGTGCCCGGGACGAAACACGCACGCGGCTCGCCCGCCACCACCGTCAGCGCTTCCAGCGCGGCCGCGACTTGCACGTCGCGCAGGCTGTAGTAGCGATGGCGTCCCTGCGGCGACACCTTGACCAGCCCGCGCTCCATCAACTTTGCGAGATGCACGCTCGCGGTGGACGCCGTCACGCCTGCGATCGCGGCGAGTTCGGTACTGGTGCGCGCGTGCCCGTCGAGCAGGCGGCACAGCATGCGCGCCCGCGCCGGCTCCGCGATCGCGGCCGCGATTCCGGCGATGGGAGCATCGTGGCTTTCTGCATCCATGGTTTTACGATAGTCAAAGCGTGACCGCCGCGCAAGCGCCAGCATGTGCACATGAAGTCCACCACCGGCATCAAGAATCCCGATCGTCGCAACTTCCTGTTGCAGGGCGCCGTCCTCGGTGCGGGCGCTGCGGCGTGGCGCCTCGGGCTCCCGACCAGGCCGGATGCACTGCCGGGCCATTCCGCACCACGGAGAACCGCCATGAAGATCGTCTGCATCATCCGTTACGAAATCGACCCGTTCCAGCGCGAGGCCTTCAAGACCTATGCCGAAAACTGGGGCAAGGTCATCCCGCGCTGCGGCGGCTACCTGATCGGTTATTTCCTGCCCTGGCAGGGCACCAACTACGTGGGCTGGGGGCTGATCGGGTTCGACAGCTTGGCCGCCTACGAGGCGTACCAGGCACGATTGCGCGAAGATGCCGACGGCCGCAAGAACTTCGCGTTCGCGCAGGAGAAGCGTTTTATCCTGAAGGAAGAACGCAACTTCGTCGAAGTCGTGGACGGCACGTTCAACCTGGCCGCCCTGACCTGAGCGCTCTCCGATGGGCGGGCCCGCATGAAAAAGATCGGCATCCTCGGCGGCATCGGCTGGCCTTCCACGATCGAGTACTACGCGGGTTTGTGCGCGCTGGCGGAATCGCGCAACCGCCAGCATGGCGGCCGCCGCGCGGAGATGCCGGAAATCGTGATCGAATCGCTGGACCTGTCGAAAGCGGAAATGCTGGTCGGCAGCGATGACGACGAAAACTCATGGCAGGCCTTCGATGCTTATCATCGTGCGGCCCTGCAACGGCTGGAACGCAGCGGCGCGGACTTCGCGGTGATCGCCTGCAACACCGCGCATCATCGCCTGCAGCAGATCGAGCAGGGTCTCGGGATTCCCGTCCTCGGCATCGTGGACGCGGCTGCGGATGCCTGCGCCGAACACGGCGTGGAGAACGTACTGATCCTCGGCACCCGCACGGTGATGGCCTCCGCGGTGTTTCGTGAAACGTTCCATCGACGCGGGATCCATGCGCGTGCTCCGGCGGAAGAACGGCACAACCGGATGGTGCTGAGAGCCATCGACGCACTTTCACGCGGGCGCGATGACGGCGCGTCTGAAGATCTCAAGCGTGTCGTTCGGGAGTCGCACCGGCAAGCGGCAAGTGACGCGGTCTACCTTGGATGCACCGAGTTGCCGCTGGCGTTTCCGGCGCACAAACACGAAGGCCTGTTCGAGGTCGACGGCGTTCGCTGCATCAATTCCACCGCGCTGCACATTCGCGCTGCGTTCGAACTCGCGATCGCGGACGAATGAAACGCCGCTTCGCCCGTTGGTTCGCACGGGGCGCAATCGGCCTCTGCACGGCCGCAGCCTGCGCGGCGGCGCCCCCGACAGGACTGCAGCGCGACGTCGTTTTCAGCACACCCGCGCCGCTCGCGCGCAATGAAGAACTGCTGCGCAGGCTGGTAAGTCCGTTGCATGCCGTGGACATGCAGAAGGCGATGGCCGGCAATCCGCTGGCGATGCAAGCCTCGCCCCTCGCGCCCGCACAACAACATTTCGCGCTGTACGTGCCCACGTCACCCGCACCTGCGTCGGGTTACCCGCTGCTGGTGTTCGTGCCGCCGTGGAACGATGCGCGGATACCGTCGGAATGGGTGCCGGTGCTGGATCGCAATCACGTCATCCTCGTCACGGCCGCCGGCTCCGGCAATGACGCCGATGTCCTGGATCGGCGCGACCCGCTGGCATTGCTGGCGGCGCTCAACGTGATGCAGCGCTATCGTGTCGATCCTGCGCGCGTGTACGTCGGCGGCTTCTCCGGCGGCTCGCGTATTGCGCTGCGGCTGGCGCTCGCCTACCCCGATCTTTTCCGTGGCGCGCTGCTGGACGCCGGCAGCGATCCGATCGGCACCGCGCAGATTCCCTTGCCGCCTGCCGATCTGCTGCATCGCTTCCAGCAATCCTCGCGCATCGTGTTCCTGACCGGCAGTGACGACGCGATCCGGCAGGCGCAACGGGCCCGGGCTACGGAATCGCTGGAGCAATGGTGCGTGTCCGATAGCGACGGCATCATGCTGCTGCATACGGGGCACGCGCTTGCCGATGCGGCCGGCCTCGCGCAAGCCTTGGCCGCGCTTTTCAAACCACGTGCGCCGGACGCCGCAAAGCTCGCCGCGTGCCGCGCCCGCAACGCCGCGGCGCTCGCGAAGGAGCTCGCCGACGCCGAATCGCTCGTCGATGCCGGTCACTTCAAACAAGCGATGCAGGCGCTCACGCGAATCGATGCGCACTACGGTGGGCTTGCGGCGCCCCGCAGCGTCGAACTTCTGCGCGCGCTCGGTTCACGCGGCGAAACGCACTGAGGCGCGCTTCAGGCTGACGGTGGTACGGTTGAATCCGCGCATGCATCAACCAGCGCTCCGGCGAAACTCGTGCGCCGGCGAGCGCAGCGGTTGATCCGCGTCAATAGTGAACCCGTACGTTTCGCGTGATTGTCCGCGACCCGCTATGCTTTTTGCCATCCCCTTGCCTTTGCGCCTTCGTCACGCCTTGTCATGAGCCGATTGCGTGCCTTCGTGCCACTGCTCGTCCTGATCGCGATCGGCGCGGCGGTCGCTGCCAGCGGCATGCTGCAGCACTTGGCACCCAGCCATCTCATGGCCGAGCAGGCGAACTGGTCGCGACAGATCGCCGCGCATCCGGCGTTGACGTACACCATCTACGTGATCGTGCTGACGCTGTCGATAGCCACGGCGATGCCGGGCCCGCTGTTCATCATCATCGCGGGCGGCATGCTGTTCGGGATGGGACCGGCGATCGGCTTGTCGCTGGTCGGCGAGGTGCTGGGCTCGCTGCTGCTGTTCTACGCGGCGCGGCACGCCTTTGGCGCCGGCAAGCGGCCGCCGCCGAAATTCGTCGAGCGGGTGCGGCAGGGCTATCAGGCGAATCCGGTTTCCTACACCTTGTTCCTGCGCCTCGTCCCGCTGTTCCCGTTCGGCGGGATCACCGTGGCGCTCGCCTGGCTGCGCTGCCCGGTATGGCTGTTCACGCTCGCCACCGCCCTCGGCGGCGTCATCATGCTGGTGTTCGAAACCGCGATCGGCGCGGGGCTCGGACAATCCATCGCCTCGGGCCAGACCCTGTCGCCACACCTGATCCTGGAGCCGCACATCTGGCTCCCGCTCGTGGGACTGGGATTACTGGCGCTGGTACCGGTGGTCGTGCAGCGGTTCCGGTCGAGCGAAAACTGACTCAGTCGGGACGCGTTGCCCAGAACGCCAAGCCGGTGATCAGGCACGCCACCGCGGCGCTGATCAGCGCGGTTTCCACCGGCCGCCGGTGAACGAAGCCACTCACCTTGTCGCCGCCGCGCTGCGCATAGCGCCAAGCATCACTCGCGATGTCCTGGGCGCGATCGGCCACTTCCGCCGCTCCGTGTTTTGCGTATTCCTTTGCACTGCTCATTGCGTCCGCTCCGTTCTGCATTGCCGAGTTGCCTTCTTCCGTGATGTTCACGCTGCTTCTCCGTCCAAAGCGGCAGCGTACATCCGTGCGCGTGGAAACCGCGTCAACGCGCTGCGCACAGTTCAGCAATCGCTGCGCTGCGATTCATCGAGGGGAACAAGCAGGAAGGTGGTGGGCCGTGATGGGATCGAACCATCGACCAATGGATTAAAAGTCCTCTTTACGAACGTCTCACGGCTTCGCACGAAATCTCACACTTAGCCACGAAAATGCTGCAATCGGCGTCCTGTCTTGATTTAAGCGTCTTGCATCACCTCGATTCATCCCATACCATCCTGCCGCACAACGGCAACCATATGGCAACCGACGATGAGTAGAGGGGCGAAGCGCGGGATTTTGACCGCACCAGCGGTGGAAGGATTGAAGCCGGGGGAGTGGGTGGCTGACGTCGCCCCACGAGGTGAGGGACGGTTGCTCGCGAGACGGCTCAGAACCGGACGTGTGATGTTCTACTTTCGCTACGTGACTGCGAAAGGCTTGCGCGACACCTTGCCCGTCGGCATGTTTGATGTTCGAGGCCGTGATGGCTTGACTCTTGCTGAAGCGCGCGAAAAAGTTGGCGAGCTACGCCGAATTCGAAAGCTCCATGGCGACATTCGCGCCACCTGGGAAACCCAAGAGCGGGAAAGAGAACGAGAGCGAGCTGTCGCCGAAGCGGCTGCGCAAGTCATCAAGGAGGCCGAAACCGCCAAACGTTCACGAACATTAGGAGCGTTGCTGACAGCCTACACCGACCAATTGGAACGCGACGGGAAGCACAGCGCAAAAAGTGTGCGCGCAGAGCTGCACAACCATGTGCGTGACAAGTGGCCGAAATTGTGGGCATTGCCGATCGTTGACGTAACAGCAGATGACCTTCTGGCCGTGGTAGCCATTCCCGCCGAAGCTGAAAACTTGCGACAGGCCGAAAAGGTGCGGGCGTACTTGCGCGCAGCGTTCGCCGCGGGGATGAAGGCTCGTCACAACGCCAAGGCGTTGCCTGCTCTTCGGGCACTTCGCATTGCGGCGAACCCGGCCCGCGACTTGACACCCATAGAAGGCGCCAACAAGGCTCGGGATCGGGCGCTATCGATATCGGAGTTGCGCGCCTATTGGAAGCGCATTCAAACTCCCGAGTACGCGGCCCTGAAATTTCACTTGCTGACGGGCTGTCAGCGTTTAAAGCAACTGGCGCGTGTCAAGCAGGCAGATTTCGATACGGACACCAATGCCATACGCATGCTCGATTACAAAGGGCGACGCAGTAAACCGCGGTCGCACCACGTTCCACTCATACCTGCCTCAATCGAAGCCATTCGTGAGATGAACGCCGGTGCTGCCGGACCGTACCTATTCACCCTAACGGCCGGCGAATCTGGGGCA
>JAZKBD010000033.1:36746-52871 GCA_040388785.1 Pseudomonadota bacterium
CTGGGGCAGACTATTCGGGGATTTCCAAGCGCGTTGGGAAGATCCGCAAGGCCATGCACAAAGCCAACGAACTACCTGGGGGAGCATTCACGCCAGGAGACTTACGGCGCACTGTTGAAACTGTCTTGAGCGGCCGGCAGGTATCAAGAGAGACGCGCGGGCAGTTGCAATCGCACGGACTCGACGGCGTGCAGGCTCGACATTACGACAAGCATACGTATATGGAAGAAAAGCGCGATGCTCTCGAAAGGCTCCATGGACTATTAACTGACGACAGCGCCGCGCCTGCGCCCAGCCAAGAGTGAAGAACGATAAGGCTGCAATGCAGCTCGAACTCGGCCGAGGTAGTAAGCTTCCCGTTCTGGGGCGCTTCTTAGGGGACCCCTAGGCAACCGGCGCTAACACACATCAGGGTGTCCAACGGAGAAGGAAGAGTTGACGCCTCTGGTCACGAGTCAATGCTATGTGCTACTCCGCGCAAATCTTGGCAGATTTCCGAAAGTTCGAGCGGGAGTTCGGTTCGATCCTCACCGTTCATCAGTTCGTGAGGTTCTTTTGGGAACAGAGGGAAGACAAGACATGGCGGAAGATCACCAAGGCAATGAAGGCCGCGTTTGCCAATCCGCGCACTGACGAGGAGCGCGAGATTGCGGCGATCATCGCGCAGGGCGACGCTGAGTACGAACGATCACTAGAGGCGGAGCTATTCCAACAACGAACGCGCCTGACCGCAGCCGAGCGCGCATTGCAATCGAAGCCCACCAAGAAGGCCGCGAACGATCAACGCATCGCTACGGCCAAGATCGCAGCAGCCAAACGCAACCTTGACGATCTGCGCCGCAAGGAGCCGCTGCCGCGCGACTCGCGCATCTACCCCGGTCAGTACGCGCCGGTAATGATTGCAAAAGATAGCAAGCGGCTGCTGGTGCCAATGCGCTACCAGTGCCGCCTGCCAGGTTGGAACGAGACGATGGAGCGTAAATACCCGGGCACCTACAACGCGCGCCGCGATAGGCTCGAACACACGTGGGACAAGCTGTTCGGCCACCAGCACGGCATCATGGTGGTGACGCGGTTCTACGAGAACGTCTCGCGCCACAAAGTGGAGCGCCGCGACCTTGCGCCGGGCGAGCAAGAGGAAAACGTCGTTCTGGAGTTCAATCCGAACCCGCCGCACGAGATGCTGGTGGCGTGTCTTTGGTCATTCGACGAGCGTGACGGCCTCTACTCATTCGCTGCGATCACGGACGAGCCGCCGCCTGAAATTGCCGCCGCGGGACACGACCGCTGCGTCATCCCCATCAAGCCCGAGAATTTGGAAGCATGGCTGGAACCTGATCCGGGCAATCTGACTGCGATGCAAGACATCCTGGAGGACCGCGACCGGCCCTACTACGAACACATCGCACTCGCTGCTTAGCGGCTATTGCTCGCCCTCGGCAGAACCTTCCTCTCCATAAACTTCGCGACGCGTGGCGCATGCGTCACATCCGCAATCGCCTTCGCACCACTCCGGGCAATCAGGAGTGCAGGTGCACGGCTCGCTCATCGGTGCGCTGAAGGCGTCGGTGTGAAAGTAGCCGTCCGGCGGATGCCGTTTGATGCCTTCCGGCGTCGGTTCCTCAGCAGCCTTGGCGTACTCACCGTAGACCTGCTCCTCAATCCTGAAGATCAGTGCACGTCCCAGCGCTGTGAGATTCGGACGGTGCTCAACGTCGCCCGGCTCAAGCAAACCGCGTTCGAAGAGTTCTTTCGTCGCCGCATCGGGATCACCGTGACCCATGCTTGGCAGACTCATCGACTGCAGGAAGACATATTCATCCGAGCCACGCACGGGGCAGACTTTGGCCCACCACATTTCCAGGACAGCCACCCGCTGGGCTTCCGTGGCATCGTCCCACGGGATGTAGGTTTGCTCGTCAGACATGGCGGCCTCGTGCGAGATCAGTGTAGTGGTGCCCGGAAGCTTACGAGTTTCCGCAAGCCTTAGACGACCATGCATCCTGGGCGATGCCGCAATGGCTGCGGCTCAAAACGTGGAGCATCCAGATGGCCGGACGGCTTGCCCATCAGTATCCGTTCGATCTTGATCCGATCCCACATCCCGAGTTCGCGCACGCCCGTGCCGATGCCGATCCCGTAGCCACCCGCGCGCCAGGCAAGTGCACCCGTCTCCCCATCCATCGTGATCGTGCCGAAGTAGCGCCAGTCGTGATCGCCGGGTGGTTCTGGCAGCGGCTCCGCGTAGGCTCGCCAGTCGGCCCGGAGGTCGAGCGAAACGACCCGATTAAATTCGGCTTTGGTGGGACGGCGGCGGGACATGCCGCAATTATGGACGCGACAGGCTCACGAGGTGAGATGCGCCAAGCTAGGTGGTCAGCCGGATGACGGAACATGATGAAGGGCTGCCGATTGTGGGCAGCGCGCGCGCATCTGCGCGACGGCAGGCGCCGAACGCAGCAAAAGCAGCGAAGGTGCAAACGGACAAATCGCGTTGCCGGCGCTCAGGAAAGAAGATCATCGACCTCAAGCTCGTTGGTCGCTCGACGCGTTTTGGTGGACCCACGGATCGCTCATTCATGCTCCGCGCGCTCACGGAACGCCTTTCGCACCGGTCGCGCCATAGATCTGCCCCGACACGCAACTGTCTTCGCTCGACGCGAGCTCCACGAAGATGGACTTTTTGCGTCCGAGGGGTGACGAAGGTCGAATTCCTACGAGGTCGCACGACACAATAGCCGGGCGATCTTGGCATCACGCGCCCGCACGCGATCGCCCGAGAGCTCGCTGGCAAACATTTTCCGCCGTGCGGCAAAAGTTACGCTGCCCGACGCGCGTGTATTGGCTGCGGCTCGCATTTCTATCGGGTTGCATGGCTGGCACGCCGATTGCACTGTAAATGTTGGCAAGGAGCTTATATGCAAGACGCGCGGGGCTTAGAGCACGTCCACTTCACCGGAGTGCTCAATGAGATGCCGGGAATTTACCCATGCCTGAGCCTTCTGGTAATGACATCAGAAAGCGAGGGGTCGTCCTTGGCGTTAATGGAAGCGATGGCCTCAGGGCTTCCGGTTGTCGCACCCGATGTAGGCGGCGTCGCGGAGGTGATCGTCAATGGACACTGCGGCGCACTCGTTCCACCCGTGATACGGACGCTCTGGTGGTTGCCGCGCAAGAGCTGCTCGACGACCCGGCGCGTGCTCGTCGCTTGGGCAGCGCGGCACGCGATCGAGTATGCAATCGGTTCTCCCAATCACGGGCGGTCGGTGCAATGGCGCAGCTCCTGGAGCGCATTGCGCTCAAACATCAAGCGGGTCTGCTGCCTGCGGAAGGCATATCCAGAATCGAGCCCCTGCGGAGGCCAACTTGCGGGAGGAAGCCAGCCCGCCCGCAACCGAATTCATGCTGGCATTGAAAGGAGCAGACGCACATGGACGCAACAGAATTGCTGACAGAGGATCACCGGAAAGTTCGCAAGCTGCTTGATGAGCTCAATGAAACAACGGAGCGGGCCGAGAAGACACGAAGGAGCTTGCTGGAAAAGATCGCGCTGGAGTTGAAAGTCCACAACCAGATCGAGGAGGAGATCTTCTACCCCGCATTCAAGAATGCGTCGGACGAGTCCGAAGACGAAAAGATGTACTTCGAGGCACTGGAAGAGCACCGCGCAGCCGGCGAGTTCGTCTTGCCCGACCTGCTGGAAACACCCGTCGAATCCGAAAAGTTCGGCGGTCGCGCGAAGGTCCTGAAGGAACTCGTCGAGCACCATGCGAATGAAGAGGAGAAGGAGATGTTTGGGCGCGCGCGCGAACTCTTTTCGGAGGAGGACCTCTCCGCGCTTGGCCGACAGCTTGCGGCACGCAAGAAAGAGCTTCTGAAGCAGCTAACGGCGTGAACGTGTGCCACGAAGCTCTATAGCTGCCCTTGCTGCCCCTGGATACCTTCTGCAATTGGAAGGTGCTAGTTCCCAGATTCAGTATTCAAGATGCAATCGAAGCCCTATGAATTTCGCCGGACCCCTCGCTCGGTTGAACCCTGGATTCCCGATGTACTGAAAGTCTGGGCCCAAGGTGATCGGGCCAAGTGGCTGGAAAGCGTAGTAAACCTCGGCGATGTTCTCCCGACCGTAAATGAGCGCACCGTCTCCCAAAAGGAACCCGTGGCCACCAGCGGCCAAGTACTCGCGATGAGGGCGCGAGAGTCCATTGGAATTGAAAGCAATCCCCAGCCTGTCTTTCGGCCGGTGCCAATGCGCACCCGAAACCTGTGCGCCCACGCTCAAGTCGTTGTCGACCTCGGTAAAGGCGAACGATTCGGTTTTGCCGTCGTTCCAGCCGGCGCGCGCGAAAAGACCGGTGTCACCGCCGTCGGCAATCGGTACCTCCGTGTTCAAGGCGAAACCATATTTTCTTCTTCCTTCGCGATCGTCGCTTCGAATATTGGGAACGTTGCCCGTTGATCGCGCGAGTGCAAGCGCATCCTCGTAGATACCCATCCGCACAATGTTGCGGAACACGAGCAGGCGCAAGGCCCAACTATCCTTGTGTGGCTGGTAGTCCGCTTCCAGTTGTTCGCCGCGTGCACGTTTGAGCGGCCACTCCAGGGTTTGACCATTCGCTTGGGTCGGCATCTGGTAGACGCCATAGCGCAAAGTCCACGGAGGCAGGACCAACGCGATGGTTGCACCGTTTGTATAGCCGCGCGTGTCCGCTGCGTAATCCCAAGCAAGCGTGCTAATGAAGGAGACGTTCAAGAATTGGGTGCGGGCGCTGTTTGCGTAGCGGCTTTTGTCGAAGTCGTCGCTCGCTGCGAGCTTGCCGATCTTCGCCTCGATGCGCCGCGTGGCTTGCGAACCCGGCAGCTGATCGGCTGCGCGCTCGATTTTTTCGTCCGGACCGCCGAGCGACAACGACCATCGCAGGAAATGGCGTGCCATGTATGCGCGTTTTCCAAGGTTGGCGCTGCCTGAGTGCACGACATCGCCATTGACGACACCGCCCAGCCCGGTGGCGTTGCTTACCCCTTCGCCTTTGAACATCTCCGCATCGAAGTAATACTGGAAATGCGCTGGGAGCTGAATACCGAAATAGGCTCCGAAAGTGTGCGACTGCTCTGTATCGCCGCCCGGAAGGAGGCTCAGCTTGCCGGCATAAGGTGACCTTAAGGCGTACTGATGTTGATCAACGAGGGTGTATTGCGCACCCAGCAATTGCGGCAGAAACAGCGCTGGCCGTTCGTCTGCCGTTGCCGTACCTGAAATCAGCAGGACGAGCAGCATCCAACTGCATGTCCGCATCGCGCAACTCCTTCTGCAGCTGCTTCCCTTCCAGCAATGCAATCTATTTGCCTATCGTCACAAACATGCCTACCGCCGCGGCCGCCATTGCAGCGGTGGCGATCCAGCCAAGGCTCTTCAGCCAGATGGGCAGCGGGAATTTGCCCATAACTTTGGGGCGGCTTGCCAACCACATAATGACGACCATCAGCGGCACCGCGACAACGCCATTGATGACCGCGCTCCAGAACAGCATCTTGATCGGATCGATGGGCAGGAAGCTCAGCGCCATTCCGCCCAGCGTCGCGACCGCGATCGTGGCATAAAACCATTTTGCAGCGCTCGGCTTGGCTTCGAGACCTGTTCGCCATTTCAAGACCTCGCCAAGCGCGAACGCTCCCGAACCCGCCAAGACGGGAATCGCGAGCATTCCGGTTCCCACGATTCCACCGGCGAAGAGAAGAAATGCGAACTTTCCGGCCAACGGTTTCAAGGCCGTGGCCGCCTGGGCCGATGTCTGTATGTCGGTCTTGCCGTGCGCGTGCAGCACCGCAGCCGCCGTCACGATGATGAAGAAGGCCACGATTTCAGAGAAGAGCATGCCGATCGCGGTGTCCTGGTTGATGCGACTGAATGCGGCCTCGGCTTGTTTTGGCGCTTTCCGCAAAGGACGTCGCCGCGCAATCATTCGGACTTCCTGGGCTTCCTGTGAACTCTGCCAGAAAAAGAGGTAAGGACTGATGGTCGTGCCCAAGACCGCGACCACGCCGACCGCGTACTTCGCACCGAAATGCACATGCGGCCACACCATCCGCTGCAACACTTCGGACCATGGCACGTGCACGACAAGAACAGTGGCCACGTAGGCGAAGAGGCTGAGGGTCAATAGCTTGAGGACGGGCGAATAGCGCTCGAACGGCACGAATACCTGTAAGGCGACCGAAAGCACTGCTGCCATCGCGGCATACAAGGGCGCGGGGCCACTCACCAGCAATTGCACGGAGGCGCCTATTGCACCAATATCTGCGGAAAGGTTGATTACGTTGGCGAGCAAGAGCAACGTGACGGTGCCCAGCACCAGCCACTGAGGAAGCTCAGAGTTCAGGTTGTGCGCCAAGCCGCGCCCTGTGACGCGTCCCATCCGAGCACATACCGTTTGGATGCCGATCATCAGAGGAAGCGCAAGTAATACGGTCCAAAGCATCCCGTAGCCGTAACTCGCACCGACCTGCGAGTAGGTCGCTATGCCACTGGGGTCATCATCAGCCGCCCCGGTGATGAGGCCTGCGCCCAAGCGACCGAAGAAGCCGGTGCTTTGCTCCGAGTCTTCCATGCGGCATCTCCATCTGACTTTTCACTTCGACCTTATCGACCGCGGGCGCCCTGAAGGCGCCCGCGTGTGTCTCGAAAGCTATTGATGCGACATCCGAGTCATACGCGACCTCGGCGGCCGAAGATCAGTGAAACGATGAACAGGATGATGAAGATGACGAAGAGGACTTTGGCAATCGTCGCGGCAAGCCCAGCGACCCCGAAGAATCCGAAGAAAGCCGCGATGAGTGCGATGATGAGGAAAACAATGGCGTAGTAAAGCATGGTGACCCTCCTGGAGTTCCAACGGAACCTGTCTTGTACACCGATGTGCGAAACCGCGGCCCTCAATGCGGCAAGATAGAAAACTCCGAACAGACGTTCCTTCGCCCGTTCGGAGCAGTCTAAGAACTTCCCTGTCCGACGCCGTCGGACCGCATCATGTGGTCCAAAAAGCACTTCCTGTGCCGGCGCTTGCTCTCGCATCCAACCCTTGGATATTTAACCCTGCACGCGACGGTGACCGACCTCTGCAGCAGGTTCGTGCATAGATTTGTCAAATTCCTTGATCTGCTTCTCGGCCTCGTCCTTGGCGATGCCGTACCGCTCCTGCACCTTGCCCGCCAGGTAATCCGCGCTGCCTTCGGCGACATCGAGATCATCATCCGTCAGCTTGCCCCAACGAGCCTTCAGCTTCCCGCGCAGCTGTTTCCATTGACCTTTGATCTTGTCTTCGTTCATCGTGATTCTCCTTGTTTGCGGCGCTGTGTGTGCAGCGCAGCGCTGTCAGAGCCCGCATTCGAATTCGAAAACCTGCAGCAGGGCTTCGCGGCGACCCACGCCATAGCGCTGCTGCAGCAGTTTTGCGAGGTATTCGGCATCCCCGCGCGGATGCCGGACGTCTTCCGCGGTCAATTTGCGCCAGCGCCTTCTCAGCATTGCTGAAAGCCCGCTCCAACGAGCCCGAACCTTATCCGGGAGCATGGCCGCGACGGGAGCCAATTCAATAGCGATCGCCTCCATTTTCAATCCTTTGCCTTCAGGCCCGAAGCGTCGACGTCCTTGACGCCCTTGATGCTCTTGGCCACTGCAACAGCTTTGCGCACGGCCGTTTTAGTGGTCAGATCACCCGTCAGCGTGACAACGCCGTTCGTGGTCCGCACGGTGATATCCGTGCTCTTGACCCCCTTGGTGGTGGCAAGTTCGCTTTTGACCTTTGTTGTGATCCATGCGTCGCTCACGGCGGCGCCCGTGCTCGCGGAATGTTCAGTGCCTGAATCTGCACGAGGGCTGGCGGACGCAACGCTCGTGGAAAGCGCCAAGCCGATCGCAATCGCGATAGCCATACTGAGTGCTGAAGCGGTACGTGCCGAGTTCATGCCTGTCTCCTAAAGGTGACGATTACGCCGGTAGCTCCCGGGTGCTCCGCAGCCTAGCCGTCGCCTTATCAAAGGTTCGTCGACGCGGCTCGCCATTTCCTTCACGTTTGACTTACACCAGATTTGCGTACCGTTTAGGATGTGCAGCTGTGCTGGGGAATGATCGGCAGCCTTGTAGGCCGTGATCCTCAAGAAGACAGAGCCTGCACCCCATGTCTTCTTCCGGAGGAGTAGAGCCTGATGAATTCACAGCAGGAATTACGCCGTCAGACGGAAGCAGCAGAGCTTCCCGCCGAACGCCCTTCGTTCGAATTCTGGTGGCTCAGCATCGTCGCGCTGATCTTGTCGGCTGGTGCGTACGCCGCACTGCGACTGAACGTGCTAGCAAACGCTCCGGAACGGGCCCTCGCTTTTCTCGAAAGGTTCTCGCTTGGCGTCGGCGCAGCGGCATTACTCCTAATCGTCTACAGAGTAGTCGACCAGCGATTGTGCAGGATTGCGGACGTCGCGTTGCGCTATAACGCGCGGCGCGTCGGCAAGCTCGTCGTATTTGCATTGCTTCTCGTGATCGGACTAACGGTCCTTTTTGCCAATTGGTACGCCGCGCTCACATCACTGGGAGTGATCTCGATCGTCCTTGGTTTCTCCTTGCAGACCACTCTCGCGAGCTTCATTGGCTGGATCTACATACTTGCAAAGCGCCCATACTGGGTAGGCGATCGCATTTCCATAGGCGATTCCACTGGCGATGTCATCGACGTCAGCTACCTCGACACGACGCTGTGGGAAGTTGGCGGTCCGATGATTAATAGCAAGCACCATCCAAGCGGGCGGCTGATCAAATTTCCCAATTCGCGCGTGCTCACCAACGCCGTGATCAATTCTTCGTGGGCGCTTTTTCCTTACGTCTGGAACGAGATCACCTTCCAAGTCGCCTACGACAGCGACCTCGCCTTTGTCGGTGAGGTCATGCAGCTAGCTGCCGAGGAAGAAGTGGGAGAAAGAATGCGCATGGAGATCAGGAACTATCGTGAACTTCTTGCGCAAACACCCGTTGACGAGGTGGAAGTGCACGAACGACCGTCGGTTCACTTTCGTGTGAACCAGAACACTTGGTTGGACGCGACAGTCCGATACCTTGTCGACCCGAAGGAAGCTGGCGCGGTGAAGAGCCGCCTGATCGTCAAGATGCTCAAACGGTTGAACGCCGGCTCGGAACGCGTGAAGTTTCCGAAAGGAGACTCCCGCTGATTGCGTCAGCCGGAAGCGCGATTTCGGCGCTGTTGGCGAGGCTCACAGCGAGTGATCTGATAGAAGGAAACGTGCCCTCGGTGGGGCCTTTACAACCGGCATTCCGACAAATACGCTTTGCCGCTTCGGGAGCAAAGCCCATGAATCTGCAACGCCGCAACAATATCCGGGTTGGCGGCAGCGGACCGGCCACCATGGTCTTTTCGCATGGCTTCGGTTGCGATCAGAACATGTGGCGTTTTCTCGTGCCGAAGTACGAGGAAGATTTCCGCACGATCCTGTTCGACTTGGTGGGTAGCGGCGCGTCTGATCTTACGGCATACGATCGGAACAGGTATGGGTCGCTTCGCGGCTACGCCGAGGACTTGCTGGAAATCATTGGTGCATTCGCGGAAGGGCCTGTGATTTTAGTCGGACATTCGGTCAGCGCGATGATCGGGTTGCTCGCAGCCGTCGAGGCGCCCGAGCGTATCGGTGCGCACGTGATGGTCGGTCCGTCACCCTGCTACATCAATGATGGCGACTACGCAGGCGGATTCAGCCGCGCCGACATTGATGGCTTGCTGGAAACGCTCGAAAATAATTACCTCGGATGGTCCAGCAACATGGCGCCAAAAATCATGGGCGCGCCCGGCCAAGCGAACCTCGCCGAGGAACTGACCAACAGTTTCTGTCGCACCGATCCCCAAATCGCCGCGCATTTCGCGCGTGTCACGTTTCTGTCGGACAACCGTGCGGATGTACCGCGCCTTGCGGCTCCAGCGCTGGTCCTGCAATGCAGCGACGACGTCATTGCGCCACGTACGGTCGGCGACTATCTAGCAAAGCGGCTGCCTCGCGCGACCTTGCGGCTGATCGAGAACACTGGACATTGCCCGCACATGAGTTCGCCTGCCCAGTGCATCGAATACATTGATGAATTTCTTTTGACGCTCGACGTCGGCCATGATGGCCACTGACACACCGCCGCTGCCGGACGAGGGAGCGCTCTACGACGGAGCGGCTTGCGGTCTTTTGCTGACAGATCCTTCGGGTGTCATTCTGAAGGCCAATCTGACCTTCTGCCGCTGGCTGGGCTTGCAGCGGGACGATGTGTGCGGCACGCATTTCGAGAAACTACTGACGACGGGCGGCCGAATCTTCCACCAAACCCATTTCTATCCCTTGCTGCAGCTGCAGGGCTCAATCGCCGAGGTCAAACTCGAACTGCTGAGCGCTACGGGCGAGCGCATGCCGGTGCTGGTGAACGCGGTGCGGCGCGATGGTGGCGCCGAAGTTTGGCATGAAATGGCCGTCTTTATGGCGAGGGACCGCCATGCGTATGAAAAGGAACTGTTGCACGCGCGCAAGCAGGCCGAACAACTGGCCTCCGCGAAACTGGCGGCAGAGCAGGCAGCACAAGATCGGGGGTATCTGGCGGAGCAGATGATCGGCATTGTGAGTCACGACCTCCGCAATCCGTTATTCACGATCATGCTCGGCGCCGCATCGCTCCAACGGTCCAATCTCGACGATCAAGCGAAATCGTATCTCGGCCACATCACTGAAGCGGCACAGCGCGCGGAGCGGCTCGTCGAAGATCTACTCGATTTCACGGCAGCACGAATCGGCCACGGCATCGCTATCGAATGCAAACCTATCGACTTGCACGCCGTGGTCGCGAAGTGCGTGGAGGGGCTTCGGATAAGGTGGCCAGGGCACGTGCTGCACCATCTGAGCACCGGGACCGGAACCTGCTTAGGTGACTCTCGGCGGTTATTTCAGGTAATTGGCAATTTGGTCGGCAATGCTGTCGCGTATGGCGATGCGAGTTCGCCCATTGAGGTGACTTCATGTATTAGCGAGCGCGAGTGTTCGATCAGCGTACACAATCAGGGCCAACCCATACCCCCCGAACACCTGTCCACCCTGTTTCAAGCAATGGTTCGGGGCACCGACGAGCCGACGCCGTCTCGCAGTGTCGGGTTGGGCTTATATATTGTCGGCGAAATTGCCCGTGCCCACGACGGTACCGTAACTGTCAGCTCGTCGCGCGAGGCGGGTACGACGTTTACTTTCGCTTTCCGCGGGGATGTTGAATCGGGGCAACAAGCTGATGCACGTGCCGCTCCAGCCGGAACCTGAGTGCGAAATGCGACGTTGAGGTGGACGCGCGTTTCTCGCTCGATCTCTCCCGCGACCGAAGCAGATGCTCCTTTCGGCCTATTTGCGTTCGCTGCCTTTTTGCAGGATCGCCTCGAGGTTCTGCCGCCCCTTATAGATGTCTTCCCACGGCTCTTTGCGCAACCTCTTCAGCCGCGCTGGCGCGCTCTTGATGTCGAATTAATTGCCGCCCTCAAGACACGATTAGCAATCGTGATGTCTCGTAAACCTCACGCGCCGCTTCGTGGAATCGACTGGCGCAGGGTCACTCTACGCCGCTCGATCTGCGATCTTGGATCTTGCTTTTCGACTAGGGTGTCTTGAGGGACTGCCACATTTCTCGTTGAATGCGCCATCTGTGGTCAGCGCCCTGATGCAGCACCAGCAACATCCGTCCGCGACCATCGAACGTCCGCTGCCCATTGGTGAACACCACTACCTGGTGTTCATCGCACCACTCGGAAGCCCAATCCCCGGCAGTATGCGCGTCGTGGCAGGTCAGCTCGAACTGCTGCATATGCGCACCTTGCAGCTGCTTACCGACGCTCGCCAGAAAACGCCCGATCGCAGGCTTGCCCACGATCGGCGGTGTGTCAGGTAACAGACTGATGCCGTCGTCATCCCAGACGGCCAGAGTTGCCGCGTTATCCATAGCACGGGTTGCCGAAGAGAGCGCTTTGTTGAATGCATCAATGCTCGTAGGCGAACCGGCATTCGCGGCGTACCCGAAGGACATTGTCACAACCAGAACCACGCAACTGGATGCTCGCCTCATCGCCGATCTCCCGGACGCGACGGATACTCAAGTCTGTTGACGTAGGCGTTTGTGCCGTGTGAGGCGTTGCCGACGCAAGGAGTGTAAGGCCGGGACAGCTTGAGCATTCCGACTGGGTTCGCCATAGACAGTTAGGCCTTGGTCGTCTTTTCCGCTACCCGCCTAGTGCGGATCAGATCATTGAGTCTTCCGTCCTCTGTCCATGGTCTGCGGGCCAATAGTGTAGACCGCTTCAGCGCTGCCGCGCGCCACATCGCGCCCGAGGCTATGCCGCACCGAAACTGTGTCTCTTCTGTCGAGCCTTCCAACGCCGAGAGTGAAGATCGGCCGTCCGCAAACAATTGGTTCGCGGCATCACTGCACACGGAAAATTGCTGATCGTGCATCAGCAACTCGGCGTGCACGTCCTCGGCCGCCCAAGCCGAAGCGAATGGCTGGCTTTGGCAACGCCGCAGCAGGGGGATTTACTCTCAGGCGCGATCAGCGTCAGGAGTCGATCCTGCTCGCGACGTCCCACGAATGGCCTGTTCCAGCGTAGACAAAGCCACAGGTTTGACAAGGTGGCTGTCGAAGCCTGCCGCTTGAGCCCGCCGCTGATCTTCCAGTTGCCCATAGCCGGTCAGGGCAATGAGGCGCAATGCCTTGAACTGGGGCATGTTCCGGATTTGCCGAGCCAAGTCATATCCGCTCATGCCAGGCAGCCCAATGTCCAGCAACGCCACATCTGGCTTGAATAAGTCCATGCTCGCGAGCGCGTCTTCGGCGCTATACGCCACATGTGTGTCGTGGCCTTCGAACCTTAGGAGTAATGAGAGCGAGTCTGCAGCATCTGTATTGTCGTCCACTATCAATACCCGCCGTGGCTTCGAATCCAGCCGCTCGTCCGCAGCGGGTCGTGCAGCCGGCGGCTGGACCCGAGGCAGTCGCATCTCGAATGTTGAGCCTCGCCCAAGTCCATCGCTCCGCGCCGTGACTCCACCATTGTGCATTTCGACTAGACGCTTAACCACCGCCAACCCGATTCCCAACCCGCCCTCAGCGCGATCGAGAGTGCGATCACCTTGCACAAATAACTCGAAGACGTTTGGAAGCAACTCCGGTGACATGCCGACGCCCGCGTCGGAAACTTCAATGAAGACGCTCTCCCCCTCCCCACGGGTACGCACCCAGATCTCCCCGCCCGGTTGCGTGTACTTGGCAGCATTCGCAAGTATGTTGCTTACACATTGAACCAGTCGCACAAAGTCGCCATCCACGTACAGCGGTTCGTAGCTCAAGGCCGTGACGGACAGCCTGTGCCGCTTTTCGCGGACTTGTGGCTCAACGGTTTCCACGGCCTGAGCAACGACGGTCGCGAGATCAACGAGCCTGCACTTAAGTTGGATTCTGCCAGTCGTAATGCGGGAAGCATCCAGAAGGTCGTCTACTAGGCGCGACAGGTGCGCACCTTGGCGCGTAATCATGCCTACGGCCGCGTGGGTGCTGGTGTCGTTCGCAAGCATGCGAGAGAGGAGCTCCGCGGCATTTCGGATCGGAGCAAGCGGATTCCTAAGCTCGTGCGCCAGCATCGCGAGAAACTCATCCTTTTGCCGATTGACCCGGCTGAGAGCCTGCTCCGCCTCCTTGCGAACGTCGATCTCCTGTTTCAGCGCCCGATGTGCGCGCGCGCTCTCGACAGCGACGGCCGCTTGAGCGGCCAGCGCGGCCACCAGCTTTTCGTCCCGTTCCGTGAACACCCCTGGCTCCGGATGACCGAAGAAAAGACCTCCAAGCACCTCGCCAGAGGCTGCCTTCACAGGCACTGCGAGGTAACTCCGAACGGGCAAATGCCCCTCAGGCATTCCGGAATATGGCGGGTTATGGCCGTAACGTGGGTCGGCTGTAATGTCCGCACTGCGAACGCTGGCCTCGCCGCGAAACGTTGGCCCAAAAACGGCCGTATTGCGAGGCTGTGGAAAGCGCGAGAAGGCCTCAAGTGGCACTCCCGAGAGCGTATATACCCGGTAGGACTCCCCGCCTTCATCTTGAACGTTGTAAAAGAATGCACTGAAGGCGGCGCCGGTGATGGCTCTCGCAACGTCAGTGATGATCTGGACTACGCGCTCCAGGTCGAGCTGAGCGCGAACCACCGCTTGCGCGCTGTCACCGAGTAGCTCTCGCACCCGGACCTCTTCCCGCAGGCCCTCCTCCGATCGTTTGCGGCTCGTGATGTCCCGCAATATTTTCGAGGCGCCTACAATTGCACCGCTCGGGTCTCGAATTGGAGAGATGGTCAGAGAAACGTTAAGCGGGATTCCGTCTTTTGTGAGACGCACGGTCTCGAAGTGGTCTACACGCTCTCCGCGGCGAAGCTTACCGAGAATGGCATCCTCCTCGGCCTGCAACTCAGGGGGAATGATGAGCCTGATGGACTTGCCAATGATCTCTTCGGCCTTATATCCGAGGAGACGCGCCGCGGCGGGATTCCACGAAGTCACAACGCCGTCGAGCGTCTTGCTCGCGATAGCATCGTCTGATCCCTCCACGATGGCCGCGAGCCTCGCTCGCTCATGTTCAGCACGTCTGCGCTCGGTCACGTCACGAAAAACGATGACGATTCCGATCAGTCCACCTTCCTGCCGAATGGGGGCTCCGCTGTCGTCGATCGGAATGTGCCTGCCGTCCCGACTGATGAGCACGGTATGATTTGCCAAGCCAACGATTCCGCCGGATTTGATCACCTTGGCTACCGGATGATCGACCGGTCTCCCGGTATATTCATTTACAATGCGGAAGATGTCCGCAAACGGCACATTTCTCGCCTCCGCAGAGGACCAGCCAGTAAGCTGTTCGGCGATGGGGTTCAGAAATGTCACGTGACCTGCGGCATCGGTCACGATGACGCCGTCTCCGACGCTCGCAAGAGCAACGTCGAGGACTCCAGGCTCGCACCGCGACGTAGTTTGAGCTTGACTGGCTTGCGCTAAGCCTGCATTCCTTTCGGACCGTATTGGCCCGGCGGCGTGCGCGTCTGTTCGATTCAGCAGAAGGAGAATTTGCTGCGAAGCAGGGTCCTCTGACGACTCATGCGCAATGCCTCGGGCGCTGTAAACGGCTACAGCACCTTTGTGGCTAAAGGTAAGTCTCGCAGTAGCCGATTGGTCATTTACGCACGCCGTCAAATACTCGGGCAAGCTGCGGTTGATCTCCGTGACCAGCGAGACCAAGTCCAAACCTTGCAACGCTTCGGAAGTAGTTCCTATGCTGGTCGCGAAGGCGACATTGCATGCTCGAATGATCCCAGTCGCCGAAACGAGTAGGCATGGTTGCGTCAAAAGATCGGCCGGGACAGCAAAGGTTTTCATGGGCGTACGCATCCATGCGCTGGAGAAATCCACCTTTAGTAGTTATTCCTTGACGCTTCGCCTGCTTTGGCGGCCTTAGAGCTGTATAGCCTAGGACTCGCGCCTCGGGCAGCCGATGAGAGCCACGGCTTTGCGCTTCACTCCGAAAGGGCTGCATGAACGTGTCTGCTGCCGCTCAAGTTAGAGAAGTCACCTACGCTACGAAAGAATAACACGCGGTTGGTGCCCGCAGCCGAGCACTGCGCACCCGTTACTCCGCTGGAAGCCGTGCACTCGTTTTCGCAGCTCAGCGTCTCCGCTACGGGCGGCGCAACAGCGGCAGCGAAGAGGGGCACATTTCTTCCTATCCGCTTCCCGATTTCACGCTTTCCCGCTTTCCCTCCTTCGCTCCTCGTTCACAGCTTCGCCTACAGAATTCCACAGAATTCTGGTCAAACCTATAGCCGAGGAGCGCGTCATGACAGACGATCGAACCAAGAAGGGACCTCAGGATCGATCCAGAATCAATATCCATGAGCGCTACGAACTGGATTACTGGTCAAACAAGTTTGGCGTGACGCCAAAGGATCTCAAGCTGGCAGTGGAAAAGGTGGGTGAACCGCCCCGGCTTTCTCGGAGGCTCCAACCTTTGAGAGGATTGGAGCATGA
>JAZKBD010000034.1:0-43013 GCA_040388785.1 Pseudomonadota bacterium
GGCGGTGTCGCACGTACAATCGCGGATCAATGAATGAATTCTGCGACCGGAGGCCGCGTGAACGAGATCCTGATCGGAAGGAATGGCGCCACTGCAGTCGGACTCGATCCGCACTTCGGCAACCGCCACGGCATGATCGCCGGCGCGGCCGGCACGATTTCCGCAGTCCGCAACAGGAACGTGGCTTCGCACACTCGGGAAAGCAAATGAATCGCAGAGTACGCGGAATACCCGGCCTGTCGTTTTCCTGGAAGCGTGCGCTGGGGATTTCGGGCGCGAAAGCGAGCCTGTCCCGCAAGATGGGTATTCCACTCACTGAATCTGGTGTGGAACGCAAGCTGGGCAGGACCATGCTTCGCGCTTTCCTGGGCGGCATCTTCGGCAAAAGATAACGCGCGACTTGCCGTTGATCTCGATGTCACGCTGGCGTCCACCCCCGCCCCGCTCCACCGCGATCATCACGCGGGCCGGCTTCGATGCGTTGAAAGCGGAACTCGATCACCTTTGGCGCGAATTGCGCCCCGAGGTCGTCAAGGCGCTCGCCGCCGCGGCCGCCGAAGGCGATCGTTCCGAGAACGCCGAATACACCTATCGCAAGAAGCAGCTCGGCGAGATCGACCGGCGCGTGCGCTACCTGTCCAAACGCATTCCGTCGCTGAAGGTCGCCGAAGGCACGCCGGCCGATCGGGGCGCGGTCTTCTTCGGCGCAACGATCGAAATCGAAAACAGCGACAGCGGCGAGACGCACGCGTATCGAATCGTCGGCCCCGACGAAACCGACGCGAAGAAGGGCTGGATCAGCGTCGACTCGCCGCTTGCGCGCGCGGTGCTGAAGAAACGCGTGGACGAGGAGTTCGAAGCGGAATTGCCGGGCGGCAAGGCACGCTTCGTGGTGGTCGCGGTGGACTATCCGCGAGGCGCCTGATCGCTCAGCCGAACGCCACCACCTCGCGCCCGACGTAGGCGACCAGGAACAGCGCCATCAGCACCATGATCGCGGCGAGCAGCTTTTCGCTGAGCATGCCGGCATACGGCACGTTGCACTCCTCGTCGATGTTGCGACGGCAGCGCATGAAACGCAGCGTCGCCAGCAGGATCATCAGGGCGCCGAAAATGATGAGCAGCAAGCCGGCCCATTCCGTGCCGCGCAAATGCAACCGCGTGACGGCATGCGCGGCAACGTGCGACAGCGATGCCAGGAACAGGTCGAACCGCTCGATCAGGAATCCGAACGCCATCACCGCGATCGCGGTGCGCACCCATGCGAGGTAGGTGCGCTCATTCGCCGCGTGATCGCTGAAATGGGGGATCACGCGATCATCCCCGCAACCGCGCCTGCAGGTCGTGCTCGCTGGCCGCTTCAACCACGGCTTCGACGAGCTGGCCCGGCTTCAATGACGCGCCATCCACGATCCGCACCACGCCATCGATTTCCGGCGCGTCGGCCATCGAGCGCGCGAGCGCGCCTTCGGCGTTCACTTCATCGACCAGCAGCGTGAGCGTGCGTCCGATTTTCTTCTGCAATTTGGCGGCGGAAATGCCGGCCTGCACCTGCATGAAGCGTTCGAGGCGGTCTTCCTTCAATTCTTCCGGCACCGGATCGGGCAGTTCGTTGGCCTTGGCGCCGCCGACCGGTGAATAGGCGAACGCGCCCACGCGATCGAGCTGCGCCTCGCCCAGGAAATCCAGCAGCTCCTCGAACTCGGCATCGGTTTCACCGGGGAAGCCGACGATGAAGGTGCTGCGGATCGTCAAGTCCGGGCACATCTTTCGCCATGCATGGATGCGTTCCAGCGTCTTGTCGATGTTGCCGGGGCGCTTCATCAACTTGAGGATGCGCGGGCTGGCGTGCTGGAACGGTATGTCGAGGTACGGAAGGATCCTCCCTTCCGCCATCAGCGGGATCACGTCATCCACGTGCGGGTACGGATAGACGTAGTGCAGCCGCACCCACGCGCCGAGTTCGCCCAAGCCCAGGCACAGGTCGGTCATGCGCGTCGAATACGCATTGCCGCGCCACGTGCGTTCCGCGTAACGCACGTCCACGCCGTACGCGCTGGTGTCCTGTGAAATCACCAGCAGTTCCTTGACGCCCGAACGCACCAGCTTCTCGGCCTCGACCAAGACCTCATCGATCGGCCGCGAGACGAGATTCCCGCGCATCGAAGGAATGATGCAGAACGTGCAGCGGTGGTTGCAGCCTTCGGAAATCTTCAAATACGCGTAGTGCTTGGGCGTCAGCTTGATCCCGGTGTCCGGTACCAGGTCGACGAACGGATCGTGCGGCTTCGGCAACGCCGCGTGCACCGCTCCCATGACATTCGCGTAATCCTGCGGGCCGGTGATCGCCAGCACGTCGGGGTAGGCCTCGCGGATCAGCGCGTCGCGCTTGCCGAGGCAGCCCGTGACGATCACCTTGCCGTTCTCGTGCAGCGCCTCGCCGATCGCGTCCAGCGACTCCTGCACTGCCGCATCGATGAAGCCGCAGGTGTTGACGATCACCGCGTTGGCCTTGTCGTAGCGCGGCACGATCTCGTAACCCTCCGCTTTCAGCTGGGTAAGGATGCGCTCGGAATCGACCAGCGCCTTGGGGCAGCCGAGGCTGACGAAACCGACTTTTGGATTGGATGCGGGCATGACACGCAGCGTATTTGCGGACCGGCCAGTTTATCCGGCCCGCGCGGTACCGGCACCTCTCGACCCGCCGCACGGTAGTACGCTGTGTGGATCGCACTCAAGGAGAACCGCGATGGGCGAACGCATCAACATCATGACCGTCGGCACGCACTGCATCGGCGCGTATCTCGCCAAACCCGAGGGCAAGCCCAGGGGCGGCATCGTGGTGGTACAGGAAATCTTCGGCGTCACGGCGCACATCCGCAGCGTCGCCGACGGCTACGCGCGTGACGGCTATACCGCCATCGCCCCGGCGTTCTTCGATTTCGTCGAGAACGACGTCGAGCTTGCCTATGACAAGGAAGGCACCGGGCACGGCAAGGATTTGGCGATGGAAGTCGGGCTGGACCGCGCGGTGGAAGCGGTCGCCAGCGCGGCGGATTCGATCAGGTCGTCCGGAAAGATCGGCGTGGTCGGCTACTGCTGGGGCGGTACCGTTGCGCTGCTCGCGACGCAACGCCTCGGTCTGCCCGCCGCGAGTTACTACGGCGCACGCAACGCCGCCTACCTCGACCAGCCATTGAAGGCGCCGGTGATTTTCCACTTCGGCGCCAACGATCGCTCGATCCCCGCCGAAGTCGTCGACAAGCATCGCAAGGCTTGGCCCGAGGCGCCGGTGTACGTGTACGAACACTGCGGCCACGCGTTCAACCGCGACGTCGACAAGAGCGTCTACAACGAGGATGCCGCGCGCCTCGCACGGGAGCGCACGCTCGCCTTCTTCGGCAGGGAACTCACGGGCCAGCCATGAAAACGGCTGCCGATGCCGGATTCCAGCTGGACGCGCGGCTCGCTGCGGACACGGTGTTCGTGGCCGAATGGAACCTGTGCCGCGTGCTGCTGATGGACGACGCGCAGTTTCCATGGCTGGTGCTGGTGCCACGTCGCGAAGGCCTTGCCGAACTGGACGACCTGGTCGAAAGCGAACGCGCGCAGTTGATGCATGAAATCGCGCGCGCGATGAAGGTGCTGCGTGGCGTCGTCGAATGCGACAAGCTCAACGTGGGCGCGCTCGGCAACATCGTGCGCCAGTTGCACGTGCACGTGGTCGCCCGCCGCGAGGGCGATGCCGCCTGGCCGGGGCCGGTGTGGGGACACGGGCCCGCGCATCATTACCTGGCCGAGGCGCGCGACAAACTGCTCGCGGACTTGCGCAGGGAAAGCGGAACGGACGTCACCCGGGGGCGCGGGCGCGATGGCTGAGTTCACCGTCGAGCCATTGGCCGAAGACGCCCTGCTGTTGCGCTTCGGCGATGGTATCGACGGCGCGACGAACGCGCGCGTGCATGCGGCGGCGCGCGCGCTGCGCGACGCGGATCTGCCGGGCATCGCCGACATCGCGCCGGCGTACGCGACCTTGTTGCTGCGGTTCGATCCGCTGGTGTGGGACGACGGCGAAAGCGCGCGACCATTCGAGCGTATCGCAGCGTTTTTGCGCTCACTCCCTCTCTCCCAAGCAACGCTTGGGGGAGAGGGTTGGGGTGAGGGGGCAGACCTTGCGCAAGAGACGGACACCGATAATTCCCGAACCGCCAGCCCCCTCACCCTACCCTCTTCCCCATCGTCAACGATGGGGAAGAGGGAGATCGTGGTGGTTCCGGTGTGCTACGGCGGCGAATGCGGCCCCGATATCGATGCGGTCGCGGAACATGCGGGGCTGTCGCGCGACGATGTGATCGCGCGCCACACGGCCGCGGAATACACTGTCGCGATGCTGGGTTTCGCGCCTGGCTTTCCCTACCTGCTCGGCCTCGACGCGTCGTTGCACGTCCCGCGGCGCGCGACGCCGCGCACGCGCGTTGCCGCCGGTTCGGTCGCGATCGGTGGCGCGCAGACCGGCATCTATCCGCGCGAATTGCCGGGCGGCTGGCACCTGATCGGGCGCACGTCGCGCGTGCTTTTCGATCCCGCGCGCGAACCGCCGTGCCTGCTCGCGCCAGGCGACCGCGTGCGCTTTGTTGCGATCGAGGCGGACGAATTCGCGCGTCGCGCGGAGCGCGATGCATGACCGTCGAGGTCGTCAAACCCGGTTTGCTGACGACGCTGCAGGATGCGGGTCGCGCGGGATTCGCGCATCTCGGCATCGGACGCGCGGGCGCGTTCGATGCGCCCGCGCTGCGTATCGCCAATGCGCTGTGCGGCAATCCATCCGATGCGTGCGCGCTGGAAACCACCCTGCTCGGACCGACCCTGCGCTTCCACGACGTTGCATGGATCGCCGTCACCGGCGCGCCGATTCCGTTACGGGTCGATAGCGCCGAGCGGCCGATGTGGGCACCGGTGTTCGTCCACGCGGGCGCGACGGTCGAACTGGGCACGATACGTTCCGGTTGTCGCAGCTATCTCGCCGTGCGCGGCGGCTTCGATGTCATGCCGGTGCTCGGCAGCCGCAGCACCGATGTCAACGCGCAACTGGGACCGCTCGCGGGCCGGCCGCTGCGCACGGGCGACGTCTTGAAGGCGCAATCCGTGGCGCGTGCCGCATCGAAACCCGTGAGCTGGCGGCTCGATCCGCGGCCGTGGTTTCCGGACGATCCCGTTGCAGCCTTGCGGCTGCTGCCCGGAAGCCATTTCGACAAGCTGAAAGAAACATCCCGTAAGCTTCTGTTTTCAGAAGCCTTCGTGGTGCAAGCGGACTCCAGCCGCGTGGGCTTGCGCCTGTCCGGGCCGAAGCTGGAATTCGACGAACCGGTCGAAATGGTCAGCGAAGGCTGCGTGCCCGGCCTCCTGCAATTGCCGCCGTCGGGACAGCCGATCGCGTTCGGACCGGAATGCCCGGTCAGCGGCGGCTACCCGCGCATCGGCCAGATCGCGGCGGTGGACATGGCGCGGATCGCGCAACTGAAGGCCAGCGATGCGCTACGCTTCACGCCCTGCGCGTTCGAAGACGCGTTGCGCGCATTGCGCGAACGCGAACGCGCGTTGACCCGACTGGAAACCGGCATCGCCGCACGCCTGACCGCATGAATGCCATCGACCTCAACGCGGATATCGGCGAATCGTTCGGCGCCTGGCGCATGGGCGACGACGCGGGCGTGATGCCATGGATCACTTCGGCCAACGTGGCCTGCGGATTCCACGCGGGCGATCCCGCGACCATGCGCGCCACGGTGGCGCTGTGCATCGAACACGGCGTCGCGATCGGCGCGCACGTTTCGCTGCCGGACCTGCAGGGTTTTGGCCGGCGCGAGATGAAGATTTCGCCCAACGAGGTTTACGCGCAAACGCTCTACCAGCTCGGCGCGCTGCACGCTTTCGCGCGCGCGGCCGGAACGCACCTGCACCACGTCAAGCCGCACGGCGCGTTGTACAACATGGCCGCACGCGACCGCGCGCTGGCCTACGCCATCGCCGCGGCGGTGCGCGACTTCAATTCCACGCTGATCCTGATGGGGCTCGCCGGCGGTGCATTGGTGGACGCCGGGCGCGCGGCGGGCCTGCGCGTGCAACAGGAAGGCTTTTGCGACCGCCGTTATCGCGCGGACGGTTCGTTGACGCCGCGTTCGGAAGCCGGCGCGGTGATCGAGGACATCGACGTGGCGGTCGCGCAAGCGCTTTCCATCGCGACCGCGCGGGAAGCCGCGGCAGGCGATGGCAGCGCGGTGCACATCGACGCGGACAGCTTGTGCGTGCATGGCGACCGCGCGAACGCCGCGGCATTCGCGCAACGGCTGCACGAGGCGCTTTCGCAAGCCGGCGTGCGGATCACGGCGGCCTCGCGTCCGGCATGACCCGCCCGGCATGACCGCCCTGCTCCATTACCTGCCGCTGCTCGGCGTGCTGGTGGTCGTCGCGGGTTTCGCGCTGCGCTTCAACCCGGTGCCGGTGGTGGTGGTCGCCGGCATCGTCAGCGGACTCGCGGCGGGCAAGTCCGTGGGCGACATCCTGGCCCTGCTCGGCACCAGCTTCGTGTCGGAACGTGCCTTGCTGCTGTACCTGCTGACGCTTCCGGCCATCGGCGTGCTGGAACGCGCGGGGCTGCGCGAGCACGCGCGCAACTGGATCGCTTCGCTGCGCAGCCTCACCTTTCCGCGCCTGCTGATCGCCTACCTCGGCCTGCGCCAGATCCTGTCGATGCTGGGTCTCACCGGCGTCGCCGGGCAGGCGCAAACCGTACGTCCGCTGCTGGCGCCGATGGCGGAAGCCGCGGCCGAAAAGCGCGGCGCGCCGCTCTCGATGGAAGAACGCAACGACGTGCGCGCGTTCAGCGCGGCTACCGACAACGTCGGGCTGTTCTTCAGCGAAGACGTGTTCATCGCGCTGGGCGCGGTGTTGCTGATCCAGGGTTTCTATGCGCAGCACGGCATCGAATTGCAGCCGCTGCAGATCGCGCTGTGGGCGCTGCCGACCGCGATCGCCGCGTTCGTGATCCACGCAATCCGCACGGTGCTGTTCGGACGGCGCATCCTGCATTCCGGCATGCAGGCGGCGCGCGAAGGACAGGCTGCCGACTGACATGCTGACGATCGAACAAGCCTATTGGCTGATCGCGTTGTTCCTCGCTGGCGCCGCGATCCTCAACCTGCGCGAGCGGCGCTGGTGGCACGCGGCATTCTGGGGCGTGCTGGCGGTGCTGATCGCGGGCGGCAAGTTCGTGCTGGCGGCATCTGCTGCGCACCATCCACTGCCCGCGCAGCTCGCCGGCATCGGCGTGATCGCGCTGGCGGTCCTGTCGCCGCGCATGACACGCGGAACCCTGTCCGAACGCGACACGGCAGAGCGCGAAGCCGATGCGTTGCGCCTGCGCCACAAACTGTTCGGCCCCGCCCTGCTGATCCCGCTGGTGACGCTGCTGGTCGCGTTGTTCGGCGCCTACATCGTCGTCGACGGCGTGCACCTGTTCGACAAGACACGCATGACGCTGACGGGACTGGCGCTTGCGTGCGTGATTGCGCTGATCGCCGCGCTGTGGGTCACGCGCGCACGGCCGATGGCGGGACTTTCCGAAGGCCGGCGCCTGCTCGACACGCTGGGCTGGGCGGCGCTGCTGCCGCTGACGCTGGCCGCGCTGGGCGGCGTGTTCGCCGCAACCGGCGTGGGCACGGCGATTGCGGACCTGGTGCGCCTGCTGATTCCCGTCGACAACGCGCTGGCCTGCGTGGGCGCGTTCGGGCTCGGCATGGTGCTGTTCACCGTCATCATGGGCAACGCCTTCGCGGCGTTCCCGGTACTGATGGCGGGCATCGGCATACCGCTCCTGATCCACCGGCACGGCGCGGATCCGGCGATTCTCGGCGCGCTCGGCATGGTGACGGGTTACTGCGGCACGCTGTTCACGCCGATGGCTGCAAACTTCAACATCGTGCCGGTGGCGCTGCTGGAGCTTCCGAACCAGAGCGACGTGATCCGCGCACAATGGAAAACCGGCGCGCTGCTGCTGGCCGTAAACTTGATCCTGATGTACCTGCTGATCTTCAGGTTTTGAACGACATTTCTTGAACCACATCGCACGCCAGCACGAACGCACCGTGCTGCTGACCGGCTTCACGCCGTTCGGCGGCGAGACGGTCAATCCTTCGTGGCAGGCCGTGCGCGCGCTCGGCGGCGCCATCATCGAAGGGCACCGCGTCGCGGTCGCGGAACTGCCCTGTGAATTCGATGCCTCGCTGCCTGCGCTGTGGCGCGCGGTGCGCAGGCACGAGCCACGCGTGGCGATCGCGGTGGGTCTTGCGGGCGGTCGCGACGGCATTTCGCTGGAGCGCGTCGCGATCAACGTGATCGACGCGCGCATTCCGGACAACGCGGGCCTGCAGCCGGTGGACGAACCGGTGCTGGGCAGCGGCGCGGCGGCGTTCTTCTCGACGCTGCCCATCAAGGCGGCCTTGCTGGAGTTGCAACGCGCCGGCATTCCCGCGCACATTTCACAGACGGCGGGCACCTACGTGTGCAACCAGGTGTTCTACGCGCTGATGCACGCGCTGCGGCGGCGGCGCAACATCCGCGCGGGCTTCGTGCACGTGCCGTGGCTGCCGGAACAGGCCGCCGCGCACGGACAGCCGGGCATGCCGCTGGAACAGATGACGCGGGCGCTCGAAATCATCGTGCGCACCGCGCTCACCGCACATGGCGACACGCGTGTCGCCGCCGGCGCGGAATCCTGAAACCTACTTCTTGTCCTTGTCCTTCGATTCCACCGCGCTCATCAAGGTCAGCTTGCCCTTGTGCATCACGTAGCCGGTGAACTTGAAGCTCAACTGCAGGCTGGCGAACTCTTCCAGGTCGGCATTGTTGACCTTGGCGTCGTCGGTATCCGTCAGCAGCACGGTCTTCGGCAACTGCTTCTGGTCCTGCAGGTAGCGGAAATGCGCCTCCAGGTCGGGCGCGCTCAGCACCGCGCCGTCCAGCGTGAACTGGTTGTCCTTGTAGGCGCCGACGGTCATGTCGTACTGCTGCGGCACGTTCACGGTGGCTTCGGCGCCACGGCGGACTTTGGCGTTGCAGCCCGCCAACGTGATCATCGTCGCCAACAGGGCCGCGCCGCTGAGGCGCACAACAAACGAACGCAGGTTCATGGGTTCAAGTCTCCGTTGCTGATGGCGATGCAGGCCGGAAGCCCGCAGCCGGGAAAGTGTGCCACAAGCTGGCTGAATGGGCTTGTGAGCCGCTACGTTTTGGGGAGGGTTACGCCTTTCTGTCCCTGGTATTTCCCGCCACGATCCTTGTAGCTGGTCGAACACACCTCGTCGGATTCCAGGAACAGCATCTGCGCCACGCCCTCGTTGGCGTAGATCTTCGCGGGCAGCGGCGTGGTATTGGAGAACTCGAGCGTCACGTGGCCTTCCCATTCGGGTTCCAGCGGCGTGACGTTGACGATGATGCCGCAGCGCGCGTAGGTGCTCTTGCCGAGGCAGATGGTGAGCACGTTGCGCGGAATGCGGAAGTATTCGACCGTGCGCGCCAGCGCGAACGAGTTGGGCGGGATGAGGCAGCACTCGCCGCTGAAGTCCACGAAATTGCGGGAGTCGAAATCCTTGGGATCGACGATCGTCGAATTGATGTTGGTGAAGATCTTGAACTCGCCCGCACAGCGCACGTCGTAGCCGTAGCTGGACGTGCCGTACGACACGATGCGATCGCCGCCGTGGTGCTTGACCTGGCCGGGTTCGAACGGCTCGATCATGCCGTGCTGCTCGGCCATGCGGCGGATCCAGTTGTCGCTCTTGATGCTCACGCGCGCTCCACTACTGAAAGTGGCCGGACGGCACCGGCCAAAGCCGCCAAAATAACGGGATTGCCGGACCGGCGCCAGCGTCAAGCCAGCCCGGCGACCAGCACGCCCAGCGCGGTCTGCAATTCACGACAACGATCGTCGCTGGCCAGCACCGCTGCCTTCGTGCATCCAGCACCCGGCAAGCGCACCGGCAGCGGATCGTCGGACAGCAGCCGCGCCGACATCGTCCTCAGCACGTCCATCAACGCATCCTGCGCGTGATGCGAGCCCCGCGCCGAGGCATTGAGCAGCAGCGCCGGCTTGCCTGGAAATTCCAGTGCGCCGACCAGCCAATCAAGCAGGTTCTTGAAGGCACCGGGGATGCCGTGCGCATATTCCGGGCATGCAATCAGCAACGCGTCGGTGCGGCCGACTGCTTCGCGCAATGCAAGCACCGGCGGCGGAAGTGGATCGACCTCGACGTCGGGATTGAACAGCGGCAACGCGGCCATGCCCGGATAGATTTCAAGCCGCAGCGACGACGGCGCCAATGCTTGCGCGGCTTCCAGCACCGCACGATTGGCTGAAACCTGGCGCAGGCTGCCGCACAGGCACAGCACGCGCCTGGGCAACGCGGCGGCATCAATCATCGACGACGCGGATGTTCGGCACGCCGGTCATGTCGCGCTCGGCCTGCAGTGACAGGCGCGCGGCGGTGTTGCGCGCGATTTCGCGATAGCGCATGGCCAAATCGGAATCAGGCATCGCGGAGACCGTCGGATTGCCGCCGTCGGCCTGCTCGCGGATGCGGATGTCCAGCGGCAGCGAACCCAGCAGCGGCACGCCGTATTGCTCGGCCATGCGCGCGCCGCCGCCTTCGCCGAACACGTGTTCCTCGTGGCCGCAATTCGAGCACACGTGCGTCGCCATGTTCTCGATGATCCCGAGCACCGGCACCTGCACCTTTTCGAACGCCTTCAGGCCCTTCTTCGCGTCCAGCAGCGCGATGTCCTGCGGCGTGGTGACGATCACCGCGCCCGAGACCGGCACACGCTGCGTCAACGTCAACTGGATGTCGCCGGTGCCGGGCGGCATGTCGACGACGAGGTAATCGAGCTCGTGCCAGCGGGTTGCAGTCAGCAGCTGCGTCAGCGCCTGCGTCACCATCGGCCCGCGCCACACCATCGGCGTGTCATCACCCACCAGGAAGCCGATCGACATCACCTGCAATCCGTGATTCGTCATCGGGATGATGGTCTTGCCGTCCGGCGATTCGGGACGGCCCGCGATGCCCAGCATCAGCGGCTGACTGGGGCCATAGATGTCCGCATCCAATACACCGACGTTCGCGCCTTCCGCCGCGAGCGCCAGCGCAAGATTCACCGCGACCGTCGACTTGCCGACGCCGCCCTTGCCCGACGCCACCGCGATGATGTTCTTGACGCCCGGCAGCGGCAGCAGACTGCCCTGCACCTTGTGCGTCGCGATGTGCGAAGTGACGGAAACCGCGGCCTGCGCAATCGCGGAATCGCCCTCGAGGGTGGCCTTGATCCGCGCGGCAAAAACGTTGCGCCATTCCTTCGCCGGGTAACCCAATGCGACTTCGACCGCGACCTTGTCGCCATCCACGCCCACCGCGCGGATCGCGCCGCCTTGGGCCAGCGAAGTTCCGGTATGCGGATCGACGATGCCCGCGAGGATTTCGCGGACGCGTTGTTCGGTGATGGCGGACATGTGCATCACATCGCAGAGACAGCTTTGCATTATGCCAGACGGATTCGCGACGCCTCTGATCCCCGTCACTCACGCAGCGCGATGCAGTTGACGCGCACCTCGGCAACGCGCAGGCTAGCGCCATCGCCAGTTTCGGAGTCGACGCCATGCACACCACCCTTCGTTCGGCCCTGATCGCATTCACCCTGCTGCTCGCCACCGCCGCGTACGCCGCCAACGACACGCCGATCGGCACCTGGACGCAAGTCGATGACGCCACCGGCAAGCCGAAGTCCATCATCGAAATCACGCAGCAACCGGATGGCACACTGCAAGGCGTGGTCAAGCAGGTGCTGTTCTCCGCGCAGGGCGCGCATCCGACCTGCGACAAATGCGAAGGCGAGCGCCACGACAAGCCCGTCGACGGCATGGTCATCATGTGGGGCGTGAAGCAGGACGGCGACGTGTGGGACGGCGGCCAGATCCTCGACCCCAACAACGGCAAGACCTACAAGGTGAAGCTGTCGCTCACCGACAACGGCCGCAAGCTCGACGTGCGCGGCTACATCGGCATGCCGATGCTGGGACGTACGCAGACCTGGATTCGCAAAGCCGACTGAGCCGCAAGCGGACCGCGACTGCGGGAATCGTCTTCCTCGTTCGTCGACAACCTTTGTCGATCGCGTGCACCGATGTCGGTGTGCATGTTTTCGCGCTAAGGTTGCGCATTCGCACGATTCGCGGAGGGAAGGCCGATGTCAGCACGTTTCGCCCGGGTTCCACGTCGTTGCGCGGCGGCTCTGTTCGCCGGGTTGCTGATCGCGCCACTATGCGTCGCGGCGCAACCGAACGCCGATGTGACCGCACCGTCGGCATGGCAGAGGCCCGTCGCGAAAAACAGCGCCGACTACGCGCGGCTGCAGCGCGAAGCGCAAGCCGTCACGATCACCCGTGACGACTGGGGCATCCCGCACGTCCACGGCAGGACCGATGCCGACGCGGTGTTCGGGATGATCTACGCGCAATGCGAGGACGACTTCAACCGCGTCGAGATGAATTACCTCACCGCGCTGGGCTGGAGCGCGCAGGCCGAAGGCGAATCGGCTATCTGGGACAACCTGCGCTACCAGTTGTTCATCGACCCGGTGATGCTGAAACAGGATTACGCGAAGAGCCCCGATTGGTTGAAGCAGCTGATGAACGCGTGGGCGGATGGCATGAACTGGTATCTCGCCACGCACCCGGACGTGCACCCGAAGGTCATCAAGCACTACGAACCATGGATGGCGCTGTCCTTCACCGAAGGCAGCATCGGCGGCGACATCGAGGACGTGGATCTGGCGAAGCTCGCGAAGTTCTACGGCGCCGACCACGCCACGACGATCGCGCTGGCGCAAAGTGTGCCCCCGACGTGGATCGAACCGACCGGCTCCAACGGCATCGCGATCGCGCCCAAGCTCACCGCGGACGGCCACGCGCTGCTGTTGATCAACCCGCACGTCACCTTCAATTTCCGCAGCGAATCGCAGATCTCCAGTGACGAAGGGCTGGACGCCTATGGCGCGTCCACGTGGGGCCAGTTCTTCATCTACCAGGGTTTCAACAAGCACATCGGCTGGATGCACACGTCCACCGGCGTCGACGCGGTCGATGAATTCGCCGAAACCATTTCGAAGAAGGACGGCAAGTACTTCTACAAGTTCGGCGACAGGGAATTGCCGGTCACCAGCCGTGAAATCACCGTCCGCTACCGCGCTGGTGACGGTTCGATCAAGGCGCGCAGCTTCACCGCGTATTTCACCCAGCACGGCCCGATCGTGGCCAAAGAAAACGGCAAGTGGATCGCCGAGGCGCTGATGAACCGCCCGATTCCCGCGCTGGAACAAAGCTGGCTGCGCACCAGGGCAAGCGATCTCGCGAGCTACATGAAGGTGGCGGAACTGAAAGCCAACTCGTCCAACAACACGCTGTTCGCGGACGACAAGGGCGAGATCGCCTTCCTCGCGCCACAGTTCATCCCCAAACGCGACAACGCCTTCGATTACACCAAGCCCGTCGACGGCAGCAATCCCGCGACCGCGTGGCAAGGCATGACGCCCATCAAGGACATGCCCAACGTCATCGACCCCGGTATCGGCTGGGTGTTCAACACCAACGACTGGCCCTACTCCGCGGCCGGCAAGGACAGCCCGAAACGCGCGGACTTTCCGCAGTACATGGACTCGTTCGGCCCGAATGCGCGCGGCGAGCACGCCACGAGAATGCTGACCGGCGCGCGCGATTTCACCAAGGCCAAGCTGATCACCGACGCGTTCGATTCCTATCTGCCCGCGTTCGCGCGGCTGATCCCGATCCTGCTGAAGGATTACGACACGCTGCCTGCGAGCGACCCGCTGAAAATGAAACTGGCCGGGCCGATCGGCGTGTTGCGCAGCTGGGACGATCGCTGGGGCAGCGCGTCGATTCCGACCACGCTGGCGGTCTGGTGGGGCGACACGCTATGGAACGAGGTTGCCGCGAAAGCGGAAGCCAGCGGCCTCGACGCGCACGAAACCGACATGCGCGAAATCGATTACATCGCCGACAAGGCCGATTCGAAAATCCGCCTCGACGCGCTGGCCAACGTCGTCGATCGCCTGCAGAAGGATTTCGGCTACTGGGGCGTGCCGTGGGGCGCGGTCAACCGTTACCAGCGGCTGGACGATGCCGTGCATCCGCATTTCGACGACAACAAACCCAGCATCGTGGTGCCGTTCACCTCATCGCGCTGGGGCTCGCTTGCGGCTTCCAACACGCACCAGTGGCCTGGCACGAAAAAATATTACGGCCGCAGCGGCAACAGTTTCGTCGCCGTGATCGAGTTCGGCCCCAAGGTCAGCGCGCGCGCGATTCACGTGGGCGGACAGAGCGGTGATCCGCACTCACCGCACTTCACCGACCAGCAGCACCGCTGGGCTTCGGGCGATTTGCGCACCGTGTACTTCTGGCCGGAGCAAATCAAGGCGCATACCGCGCGCGTGTATCACCCGGGCGGTTAACTGCCTTCACCACGCGCGTGCGTATTGCTCCGGAACCCGAACCGTTGCATCGAGTTCCTTCGCCGCAAGCCGCGGAAAATAGGGGTCGCGCAGGAATTCGCGTGCCATCTCGATCAGGTCGGCATCGCCGCGTCGCAGGATTTCTTCGGCCTGCCGCGCGTCGGTGATCAGACCGACCGTCGCGGTATGCATGCCCGCCTCGCGGCGGATGCGCGCGGCGAACGGCACCTGGTAACCGGGACCGGTCGGTATTTTCGGGTGCGGCACGGTGCCACCGGACGACACATCGATCACGTCGATGCCATCGTCGCGCAACACGCGTGCGAGCTGCACGCATTCGTCGATGTCCCAACCGCCTTCTGCCCAATCGGTGGCGGACAGGCGCACCCAGAGCGGCATCGGCGCCGGCCAGGTTTCGCGCACCGCGTCCAGGATTTCGCGCAACAACCGCGCGCGGTTTTCCAGCGAGCCACCGTATTCATCGGTGCGCGTGTTCGACAGCGGCGACAGGAACTGGTGGATCAGATAACCGTGCGCACCGTGGATTTCGATCACCTCGAATCCCGCGTCACGCGCGCGTTGCGCGGCGGCGCGGAAATCGGCGATCACCTTGGCGATGCCGGCCGCATCCAGCGCTTCGGGCACCGGATAGCCTTCGTCGAACGCCATCGCGCTCGGCGCGACCGGCCTCCATCCGCCGTGGTTCGCATCCAGCGGACCGCCGCCGCGCCACGGCGCGTCGGTGCTGGCCTTGCGACCGGCGTGCGCAAGTTGCATGCCCGCTGCCGCGCCCTGTCCGCGGATGAAGCGCACGATGCGCGACCATGCTTCCGCTTGCGCGTCGTTCCAGATGCCGGCGTCGTCCGGCGAAATGCGTCCTTCGGGCGAAACCGAACTCGCCTCGGTGAACACCAGCCCCGCGCCGCCGACCGCACGGCTGCCGAGGTGCACCAGATGCCAATCGGTCGGCACGCCATCGGGCGAGGAATACTGGCACATCGGCGATACTACGATGCGATTGCGCAGTTGCAACGCGCCCAGCTTGATCGGATCCAGCAACATCGGCCACTCCCAGGGATTCTCGTTCCGTCTTCATGTGGGCGGCACGCGGCGGTTCAATGGCGCCGGCGATCGAGCGTGACCGCGGCGATCATGCGCATCGTCGATTCGTGGTACGTTGCCGGATTGCCCTGCACCGGCCGCCTGCATCGAAGGGATCCAAGTTGAACAGCGCCGACCTCTATCGCAACGCCTTCGTGCTCGATTGCAACGCGCTCGAATCCATCGGATTCCAATTCGAGGACACGCAGCGATTCGAGGCGCTCGCCGATTCTGGCGTCACCGCGCTGAAGACCACGCTGGGCGGCGCCAATGGCACGTTCGAGGAAGCCGTTGCGGATATCGCGGCCGCGCAGGCGCTGATCGAAGCGCATCCGCAGAGCTTCATCAAGGTACACAGGCACGCCGACCTCGAGCGCGCCAAGGCGGAGGACAAGCTGGCGGTGAT
This sequence comes from Pseudomonadota bacterium, assembly GCA_040388785.1. Classification (GTDB taxonomy): domain Bacteria; phylum Pseudomonadota; class Gammaproteobacteria; order Xanthomonadales; family Rhodanobacteraceae; genus 66-474. The sequence continues at coordinate 16,085 of JAZKBD010000034.1, forward strand.
CTTCTCGTTCGAGGCGGCCTCGATGCTGGCGGACAAACCCGAGCGCATCGACCTGTTCCGCAAGCTCGACGTGTTGATCATGCAGTTGAGCTACAACCATGACACGCCGCTGGGCCACGGCTGCCTCGATGGCGAAACCGGCGGCCTCACCGATCTCGGCCATGGAGCCGTCGCACGGATGAACGAACTGGGCGTGGCACTGGACTTGAGCCATTCCAACACCCGCACCACCGCCGAAGCCATCGCGCTTTCGTGCAAGCCGTCGTTGATTACGCACGCCGGTTGCCGCGCGGTGTTCATGCACCCGCGCAACAAGCGCGACGAAGAGATGAAGGCGCTGGCCGACAAAGGCGGCGTGATGGGCATCTACATGCTGCCGTTCCTCACGCCCGAAAACCGCCAGCCGATGCTGTCCGATTTCATTCAGCACATGCTCCATGCGCTGAAGGTGTGCGGCGAGGACCACGTCGGCATCGGCACCGACACGGCCTTCTTCACCGTCACCGACATCGAACTGAAGGTGATGGCGAAAGAAGCGGAAACCCGCCGCAAGCAAGGCGTCGGCGCGCCGGGTGAAAACCGTCCGCCCTGGACTCCCGACATCAACACACCGCGCAAGCTCGAACGCGTCGCCGACGCGCTGCTGAAACATGGCTACTCTGGGCGTGTCGCCGAAAAGGTGCTCGGCCTGAACTTCAGCCGAGCATTGAAAGAAATCTGGACAACTTGAGCACTCGGAGAACCCCGTGACCAAAGGCACCCACGACTACACGCCCGATGCGCGCAACGCCGCCATCAGGGTCAACTTGAACGGCGCACTGGTTGCACGTGACGAGGCGAAGGTCTCCGTGTTCGACGCGGGTTACGTGCTGGGCGACGGCGTGTGGGAAGGGCTGCGCCTGCACGATGGCGGCCTGCCCTTCCTGGGGCAGCACCTCGATCGATTGTATGAGGGCGCGAAAGCGATCGACATGGACATCGGCCTCACGCGCGAGCAGTTGACGCAGCGCATCGTCGAGACGCTGCGCGCCAACGGCATGCGCGACCACGTGCACATCCGGCTGATGGTGACGCGCGGCGTCAAGGCCACGCCACACCAGGATCCGCGTTTCGTGATCGGTCCGCCGACCATCGTGATCGTGCCCGAGTACAAGGAGCCGCTGCCGGAAACCGTCGAGCGCGGCATTCGTCTCTTTACCGTGCACGTGCGTCGCGGCGCACCGGACGTGCAGGACCCCAAGCTCAACAGTCACTCGAAGTTGAACTGCATCCTCGCCTGCATCCAGGCGCAGAAGGCAGGCTATGACGAAGCGCTGATGCTCGATCCGCACGGTTTCGTCAGCACCTGCAATTCCACGCATTTCTTCATCGTGCGCAAGGGCGAAGTGTGGACGTCCACCGGCAAGTACTGCCTGGGCGGCATCACGCGTGCGAACGTGGTGAGGCTGTGCCGCGATCATTCGATTCCGGTATTCGAGAAGGATTTCAGCCTGACCGACGTGTACGGCGCCGATGAAGCGTTCGTCACCGGCACCTTCGCGGGCCTGACGCCGGTACACGAAATCGATGGACGCACCATCGGCGACGGCAAGCGCGGACCGATGTGCAAGCACCTGCAGGACGTCTACAAGCAGCTCCTGGAAGCCGAAAGCCGCGCGGGCGTGCAGGTGTGACGATGCGCGAGGGCTTGCGCATCGCGATGTGGTCGGGGCCGCGCAATATTTCCACCGCGATGATGCGCGCGTGGGAGAACCGCGGCGACACGGCCGTCATCGACGAACCGTTCTATGCGCATTACCTCGTCGAAACTGGCGTGAACCATCCCGGCCGCGACGACGTGATCGCCGCGCAGGAAAACGATGCCGCGAAAGTCGCGGCCGCGTTGACCGGACCGATCCCGGATGGCAAGCCGATCTGGTACCAGAAGCACATGACCCAGCACATGCTGGCCGGCATGTCGCTGGACTGGCTGGAACGCGTGACCAACTGTTTTTTGATTCGCGAACCTGAACAGGTCGTTGCATCCTTCACCATCCAGCGCCCCGATGCCGCGGCATGGGAGCTCGGCTTCGAACAGCAGGCGCGCTTGTTCGACCATGTCTGCGACAAGCTGGGCCACGCGCCACCCGTGCTCGACGCCGCCGACGTTCTGAAAAATCCACGCGGCACGCTGAGCGCGCTATGCGCGAAGCTCGGCATCCTGTTTTCCGAGCGCATGCTGCGCTGGCCGCCCGGCACGCGTAGTTCCGACGGCGTATGGGCGCCACATTGGTACGCAGCGGTCGAACGTTCGACCGGCTTTGCGCGTTGCCGGTCGCGCAACGACGATCTCACCGCCTTCCAGCAACGCCTGGCCGATGCATGCAGGCCACATTACGAGCGCCTCGCTGCGCATCGGCTTTACGCGTAGCGCGACGAATCAGCACACGGAGATTTCCACTTCGCCTTCGATCTCCACCGGAATGCCGAACGGCAACTCGGCCATGCCAACCGCGCTGCGCGCGTGCGCGCCGGCTTCGTCGCCCCAGAGTTGCAGGATCAGATCGGAGCAGCCGTTGATCACGGCCGGCTGCTTGTCGAAACCGGGCGCGGAATTGACCATGCCGAACAGGCGCACCCAGCGCTTCACGCGATCGAGATCGCCCAGTTCGCGTTGCAGACTGCCGAGCATCGAGAGTGCGGTGAGCTTTGCAGCGGCGTAGCCCTGCTCCACCGTAAGTTCGCGGCCGACCTTGCCGAATGGTCCGGCGACGGAACCGTCCGTCGCCTGCGGGCTGTGCCCCGAAATGAGCGCGCGATTGCCGGTCACGCGCACGAAGCGGAACGGCAACACCACGCCGCGTGGCGGTTGCACCGCAGGCGGCAGCGTCAAATCCAGTTCGGCGAGGCGGGCTTCGATCTTCGACATGCACGGCTCCATGGCTCGTTGAACGGCAAACGTATTCTGCACGGCCCGCTTTCTGGCCGGGCGCTGTCCGGGACCACAGGTCTCATGGGTGCGTCCGCGAGCCTGGCAAGCCGGCGTCGCGCAGGCGCTCGCGCAAATGATCCAGCTTGTCGCCGTATCGATCCGCGCGTGCCGTATCAGTGCGCAGCGGCTGACGAACCTGCGCAGCGCTGGGCGCGCTGAGCACAGCGCGTTCGGTGTGGTGAAACGCCAGGCAAGCCGGATCGAACGGCAACCCGCAGAAATCCAGCAACCGTCGAATCGTCGGCTCCGGCTCCGCCACCAGCGTTTCATATTCGAGATCGAACACGCGATCGTGGAATCTCTCCAGCCAGAAACGGGTCAATCGCCAGAAGTCGACGCAGAAATTCGCCATCTCATCCAGATCACAGGTAAAAACCGCCTCATTGCCGAACCACTGCCGAAAACACGCCAGGCAGGTTTCCAGTGGATCACGCCGGCACACGATGACGCGCGCAGCGGGCAGCATCGTCAGCACTGCGCCCGCCAGCAACCAATTCAAAAGATTCTTGTCCGTGAAATGCGGCTTGTGCCGGCGCCAGCGCGCCGTGTGTTCCAGATATAGCCGCCCAAGCTGCTCCCATTCCGTCGTCGGCACATCCGGAACCCACAGCGGGAAGTTGCGCCCGCGCCGACGTGTCTCCGATTCAATCAGCCGCGGCAGATCCCTGATCTCGTTGGCACCTTCGACCTCGGGATGCGAGGCAAGGATCTGCTCCAGCAGCGTGGAGCCGGATCTTGGAATGCTCGCGATCAGGATCACCTCGCGGCCAAGGTCCGCATCCGGCGGTTTCAGCGGCAGGCGGGCAAACACGCGCATGATCGCGTCCACGCGCGCCCGCTCACCCTTCGAATCCCATTTTCCCTGGCTGCGTTGCAGGGCATTGGCTTCCCGCAGCACGTCAAAAGCACGCGCGTAGTCCCCTTGGTCCTCCAGCGCCTTCGCGAGCGCGAAGCCGAGCCAGATGCGCGACTCGGGCGCAAGCTCCCGCTGCGCCAAAGCGCTTTCGAGCAACCGCACATCCCGCGCATCGAGGGCGACCGTTTTCAAGTTGGACAGCGCATACCAGGCTTCGGCATGCCCCGGTGCCCTGCGCAGGATCTCGCGCAGGCAGGAGACCGCATCATCGATCCGTCCGAGGCTTGCCCACGCCCGCGCCAATGCAAGCCACGCCGGAAGATGCGACGGATCCAGTGCAAGCGTTCGCTGCAACGCCTCGATGGCTTCTTCGGTGCGGATTTGCGGCTTGAGTGCCTCGGCGAGGTTGTACCAGGCCGCCGCCGATTCCGGCGCCAGTTCACAGGCGCGCTTGAGGTGTGAAATGGCGTCATTGACGTTGTCGGTCTGGTACAGGGCAACGCCGAGTCCGATATGCAGGTCGGCATCGTCGGGGCGCACCACAAGCACACGCCGGAAATATTCCGCGGCCGCGGCGTGATCTCCGCGATTTTGCGCCGCAAGCGCCGCCAGGCGCGCGGCTTCGATGTTGCCGGGTGCGAGCGACAGCACATTGGACAACGTCCGCGCCGCAGCATCGGCATCGCCGCTCTGCAATTCGCCTTGCGCGCGCGCCAGCAGACGCGAAGCCATCGGTGAAAGCGAGCCATCCGACGGCGAGCCGGGAGATTGGAGTTCGCTGCTCGTCATCTCAGCCAAGTCATGGACAAGCCCGACTGAAGATTACAGCGTTCGAGCCCATGAAAAAGCCGCCGGGCTGGAACCCGGCGGCCTCTTGTGCCGATGCGACGAGGCTTACCAGTCGTAAGACACCGTAAACCGTGCATACCGCGGCGGCTGCCAACCCAGCACGTGGTTGTACAGTGCACGCGGTGTACTGGCGGTGCCGTAGCCTGAAGAAAATTGCAGCGGCGTCTGGTTGTTGAATACGTTGAACACCGCGAGCGTGAAGCCCAGTTTGTTGTCTGCCCACTTGGGCCGGTATTCGACACTGAGATCCAACTGGTGTTCCCATGGCGTGTGACCAGTCGAGCCGGGAGGCGTGGGTTGGCCGCCGCACCAGTGAAAGGCATTGCCATAACCATACGGATTCGATTCCGGCTCGGGTCCGAAATGGCCCAGGCAGATCATGGGATGACCGGAAGCGATGAAGACGTTGGCGCCCAAGGTCCACTCGGGCGTGAACGCGTAGGCGCCATAGATCTTCAACTGGTGGCGCTGGCTGTTGAACTGTTCGCCATACGAATATTGCATCAGTTGCCAGAAATCCCACTGTTCGGTGATGGATACCGAGGAGCCGCCCTGGCCAATGGTCGAGTCCACCGGCCCTTCCGTGTTGCCGTAATCTTTCGAGAACGTGTACATGATCTTGCCGAACCACTTGCCGTCCCAAGGATGCTCCAACGACAAATTGAGTGCGTAATACTTGCGGATCGGCTTCTTCTCGAACCCTTGGTCCGCCATGGTCACCACGACCTTGTGCACGTTGCCGTCCGCGCCGGTTACCAGCAGGTTCTGGGTTTCTCCCGGGTTGATCAGCACCGCGCCATTGGTGAGAGCCACGCACTGGTCAAGTGGCGTCTGATCAAGCGCAGGGTTTCCGGGATATACAACACCTTGCGCCATGGCCGCGTTGCAGATCGCCTTCTGGTCATCCCAGTCGTCGATGATTCGGCCAAGTTTCTGATAAACACCGGTGGCATCGAATACCAGCGGAACGCCCTGGAAGTGGAACAGCTTCTGCATGCCCAGCACGAAGTTGTCGGAATATTCCGCCTTGATGTTCTGTGCCGCGACGGTCTGCGGATTCAGCGTTTCGCCGTATTCGTTGTTGGCCGACACACCGCCCACCGGGTTTTCGGGAATCGGCGTCAGTCCGGTCGGATACCCTGTCGTCGGATCAATGCCCGAGTAGGTGAAGTACTGGCCTGTAAACGTGGACGCCCCGGCGCCACGCAGCGCCACTGCCGCCGGCATCGCAAGGTAGTAACGTCCCGCATTGCCGAACACCTTCATCGAGGCGTCACCGAATACGTTCCAGCTGAAGCCGATGCGCGGCGCCCACTGCGGCTTGGTGAGGCGGATGTACGGCAATCCAATCGGGTTGTAATTGGTGAACTGATCGTTGCGGATGCCCAGGTTCAGCAGAAAGTCCGGCGTGACCTGCCAGTTGTCCTCGATATATTGGGCACGTTGCACCACGCGTATGCTGGCCAGATTGACGAAGATGTTCTTTTCCACGTAATACCCGCCGGCGCCGTCGGGATTGGAGTCGGGTGGACCGACATAGGGTGGTGAGCTGGGAATGACTCCCACGATCGGCTGGGTGGGATCGGCGTTCCCATAAATCCAGTTGTAGCCCGGCCCAGTCATTTCCGTGCCGTCGTCCTTGTCTTGGGTCGTGATGTTGTCGATGCCGATCTGGAAATCGTGGGTACGCCATTTGTAATCCAGATCGAGACGATAGTTCATCACGCTGTCGCGATGACCCGGCGGCGCGATATTGGCATTGACTTGGGCGTTCGAAATCCCGGTCGATCCGGGCGGCAGGAAGGCGGGGTTCTGGCTGGATGAACTGCCGATATTGGCCAAATCCGACGTCAATCCCGGGAACAACGGTTGCTGGGTGTAATACTCACCGTGGGTCTTGCCGAACATCGCATTCAGGGTCAGGCTGTCCGTGATGTACGACGTGTAGTTGAACACCCACGTGCGGAAACTGTTCTTGACGGTCTGGCCGAGATTGGCGAACCCATCTGTGTTGAAAGTGTTGTAATCGAAATTGTACGCAGTCGTCCACGACTTGAAGGAGTTCTGCACCGCCGTAAGCGTCGCGAAGTTGCTTTCGTTGATGTTCCAGTTCAACTTGGCGTAGATCTTCGGAGCGTGCGTGGTGTAAAAAATGTTGTAGGTAGACCCGGTATTGGGGCTGATTGAGTTGGAATGCGCGTTGTCCTGTTCGACGCCCATGAAGAAGAACAGTTTGTCCTTGACGATCGGTCCGCTGACGTACGCGTCATAGATGGTCTCCGCACCCGGCTGACCCACGGCAAGGCCCGTCTCCACAGGATTCAACGTACCCGAACCACCCTTGCGATATGTGTACAGTTGACCGTAGGCCTCGCTTGGATTCAGGGCGAGCGCGCCGGTGTAACGCGGATTATTCCAATAGGCATTGACGGGACTGGCCTGCAGCTTCGCCGGTGCCCACGACGCCTGAAAGCCGAAGTGCCAATCGTTGGAGCCGCTCTTGCCGATCTGGTTGATCACGCCACCGATGGCGCGCCCGTATTTGGCGCCATAGCCGGTGGTGAAGGTCTGTTGCTGCTCGATCGCCCCATACGGCAGGCTGATGCCGCCTTGGCCCGTAAGCGCGTCGGTGGTGTTCATGCCGTCGAGGTAATACGCGTTCTCCGCAACCGAGGCACCGCCGAACACCAGCAAGGGCGTACCCAGCGCGGTGGGATTGGCGCTTCCCAGTGCAGCGCCGCCCGGGGTCGTACCCGGTGCCAGCAGCGCGATGTTTTCAGCCGTGTGCTGCAACGGCAACTGCTGCAACTGCTTGGCCGTGATCGTGGTGACCTGGTTGGTGGTGGTCACGTCGATCGGGGGGATGGCGTTGGCCGTCACGTTGACCGCAGAGAGCGTCTGGACGCTCGATGCGCCGGCATTTGATGAAAAGTCCACAGCCACGGCACCCGCCGCGACCGGGCTCACGTCTGTCCGCGTCTGGACGACCTTGCCGTCCTGCAGCAACGATACGGTGTACGTGCCCACCGGCAACGTGATCGAATACCGGCCCGATGGCCCGACGCTGATGGTGCGATTGAAGCCCGCGCCGCCGGTGATCTGGATGGTCTCATTGGCGGCAGTCGGGACAGTGCCGTAAATGGTGCCGGTGGTGGCTTGTGCGAACGCGCCACCCGCGAAACCCAGCGCGATGGAACCCGCGATTGCCAGGGCCAGCGCCTTGCGCTGGAACAAACGATTGCGCGAAACGCGCCGAGACTTGCGATTCATGAGGCGTGCACTCCCCGCGGTAGCGGCCGGTGCGGAGACGCCTCGTTTCTCCCCCAAACGACTGGCAACAGACCGCACCACATGCTTCAGCGGCCCAAGGTCACTGGAGCGGTCTGCGCTGCCCCTCGTAGCAGTGCGATTGGAACCGTAACTCCAATTTAATGAAACTGCAAGCGTCAATTCACGAGCGCGTCAGCAAACGGACATGAAACCGTCGAAATCCTTTCGCGCGCGCCGGATTCAAACGTTCGTTGCCAGTCCCTCATCTTGCAGGCGCCGGCGCAATCCATCCAGCAGCGAGCCGTAGCGCGATGAACGTGCGGTGTCGCGTCGCAAGGGCTCTCGCACCTGTGCCGCACTTGCCGCACTGATCACTGTGCGCTGCGTGCGATGAAACGCCAGGCAAGCCGGATCGAACGGAAGCCCGCAAAAATCGAGCAGGCGGCGGAGCGCGGTTTCCGGCTCGGCCAACAGCGCTTCGTATTCGAGATCGAACACTCGGTCGGGATGCCGATTCAACCAGAAGCGGGTCAGGCGCATGAAATCCACACAGTAATCCGCAAGCTCATCGAGGTCGTAGGCAAAATCGGTGTTGCCCGCAAACCATTGGCGATAGCAGGCAAGGCAGGTTTCGACCGGATCGCGACGGACCACCACCACGCGCGCCGCAGGCAACATCGCCAACGCGGCGCCGACGTGCTTCCATGTCCCAAGGTTCTTGTCGGTGAAGCGCGGCTTGCGGTTGCGCCAGCGCGCGGTGCGCGCAAGATACTCGGCACCCAGGCGCTGCCAGTCGGCGGCGGCCGCGTCGTTCACCCAGTCGGGGAATGGCTGGCTTCGGCGTCTCGTTTCCCCGTCCAGAACATGCGGCAGATCCATGAGTTCGTTGGCGCCCTCGATCTCTGCATGCGAGGCGAGAATCTGCTCGACCAGCGTGGAACCGGAACGCGGCATGCTCGCGATGAAGATCACCTCACCGCCTTGGCGCAGATCGATCGGCGCGGGCAAGGCCGCCGCGAACGCCCGCTGGATTGCGCCAATATGCACACGGTGTTCGGCTGCGTCCCATCGCACCCGGCGCCGCTGCATGCGATTCGCCCGCTGCAGTGCTTCGAACGAAGCCGTGTAATCGCCTTGGTCCTCAAGTGCGCGCGCCAGCGCGAATCCGAACAGCACGCGATCTTCCGCGGGCACGGCGGCCTGCTCGAAGTGTCGCTGCAGCAACGTTGCATCCTCGAGCGAGAATGGAATGACCTTCAAGTTGGCCAGCGCGAACCAGGCGTGGGCGTTATCCGGATGCGCGTCCAGCACGCGCCGCAGCTCCGCCGCCGCTGTGTCGGCTTCGCCCACGCTGGCGAGCGCGTCGGCCAGCGTCAGCCGCGCGGACACATGCGAAGGATCAAGCTGCGCGGCACGTCTCAACGCTTCGATGGCTTCATCGGTGCGCACCTGCAACTTCAACGCACGGCCGAAATTGAACCAGCCGGAGGCAATGTCCGGGGCGAGATCACAGGCGCGGCGCAATGCCGTCACGGCGCCACCCGCATCCCCGGCTTCGAACAGCGCTATCCCGAGCCCCGCTTGCAATGCTGCATCGCGCGGTTGATGCGCCACGGCCTTGCGGAAGAAAGCGGCCGCGCGTTCGTGCTGTCCCTGCATCTGCGCCGCAACGCCGGACATACCCAGTGCCGGGGTGCAATCGGGTGCCCGCGCCAGCACCGACGCCAATGTGGCCGCAGCCGCCTCGAATTGCCTGTGCGCGAGCTCGCCCTGCGCCTGTCGCAGCAGACTCACGACGGCCGGCGACAACGACTGAACGGTCACGATGCGCGGTAATCAAACGGAGACATGGGCGCAAAGCGTACACCCGTGTTGCATATGCCGCCGCGCACCGGCAGTGGCATTACGCGAGCGCAGCAACGGCGTGTCCGACGTCGGCCAGGACCGCCTTGCGCGTTGATGGATTCGTGCTGTGATTCATGTAGTACGCGGCAACCAGGATCGGTTTTCGATTCGGAGGCCAGACGATCGCGATGTCGTTGTTGGCACCGGTTCCGTTTCCGTCCCATTGCCCGGTCTTGTCGCCAACCCGCCAACCCGCCGGAATTCCGGCACGCAGCGATTGCAGCCCGGTCTGGCAGGCGACCATCCAGCGAATCAGCATTTCACGCGATGATCGGGAAAGCCGATCGCCCAGCAACAATTGACGCATGTCGTCGAGCATCGCGTTCGGCGTCGTCCTGTCGATCGGATTCAACGCAGGCTCGTAGCGATCCAGCAGCGTGGATTCGTCACCCAGGCTGTGCGCATACGCGGTGACCGCCTGCGGACCGCCGATGGCCTTCAGCAAGAGATTGGCAGCGGTGTTGTCGCTCAGCGTGATCGCGGCTTCGCACAAAGCCGACACCGTCATGCCTGGCGGCCCGACGTGCTGCTTCGTGACCGGTGCGTAATCGAGCAGTACGTCTTTGCCGAACACGATGCGGCGGTCGAGCTTTTCTTCGCCGACATCCACGCGATGCAGCACCGCCGCCGCGAGCAGCAGCTTGAAGGTGCTGCACATCAGGAAGCGTTCGTCGTCGCGATAGCCTTCGCGTCGGCCGCTGCCGGTATCGAGGATCGCCACGCCGAGACGGCCACCGTGCCGGCGTTCCAGCATCGCCAGTTTCGCGCCCGCGCCATCCAGGGCCGACTTGGCTATGGCAGGCGCCATGCGCCCGGCCGCGATGACGACGCCGCCCAATGCCATCCCCTTCAGCACATCGCGACGACGCATGCGCTTTTCTCCACCAATCCGGTGACGCGCAGCGTACGCGGGAAATCGGGCAGCGTGTTGGAAGGACCGGGTGCAGGCGCGAATCCACACCAGCAACCTTGAGGCGGATCGGCCACGCCTCCATGTTGTGAAGATCGCCGTTTCGCTTGCTCCGCACCGGAGGCCGCCATGCCCGATTACCGCAAGACGCCCGAAGCCCTGGCCAAACTCACGCCCACGCAATATCGCGTGACGCAGGAATCCGCCACCGAACGGCCGTTCGACAACGAGTTCAACGATCACGACGCACCGGGCCTGTACGTGGACATCGTGTCGGGCGAGCCGCTGTTCACCTCGCTGGACAAGTTCCAGAGCCACTGCGGCTGGCCGAGTTTCAGCAAGCCGGTCGAAGCCGCGAACGTCATCGAAAAACACGACGCCAGCCACGGCATGCAACGCACCGAAGTGCGCTCGATGCACGGCGACAGCCATTTGGGCCACGTTTTCGACGACGGCCCGCGCGACCGTGGCGGCTTGCGCTACTGCATCAACTCCGCATCGTTGCGCTTCGTCCCGCTCGCCGATCTGGAAAAGGAAGGCTATGGCGAGTACCGTAAATTGTTTGAACGCACCTGATATCGAACGAGGAAACACCATGACCACCGAACGCGCCATTCTTGCCGGCGGCTGTTTCTGGGGCATGCAGGACCTGATCCGCAAGCAGCCCGGCGTCATGTCGACGCGCGTCGGCTACTCGGGCGGCGATGTCCCGAATGCCACCTACCGCAACCACGGCACGCACGCCGAATCGATCGAGATCACTTTCGATCCCGCGCGCATCAGCTATCGCAAGCTGCTGGAATTCTTTTTCCAGATCCACGATCCGACCACGCGCGACCGCCAGGGCAACGACGTCGGCACCAGTTACCGCTCGGCGATCTTCTACACCAACGACGAGCAGAAACGCATCGCCGAAGACACCATCGAGGACGTGAACGCATCGGGCCTTTGGCCCGGCAAGGTCGTCACCGAAGTCGCGCCCGCCGGCGATTTCTGGGAGGCCGAACCCGAGCACCAGGATTACCTGGAACGCATCCCCGACGGTTACACCTGCCACTTCATCCGGCCGGACTGGAAGTTGCCGGTGCGCGAAAAGGCGGCAGGCTGAGAGGCCAGACCGCTCCACCATCCGTCATTCCGGCGCAGGCCGGAATCCATTTTTCTGTAAAGAGCCATGGATCCCGGCCTGCGCCGGGATGACGAAAAGGAAATGGCCGATCGTTTTTGCAACAAGGAGAATTCGAATGACCCAAACCCCCGCCTACGCCGCCCAGGCCGCCGACAAGCCGCTTGGCCCGCACACCGTCGAACGCCGCGCGCCCGGCGCGCACGATGTCGCCATCGATATCGAATACTGCGGCGTGTGCCATTCGGATCTGCACACCGCGCGCAACGAATGGGGCAACACGATGTATCCGTCCGTACCCGGCCACGAAATCGTCGGCACCGTGACCGCGGTCGGCAAGGACGTGAAAGGCTTCAAGGTCGGCGACACCGTGGGCGTCGGCTGCATGGTCGACAGTTGCGGGCACTGTGATTCCTGCAAGGCCGGCGAGGAAAACTACTGCGAGAACGGGTTCACCGGCACCTACAACGGACCCGCGCAGGAAGACCACGGCAACACCTACGGCGGCTATTCGGCCAACGTCGTGGTCGATGAAAAATTCGCGCTGCGCATCACCCACGAGGACAATCTGGCCGCGGTTGCGCCGCTGCTGTGCGCCGGCATCACCACGTATTCGCCACTGCGCCACTGGAATGTCGGCCCCGGCAAGAAGGCCGGCATCGTGGGCCTGGGCGGCCTCGGCCACATGGGCGTCAAGCTGGCGCACGCGATGGGCGCGCACGTCGTGCTGTTCACCACGTCTCCTGACAAGGTTGCCGACGGCAAGCGCCTCGGTGCCGACGAGGTGGTGATCTCGAAAGACGCGGCGCAGATGGCGCAACATGCCGGCAGCTTCGATTTCATCCTCAACACCGTCGCCGCGCCGCACAATCTCGACGCCTATCTCAACCTGCTGAAACGCGACGGCACGATGTGCCTGGTCGGCGCGCCGCCGATCGATTCGCCGCATCCGTCGCCCACCGTGTTCAACCTCATCATGAAGCGTCGCGGCATCGCGGGTTCGCTGATCGGCGGCATCCGCGAAACGCAGGAGATGCTGGATTTCTGCGCGAAGCATGGCATCGTCAGCGACATCGAAATGATCGCGATGCACGACATCAACAAGGCCTACGAGCGCATGTTGAAGAGCGACGTGAAGTACCGCTTCGTGATCGACATGCAGTCGCTGAAGGACGAAGCGAAAGCCGCGTGATGTCGTAGGGCGGGAGGAGCGCAGCGCATCCCGCCGCCATCCCGAAGAATGCCGAACCACCGGACGGCGGGTTGCCACCCGCCCTACAATCGGACATGACCCTCCGCAAACGCCTGATTGCCTGCCTCGCCGCCGCGCTCCTGCTGGCCGGTTGCTCAAACCACAACGAACCGCAGCACGCCTCATCGGCCGCAGCATCCCGAAGCGCGCCGTCCAGTCAGACCACCACCGACTCGCGCAAGGCGGCGCGATCGGTGGTCGAACGCTTCGGCAAACGCATGCAGGAAATCTCGGTGCTCGCCCCGCCCGACGCGGTGCGCGCGGAACTGCCGAAGGCCTACGGCGGCCTGCTGTCGCCGGCATTGCTGAAAACCTGGCAGGCGCATCCCGACCAGATCATCGGCCGCGAAGGTTCCAGCCCGTGGCCCGACCGCATCGAGGTGAAACAGCTCGATTGCAACGCGGGTTCTTGCAGCGTCAGCGGCGACGTCGGCTACATCACCAGCAACGAGGTCGCGCACGGTGGCGTGTTCATGCGGCGCGCGATCAGTCTGGAGCTCGCCGACGCCGCGCACGGCTGGCGCATCACCGCCGTGCGCCTGGAAACCGCGCGCGAGTGAATCGCTGCCGCGGCTCGCTCAGCTTTCACCGGCGGGCAGTTCCTCGCCGTCATCGTCGTAGGCAGGCGGCGAATAAAAATTGACGGTGCGCAGCGGCTCGTTTCCCGTGCAGCGGATCTCGTGCGCCTCGCCGTGCTCGATGACGAGCAGGCTGCCCGACTGCAACCGTTGCTGCACGCCATCGACGATGGCCACGCCCGATCCGGATACCACGTACATCCACTGGTCGGCGCCGCGATGACGATTGTCCGGGCCGCCGGTGCTTGAACCCGGCGCAAGCGTCATCTCCGCCGCCTGCACCTTGCGCGCGGCGAAGGCGACCTCGAAATCGGATTGCAGTGACAAGGCCTTGTATTTCATTTTGCTTCTTCCGTGAAGGACACGCGAACATCGCACCGGAGCCTACGCACACCCGCTTGAAAGCCGCGTGAAATGTGCACGGAAGAGACACCGCGGAGTCCGCGTGGCATGATGTCGTCTCTGTCTCGGAACCATTTTGAAATGAGCGAACGCCTGATCGCCTGCGTGCTGGGCGGCACCGCGCCCCGCGCGAAAACCGAACTGCACGATGTCGCGTTCGCCGTCGGCGATTCGCTGGAAACCGTGCACGATCAATTGCTCGACGGCTGGTTCGGCGAACCGCGCGGCCTGCACGTCGATGCGTGGTGTTTCCTCGACAGCGTCGCCGGCTATCGCGTGCAGTTGTCGCGAACGCCGCCCGGCAACGGGCTGCATCTTTATTTCATCAACATCGGCGGATACCGGCCCGGCGTGTTCGCCGAACACCACGCGTGGGGATTCTTCGGCGCGCCGAACAAGGCCGAAGCCAAGCAGCGTGCGAGGCAGACGTTGCTGCAAAGCCACGTCGAAACCCACAAGGACGACCTGCACGAAATCGACGACTGCCTGCAGGTTGCGCGCATCGGCGCGTGGCATGTGCACCTGACGCCGGATGCCGGCGCGAAAGATCCGGAAGTCACCAACGGCTATTTCCCGCTGCCGAAATCCGCCGTCGACGGCTGGATCGCGCGCCGAAATTCACGCTGAACGTTTGGGCGGCGCGGATTTAAGGGCGAAATGCGGATTCTGGGCGGATGTATGATCGCGTCGGGTCGCGTCCGGCGACCTTCGCAGGAGAAGATCATGCGCAAGTTTCTCTCCAGATTGATCGGCCTATTCGCCACCCCATCCCTCTGCAACTCGAAGTGCCCGACCTGCGGCGAAACTTGCATCGCCGGCGTGCACGGCACCGGCGGCCACTATTGCGCCAACGGACATACCTGGTGAGCAGATGACGTTGAGACGGCCGGCGAAATTGCCGGCCGTGCGGTCGCGCAACATCATTCCGTTTCCGCCGGCGGCGGTTGCAGCTTCTGTTGCAGCGCTTCGAGATCGGCAATGACCTTTTCCAGCGCGTCGTGCAACTGGCCTTGGCGATTCATCAGGTCGTCGATCTTGTCGGTCTGCTTCAGCTTCGACAGCTCGCCATCGAACAACAGCCAGATCGCGGTCAGTCGCTCGACGTTGTTCTTCGCGTAATGGTGCATCTCCTTGAGCTGCGTCAGCGTGTCCGTCACCTGCTCAAGTTGCTTGGCGGCATTTTCCTCGGCCATGGCGTGCTCCTCTGGAGGCCGATGCCATGCTACGACCGCAATCACAACGGCAACGAAATGCCCGCCCCGTGCCAGCTTCGCGCTTCGTGCATACTGCCCGGTGACACGACAACGGCGAACCACCATGCAAGCACTACCCCCGTTCCATCTTGCCTTCGCCGTCGCTTCGCTGGGTGAAGCCCGCGGCTTCTACGGCGGCCTGCTCGGCTGCCCGGAAGGACGTTCGAGCGAAACCTGGGTCGACTTCGATTTCTACGGCCACCAGATCGTCGCGCATGTCGCGCCGGAAGAATTGCACGCGGCGGCGGCGCACGACGTGGACGGCGACGACGTGCCCGTGCGGCACTTCGGCGTGATCCTCGACATGGCCGCGTGGCACGCGCTCGCCCAAAAACTGCGCGAAGCCGGCACCCATTTTGTGATCGAACCGCACGTGCGCTTCAAGGGTGAACCCGGCGAGCAGGCCACGATGTTCCTGCTCGATCCATCCGGCAACGCGCTGGAGTTCAAGGCGTTCGCCGATCGGTCGAAGCTGTTCGCGAAGTGACGCGGAAGGCTGCTCCGAAAAATCCCGATTGAAGACGTATCGCACCGAAACAAGCGTGGCCTCGTATCCCGGCCGCGTTCCGGGGCCAACGCCAGCCTCAACCTTCCGCCAGCGCCAGCTCGCGCCCCTGCTGGCGGATGATGGCCTCCTGGCGCGCGTCGATGATCGATTGCATCACGCTGTCGACGTCCACCGCGCCCTCGTCGAACACGAAGTGGCCGGTCAGTTCGCTGTCCGGCCGCAGTTTGCCGCGCTCGAACAGCGCCCACATTTCCTCGGCGTAATGGGTGTCGAGCAATTCCGGCGCGAAGCGCGAAAGCGTGATCGTGATGTTGCCCACGTCCCGCCGCAACATGGTGCGCGCGGCATTGTTGCCCGCGGCGCTGACCACCTGCGGCAGGTCGATAATGACCGGGCCATCGGCCGTCACCAGCACGTTGTATTCGGACAGGTCGCCGTGGATCAGGCCCTCGCACAACATGCACGCGATCTGGCGGACCAGAAAGCGATGGTATTCGCGCGCCGTCTGCGCCGACAGCTCGACCTTGCCCAGTTGCGGTGCCGGACCGCCGTCGGTGTCGGCGACCAATTCCATCACCAGTACGCCACCGAAATAGCCATACGGCTGCGGCACCCGCACGCCTGCGCCGACAAGCTGATACAGCGCATCCACCTCGGCATTTTTCCACGCGGCCTCGGCTTCCTTGCGCCCGAATTTGCTGGCCTTGCCCATGGCGCGCGCCTGGCGGCTGCCACGCACCTTGCGGCCTTCCTGATACTGGGCGCGTTGCTGGAAACTGCGATGGGCCATGTCCTTGTAGACCTTGGCGCAACGCATCTCGTTGCCCGCGCGCACGACATAGACCGAGGCTTCCTTGCCGCTTTTCAGCGGGCGCAGGACCTCGTCGATCACACCGTCGTCAATCAGCGCCTGCAGGGCCGTGGGGGAAATCATGCTTGAGAAACTCGCCAACCACAAAAATGACCGGGCATTATGACCGACCCGTCCACTTCGGGCGTGAACCCGACTGGTACTCGCCGCATGGGCGTTGGGCACCTGTATCAGTTTCCGACCTGCGGGCACAGCAGTTGTCGGGGATGGTTTCAGTATTCTTTGGTGACGGAATCCGCATCGCTGCACCGCAAGTTCGGCCGCAAGCTGATCGCGGTGCAGGTTCAGGCCATGCGACAGGCTTTCCACACTGGCATTGCGATGTCCTTCGAACTGCGCACCGCATGTCGATCGCATCAAGCCAGCAGCGTCATGCCGGATCGTTTGGCCGCGCCCTTGTCGAAGGTGTAAATGGCCCGGCAGCCGGCATCGCGTGCCGACACCGCGATCAGCGTATCGGCGAAGTCCCCGTCGCTTTGCTTGAATTGCCGCAGGGCTCGCCAGACGCTTTCTGCCCGCTCCACGAGGACGCCACTGGTGCGCAGCAACGCATCCACAACCTGCTGCACGCGGGCCGGATCGGCGGCGTAGCAGGACTCCAACACCCACAGGGTTTCGGCCAGCACCACGTGCGAGATGAACCCGGGTTCGTCCGTGGTCAAGGACTCGATCAAACATGTTGCGAGCGCAGCCTGCTTCGGCTCGTCCTGCGCGAGGTAGCGCACCAGTACGTTGGTATCCAGGCCGATCACCGCCGCCCCGCCCTGGCGGCACGTTCGCGGATCGCGATGTTCATTGCCTCGATGCTGACCGGCTTGCGCGGCTTCGGGATCAGGCCCTTCAGCGCGGCAACGGGCAGCGTGGCGGCCACCATTTCGTAGCGGCCGGGCTCGATTTCGACGAACTCCACACGATCGCCGGTGTCGACACCCATACCGCTCCGGACCGCGGCCGGGATCGTGATCTGCCCCTTTGACGTGATGGTTGCGGTGGTCATGACAAAAACCTCGTTGAATGCCTTACCTTATTGTAAGGAATCTTCGCAACGCCCGCAATGCGTGGGAGCGGCTGGCAAAGATCAGACCATCGGCAGCTTGAGACCCTTTTCTCTCGCGCAGGCGATCGCATCGGCATAGCCGGCGTCCGCATGCCGCATCACGCCGGTACCCGGATCGTTCCACAGCACGCGTGCGATGCGCGCGTCGGCTTCCTTGCTGCCGTCGCAGACGATCACGAGGCCGGCGTGTTGAGAGTAACCCATGCCGACGCCGCCGCCGTGGTGGAACGACACCCAGGTGGCGCCGCTCGCGGTATTGAGCAGCGCGTTGAGCAACGGCCAGTCGGAAACCGCATCGGAACCATCGCGCATGGATTCGGTTTCGCGATTGGGTGATGCGACCGAACCGGAATCGAGGTGGTCACGGCCGATGCACACGGGCGCCTTGAGTTCGCCGTTGCGCACCATCTCATTGAACGCGAGGCCGAGCTTGTCGCGCTGGCCTAGGCCCACCCAGCAGATGCGCGATGGCAGGCCCTGCCAGTGGATGCGCTGCTCGGCCATGTCCAGCCAGTTGTGCAGGTGCTTGTCGTCCGGGATTAGTTCCTTGACCTTGGCGTCGGTTTTCAAGATGTCTTCGGGATCGCCAGACAGTGCGACCCAGCGGAACGGCCCGATGCCGCGGCAGAACAGCGGGCGCACGTAGGCCGGCACGAAGCCGGGGAAGTCGAACGCGTTCTGGCAGCCGACGTCGAACGCCATCTGGCGGATGTTGTTGCCGTAGTCGAAGGTCGGGATGCCTTGCGCGTGGAACGCCAGCATCGCTTCGACGTGGGTCTTCATCGACTGCTTGGCCGCGTCGCGGGTGCCATCGGGGTCGCTCTTGCGGCGCTCGAACCACTGCTCGACCGTCCAGCCCTGCGGCAGGTAGCCGTTGACCGGATCGTGCGCGGAAGTCTGGTCGGTGACGGCGTCGGGCTTCACGCCGCGCTTCACCAGTTCCGGCAGCACGTCGGCGGCATTGCCGAGCAGTGCGATGGATTTGGCTTCGCCGGCTTGCGTGTATTTCTCGATGCGCGCCAGCGCGTCATCGAGATCCTTCGCCTGCTCGTCCACGTAACCGGTCTTCAGGCGAAAATCGATGCGCGATTGCTGGCATTCGACCGCCAGCATCGACGCGCCCGCCATCACCGCCGCCAGCGGCTGCGCGCCGCCCATGCCGCCGAGGCCGGCGGTGAGAATCCACTTGCCCTTCAAATTTCCGCCGTAACTCTGCCGGCCCATTTCGACGAAGGTTTCGTAGGTGCCCTGCACGATGCCCTGCGAGCCGATGTAGATCCATGAGCCGGCCGTCATCTGGCCGAACATCATCAGGCCCTTGCGGTCGAGTTCATGGAAGTGTTCCCACGTCGCCCAATGCGGCACCAGGTTGGAATTGGCGATCAGCACGCGCGGTGCATCGGCGTGGGTCTTGAATACGCCGACCGGCTTGCCCGATTGCACCAGCAGCGTTTCGTCGGGATTCAATTCACGCAGCGCTTTCAGGATCGCATCGAAGCATTCCCAGTTGCGTGCGGCGCGTCCGATGCCGCCGTACACCACCAGTTCCGCCGGGTTTTCCGCCACCTCGGGATCGAGGTTGTGCTGGATCATCCGGTACGGCGCTTCGATCAGCCAGTTCTTGCACGTGAGTTCGGTGCCGCGCGGCGGATGGATCACGCGCGTGGTGTCGATGCGGGTGGGAGCGTTCATGGCGGTTCCGGCCGGAAGGAAACCCCGATTATGCGGCCGATCGCCGCTTCCCGCACGCCTGCGGATCGCCTGCCGCGCGCGCAGGCGTAGAATCGCCGGGCTGGTTCGACCACAGCGTCTTCATCCACTCCACTCGATAGGGGCACGTGCGATGTACGCAACCGACCGCAGTTCCCGCCGCCGTTTCCTGCAGCATGCCGGCCTCGGCATCGTCGCGTTGTCCATGGCGGCGCCGCTGCGCCGCGCTTTCGCGGATGCGCCAAAGCAGAACGCCATCACGCCGCAAGCCGCGCTCGATCGGTTGATGGCGGGCAACACGCGCTATGTATCGAACAAGCTCGATCCCAAGGATTTTTCGGCAGGCCGCGCGGCGCGCGCGAAAGCGCAATACCCGATCGCGTCGATCCTGAGTTGCGCCGATTCGCGGGTCGCGCCGGAACTGATGTTCGACCAGTCGCCCGGCGATCTGTTCGTGGTGCGCATCGCGGGCAACTATCTCAACCAGGATGCGCTTGCGAGCCTGGAATACGGCGTCGCCGTGCTCGGCACGCCGCTGGTGATGGTATTGGGCCACAGCAATTGCGGCGCGATCAAGGCGGCGATCCAGGAAATCCAGGATCCGAAACCGCTGCCCGGCCACATCTGGGACATCACCGATGCAGTGCGACCCGGCATCGAAAACACCGTGAAAGGCGGCGGCAGCGATTTGCTCGAACGCGCGATCGACGCGAACGTCGGCTACAACGCCTCGCGCGTCGCCTCGGCGCAGCCGATCATCGCGGAAGCGGTAAAGAGCGGTCGCGTGCGCGTGGTCGGCGCGGAGTACGAACTCGCGACGGGCAAGGTGCGCTTGCACAATGGCTGAGCGATTGCGTGCAGCTCCACGCTTCAGGAGAGCCCATGTTTGACCACGTCGTATCCGGAGCCAGCGACTACGCCGCGAGCAAGGCCTTCTTCCTCAAGGCACTCGAGCCGATCGGCATGACCATCGTCTCGGAGGGGTCGCTCGGCATCGAACTCAGCGCGGACGGAAAATCTTCGCTGTGCCTCTTCCAGACCGCGGAGAAACCTGCGCATCTTCACCTGGCGTTCGTCGCCGAAAATCGCCACAGGTCGAGGCATTCCATCGCGCGGCGCTGGAAGCGGGCGCCACGGACAACGGTGCGCCCGGCCTGCGCCCGAACTACAGCGGGAGATATTACGCGGCTTTCGTCATCGGGCCGGACGGACACAACATCGAAGTCGTCTGCCACGAGCCCGAGGATTGACGATGCATTCTTTCGGAACAGAAACATGAAGGTCGAGTATTGGCTGCAACGCTGGCGCGAAGGCCGCACGGGATGGCATCACGAATCGGTGATGCCGTTGCTGGAACAGCACTGGGCTTCGCTCGGTGTCGCGCGCGGCACGCGCGTGCTGGTGCCGCTGTGCGGCAAATCGCTGGACATGCTTTGGCTCGCGCAACAGGGCACGCGCGTGCTGGGCGTCGAAATTTCGCCGGTCGCGGTCGAGGCGTTTCTTGCGGAGAATCATCTGCACGCGAGCAAGTCCGAAGCGACGGACGGTGTGCATTGCCGCATCACGAATGCACCGGCGAATGGCGACATCGAGATCATCCAGGGCGATGTGTTCGGTGTCGCGCCCGGCCTGCTGGAAGATTGCGGTGCGTTCTACGATCGTGCCGCGCTGATCGCCTTCCCCGCGCCGATGCGCGATCGGTTGGCGAATGAGGTGTACT
This sequence comes from Pseudomonadota bacterium, assembly GCA_040388785.1. GTDB lineage: Bacteria > Pseudomonadota > Gammaproteobacteria > Xanthomonadales > Rhodanobacteraceae > 66-474. The sequence continues at coordinate 37,323 of JAZKBD010000034.1, forward strand.
TGAAGTTGCCGGTGGGTTCACGCGGTCTGCTGATTACCCTGGAATACCCGGCGGGCGAAATGGAAGGTCCACCCTTCAGCGTGGATGAGGCCGAAGTGCATCGGCTGCTCGACGCGCAGTGGGAAATCCGTCAACTGGAGCGCCGCGACATCCTGGCGTCGCAACCATCGTTCTTGGAAGGCGGCGTGACGGCGCTGCACACCGCGGTCTACGCGCTGACCCGGCGCGGCTGACCCGAGGTCTACGGCATCGCGCCGCGACTCATCGGCGTCGGCGGGGTCGCGGTGTTTTGCGGCAACGGTGCCAGGCGGTACAAGCCCAGCGCGATCACGAGTCCGACCAACGCCATCGCGCCGACGAACACCACGACCCCGTTCCAGCCGTGCGACGCGTAGAACAATCCGCCGCACGCCCCCGCGATGCTGGAACCCATGTAGTAGCAGAACAGGTACAGCGACGACGCGTGCGCCTTGGCCGCGCCGGCGCGGCGTCCGACCCAACTGCTGACGACGGAATGTCCTCCGAAGAATCCGAAGGTCAGCGCCACCACGCCCAGCAGGATCGCCCATAGTGACGCCATCAGCGTCAGCAGCGTGCCGATCAGGATCAATGCAAGCATCGTCCACAACATCTTGCGCCGACCCAGTTTGCCGGCGAGATGACCGACCCACGGCGAACTGAAGGTGCCGATCAGGTAGATCGCGAAGATCGCGCCGACGACTGCCTGGCTGAGGCTGTACGGCGGCGCCAGCAGGCGGTAGCCGAGATAGTTGTAGATCGTGACGAACGTGCCGAGCAGCAGGAAACCTTCCACGAACAGCCACGGCAGTCCGCGGTCGTGGAAGATCACGTTGAAGCGTGCAACCAATGCGCGCCCATCCACGCGTTGCGGCGTGAAATGCCGCGACGGCGGCAGCAAGCGCCAGAAAGCCAGCGCGCACGCAATCCCGATCACCGCGACCACCGCGACGCCCGCACGCCAGCCGACGAAATCGGTGAGCACGCCCGCGATCAATCGTCCACTCATGCCGCCGATCGCGTTGCCGCTGATGTAAAGGCCCATGCCGAGGCCGATGGAGGCGATGTCCATCTCTTCGGCGAGATAGGTCATCGCGACCGCGGGCAAGCCGCTCAGCGACAAGCCGAGCAAGGCACGCACGACGAGGAACGACGTCCAGTTCGGCATCGCCACCGATATCAGCACCAGCAACGCCGACGACAGCAGCGAACCGACCATGATCGGCTTGCGCCCCCACGCATCCGAAACCGCGCCGGCGAACAGCATCGCGACCGCCAGCACGCCGGTCGTCAGCGACAACGACAAGGCGCTGATGGCTTCGTTGACGCCATAGTCGCGCGTGAATTCCGGCAGCAGCGGCTGCACGCAGTACAGCAGGCCGAAGGTCGCGAAGCCCGCCGCGAACAACGCGAGGTTGATCCGCTTGAACGCCGGCGTGCCGTGATGCACGTAGCCGGAAGCATCCGCGCCTCGCGGCGTCGATGGACTGCTGGGTCGTGGCATCCGCGCATCATAGCGATGCCAAGGATTGCCGCTTTCGCGAAGGTGCGAAGACCGACCTCAGCGTCAGCGATAACGCCAGCGGCCGGCGAACCACACGCCGCCATACCAGTAGCCCGGCACCCACACGCGCACCGGCGCGACGGCAACGTATGCCGGTCGCGGCGGCGCGACCACGCACCCTCCCAGCAAGCAGCCGCCGGCGGTCAGCACCGCCGTGCACAACATCGATCTGATTTTCATGCGTGCTCTCCACACGTGGACCTGCACGCACAAACGCTCGCGGCGCGCCGGAGTTGACCGGCGCGCGCACGTTCATCATGGTTGGTTCAGCCGCGCAGCAGCGACATCATCGACGCGTGGTAGCGCGTGCCCGCGGCGACATCACGCGGGAAAACCTCGTCGATGGCGGCGAGATCACGGGCATCCAGCACGACATTCAGAGCACCGAGATTCTCATCGAGGTACTTGATGCGCTTGGTGCCGGGAATCGGCACGATGTGCGCGCCCTGCGCCAATACCCACGCGAGCGCGAGCTGCGCGGGCGTGCAGCCCTTGCCGCTGGCGAGTTCGCGCACCTTGTCGACGAGCCGCAGGTTCTTCGCGAAGTTCTCGCCCTCGAAACGCGGGCTGTGCTTGCGGTAATCGTCGTCGTCGAAATCCTCCGGACTCTTGATGGCGCCCGTCAGGAAACCGCGACCCAGCGGCGAATATGGCACGAAACCGGTGCCGAGTTTTTCGCAGGCCTGCAAGATCCCGTCCTCGGGATCGCGTGTCCACAACGAATATTCGCTCTGCACCGCGGTGACCGGATGCACCGCGTGCGCGCGTTCCAGCGTGGCCGCGGAGGGTTCGGACAGGCCGACGTAGCGAACCTTGCCCGCCTGCACGAGGTCGGCCAGCGCGCCCATCGTGTCCTCGATGGGCGTCGCGCGATCGACGCGGTGCTGGTAGTACAGATCGACATGGTCGACGCCGAGTCGCTTCAGGCTGGCATCGCACGCGGCGCGCACGTATTCCGGCCGCCCATTCACGCCGCGCTTCGAAGGATCATCCGGATCGCGCATGATGCCGAACTTGGTCGCGAGGAACACCGCGTTGCGCCGGCCCTTGATGGCCCTGCCCACCAGCACCTCGTTGGTGTGCGGTCCGTAGATATCGGCGGTGTCGAGGAAATCCAGCCCCTCATCGAGCGCGTGGTGGATCAGCTTGATCGACTCGGCGTCGTCGTGCGCGCCGTAGAACTCGCTCATGCCCATGCAGCCCAGGCCGAGTGCGCAAACCTTCGGCCCCTGCGGACCGAGCGTACGAAATTGCATGCCATCTCTCCTTTCAGGCGCACGGGTTAGCGATGAAGCGCGCGCCGTGCGAGAATCCCGGGGTTCGCCTTTCCAGTCGGGCATCCGGCGAACCTCCAAATCCCATTATCGACCCTCACACCGGAAGAGGACACCACCGATGCGAAATCCCATGATGCGTTCAACGTTGCTGGCCGCCATGCTCGCCTGTTCCTCGCTCGCCTTCGCGGCAGCGCCGCAGGCCGCGAGTGCTCCCGCAACGCCGCAGGCGCAGCCGCAACGCCAGTCCAACGACCTGTTCTCGCAGCTCGGCCTGACGGATGCGCAGCGCTCCAGCGTGCGCCAATTGATGCAGCAGAATTTCCAGCAGGCGCGCCCGGAAATCCAGTCGCTGCGCCAGAAGCGCCTGGCGTTCGACGACGCCACGCCGGGCACCAGCCAGTTCCAGAGCGCGGCCAACGATCTTGCGCAAGCCGAATCGACGGCCGCGCACGCCCAGGTCCTGCGCCAGGCCGACCTGCGCACCAAGATCTACAACCTGCTCACGTCCGCACAGCGCACCAAACTGGCGTCGCTGATCCAGCAGCGCCAGCAGCAAATGCAGCAGCGCGCGGCCGCACCCGCCGCCTCGCACTGAACGACACGAACGCTGAAAACTGAACACGGCCCGTATCGCGGGCCGTGTATCGCGAAGGGGATTCGCGCGCGCGTCAACGCCGGGTCAAGCAGGCGCGTTCTGCACTTGCACCCACCCCGCAGGAGTTCCACATGCGCAAGACCTACCTTCTTTCCGCCGCCCTCGTGACCGTCCTTGGCTGCGCGCCACTGGCGTTCGCGCAACAAACCGACGCACAGCAAACCGGCGCGCCACAAGCCGGTCACGCCTGGCACGGGCACCACGGCATGGCCATGGGCGGCCACATGTACGACCAGTTGAACCTCAACGACGCGCAGCGCGCCCAGATCAAGCAGTTGACCGAGCAGAACTTCGCGCAGGCCAAACCGCAGATGCAGGCGCTGCGCCAGGCGCGCAAGGCGTTCGAAGCCGCGGCACCCGGCTCGGCGGAGTACCAGACCGCCGCCAGCAACCTCGCCGAAGCCGAAGCGGATGCGGCACGCACGCGCACGACCACTCGCGCCAACCTGCGTGCGCAGATTTACCAACTGCTGACCCCGGAGCAACGCACGCAACTCGCCAGCCTGCAGGCAGATCACAAGGCGCAGAAACAGCAGTGGCGTGAATCGCACATGCAGGGCGGCGACGCTGCCGCGCCGGATTCGTCCGCAGCGGCGCAGTGAAGTCGCGGGCGACGCCGACCTCGATGAATCGCGGACGCCGGATGCATGCCGGCGTCCGCACATCGTTTCTGATGGCGACGTGCACGGCATTGCTCGCGTGCTGCGGCGGTGGAACGGACAACACGCCGCGGTCGCAATCCATACCTTCCGCGACGACTCGCAACGCCTCCGGATCGCCCCACGCATTCGTGAGTGACGCGTGGGGTTTTCGCATCGACGTGCCCACCGGCTGGACGCTGCGGCGCGATTTCCGATCGAGCTATCTCGCCAACGACGCGTGGGAAACTTTCGCCGCGCCCGGTTCGCGCGGCGAGCCCGTGCTGTCTTTGACCGTGCCGGGTTCCAATCACGTCACCGATGCCGAGATTCGCATTGGTGCGAGCCGTGCGCCGGCGGAAGTGCAACGCTGCACTGCGCCGCCATCCGCCGTGCGCACTGGAAGCGTCGCCACGCAGCGCGTCCACGGCACCGACTTCACCACGTTCGAAGCCGCGGACGCGGCCATGAGCCATCATCTCGAAGTGCATGCTCTTCGCGTGGTGCACGGCGGCGCCTGCTACGCGATCGACCTGCTGGTGTACGGCGTCAACCCTGAAGTTTACGACCCGCCCGCGACGCCGCCGTTTTCCGACACCCACGCGTTCGATGCGATGCGCGCCGTGGTCGGGACCTTCGCGTTCGAACAACCCGCAGATCAGTCCGCGGCCAGCGCTTCCACCGCCGCACGATAATCCGCGGCGATGCGATCTTCCGCCCGATGGCGGAAATCGCGCACCACCCATTCGCCGCCCGCCACGACGTCGCGCACCAGCGGCGTGTTGCCGGCGAACAGGAACGTGTCGAGCACGCTTTCCTCGTCACGCGCGGCGAGCAGCGGCGATGAATCATCGAGCACGATCACGTCGCGCGTCTCGTCCTCGCGCTGGCCCGCCGCCTGCAGCCCTCCCCGCAGCGCCGCCGCCCACAACATTTCGCCGACGCTCGCGCCCGGCTTGCGCGCCGCGATATTGCGGTGGCGCATCACCAGGCGTTGGCCATATTCCAGCCAGCGCAATTCCTCGACCGGCGACACCGAGATGTGCGAATCGGAACCGATGCCGAGCACGCCCTTCGCGTCGAGGTAATTCGCAAGCGGGAACAAGCCATCACCGAGATTGGCTTCCGTGGTCGGACACAAGCCGGCCACCGCGCCCGACTGCGCGATCGCGCGCATTTCCGACTCATCGAGATGCGTGGCGTGCACCAGGCACCAGCGCGCGTCGACGTCGGCGTGGTCGAACAGCCACTGCACCGGCCGCGCGCCGCGGATGCCCAGGCAATCCTGCACTTCGCCGATCTGCTCGGCGATGTGGATGTGGATCGGCCGGTCGCGCGCGAGTGGCGCATCCAGCACTTCGCGCATCGCGCCTTCCGGAACGGCGCGCAGCGAATGCAGCGCGATGCCGACGCGCATTCCTGGTGATTCCAGCGCGCACAATGATTCGAGCAGGCGCAGGTACGCGTCGACGGACAAGCCGAAACGCCGCTGCCGATCGGACAATGGCCGTCCGTCGAAACCGCCGGTCATGTACAGCA
>JAZKBD010000034.1:43023-46842 GCA_040388785.1 Pseudomonadota bacterium
AGGCGTGTCCCGATCGGCAGCGACTGTCATCGGTGGTATGGCGCTCGGAATGGCGCGTACGACGATCGTCGAGTTTTCATTCCTGCTCGCAGTGCCAACCATGCTCGCTGCGAGCGGCTTCGACGACCGCGCGCGACATCGCCGCGCGATCCGCATAGGGCGCGCCATCCGGCGCATTGTGCAGATAATGGAATTCGCAGACGCGCGTGTAACCCGCCTTCAACATTTCCACGTACAACTGCGCCGCGACGGCACGCAATGCATCGGGACCGATGCGCGATGCGAAGCCGTACATCGTCTCGCGCCACGTCCAGAAGCTGTCGTCACCGGGGCCGCGCCGCTCGGCCAGTCCCGCCATCGCACGCTGGAACGCATGCGAGTGCAGGTTCGGCATGCCCGGCAACGCGAAGCGCGCGTCCACGATCCCGCCCGGCCCCGCGTTCGCGCCGCGCGTCCAGTTTGCGGGTGTCCACGTCTCTTCGTCCGGCCTCTCGCCCATCGCGCATGCGCTCCGCGGCGGCACTGTTAGGATGCCGCATTGTGACACGCGAACGTCGTGCCTTTCCGAACCCGATGACGCAGCGCTACGACCACCTCCTGCTGGATTGCACGCTCGCCACGTTGGCCGGCGATTCGGGTTACGGTCTCATCGGGCACGGCGCGCTCGGATGGCGTGATGGCGCGATCGCGTTCGCCGGTCCGATGCGCGAACTGCCCGGCGAACCGGAAGCCATTTCCGCCACGCACGAATCGGTGCACGGCGCACTGGTGACTCCGGGACTGGTCGACTGCCACACGCATCTCGTGTTCGGTGGCGAACGCGCCAACGAATTCGAGATGCGGCTGCACGGCGAAAGCTACGAAGCAATCGCGCGCGCCGGCGGCGGCATCGTGTCGAGCGTGCGTGCGACCCGTGCCGCATCGGAAGACGAGTTGTTCCAGCAATCCGTGTCGCGCGCAGGCGCGCTCCTGCGCGATGGCGTGACCACGATCGAGATCAAATCGGGTTACGGGCTGGACCTCGACACCGAAATGAAGATGCTGCGCGTCGCGCGCCGGATCGGCGAACAGCTCGGCATCACCGTGCGCACCACCTTCCTCGGCCTGCACGCGCTGCCGCCGGAATCCAGGGATCGGCGTGCCGGATTCATCGCCGCGGTTTGCGATGATTGGCTGCCCGCCATCGCCGGCGCCGGGCTGGCGGATGCGGTCGATGCATTTTGCGAAGGCATCGCCTTCACGCCGGACGAGGTGCGGCGCTGTTTCGAAGCCGCGCGCAGATTGGGCCTGCCGGTGAAATTGCACGCCGACCAGTTGTCGGATCTCGGCGGCGCGGCGCTGGTCGCAGCGCATGACGGCTTGTCCGCCGATCACTTGGAATGCACGGACGAAGCCGGCGTGGCCGCGATGGCGCGCGCCGGCACCGTGGCGGTGCTGTTGCCGGGCAGCTTCTACGCGCTGCGCGAAACGCGGCTGCCCCCGGTCGCGGCCTTTCGCGAACGTGGCGTGCCGATGGCGATCGCCACCGACCTCAATCCCGGCACGTCGCCGCTGCGTTCGCTGCGGCTGGCCATGAACATGGCCTGCACCCTGTTCCGCTTCACGCCCGAAGAAGCCTTGCGCGGCGCGACCGTCAACGCCGCACGCGCGCTGGGCCTGGCCGATCGCGGCACGCTCTCGAATGGCCAGCGCGCGGACGTCGTGGTGTGGAACGCGCGCCAGCCCGCCGAACTCGCCTACTGGATCGGCGGCGCGCTGGCATCACGCGTGTTCGCGCGCGGGACGGAACTGGCACTGCAGACATGAGAAGGCCCCGCAAGCGGGGCCCTTCCGGAAACACCTGATCGAAGATTACGCGGATTTCTTCGGTGCCACCTTCTTCGCCGCGACCTTCTTGACCGGCGCGCGGGTGGCCGGCTTGGCGACCTTGGCCGCTGCCGTCTTCACGGCTGCCTTGGACTTTGCCGAATGCGGACGGGTATTGCCGTGGCTGCCCGCGTAGATCTTGCCCTTGCGTGTTTTCTTGTCGCCCTTGCCCATGTCGATTCCTGGTGTGTGTGGAATCCGCGCACCGCGCGCGGTTGCGGGCATGGTAACAGCACGCCGGGTGCCGGTCAGTTCGTCATCGCCTGCGCAGCGTCAATCGTGCCGCTCGCCGTGCGCGGAATCCCGGCAGCCGGAATCGGAATCGAGGCAATCGCTGGATTCGATCTGCACCGTCACGTGGGTGATGGAAAAACGCTCGCGCAGCACCCGCTGGACCGAACGCAGCGCCTGCTGGCCGTCGCCGCCTTCGCGCAGCCGCGCGTGCAGCGTGGCCATCCGCGATCCGGACGCGATCTGCCAGACGTGCAGGTGATGGACTTCCGCGATCGCGGGATCGGCGGTGGCCAGCGCCGTGCGGATTTCCTCCGGCGCAACGCCTTCCGGCACGCCCTCCAGCAGGATGTGCGAAGAGCGTTTCAGCAACACGAATGCACCGCGCAGGATCAGCAGCGATACCAGCAGCGACAGCGCGGGGTCCGCCCACTCCCAATCGAGATAGCGCACCAGCAATGCCGCAAGCACGGTGGCGACGGAACCGAGCAGATCGCCGAACACATGCAGGCGCGCGCCGGCGGTATTGAGATCTTCGTGACCATGATCGTGCAGGCTGCGCAGCACGATCGTGTTCACGACCAGGCCGACCGCGGCCACGATCAGCATCACGCCCGACTGGATGTGGATGCTCTCGAGCGCCAGCAGCCGCCGCACCGCCTCGTACGCGATGCCGGCGACCAGCAGCAGTTGCACCAGCGCGTTGACGAAACCCGCAAGCACTTCCATGCGCGCGTAACCAAAACTGCGGCGCGCGTCCGCGGGTTTCAGCGCGTACACCGCCGCCGCCCAGGCCAGCGCCAACGCGCCGGCATCCACCAGCATGTGCGCGGCGTCGGCCAGCAACGCCAGCGAGCCGGACCACCAGCCGCCCAGTGCTTCGACCACGAGCATCAGGCAGGTCAGCGCGAACGCGAACGCCAGCCGTCGGCCGCTGCCGTGGGCATGTTCGTGATCGTGAGCGTGATCGCGCGAGTGCGTCATGCGCGCAGCGTAAGGCTCGCGCCGCCGTTACACAATTACCGATGGGAACAGCTTGCGGCGTGCTTGTGCGCGAGCACCAGGTTGGTGACATGCGCGCTGGCGACAAGCACGCCGCCCGTGACGACGCTGGCGGTGTGCACCAGTACGTGCACATCGAGGTTGATCGCCACCCCGAACAACAGCAGCACGATTCCGGGAACCATCAGGAACAGCGCGTGCGGACGCCGATGCCGGCGATACGCAACCAGGATGCTGGCGCTGGCCAACATCGCCGCGCAGGCCACGAAAATCCGCTCGAAGGTGTGTCCGGCCAGGAATTCCAGCCCAATCAACGGCAACAACGCCAGCACGAACGGCAGCAGCGCACAATGCACCGCACACAGCAGCGACGCCGTGGCGCCGACACGATCGACCAGCACGGCGAAGCGTCGTGGCGATGCGGGAGCCGGCGCCGGCACGGAAACGGGTTGGACGAAGGGCATGTCCATTTGCGGGGAAACCTCGCCGCCGGTGCGAGCCGCGTCGCGACAAACACCTTCGGAATCGAGCCTTGGCTCCGGTTGATTACGCAACATTATAACATTCCCTTTGCCCGGGGGGCCACCAGTCGCCGAATCCGGCCGCCTGTTCAGAAATCCTTGCTCACGGTCAGGTACACCCCACGCCGCGGGCCGAACTGCGGCGCGCCGACGCCGATGCCGGAGCCATCACGCAGCTCGTACGTCCGATCCAGCGCAT
>JAZKBD010000034.1:46852-63472 GCA_040388785.1 Pseudomonadota bacterium
CAGCTGCCGCGCGCGAAATCGAAATCGTGCGAGACGCTCAGGTTCAACTGGAAGTAGGCCGGCATGGTCGCACCGTTCGGCACCAAACCGTCCTTTGCCAAGCCGCTTCCAAACAGGTAGTCCACGCCGATGCGGGTGTCCGGATCGATGGCGTAGCTCAGGCCGCCCGACGAACTCCACTTCTGGTTGTGGTCCAGGTAGATGAAGTTGTCGTGGATGTAGGCGAGATCATCCGGCGCGAAGTTGTACTGGCTGGAAACCACGCGCTTGCCGATCGCGTGGCTGTAGGCCAGATTGAAATACCCGTCCCACGGGCCGTCGTGGTAGCTCGCGGTGAACTCGCTGCCCTTGATGCGTCCGTATTGGTAGTTGAAGGTCGAGTAGATCAGGGCTGCACCGAATTGGCCTTCGTCCTGCAGGTTGGTGACCTGGCGGTAATACGTGTCGAGGCCCAGCGTCAGGTGATCGCCGACGCGCTGTTGCACGCCAACGTCGTAGTAATTCGAACGCTCGGTCAGCGGCGTGTTGTCGCCATAGTTCTTCACCGCATTGGTGGTGCCCTCGAACTTCGCGATGTCCGTGCTGGAAATCAGTGCGGTTTCCGGCGGCGTGAAATAGCGTGAATATCCTGCGTGCACCGTGGTGTCGGGCGTCGCCTGCCACACCACGCCCATGCGTGGACTCAATTGCCTCGCCGTCGTGCCAAAGGCGTTGTACTGGTCACCACGCACGCCGAAGTTGAGGGTCCAGTCCGCGCTGATGTTCCACTGGTCCTGGATGTACGCCGCAAGCGTCTTCGCGGTGATGCGGCTCCAGTCGGAAATCGCGAACGGCAACGTGCTCGCCTGCCCGCCGTCGTCCGTGGCGGGAAACACCAGCGTGTCGCTGGCGGAGCCGGCACGATCGTACTGAACGTAGAGGCCATACCGAAGCGTGTTGTTTTCACCGAGCGGGGTCGCGAAATCGGCCTGCAGCGTGGTCGCACGATCGACCCGGTTGATCTGCCCCGCCACGCCATTGAACATCAGGTCGCCGATGAAATCGGGATCGAAGCCGATGTAGCTGTAGCGCCGGCCTGCCGATACCTGGTAATCAGTCGCCTCTCCGATTTTGCCCTGCAGCGACAGCGTGCCGAACCGGGTGCTCTCCTTCTGGCGCTCGTCGAGATCGGCTGAATTGAAATCGGTCTGGTCGAAATAGCCGAACGCGGGTTGCTGGTCTGGGTTGTTCGGGATCTGGAAGCGGTTGTAGGCCGCGCCGAAGATGAAGCTGAGGCGTGTGCTGTCGTTGACCAGGTACGAGATATCGCCGAAAGCCTTGGCCTGGTTGGTATGGTCGTGGACCGGTTTGCGGCTCGGCGTGGGGTTCTCGATGCCGGTGTCGCTCTGGAAATAGTTGGCTGTCAGGAACCAGCTCCAGCGCCCACTCGATCCCCAGATCGATGCGAAGGGATTCAGGGTGCCAAACGATCCGCCGGTGATACCCACACTGCCACCGTCGCCCGCCTGCGCGGTGTTGCGGGTGGTGATGTCGACGACGGCGGCGGTGCGCTCGCCGTACTGCGCGGGCAGCGCGCCGTCGAGCAGTTTGAGGCTCTGGATGGTACGCGCGTCCAGCGTCTGGCCGAACCCCGAGATCGACTCCGGCAGGATCACGCCGTTGATGCGGTATTGCAGGTTGGCATGATCGCCGCGCACGTGCAGTTGCCCGAACGAATCCTGCACCACGCCAGGTGCCTGCAGAACCACCTGGTTCAGAGGCGTCGACGCGCCCAGCGGCATCTGCTGGATCGCCTCCCCGTCGAGCACGTATTCGCTGCTACCCGTCGAGGGTGAGAGGCCGTTGCGCGCCTGATTGAGCGCCGCGGTGACCTGCACGGTATCCAGGGTCGCCGGCTGTGCTCCGGCAGCACCATCGCCGGCGGGAACATCGCCGCTGCCTGCATTGGCCATCGACGGCGCGGTCGTGGCGGATAACGCCTGCGCGTTGCCGGCGGACATCATGGCGACGTACAGGATGGTGGCTATCGCGAAGGGAATCGGCTTGGGTTTCATCGCATCGTCACCGTTGGCAGTCGATCGGTCGAACTGATTTGTTATGTTATAACATAACGTTCAAACCGGCCATAGGCCGCAGATCACGCATGCACGTTCCCGCGGAGGCGGGATTCGGGAATGGGCCAGCCAGCGGAGAGGCGTCGCCTCGATCCGCGACGGTCAGGCGGCGCGGCAGCTTTTGCAGACGCCGTGCACTTCCAGCGTCTGGGCTTTGGCACGAAAACCGAAGCCGCGCGCCTGCTGCTCGATCAACTTGGCGATCGCGCCTTCATCGCACACTTCGGTTGCGTTCTCGCACGCGTCGCAAATCAGGAACGGCACCTGATGCGCTTCGGCGGGATGCTGGCAAAACACGAAGGCATTGATCGATTCCAGCTTGTGGATGAAGCCGTTCTCGAGCAGGAAATCGAGCGCGCGATAGACCGTGGGCGGTGCGGCGCCGGCGTGGTTGTCGCGCAGCGACTCCAACAAATCGTACGCCTTCACCGGCTTGCGCGCCTTTGCGACCAGCTCCAGCACTTCACGACGCAACGGCGTGAGGCGCAAACCGCGCGACGTGCACTCGTGCTCGACCTCGCGCACGATGCCCGCGGCATCGTGGTGATGATGGTGCGAAACCTTGCGTGCGGCGGTGGCCATGTCTGCATTCTAGCGCTCGCGTCGAAATGCGCGCGATGTCAACTAAGTCAGGGCGGATGCCGGCGATTGCAAGCGTTGGTCGATCAGGCGATTTTCTGCTCGAGCGCCTGGCGCCGATCGAGCCGCCGCCGCGCCGGCCCGTAGCGTCCCGGCGGCAATGCCCACAACGCCGCCCATGCGATCGGCCCCACTACCAATCCAAGCGCGATGCCCAGCGCGATCCTTCCGCGCCACCAGCCGATTGCGGCGCCCAAGATCGCGCACGCGACCGTGAACCAGATCAGCGGCCACCACGGCACCAGCACCAGCATGTTGTGCAGCAATCGCCAGAACGCGCCGGGCGTTCCGGGGTCGACGCCTTGCAGCAACTTTTGCAGCAACGCATTCATGCGGAATCGGAACTCAGGGCCCGGAAGATCGCGACAACCAGCATCGTCATCCCGGACGCCGCACAGCGGTGATCCGGGATCCATTTTGATCTGGAACTTTTTCGAGCGAAGTCAAAATGGATCCCGGCTTTACTCGCGCTGCGCGGGTCGCCGGGATGACGACATCGGAGATTACTGGCTTGCGCGCGCAAGCGCATCGTCGATGCGCTGCAAGGCGATGTCGCGTCCGGCGAGGTACACCGTGTCTTCGATGGACGGGGACACCGCGGTGCCGGTCATCGCGACGCGCAAGGGCTGCGCGACCTTGCCCATGCCGATGCCGCGTTCGGCCGCAACTTCGGCGACCATCGCATGGATGTCGGCGGACTTCCACGTCGACAACGCCGCAAGCTTGGCATGCATCGCGCGCAGCACCTCGGCGGCGTCTTCCGCCTGCAAGTGCTTCTTCACCGCCTTGTCATCCCATGCCTCGATCGGCGCGTACCAGATGCGCGCCTGCTCGGCCATGGCTTTCAAGGTTTGCACGCGCTCGCGCAATGCGATCACGACTTCTTCCGGGTTGGGGCCTTTCGAAACATCCAGTCCGAGCCGTTCCAGATGCCACGCCAGTTCCTTGCCGAGTTCGCGTGGATCGCTCTCCTTCAAATAGTGCTGGTTGAGCCAGCCGAGCTTGGCGAAATCGAAGCGCGCGGCGGAATGGTTGACATTGGCGATGTCGAACAGATCGATCATTTCCTTGATCGAGAAGATTTCCTGGTCGCCGTGCGACCAGCCGAGGCGCACCAGGTAATTCAGCAGCGCGTGCGGCAGGTAACCGTCTTCGCGATACTGCATCACGCCGACCGCACCATGCCGCTTGGAAAGTTTCTGGCCGTCGGGCCCGAGGATCATCGGCAGATGCGCGAACGTGGGCACTGTCGCCCCCAGCGCTTCATAAAGATTGATCTGGCGCGGCGTGTTGTTGACGTGGTCGTCGCCGCGGATCACCTCGGTGATGCGCATGTCGATGTCGTCCACCACCACCGCAAAGTTGTAGGTGGGGAAACCATCCGACCGCAGCATCACGAAATCGTCGAGCTCGGCGTTGGCCCATTCGACGCGGCCCTTGATCTTGTCGTCGAAGACGACCGCGCCGGACTGCGGATTCCTGAAACGCAGCACGCGGTTCGGATCATCGCGATACGGCAGGTTGGCATCGCGCGCGCGGCCGTCGTAACGCGGCTTCTCGCCACGATCCTTCATCGCCGCGCGCATCGCATCGAGTTCTTCCTTCGACTCGTAGGCCCAGTAGGCCTTGCCGGCATCGTGCAACCGTTGAGCGACTTCGCGATAGCGGTCCATCCGCTGCGTCTGGTAGAACGGGCCCTCGTCGGGATCGAGTCCCAGCCAGTGCATGCCGTCGAGGATCGCCTGCACCGCCGCCTCGGTGGAACGCTCGCGATCGGTATCCTCGATGCGCAGGATGAACTCGCCGCCGCGATGGCGCGCTTCCAGCCAGCAATACAACGCCGTGCGCGCGCCGCCGATGTGCAGGAAACCGGTCGGGCTGGGCGCGAAGCGGGTGCGGAACGTCATGGCGAAGGGCTGTCGTGGAAACGCGAAAGTTTAGCGGATCGGGCTGGAAGCCCGGCCGCCGCGCCCCCATGATTCGCACATGGCCGATCCGCAGCAGCCTGATCAGAACAATGCCGCCAAGCCGAAACCGGCGGTAACGCCGCACGCGACTGCCGCGCCACGCAACGAACACGCACGCGCCACGACCTCGGAAACCTCCGCCGCGCCGCCGGCGCCCGTCCCTTCCGGCAGCGGCACGCTGCGGGTGCTGGCGATGCTGTGGCCGTACATCCGCGGCTTCCCCGTGCGCATGACGATCGCCGCAGCGTTGCTGGTGATCGCGAAGATGGCGACGGTGTACGTGCCGATCGCCTTCAGGGACATCGTCAACCGTCTCGATCCGCGCATCGCCGCGCTCACGGTGCCGATCGCGTTGATCGCGCTGTACGGCGTGCTGCGCCTGATCGGCGCGGTGTTCGGGCAATTGCGCGATACCGTGTTCGAACGCGTCAGCCAACGCGCGATGCGCGCGTCGGGGCTGGACGCATTCCGGCATCTGCACCAGCTCTCGCTGCGTTTCCATCTCGACCGCCACACCGGCGGCGTGGGCCGCGACATCTCGCGCGGCACCCGCGGCGTCTACAACCTGTTGGGCTGGGTGGTGTTCAACATCGTGCCGACGATTTTCGAAATCGTGGTGGTGATCGCCTTCATGCTGCGCGCGCTGGACTGGCGCTACGCGATCGTCACGCTGGTCACGATGACCATCTACATCGCCGTGACCATCTGGATCACCGAATGGCGCACCGCGGGCGTGCGCGTGATGAACGAGGTCGAGAGCCTGGCCAACGCGCGCGCGATCGACAGCCTGCTCAATTACGAGACGGTGAAGTATTTCGGCAACGAGGAATTCGAGGCGCGCCGCTACGACGCGGACCTGCGCCGCTACGAGGACGCCGCGGTCAAGACCGAAACCTCGCTGGCGGTGCTGAACGGCGCGCAGGCGCTGGTGATCGCGATCGGCGTGACCCTGCTGATGGCGATGGCCGCATCCGAGGTCGTGTCGCGCAGCCTTTCGGTCGGTGACATCGTGATGGTGAACGGCTGGCTGCTGCAGCTCGCGATCCCGCTCAACATGCTCGGCTTCACCTGGCGCCAGATCAAGCAGGGCGTGATCGACATGGAACACATGTTCGCGCTGCTGGACGAACACGCCGAGGTGCAGGACGCGCCGGACGCGAAGCCGCTCGTGGCACGTGGGGGCGAGGTGCGCTTCGAGCACGTGTCGTTCCACTACAACCCGGACCGCGCGATCCTCGATGACATCGACTTCACGATTCCGCCGGGCAAGACGCTGGCGGTGGTGGGTGAAACCGGCGCGGGCAAATCGACCCTCTCGCGGCTGCTGTTCCGCTTCTACGACGTCAGCGGCGGGCGCATCACGATCGATGGCCAGGACATCCGCGACGTCACGCAGGAGTCCCTGCGTGCGGCGATCGGCATCGTGCCGCAGGACACCGTACTGTTCAACGACACCATCTACTACAACATCGCCTACGGCCGCACCGGCGCCAGTCGCGACGAGATCGAAACCGCCGCGCGCGCCGCGCACATCCACGATTTCGTCCTGTCGTTGCCGCAGGGTTACGAAACCACCGTCGGCGAGCGCGGCCTGAAACTCTCGGGCGGCGAGAAGCAGCGCGTCGCGATCGCGCGGGCGCTGTTGAAGCATCCCGCGATCCTGGTGTTCGACGAAGCGACCAGCGCGCTGGACACCCGCACCGAGAAGATCATCCAGAACGAACTCGCCGAGATCGCGCGCGGCCGCACCACGCTGATGGTCGCGCACCGGCTTTCCACCATCGTCGATGCCGACCAGATCCTGGTGCTGGACCGCGGCCGCGTGGTCGAGCGCGGCACCCACGCCAGTCTGCTCGCGCAAGGCGGCCGCTACGCGGCGCTGTGGGCTCTGCAGGCCCGGCAACCGTCGGAATCCGTTTCGGCCTGACGCCGCGCCGAAGCGCCGTAACCAATGTTTACGTCCTGGCACGCGTCCGGGCGGGTCCCGGTGCGTAAACTGGCACACGTGTTGCAACGGCCGTGGTGAAGGCATCGAACGCCGCGGTCATCGCTGTAGGGACCGGGAGACTATGCCGCCATGCAAGGTAACGAGGACATGACACTCGATTCGGAACAGGTTGCGGCGAACGCACCGCGTACCACCGCTGCCGGTCTGGAAGCGTGGTTGTCGGGCGTGCACGCCGAGGCGCCGCAGGCCGAAGCCATGCAGCTCGACGTGCAGATCGAGGAAGGCATGCCCGAGCTTGCCGATTTGCCGGAAGCTCCCGAGCCCCCGCAACCCGAAATCGCCGAGCCCGTTGAAGTTGAAGTCGGTCCCGTCAATGCCGCCGAAGCGCTGGCGCTCGCGTTTGCGCAGGGCACCTTTTCCAGCCCGCGCAAGCTGGTCGGGCCGGACGGCGCCGAACTCGTGGTCGATCCCGAGCAGAACGCCTATCACTTCGAATCCACTTCGCTGAAGCCGCTCGCCGTCCTGCTTGAGCAGCCCGCCAGCGCGTGGACGCCGATCTATTCCGATGCACTCAAGGCCGCGCGCCTGGCCAATCCGGCACAGCCGCTGGGGCGCCTGCGCTGGTACGCGGGCCTGATCGCCACGCCCGGCATCCTCGGCCGCAAGCTGGTCCGCAGCGAGCGCTACAAGCTCACGCGCTGGCCGGAAACGGAACGCGAATTCCCGAAGCATTTCCGGCTTGCCAAGGAAATGGTGAAGGATTACGCCACCGTCGATGAAATCGCCGCAGCTTCGGGCATGCCGCACGAAGACGTGGTCGACTACGTCAACGCCTGCTTTGCCGATGGCCGCCTGGAAACGCCGCCGAAGGTGCAGGAAGCCGATGCCGCGCAGCAAGGATCCCGCCGCGAGCGCCTGATGGCGCGACTCAACAAGCCGCTGTTCGCGCGCTGATCGGCGATCGCCCAAGCCCCATCGAAGCCGCGCGGAGCGATCCGCGCGGCTTTTTCATTGCAGGCGGAAGCTGCGCAACCGCAGCGCGTTCGACACCACCGAGACCGACGACAGGCTCATCGCCAGCGCCGCGATCATCGGCGACAGCACGATTCCGAACACCGGATACAGCACGCCGGCCGCGATCGGCACGCCGATGGCGTTGTAGACGAACGCGAAGAACAGGTTCTGCTGGATGTTGCGCACCGTGGCACGCGACAACGCCCGCGCCTGCGCAATGCCGGAAAGATCGCCGCGCACCAGGGTGACGGGTGCGCTTTCCAGCGCCACGTCGGCGCCCGCGCCCATCGCGATGCCGATGTCCGCCGCGGCCAGTGCCGGTGCATCGTTGATGCCATCGCCGGCCATCGCGACGACGCGCCCCTCCCGCTTCAAGGTCGCGACCACCTCGGCCTTGTCGGCGGGCGACACGTCCGCGTGCACTTCCTCGATGCCGAGTTTCTGCGCAACGGCGTGTGCCGTGGTCGCGTTGTCGCCGGTCAGCATCACGATGCGCATGCCTTCCTCGCGCAGGGCAGCAAGTACCGTCGGCGTATCGTCCTTGATGCGATCGGCGATCGCCAGCAGCGCAGCCACTTCACCATCGACAGCCATGAACATCACGGTCGCACCGTCGCCACGCAATGCATCGGCCTTCTCGCGCATGGCCGCATCGGCGTGCAGGCCCGCTTCGTCCAGCAGCCTGGCATTGCCGATCACCACGGCACGGCCATCCACGCGGCCGCTGACACCACGGCCAGCCAAGGTCTTGAATTCCTCCACGCGCGGAATGCCAACCTTGCGCGCTTCGGCGACAGCCACGATCGCTCGCGCCAGCGGATGTTCGCTCGGCCGCTCCAGCGCAGCGGCCAGCGCCAGCACCTCGCCTTCGCCGATTCCACCGAACGTTTCCACGCTGCGCAGTGAAGGCTTGCCTTCGGTCAACGTGCCGGTCTTGTCGACCAGCAGCACGTCGGCGTTGCGCAGCGTTTCGATGGCGGCGGCATCGCGGAACAGCACGCCCAGGTGCGCGCCGCGCCCACTCGCGACCATGATCGAAATGGGCGTTGCCAAGCCCAATGCGCACGGACACGCGATGATCAGCACCGACACCGCCGCGATCAACGCGTGCGCGGCCTTCGGTTCCGGACCGACCGCGGCCCACGCGGCAAATGCCAGCGCGGCCACCGCGACCACCGCCGGCACGAACCACGCGGCCACGCGATCGGCCACGCGTTGCAGCGGCGCCTTGCTGCGTTGCGCCTGCGCGACCAGCGCGACGATGCGCGACAGCATCGTGTCGGCACCGACCCTTTCGGCGCGCATGGTCAGCGCGCCATCCTGATTGACGGTGCCGCCGGTGATGCGATCGCCCACGGCTTTTGCGACCGACATCGATTCGCCGGTCAGCATCGACTCGTCGACGTGACTCGCACTGTCGACCACCACGCCGTCCACCGGAACCTTTTCGCCCGGATGCACGCGCAACGTATCGCCCGTCTGGACTTCGTCAAGCGGCACGTCGGATTCACTGCCATCTGCGGCGATGCGCCGCGCTGATTTTGGCGCGAGGTCCAGCAATGCACGCAGCGCGGAACCTGTGCGGCGGCGCGCGCGCAATTCCAGCCAGTCGCCCAAGGTCACCAGCGTGACGATGACGGCGGCCGATTCGAAATACACGCCGACGCGACCATGCATGTCCTGGAAGCCCACCGGAAACAAATCCGGCAGCAGGAACGCGGCCGCACTGTACAACCACGCCACACCGGTACCCAGCGCGATCAACGTGTACATGTTGGGCGACCCGGGTTTCAGCGAGCGCCAGCCGCGCGCGAAGAACGATGCGCCGCCCCACAGCACCACGATCGTCGCCAGCACCGCCTCGATCCAGCCGGTGATGACATCCCACGGCGTCGGAAGGCGCCACCCGAACAGGTGCGGCCCCATCGCCAGCGCGAACACGGGAATCGTGAGCGCCACCAGCGTCCAGAAACGGCGCGTGAGCGTCCGCAACTCGCCGCCATCGTCCGCGTCGGCACCCGGCAAGATCGGTTCCAGCGCCATGCCGCACTTGGGACAATGGCCCGGACCGACCTGCCGCACCTCCGGATGCATCGGGCAGGTGTAGATCGCGCCGACCGGCGCTTTCCGAGGCGTTGCCTGCGCATGGCCGTGCTGCGCAAGAGCACGCGCAGCGTGCGGCGGTTCTGCCTTGTCCAGATACGGGTCGGGATCGGCGACGAATTTGTTGCTGCAGCCATCGCTGCAGAACCAGTAGCGCGTTCCCTTGTGATCCACATGACGCGGCGAACTCGTCGCGACCTGCATGCCGCATACGGGATCGATCGCCTGCGCCTCGGCCGTTTCATCGTGTCCCGCGTGCGCATGGCAATGCTCGTGCGCGTTCATGCCTTGTCCTCCCCGCCCAAGGCGCGCAGGATCGGACAGTGTTCGAGCGCGCCATGTCCGGGACATGCATCGATGAGTTGCTTCAGCCCGCGCTTCATCCGCTGCAGTTCACGGATGCGTTGCTCGACTTCGGCCAGTCGCGCCTCGGCGCGTTGCTTGACGGTTTTCACGCCCCGTTCGCGATCGGTGGAGAGCACCAGCAGCTCGCGGATTTCTTCCAGGGTGAAACCGAGATCCTTGGCGCGGCGGATGAAGCGCAGGCGCTCGACCACGTCGGGCCCGTAATCGCGATAACCGGACGCGCGCCGCTGCGGTTTCGGCAGCAGGCCTGCGCGCTCGTAGTAACGGATGGTGTCGATGCCGACGCCGGCGCGGCGGGCGACCGCGCCGATGGTGACGTGCTGGGTCGATTGGGCGTCCATGCACGCAGTGTAAACCCTTGACCATGGTCCAGAGTCAAGAGTTGGGTGGGCGTGCCGCACCATCCGATCGCGAAAGGCGATCGGATGGCGTTTGCAACGAGACGATCAGTGCGTGCTGGAAGCGGAGGCCGGTGCCGCAGCCGTTCCGGCCGGCGCAGGTGACGACGCGGCACTTGCCGGAGCCATGCCCTGCTCTCCCATGACGTCCGCATTCGCGGTGAGCGTATGGAATTCCGCCGTGCTCATCCGCGGCTGCTTCTGCAGGTACGCCACCATCGCCCAGATCGTGTGGTCGTCATGGGTGGCGCCCCACGCCGGCATCGCGGTCATCTTCAGCCCGTGCTTGATGATCCAGAACGATTCCGCGGGATCGGGCGCGAAGCGCGTAAGGTTCGGCGGCCGCGGATACAAGCCGTCGCGCAATTCGGAGTGGCCCATGCCTGGCGCGAGGTGGCAGCCCGTGCACATCTCCGCATAGTGCTCGGCGCCCAGCTTCACCAGCGCCGGATCATCCAGCGGCGGCGGTTTGATGTCCGCGACGCGTCGCTCGATCGTGTGCTCGCGCAGGAAACCGATCGCGTGGCTCGTTATACCCCAGTGCGGGACGTCGGCGCCCACCTGATAAGCGCCGGTGAACGCGACGACGAAATAGGCGATGATCGCAATGATGATCCAGAAAATCAGCGCGCCGATGAATCGCATGTGAGCCTCCCGGGGTCTGCGGCGTGGCCGAATGTTCCCGATGCTACTCCGGCGCGCGAATCGGTGCAGTGCAGCCCCTTCGCAACAGCAATGGCCGCGCCTTGCGGATCGAACCCGCGGTCCTCACGACGGTCCGCGAGCAAGGAGGAGGCACGCACGCCGGCTGGCCGATCGCACGAGCGATGGTTTCTTGCGAGAATGCGCAGCGACGCGCCCGTAGCTCAATCGGATAGAGCATCGGCCTTCTAAGCCGACGGTTGCTGGTTCGATTCCAGTCGGGCGCGCCATTTTGGAACGACCGCTCCGCGAAGCGGTTATCGTGGAAGGCTTGCGCAAGAGCGTGAATCCTGATTCGACGAAGCGCGACAGGATGAACTCTTGCCACGCGCCGAACCGAAGCGGCGATCGGGGACGATCGCGCGAACAATGGTCGGGGCAGAGGGATTCGAACCCCCGACATCCAGCTCCCAAAGCTGGCGCTCTACCAGACTGAGCTATACCCCGATGCAACACCCGCGGATGTTCGCGGCGGCGAGCGGCCATGGTAAGGCGACGCCTGCGCACGGGTCAACGCAAAACTCGCGTCGCCGCCAGCCAAAAAACGAAAAAGCCGACGGGATGAACCGTCGGCCTTTCGTTGAATGGCGCGCCCGGAGAGATTCGAACTCCCGACCACCAAGTTCGTAGCCTGGTACTCTATCCAGCTGAGCTACGGGCGCGTTGGAACGCAAAAGCGAGCCGCGAATTATCCGTTGTCGCCGCATCGACGTCAACGAAAACGACGTGCGATGGTGGCGGAGAGGGAGGGATTCGAACCCTCGATCAGGCTTTTGACCCGATACTCCCTTAGCAGGGGAGCCCCTTCGGCCTCTCGGGCACCTCTCCGAAACTGTTTGAAGCTGCTGCATCGTGCCGTTTCGCGCGGCATCCACACAATGCGGTCGCGCATCGTCTCGCGCGCACCCGAACCGGCAAGCCGGTCGGCTAGGATAAATGTGTATCCGGTTTTGGTAAAGTCGTGGTGCGGCCGGGCATCAGCCTCGGGCCGCCTCGTTCCCGGATTCGTCGGACTCGGAGGCTGCGGAACCCGCCCCCGTCTGATGCTCTTGCTGGATGCGCTGGTAAATCTCTTCGCGATGCACCGCGACATCCTTGGGTGCGGTGATGCCGATGCGCACCTGGTTGCCCTTCACGCCCAGCACCGTGACGGTTACCTGGTCGCCGATCATCAGGGTTTCCCCAACGCGGCGGGTCAAAATCAACATGACGGAACTCCATTCGTTCGGACCGGTTAGACCCGGTCCCCGCATGTGCGTTCCTCTCCGGACCGCACATCACGGTAATACAGGACGATCGCGAACAGGCCTGGTTGAAGCCGCGTGTTCAGGTTCCTCCATCACCCGCACTGGACCGGTACGGGGGCGATCGATGCGTGGCGACTATAGCTGAACGCGCGGCGCAGGCGCAACGCAAATGGCGGCAAAAGTGGCATGACTATTGGCACAGCGGACCGTCAGGCGAGTGCCGTCGCCAACCAGTCACGCAGCCCTTTCAAGGCCTGGTCCAGCGCCGGTGAGTCGACGCCGCCTCCTTGTGCCATGTCGGGCCGGCCGCCGCCCTTGCCGCCAATTTCCTTGGCGACATGGGCCACGACGTCGCCAGCCTTGACCTTGCCCAAGGCCGCGCCGTGCACGCCGCCGACCAGGGCGGCCTTGCCGTCGCTGGCCGACGCCAGCACTACCACGCAGTCGCCGAGCTTCTGCTTCAGGGTGTCGACGGCTTCGCGCAGGGCTTTCGCGTCCATGCCCTCCACGCGTGCGGCGATCAGTTTGAATCCGCCGACGTCCTGCGCGTGTGCAGCCAGATCGCCGGTGGCGGCGCCGGCAGTCTTCGCCTTCAATGCATCCAGTTCGCGCTCCAGCTTCTTCTGCTTGTCGAGCAATTGGCGCAATTTGTCGGCGACATCGCCTGCACTCGACGACAACATGCCCGCGACGTGCGCGAGCCGGCGCTCCTCTTCCGCGACATGCGCGGTCGCGCCCGCGCCGGTCAGCGCCTCGATGCGGCGGATGCCGGCCGCGACGCCCGATTCCGACACGATCTTGAACAGGCCGATGTCGCCGGTGCGCGACACGTGCGTGCCGCCGCACAGTTCGGTGGAGAAATCACCCATGCGCAGCACGCGCACTTCGTCGCCGTATTTTTCGCCGAACAGCGCCATCGCCCCGGTGGCGATCGCCTCGTCGTAAGCCATCTGGCGGATTTCTGCCGCGTCGTTGCGGCGGATCTGCTGGTTGACGCGTTCTTCGATGCGACGCAGTTCCTCCGGTTTCACCGGCTGGAAATGCGAGAAGTCGAAACGCAATCGGTCTGGCGCGACCAGCGAACCTTTTTGCGTGACGTGCTCGCCGAGCGTTTCGCGCAGCGCGGCGTGCAGCAGATGCGTCGCCGAATGATTCAACACCGTCGCCTGGCGACGGGCGGCATCGACGCGTGCCAGCGCGCTCTCGCCGACGCGCAACGGTTCGCTGCCTTTCCATTCGCCGAGGTGGCCGTGGAATTGGCCGCCAAACTTTTGGGTGTCGCTGACGATGAAGCGCCCCGATGCGAATTCCAGTGCACCGGTGTCGCCGACCTGCCCACCCGATTCCGCGTAGAAAGGCGTGCGATCCAGGATGATCGCGGCCGATTCGCCGGGCGCAAGCGCATCCACCGCGCGGCCGTCGCGCAGGATCGCGGCCACCTTGCAACCCGTGGCTTCGAGATCTTCGTAACCGAGAAATTGCGTCGGCGACAGCCTGCTCGCGACATCCGCCGGCAATTGCGCCTTGCTTTCGAATTTGCTGGCCGCACGCGCACGTTCGCGCTGCGCTTCCATGAGGCGGCCGTACCGAGTAAATGCCTCAGGTGAAATTGCAACACCTTTCTCTCTCACCACGTCCGCAATTAAGTCTGGCGGACATCCATAGGTATCGTGCAGCAGAAAGAGATTTTCTCCGGACAGCTTCCCATCATTTTGATAGAGAAAAGACTCCAACCGCATCATCCCCGAATCAAGTGTCTGCACAAAAGCCTTTTCTTCAGCGCGCAATACTTCTTCTACGAACGCCTGTTTTGTCTTCAACTCTGGGTATGCCCCGCTCATTTCATCCACGAGCGATTGCACCATCTTCCAGAAGTATCCATCCCAACTAATTCCAGACAGTTTGTAAAAGTGTCGAACCGCGCGGCGGATGATCCGGCGCAGCACGTAACCACGGCCTTCGTTGGACGGCAGCACGCCGTCCACGATCAGGAACGCGCAGGCACGGATGTGGTCGGCGATCACGCGCAGCGATTTGTTTTCGTGATCCTTGCAGCCGGTGAGCTTTTGCGCCGCGGCGATCAGGCGTTGGAACAGGTCGATCTCGTAATTGGAGTGCACGTGCTGCAGCACCGCAGCCAGACGTTCCAGGCCCATGCCGGTGTCGACGCACGGCGCGGGCAGCGGCGACAACGTGCCATCCTCGGCACGGTCGAACTGCATGAACACCAGGTTCCAGATCTCGATGTAGCGATCGCCGTCCTCGTCGGGCGAGCCGGGCGGACCGCCGACGACGTCGGCGCCATGATCGTAGAAGATTTCGCTGCAGGGACCGCACGGGCCGGTGTCGGCCATCTGCCAGAAATTGTCGGACGCGAACGGCGCGCCCTTGTTGTCGCCGATCCGCACGATGCGTTCCGGCGGCACGCCAATCACGTCCTTCCAGATCGAATGGGCTTCGTCATCGGTGTGATAGACCGTGACCCACAGGCGATCCGGCGGCAGTCCGAAGGTTTTCGTCAGCAATTCCCACGCCCACTCGATCGCTTCCTTCTTGAAGTAGTCGCCGAACGACCAGTTGCCCAGCATTTCGAAGAAGGTGTGGTGGCGCGCGGTGTAGCCGACCGAATCGAGGTCGTTGTGCTTGCCGCCGGCGCGCAGGCAACGCTGCACGTCGGCCGCGCGCACGTACGGCAGCTTCTCGCTGCCCAGGAACACGTTCTTGAACTGCACCATCCCCGAGTTGGTGAACAGCAGGGTCGGATCGTTGGCCGGCACCAATGGCGCGGACGGCACGATGGTGTGGCCACGATCCTTGAAGAACTCGAGAAAGCGCGCGCGGATTTCTGCAGTTTTCATGCGGTTGCGTCGATAAGCTCAGGCAATGGCGAGGCAAGGCGGCGCAACGGCCGCCCCGCCAAAGCATGGCGGAACGTCAATCGCCGGGATCGCCAATCTCGGAATGGGTGACGATTCTAACTGTGGCGGCGCTGAAACCGCGACGCAAGAGGAAGGCCGCGCGTTTGCCGCGTTCGGCGTGGTCGGCTGCAGGCCTGCTGCCGTACTTCTTGCGCAGCTGCGTGGCCGCGAGGGCTTCCCAATCCGCGTCCGCACCGCCGATCAGGGCACGAATCGCGGCATCGGTCAGCCCGTGCGAACGCAGTTCGGCCTGGATGCGCGCGGGCCCGTAGCCCTGCGCAAGCCGCGCGCGCACGATCATTTCGCCAAAGCGATCATCGTCTTGATAGTTCTGGTCGTGCAGGCGCCCGATGGCGACTTCCGACTCTTCCTCGTCGCACCCGGCGTGTTCCAACCGCGCACGCAATTCGCGCTGAGAATATTCGCGACGCGCAAGCATACCCAGCGCACGATCATAGGCGCTGCGATCGCCGGGATCGCGGCGCCCCGCCAGCCCGCGCGTGTTTTCAGGCTTCGACTTCCTCGGCATCTTCGGTCGCGGCGACGCGGCCATTGCCCGTGCCGCCCACCAGCAGCTTGGCGCGCAGCGCAGTGTCGAGCTCCTTGGCGGCGGCCGGGTTTTCCTTGAACCACTGGCGCGCGTTTTCCTTGCCCTGCCCGATCCGCTCGCCGCCGTAGCTGTACCAGGCGCCGGATTTTTCGACCAGGTTGTTGAGTACGCCCAGTTCGATCAGCTCGCCCTCGTAGGAGGTGCCTTCGCCATACAGGATCTCGAACTCCGTCTGCCGGAACGGCGGCGCGACCTTGTTCTTCACCACTTTGACGCGGGTCTGCGAGCCGATCACTTCCTCGCCCTTCTTGACCGCGCCAATGCGGCGGATGTCGAGGCGCACCGATGCATAGAACTTCAGCGCATTGCCGCCGGTGGTCGTTTCGGGGTTACCGAACATCACGCCGATCTTCATGCGGATCTGGTTGATGAAGATCACCAGCGTGTTGGACCGCTTGATGTTGCCGGTGAGCTTGCGCAGCGCCTGGCTCATCAGGCGCGCGTGCAGGCCCATGTGGTTGTCGCCCATCTCGCCTTCGATTTCGGCCTTCGGCGTCAGCGCCGCGACCGAGTCGACCACCACCACGTCGACGGCGTTGGAACGCACCAGCATGTCGGCGATTTCCAGCGCCTGCTCGCCGGTGTCCGGCTGCG
>JAZKBD010000035.1:0-14623 GCA_040388785.1 Pseudomonadota bacterium
GCCCCGTCAACGCATGGGAGCGATCCGCGGGAGCAGGATCGGCGCTCCCGCGGATCGCCGGTCATTTCCCGGGCCCCTTTGCGCGCTCGGCCTTCACCTGCTCGGGGGTGATCAGCTTGCCCTGGTTGCCCCACGACGAACGTTCATGATTGACGATGTCGGCGATGTCCGCATCGCTCAATGCAGACCCGAACGGCGGCATGGCGCTGGGATAGGTCGTGCCCCCTATGGTCCGTCCGTGGGCGCCCTGCAGGATCGTGTCGATCTGTTCAGTCGGGTCCGGATTCATGACCACCGGATCATCCTTCAGCGGCGGGAACGCACCCGGCAGCCCCGTGCCGGTCCCCTGATGGCACGCGGAACAAGTGCTGGCGTACAACGAAGCACCGTGGGCCGGATCGAATTTGTACGGTCCGGCCGGTGCCGAACTGTCGGGCGCTGCACCAATGGGCGGTGCCACGGTCGTCGTGACCGCCGGAGCCGCGGACGCGGTGATGGGCGGCTTTTCTGCGGCAATCGCCGCGGCGTCGCCCACTTGCAGCACGCCTTGCGCGCCGATGATCGCGTGCGCCATGTCGTGATCCACGAACACGTAGTTGCCGGGCTGGTCCAGCGTGATGTCGAAAATCGCGCCCGCGCCGGGCCCGACGCTGTAGGTGGAAACGCCGTTGATGGCCTGGGCCGGATCACTACCGGGATAGACCTTATCGAAGATCCCGCCAATGACGTGGAACGACGACCACAAATCGGGACCGGCGTTGACGAAGTAGATGCGCACGAGCTTGCCGGGCGCTGCCGTCAGCGGCTGATCCTTGTACTGGAAGGCGACGCCGTTGAACACCACTTCATCGGGTCGCTCGTCCTTCATTTTCTGGAAATCCGGGCCCATCAACTTTCCGGAGATCTGCTGCGTGTACCACTCGCTCTGCACGATCACGTAGCTTGCCGCGGCCGGCGGCAGCGGCGTCGCGGGATCGACGATGATCGCGCCGTACATGCCGTTGCCGATGTGCAGCAGCACGGGCGGCGTGCCGCAGTGGTAGAGGAAGGCGCCAGGTACCTTGGCCACGAACGAATAGGTCAACTTTTCGCCGGGCTTGACCTCCGCGTAATGCATGTTGGGCGGCGTGATCGCGGAATGGAAATCCAGCGAATGTTCCATCATGCCCTTGTCGGTGTAGGTCACGTTGACCGTCTGCCCTTGGCGCACGTGGATCACCGGTCCCGGCACGCTCTTGCCGAAGGTCCATGCCTGATATTCGACGCCGCTGGCGATCGACACCGAGGCATCGGTCGACTCGATGTTCACGTCGACGCTGTCGCCCGGCGTCAGCGGCGGTAAGCGTGCATCCCTCGCCTTCTGCACCGGCTCGGTCGACGCCAACGACAACGGAGATACCGCGGCTGCGGCGGCGCCGGGCGTCGGCGGCCGCACATTCAGGCTGCTGTGCAAGCCGGCCACCAGGAAGAACACCAGCACGGCGATGCCGAACAGCGCGGGCCCCTGCACGCGCCAGAAAACCGCACGCACCGTCGCGGGCAGGATGTCGCTGCGCCACTCCGAAACCAGGCGCCAAGCCGGCCACGCCTTCTCGATGTAGAAGTCCAGGCTGTACGGGCTCGGTCCCGAACGGCTGTTGATCACCATCAACGCGATGAACACCAGCACGTAGACGATGCCGGAGCCCATGTTGGTCGCGCCGACCGTGTAAGGGCCACCGAAGCCTTCGGCCGTGCTCCACACCAGCAGGCTGAACAATGCGCCCAGCACGTACACGGTCTTGCGCGCGAACCCGAGTACCAGCGCCAGTGCAAGCGCGGTTTCGATGATGCGCGTCAGCCACACGAACAGGTCGGCGTGCGGCGTGACCAGCGCGATCCAGAAGTTGAACCACCACGCGGACCAGGCCGGCTGACCTTGTGCAGCGTTGTGCAGATAACCGACGTAGTGGACTGCGAATTCCGACGTCCAGGTGAAGGCGGCATTCGCCACCCAGATCAGGCCGAAGGCGACCCGCAACGCGGTTCGCGTCATCGCCGGCCACGCTTCGGAAAACGGCTCACGGACTTGCGCATGGGACATGTGGTGATCTCCTCGAAGGTCGATCCACAGTTGTGCAGCGGGATGGACGGATGCAGGCCCAACGCGCCATGCTGCGGCGCTCGAACCGCCGCGGCGCGAGTCGCGCAGGCGCGCCCATGTTAGGCACCCGGTGAAGACGATGTCATGTCGCGGCGCATTGAGCGTCGCCGCGGATCACGCTATAGTGCGCGGCTCGCGCAAGCGCGGGCAGTTAGCTCAGCGGTAGAGCACTACCTTGACATGGTAGGGGTCACAGGTTCGATCCCTGTACTGCCCACCAGAATCGACACCCCCCGATTTTGGCTCGACCCGGTTCCGGACGCCTTTCACTCTGCGAAACAGGAGTGTTCGATGCCATTGGTCACCCTCACGGTTCAAAAACCCAAGACCGCGGAGTTCAAGGATACGGTGCTGTCGGCCGTGCATGATGCGCTGGTGGCGTCAGGGGTTCCGTCCACCGACCGCTTCCAGCGCGTCCTCGAACTCGACGCTGACGACTTCCGCTTCGATCCCACCTATCCGGACCTGGCGTCCCGCGCCGCGACGAGAATTTCGTGCTCGTGGAAATCCTGTTCTCGGTGGGCCGCAGCGTCAAGGGCAAAAAGCAGATCGTCAAAGACATCGTCGACAAGCTGTCGGCGCAGGGCTTCGATCCCGAACGCATCATGGTGTGCTTCAGCGAAACGCGTTGGGAGAACTGGTCGTTCGGCGGTGGCCGACTGATCCACGTCTAAACGGTAGCAGTCGACGTCTACAGCACCTTGCCCGGATTCATGATGCCTTGCGGATCGAGCGTGGCCTTGATCTTGCGCATCATCTCCATTTCGACGGGATCCTTGTAGCGCGGCAGCACGTCGCGCTTGAGTTGCCCGATGCCGTGTTCGGCGCTGATCGATCCGCCGACCGCGTGCACGCGGTCGTGCACCAGCGTGTACACGTCGTCCTGGCGCGCGAGCAGTTGCGCTTCCGCCCAGCCTTCGCCGCGCGCAACGTTGTAGTGCAGATTGCCGTCGCCGAGATGCCCGAAGATCACATTGCGGATGCCGGGAAACGCTGCTTGTAGCGCCGCATTGGTGCCGCGCACGAATTCCGCCATCCGCGACACCGGAATCGACACGTCGTGCTTGATGCTCTTGCCGGTTTCCTTTTCCGCCATCGGGATGCTTTCGCGCAGGTGCCACAGCGCGTGGCTTTGCGCCAGCGAACCCGCGATCACCGCGTCCTGCACCTCACCGGCTTCGATCGCTTCACCCACCCCCACTTCGAAACGTTCGCGCGCATGCGCTTCGGATTCGCTGTCCGACAGTTCCATCAATACGTACCACGCTGATTCTGCGGAAGGTCCTTCGAATGGCAAACGCTGCTGCGGAAAACAGCGTGCGACCAGTTGCAGGCAATCGCCCGACATCAATTCGAAACCGGTCAGCGACGCGCCCAGTCCCGAACGCGCGCGATTCAATACCGCTATCGCGGCTTCGATCGATTCCACGGCCAACAATGCGGTGCAGCGCGCCGCCGGCAGCGGATACAGCTTCAGCGTGGCCGCGGTGATCACGCCCAGCGTGCCTTCGCTGCCGATGAAAAGATCGCGCAGATCATA
The DNA here is from genome assembly GCA_040388785.1 of Pseudomonadota bacterium. Lineage (GTDB taxonomy): Bacteria > Pseudomonadota > Gammaproteobacteria > Xanthomonadales > Rhodanobacteraceae > 66-474. The sequence continues at coordinate 3,684 of JAZKBD010000035.1, forward strand.
ACCGGTGTTGTCCTTGCGCAAGCCGCGCAGACCGTGCCAGACATCGCCCTGCGCGGTCACCACTTCCAACCCCAAGGCAAGTTCGCGCGTGTTGCCGTAACGCAACACCTGCGTGCCACCCGCATTGGTCGCGAGATTGCCGCCGATCGTGCAACTGCCTTCGGCCGCGAGGCTCAACGGAAACAGGCGCCCGGCATCGCGCGCGGCTTGCTGTACGGTCTGCAACACACAGCCGGCTTCGACTTCCATGGTGTCGTTGTCGGTGTCGATGCCGCGGATGCGGTTCATCCGCTGCAGCGACAGGATCACCGCGCAACCGGAATCGTCCGGCGTCGCGCCGCCGCACAACCCTGTGTTGCCACCCTGCGGCACGATCGCAATGTTTGCCTGCGCACACACGCGCACGACCGACGCGATGTCTTCGGTCGAGCCGGGTCGCACCACCGCGAGCGCATGGCCGCGGTAGCGCTCGCGCCAGTCCGTCTCGTAGGCCTGCGCGTCGTCGCCTGTCAATACCTGCGCCGCGCCGACCGCTGCACGCAATGCATCCAGATAATCCATGAAACCGGGTCCGCGTCACAGGAATCAGAGTTGGAAGTGTAATTGCGACGCGCCGACGTGCGGTTCGCTCAGGGACCCAGCGCCGCCGCGCCGGATGCCCTCGCAATCTCCGGTTCGCGCACGCGCAACACGCACAGGCCGGCGATGAACAGGCTGATGCCGCCCAGCAACAGCGCATACATGGGCTGGCCATGGAAGAACCCCTTCAGCAACGCGCCGAGAACGCTGGCGGCCAGCAGTTGCGGGATCACGATGAAGAAATTGAAGATGCCCATGTACACGCCCATTTTCGCGGCGGGCAGGTTGTCCGACAGCAGCGCGTACGGCAGCGACAGGATCGACGCCCACGCAAAACCCACGCCGACCATCGACAACAGCAGCCAGTGCGGATCGCAGATCAATGCGAACGACACCAGCCCCGCACCGCCCAGTGCCACGTTGATCAAATGGCTCACGCGCAGGCCCCACGCGCGTGCCATCCACGGAATCACGATCGCCGCCAGCGCGGCGAAGCCGTTGTAGGCAGCGAACAGTACGCCGACCCAGTTGGCGCCTGCGTTGTAGGCCGCGGAATGCGGATCGGTCGTACCAAACTGCACCTGCGTCACGGCGGGCGTGGTGTAGATCCACATCGCGAACAACGCGAACCACGAAAAGAACTGCACCGACGCAAGCCGGCGCATCGCTTCCGGCATGCCGTACAGGTCGGCCATTACCTGACGGACCGTGCCGCTACCGCGCGCGAACGACAGCCACGCGAACAGCAGTCCGCCCGCGATCAGCATTCCGGCCAGAAGATACAGATCGCGCATCAACGAGAAGCGCAGGATCGCGATCAGCAGCAGCACACCGACGATGCCGAGCAGCAGGCCGAAACGCCAGGCGCGCTTGGTGTCTGCGGGCGCGGCTTCCGCCACAGGATTCTCGAACGCCTGCAAAGTTTCCGGCGGATATTCGCGCGTGCTCACGATGGTCCACAACACCGAACCCAACAGCACCACCCCGCCCGCGTAGAACGCGTATTTCACGGTGTCGGGAATCGCGCCTGCGGGCGCGGTATTCGCCACGCCGGCACGCGCCAGCAGGTACGGCAGCATCGAGGCGACCACCGCGCCGACGCCGATGAAGAAACTCTGCATCGCGTAGCCCTTCGCACGCTGCCGCGTCGGCAACTGGTCGCCGACGAACGCGCGGAACGGTTCCATCGCGATGTTGAACGAGGCATCCATCACCCACAGCAGCCCAGCCGCGATCCACAGCAGCGGCGCATCCGGCATCGCGAACAACGCCAGCGTCGCCAGCACCGCGCCGACCAGGAAATACGGACGACGACGGCCCAGCCGTCCCCAAGTGCGATCCGACCAGTGGCCGATCAGCGGCTGCACGATCAAGCCCGTCAACGGCGCGGCGATCCACAGCGCGGGAATGTCGCCGACGCCGGCGCCCAGCGTCTGGAAAATCCGGCTGACGTTGGCGTTCTGCAGCGCGAAACCGAACTGGATGCCGAGGAATCCGAAACACATGTTCCAGATTTGCCAGAACGACAGCGCAGGCTTGCGGTTCATGGTTTGCTCGCGCTCGCCGGCAGTGGCGCGACGTGCAATGCGCCGATCTGCGCATCGTTCAACGGACCTCCACTGCCGCCCGCGCCGCCGGTGTAATGCGCGAAATTCGCGAGGTCGCTCATGTTGAAGCCCTGCTGCAGCGCGAAGGTGCAACGTGCGTCCTTGCCTGCGCGGAACGTCGCGAAGGTGGACCGTTGTTCGCCGAGGCTGTGCGGCATCACGATCGGAACGATCTGTTCGTGAGCGCCGTCGCAGCGGATCGTCAGACGTTTCACTGCCGCCGTGACGCCGGTGTTGATCGGGCCGTGATCGTTCGCGTAATCGAGCCAGACGCGATAATCGCCGCTGGTTGATACGGTCCACGTGCGCGGCCACGCGCCGGTCACCTGCGATTCGACACCCACGCATGTTTCGAGGCTGGGCAGCGATTCGATGCCATGCTTGCCGAGTTGCGTTACGCGCAGGCAGCGGCGGGCGGCCGATCGAGGCAGCGTCCACGAATCGCCCATTTCGCCAAAGCGCTTTCCGTCCAGGTAAAGCACGTCGCGATTGCCACGCGCAGTCACTCGCCAGTTGTCGTTGTTGCGCACCACCTGCGGCGCAGCCGGCGTGGACGGCGCGTACAGCGGTGCATCGGTGCGCAGCGGCAACGCCCCAACCTCGATGGCTTTCAACGTAACGACGGCGTTGTTGCCATCGTGTTCGATCCGGTCCGCAACCAGCAGGTCGCCGTCCGCGTGCTGGGGCCGCTTCAGCGTGATCGTGCGATCGGGCAAGCGCAGCGTGATCGCGTCGCGCTTGCCGAAAAGCATCGGTACCAGCGACGACGGCAGTTTCGGTTCGATCCTGCCGTCGTCCGTCAACCCGAACACGCCCTCGGCCACCATGTCGAGATAACCCGCCACCGACCACAACTGGCGCGGCGAATCCACCACCGGGCCGCTGAGCTTGCCGTCATCGACGTGCGTCGATTGCGTGAGCAGCGCGTAGTTTTCCATGTTGGAGCCGGCCAGCGCGGCGCCGCGCATGATCGATTGGATCTCGAACGCAATCAGCGCGGGATCGTTGATCTTGCGCGCCGCACGCAACGCGTAGGCGCTGACGAACGGCCAGATCGCGCGGTTGTGGTAGATCGGCTGGTCGGCGCGCTCGGGCCAGATCGCCGGACTGCCGGCCGGCCACGCGGGATAACGCGCCAGCGACGAACGCGCGCGAGCTTCGTCGGCCACGCCGCTGGTGATCGCAAGCGACAGGCCCAGCAGGTCATAGGCTTCCACTGGCAAGCCGTCACCGCCGATGTAGCTCATGTACATGCCGCGGTCGCCACGCCAGAAACGTTCGTTGATCGCCGTCTTCAATGCATTGGCTTGCGCCGCGTATTGCTGCGCACGCGCATCGCCATGTTGCGAAGCCATGCGCGCCGCCAGTTGCAGCGCCTCGTAATGCAACACATTGGTGGACAGCGCGAACGATTGTCCGATGAACACCACGTTGTCCTTCGTCCATTCGGGATAGGTCTGTTCGCGCCAGTCGAGGAACGAAGTCTCGCCGCGATACAGGCCCATGCGCGCATCGAACGCGTATTCGCGATCCTGTTCCAACGCGTCGTTCAACGCCTGCCACGTCTTTTCCGCAAAAGCGTGGTCGTCCAGCAAGTGCCGTGCCGCGAGGAACCAGACCACGCGATCGGTGCTGATCGGCCAGCTTCCGCCGGAGCCGGTGTCCTGCATCGGATACAAACCCTGCGGCACATCCTTCGCGCGCACGCCGGACAACTTGAACAGCAAGCCGTTGCGCGAACGCGCGGCGTCGTAACGCCACAGGCCCAGGTCAATCGAATATGAAAGATCGCGCGTCCACACGTAGTGCCACTTCTCGCCGGTCTCGAAGCAATGGCAAGGCATCGCCTCGCCATGATCGAATGCGTCGTCGCCGATCGCGCCCACCGAATCCTGTTTCAGGTCGTCCTGCGCCATCGCGTACAAACCGTCGAACAGCGGACTGGCCGTGCCCACGCTCGACGCGGCGCCGGGAATGTCGCGTTGCCCGAACGGGCTGTGCAGCACGTAGCCGCGTTGCGACGACGCAGTGATGCTCGCGTGCTTGCCTTGCCATTCGAGCCCGTCGTGCCACGCGGGCGCGGCCATGACACCGCTGCCGGCCAGCAACAGGGCAGCAAATGCGATCACCGTGCCGTCCCGATGCGAAGATCGGCGGCCGTACCCGCGGCCAGTTTCACCCAGGTCACAGCGCCGTAACGATCGTGGCCGCTGGCCCAGCCTGCGCCCGACGACGCATTGAGTGCATCGAGACCGGATACAGACTCGAGCGGCTTGCCATTCATGCGCACCGAATGCGCGGTGCCCCCGTGCACCGCGAGCAGGTACCAGCGCAGCGCCGGCTTGTAGGTGCCCTCGGGTGCGGCCAGCGTGAAATCGATCTCCGCACCTTGCCTGCGCGTAGACATCGGTTGCGAGAAATACACGCCCTTCTCGTACGCATACGTCTCGCCATCGTCGTCGTAGTAATCGAAACGCGTTTCCGGGTCCGATGGAAACACCTGCACCGTCACGGTCGTGACCGGATGCTGGCCCACGTAGTCCATCATCGGCTGCGTCGGGATGATCGCGCCGTCGCGGATGAACAGCGGAATGTCGCGCCAAGTCTTCGCATCCACCGGAATGTCGGCGGTTTTCCCGCCCGCATAAGTCTTGCCGCTGAACCAGTCGATCCATCTGCCGGCGGGCAGGTAGACGCGCTTCGACGTCGCGCCCTGCTCGACCACCGGCGACACCAACAGCCACTGCCCGAACAGCCACGCGTCGGCATCATTGCGCACGTTCGGATCGTCGGGCCAATCGAACGCCAGCGGCCGCACCAGCCCGACGCCGTGCGCATAGTCGGCATGCTGGTAAGCGTAGATGTACGGGATCAGTGAATAGCGCAAACGGATCGCCGCCGTCGCGGCCGCTTCGGCGACGGGACCATAAACCCACGGCTGGCGCTTCTCATTGAACGTGCCGTGTACGCGGAAGATCGGCGTGAACGCGCCGAACTCGATCCAGCGCGCGTAGTTCTCGCCGGACGGGTGGCCGTTGAAGCCGCCGCCGTCCATGCCCCACTTCGCTTCGCCGGTTTCGATCCCGCTCAACATCCGCACGCGCTGCGCGGCCATGCTGGCGAAACCGGTGTCGATGTCGCCCGACCACATACCGTACGCATAACGCTGCGCGCCCAGCCAGAAGCTGCGGTTGATCGACCACACGCGCTGGTTGCTGACCGCGCGTTGCGCGTCGTACAACGCACGCTGCATGTTGAGGAATTGCGTATTCGACGTGGGCGTGCCGTCCTTGCCGTACACGTCGGCCTCGTCGTTCCACCAGCCGGCGATGCCGTCGTCGAAGCCGTACTTGATGGCCAGCTCGCCGAACCAGCGCCGCGCTTCCGGCTTGTCGAAGTCGACATCCTTCGCCAGCTTGTGCGAGAAATATTCCGGATACGCCCGCTCGCCCGGAATCCACAAGTCGTGCGCGGTGGCGTGATCGCCTTCGGCCGTGCCCAGCAGCAGGCGCGGCTTCATGATGCCGGTCAGGTGCACGCCTTCGGCAGCAAGCTTCTTCGCGAGCTTGCCGTCGGGACCGTCGGGAAACTTTTCCGGGTTCCAGCGGAACTCGCCGTAATCGCCCTGCCCCCACGCCTTCCAGTCGAAGTCGAGGGTGAAGTTGTCGATCGGGATGTGCTTCTCTCGATAGGTCTTGACGATGTCCAGCAGTTCCTTCTGGTCGATGCCCCACTGGCTGTTGGTGAAACCCATCGCCCATTTCGGGAACAGCGGCGCCGGACCGCTGATCTCCGCCAGCTCCGCGAACAATTCCTTCGGTGCGCCAACCAGGATGTAGTAATCGGTGTCGGAGCGCTTGAAATTGTCGATGGTGATGCGACCGCCCGCGAGATCGAAATCCGCGCCGTCGCAATCGACCAGCACGCCGTAACCTTTGGTGCTCCACACGAACGGCGCGCCGGCGTGGCCTTGTTTGCCGGCTTGCGCGACCTGCTTGCCGTTGCGCAGAAGGCCTGCGGTGACCGGCTGGTTGGCTTCGAAGCCGCCGATGCCGTACAGCGCGTCGCCCGCTGCATGTTCGAGAACGATCCGTTCTTCGGACAAGGCCATCAGCTCGGTTTGGCGCAACAGCACGTGGCCTTGCGCGTCGCTGACGGTCAATGTGGCGGTCTTCGGATCCCATGCGACGACCATTCGGTTCGAACGCAAAGTCACCGCGTCACCGTGGCGCGAAACGTCGGGCGCGAACGCCATTGCCGAGTTTGGCTGCGAATCGATCACGAGGCCCGGCGGTGTCGTGTGTCCCATCGGCACGTAGTGCACATTCAGCACGCCGGGCGCGACCATCTGCACCGTAGTCGTTGCATCGTCCTGTGCAAGCGCGAAGCCTTGCGCGTTGACGCTGCGCAATTCCAGCGTGACGGACGCGTTGGCGGCCACGGCGAAGGCGGCCAGCAACAAGACCATGAGTATTCGCATGCGCAGGTTTGCCATCTCGTGTTTATCCTTTTCCTTCAGGAAACCCAACCCTGGTTATCATTCCGGGGCCGCCCGCGTTGTGTGCGGGCGGAGCCCGACTGCGTTGGCAGGATTGCCAACGCGAACGCCGCAGGTGGCCCGCAGGGCAAGCGCCAAGGATGGCGCGAGTCAATCCATTTTCTCTTTCCACAATCACCAAGATCAAAATGGATTCCGGATCGCCGCTTCGCGACGTCCGGAATGACGACAAAGAAAACGCCCCGGTGCCGCAACGGCGTCCTGATTGGCCATTCATTGCAGAACCGCGCTGCCGTACGGCGGCAGTTGCAGATGGTTGCTGGTGATCGCCGTATCCGCGCGGCTGTGTTCAAGCAGCGTGTGGAAACGCTGCGCTGGCAACACGATGGCTTGTGGTTTGCCGGAAAGGTTGTGCAGCACCAGCACGTCGCCGTGCGGGTCGTCCAGTTCCCAAGCCGCGACCTGCCGGTTGGCGTCGCGCCAGTCGCGTGCCGCGCCTTCGCGCAGCGCAGGAATGTCGCGCCGCCAACCGATCAGCATGCGGTACCAGTCGAGCAGCGACGATCGATTCTTGTTCTCGGCCTCCACGGAAACATCCGGCCCATCACCTGCGCTCCAGCTCTCCCACGTCGTCTCGCCCGGCCCTTTGCCAGCGTGATACCAGCGCATCGGTTCGCGCAGGTGCGGATCGGGTTTCTGCCCGCGCATCCCGAGTTCCTCTCCGTAATACACGAACGGATGACCCGGCAGGGTGAACAGCATCGCGGCGGCCACGCGCATGTGATCGGGATTGCCGTCAAGCTGGCTCATCACGCGCTCGGTGTCGTGGTTGGACAGCAGCGGCGCGTCGTCGAAACGGCCATGCGCGGCAGCGCGGTAGTCATCGCCGATGCGCTGCAGGGTCGCACCGAGGTCGCGGTCGGTCTCCGTCTTGGCGCTCTCGATCAGGCGCGCCGCCAGCGGAAAATCGAACGTGGCATCCACCGCGTCCATCCATGGCGCGAGTTGATCCGGATACTGCTGCCACACCTCGCCCACCACCCACGCGTGCGGGTTGACCGCATCGACGCCCTGGTGGAACTCGCGCCACCAATCGAGGTTCTTGTTGAGTACCGCTTGGTTGTTCCAGTCGGTCTCGAAGTTCAAGTAGACGTGCTGCGCGGCGTCCAGCCGAAAACCGTCCACGCCTTTCTTCAGCCAGAACTTGCCGACGTCGATCATTGCCTTGCGCACGGCAGGATCGTCGTAGTTCAGGTCGGGCATCTCATCGGTGAACACGCCAAGGTAGTTTTGGCCGTTCGGCAGCGCGTGCCATGCGAAACTGCCCGTCGCGCTGATCGCCTTGAGATCGGTCTCGGCCGTCGCCCACGAGTACCAGTCGTGGTACTTGCCGTGCGGATCGCGCGCGGCGAGGAACCACGGCGACCGGTTGCTGGTGTGGTTCGCCACCAGATCCATGATGACCTTGATGCCGCGCTTGTGCGCCTCGCGCAGCAGCCGCCCGAAATCCGCCATCGTGCCGTACTGCGGATTGATCGCGTAATAATCAGTGACGTCGTAGCCGTGATAGCTGGGCGATGGATTGATCGGCATCAGCCAGATGCCATCGACGCCCAGCGATTGCAGGTAATCGAGTTTGGCGGTGACGCCGTTCAGGTCGCCGATGCCGTCGCCGTTGGTGTCGTACCAGCTGCGCACGAAGATTTCGTAATAGACGCTGGAAGGATCCTTGCTGCGCTGGGCAGATGGCGCGCGCTTCGCCGCGAAACTTGCGGACATCGAGGTCAACGCAATGAGCAACGCGACGACGCAACATGCTGCTTTCCTCACGATGCACTCCTCGCGACTTCGGTCATCGGCCTGGGCGTTGCAGGCGCGCAGGTCCTCGCGACGAAATCATCGTGCGCAGGCAAGCGCTCGACCGCGCGAAGGATCAAGGTGCGGATGTCGGACAGGAATGCCCGCAGTTTCGAATCCTCCAGTTCATCGGTCAGCGGGTGATGGTGCGCCGGTTCGATACGCTGTCCCAGCATCACCTGCAGCCAGCCCGCTTCGGTGAACAGTTCGTCTGCTTCGCGGAAGATCAACCCAGTGCGGCGGAACAGCGCGATGCGGCGCGCGAGTTCTTCCGGCACATCCATCGCGCCACAAGCTTTCCAGAACGGCGTGTCATCACGCTCGGTGGCCTTGTAATGCAGGATCAGGAAATCGCGCACGCGCTCGTATTCGAAGCGCGTCTGGCGGTTGTATTGGTCGATCAGTATCGGATCGCAGCGCCGATCCGGAAACATGCCGAGGAAGCGCGCAATGCCCGACTGCACCAGGTGGATGCTGGTCGATTCCAGCGGTTCCATGAAACCGGCGGCCAGCCCCAGCGCCAGGCAATTGCGGTTCCACTGAAGCCTGCGCATCCCGGTGACGAAGCGCAGCGGCCGTGGATCTTCCAGCGGCTCGCCTTCGAGATTCGCGAGCAGTTGCGCGGCGGCTTCGTCGTCGCTGATGAAGCGGCTGCAGTAAACGTGGCCATTGCCGGTGCGGTGCTGCAACGCGATCCGCCATTGCCAGCCGGACGTGCGCGCGAACGCCTGCGTGTAGGGCCGCATCGGCGTGCTGCGCGTGCTCGCCAGCGCGAGCGCACGATCGCAGGGCAGCCAGTGCTGCCAATTTTCGTAACCGGTTTTCAGCGCGCCTTCGATCAGGAGCCCGCGGAACCCCGAGCAGTCGATGAAAAAGTCTCCTTCGACGTTTTCACCACTCTCCAGCCGCAGCGATTCGATGAACCCGTCTTCGCCGCGCAGCTTCACCTCGACCACCTTGCCTTCGACGCGCTGCACCGCGCCTTCCGGAATGCGCTCGCGCAGATACTGCGCATAACGCGCGGCGTCGAACTGGTAGGCGTAGCGGATGCCGCCCAGCGGACTGTTGCCCACCTTGTCCAGTCGTGCGAACTTGTCCGCCGCGGCGGCGGCGGCATTCAATGAGTACGCCCACAGCGAATGCGCGTCGCCTCCTGCGCGGCTGCGCAGCCAGTAATGGTGGAACGGCAGCAGGCCCAGCGGCAGGCCGATGTCGCCAAACGCATGGAGGTACGAATCACCCAAGCGCCCCCAGTCGTTGAGCTGCACGCCCAGCTTGTACGTGCCGTGGGTGAAGCGCATCAGGTCGTCCTCGTCGATGCCGAGGAACGCGTTGATGTGCTGGATCTGCGGGATCGTGGCCTCGCCCACGCCGACGGTGCCGATCTCGGCCGATCCGATCAGACGGATTTCCCGTCGCGGCCCGAACGCGCGCGCCAGCAACGCCGCCGCCATCCATCCGGCGGTGCCGCCGCCCACGATCACCACGCGCCGGATCGCGGATTCATTCATGCCGGAAGTGTACGCGTCGAACACGGCAACGGCACGGAATCGCTGCCGCAATCAGCGAAACCGTGCCGCCGCCATGCCTCAAAAGAACTTGTACGACACGCCGACTTCGTAGCGGCGGCCATACTCTTCCCACGTCAGCACTTGGCGCGGGTCGTTGTTCTGGTAGGTGATGAAGCGCTGGTTGGTGAGGTTCGACCCCTGCAACAGGAACGTCAGGCCCTTCATGCGCCCGTCCGGAATCGTGTAGCTGACCTGCGCGTCGTAGGTGCTGCCGCCCTTGATGGTTTGCAGGATGCGCGTGGCGCTGATGCCCTGCACTTCGCCGAGGAAGCTGGTGCGGTAGCTGTCGCTGACGCGCGCCTCGAAACCGTCGTGCTGGTAGTAGATCGTGCCGTTGGCCACCCACTTCGAAAGCCCGGGCACCGTGATCGCCTGCGGATTGCCCGCGTACACCACCGCGCTCTTGGTGTAGTCGCCGGTCAGGATGAAACCGAAATCCTCCAGCACCGGCACCGAAGTCAGCGCCTTGAACGGCAGGTTGATCGTGCCCTGCAGGCCCTTCACGCTGCCGTGGCCGTCGTTGGTCGGACCCGAAATGATGCCGTAGGTGGTACCGAGCAGCTTTTGCTGATCCGCGTTCAGGAACGCACCGACGAACGGCGCGAAGTTGTACAGGAACGCAGCGCTCGGGTTGATGAAATCCGTCAGCTTCAGGTAGTAACCGGATACCGCCATGTAGCCCTGGTTCTGCGCGAAGTAATGCTCGAGGCTGATGTTGAAGTTGTCCGACATCGTCGGCAGCAGCTCGGGGTTGCCGCCGTTCGCGCTGAAGTACGACTGGTTGGGATTGGTGTTCTGCAGCGCCGTGATGTTGCCGCTGATCGCGAG
>JAZKBD010000035.1:14633-61727 GCA_040388785.1 Pseudomonadota bacterium
GGTCCATGCGCGGGCGCGCCAGCACGCGCGCGGCGCCGACGCGCAGGTCGGTGCTGGGCGTGAACTGGAACACCAGGTGGGCGCTGGGCAACCAGCGGGTGTATTTGGTGCCTCCGGAAACCGGCACCAGCGTCACCACCGAGGAGCCTGTCGAACTGGTGCCCGCGGCGACGCGCTGGCCCTGCGAGCTTTCATTCGTATGCGCGACCTGCACGCCGAGGTTGCCGCGCACCGGCACGTTGCCGAGCGAAGTGTCGATGTTGAATTGCACGAACGGCGTGGTGTCGAGCTCGCGTACCTTCCAGTTGGGCGGCACGCCGATCGACGACAACGCGGTGGGGAACAGGTTGTAGGTGCCGTCGGCGAGGAAATCGAGCGGGTTGTAGACCACCTGCTGGCCGATGCCCATCCATGCCAGCGGATTGCCGATCGTGTACGACGGGATCGCTGCGGTCTGCGCGCCCTTCGGAAAGGCGGCTGTCGGCGGCAGCACGATGAAATCCTGATCGATGTCGTAGTTCTTGTTGCGGGTCGCGCGATCGACGCCGAACTGCATGTTCGAGAACGGCCCGCTCATGAATTCATGCTCGACCGACAGGCGCAGCCGCGCGAGGTAATCGTTGGTGTGCGGCATGTTGATGAAGCCCGCCTGCACCACCGACGGATTGTTGCCGCTGCCCCAGCCTTGCGGATCGGTCAGCACCAATCCCTGCGTGTAATCCAGCGTGGGATCGACGGACAACATGCCGCTGCCGGCTTCCTCGAAGGCCAGCGTATCGGTCGGGCCGGACTTGTTGTAGCCGAAGCCCGAGTAGCTTTCCAGCAACACGTCCTGGCGATCGGCGCGCGAATAGCTGGCGTCCAGTTCCGCGGACCAGTCTTCGTTGAAACGCAGCTTGTTGTTCCAGCCGATGTTCCAGACCTTGGCGCGGGTCTGGTTGTAGTCGTTGCGCACGACCGGCGAAACATTGCTGTACACGCCGCTCTGCACGAAACCATTCTGGACATTGCCGGGCTGGAGCACGACGCCCACGCCGTAGTACAACGGCAGTTCCGCGCCCTTGGCCTGCTGGGTTTCACGGAAGTTGTCCCAGGTGAGGTCGAGTGTGCTGGTGAAGTTGTCGCTCGGCCGGTACTGCAGCGTCGCCAGCAGGCCGGTGCGCTTCAATTGATCCGAAATGCCGTAGTTCTTGGAGCCACCCACCACCAGGTCGCCATTGGAATCGGTGGCGTAACCCCACGGCGCCTGGTGCTCGATCTGCGCCGGATTGGATTCGAGGTCGACGCCCAGCGTGACGCCGAAGGTGTGGTCGGCGAACTGGTTGACGTACACGCCGTTCACCGAATAACCGTGGTCGCTGACGCCGGGTCCGGGCGACAACGTCGAAAGGCTGTCCCAAACGTAGTGCGCGTTGACCGCGGCCACCGGACCCGGTTGTTCCAGCGGGCGGATCGTGCGCATGTCCACCGTGCCGGACAGGCCCTGCCCGATCAGGCTGGCGCTCGGCGACATGTAAACGACGACGCTGTTGAACCAGCTCGACGGGTATTGGTCGTATTGCACGTCGCGGTTGTTGGAGGTGCTGACCTGCTCGCGCCCGTTCACCAGCGCGGTCGAGAAGTCGGGACCGAGGCCGTGGATCGTGACGACCTGCGGACGGCCGCTCAAGGTCTGCACCGCCAGGCCCGGCAGACGACCGAGCGCGTCGGCGATGCTGGTGCCGGGCAGCTTGCCGATCTGTTCGGCGGAAACCGCCTCGACGATCTCGTCGGAATTGCGCTTGATCGCGGTGGCATTCTGCAGGCTGCCTGCATAACCGCGCACGTTGATCGCCTGCAGTTGCTGCGGCTGCGTTTTCTGCTTCTCGTTCTTCTTCTTGCCGTTGGCGTTCTGATCAGTCGTGGCGGTCTGGTCCTGCTGCTGCGGCTGATCCTGCGCGCCGCCGGCCGGCGCGCTGGCGGCGAAAGCGATGTTGGCGCAGGTGGCAAGCCCGATGCCTGCGGAGAGCAGGGCCAGCGTCATCATGTTGCGTTTCAGTTGCATCGGTCGTCCCCAGTGGTGAACGTCGGTGTGCGTGTCGCGGCCATTCCGCGTGCAATCCCGCGCTCGCGGCGCGGGTGTGATCAGGATGGTAGGCGTCCGGTTTCGCGCCGGGCGCGCGGCGCATACGTATTCATCCCGCCATTGGCCCGAGCGTGATGCGACGCAGCACGCGAGACGCGCGCGATGTTCGTGCACATGCACGGCAATGCGCGTGATCCATGACGCACCCGCAGCATGCATGAATACGTATGCGCGTGCGGCGGGCTGAATCGCACCAGCCGCTAAGCTGGCCGACCTATCAGACGCCGCGAAATGACGCGCGCACCCAGGGACACCTTCGACAATGTCTGACGCTTGTTGGTGGCGCGGCGCCGTCATCTACCAGATCTATCCGCGCAGCTTTCTCGATACCGACGGCGACGGCGTGGGTGACCTGCCCGGGATCATCGAACGGCTCGACTACGTGGCATCGCTGGGCGTGGACGCGCTGTGGATCGCGCCGTTCTTCAAGTCACCAATGGCCGACTTCGGTTACGACATCGCCGATTACCGCGCGGTCGATCCGTTGTTCGGCAACCTCGACGATTTCGATCGGCTGCTGGCGAAGGCGCATTCGCTGGGGCTGAAGGTGATGATCGACCAGGTCTTGAGCCACACCTCGGCCGAACACGCGTGGTTCCGCGAAAGCCGGCAAAGCCGCAGCAACCCGAAGGCCGACTGGTACGTGTGGGCCGATCCGCGCGAGGACGGCACCGCGCCGAACAACTGGCTGTCGATCTTCGGCGGGCCTGCGTGGCAATGGGAACCGCGCCGCCAGCAGTACTACCTGCACAATTTCCTCACCGAGCAGCCGGACCTCAACTTCCACAACCCGGAAGTGCGCGCGGCGATGCTCGACAACCTGCGCTTCTGGCTGGAGCGCGGCGTGGACGGCTTTCGCCTCGACTCGATCAACTTCTGTTTCCACGACACGCAACTGCGCGACAACCCGCCCAAGCCGAAGGGCCAGCGCACGGGACGCGGCTTCAGCGCGGACAATCCGTACGCCTACCAGTACCACTACTTCAACAACACGCAGCCGGAAAACCTTGCGTTCCTCGGTGAACTGCGCGCGTTGCTCGATCGCTATCCCGGCGCGACCACGCTGGGCGAAATCGCGTCCGAGGATTCGCTGGCGACGATGGCCGAATACACCGCCGGGCATCGCCTGCACATGGGCTACAGCTTCGAACTGCTCACCGACGACTTCAGCGCGACCTACATCCGCGACACGGTGCGCGCGCAGGAAGCGAAGATGACCGAAGGCTGGCCATGCTGGGCGATTTCCAACCACGACGTCGAACGCGTGCTGTCGCGCTGGGGCGACGGCCACGCCTCGGCGCTGCTGGCCAACCTGCTCACCGCAATGCTCTGTTCGCTGCGCGGCTCGGTATGCGTCTACCAAGGCGAAGAACTGGGCCTGACCGAAGCCGAGGTGCCGTACGAGGCGCTGCAGGATCCCTACGGCATCGCGTTCTGGCCGCAATTCAAGGGACGCGACGGCTGCCGCACCCCGATGCCGTGGAGCGCGGATGCGCACGGCGGATTCACCGCCGGCACGCCGTGGCTGCCGGTGCCGCAGGAACATCTCGCGCTGGCGGTGTCGCGGCAGGAAGCCGACGAAGCTTCGACGCTCAACGGTTTTCGCGCCTTCATGCATTGGCGGCGCGAACATCCGGCGTTGCGCGCGGGAGCGATCCGTTTCCTGGATACACCGGAACCGATCCTCGCCTTCACCCGCGAGACGCCCGGCGAAACATTGCTGGTCGCCTTCAATCTCTCCGACGCCGCCGCTGATTTCTCGGTGCCCTCCTTGCGCGGCGCAAAGCCGCTGCACGGCCACGGCCTGCACCAGGGCACGCTGGATGGCGAACACGTGCGCCTGCCCGGCCATGGCGCGATTTTCGCCGCGCTCGCGGCCTGATCCGGCAGGATCGAGGCCGTCCACCCGGCAGCATCACGCGAGTTTGGATAGCATCATCACCTTCGACTTCCCTGTCGCAGGGTCCGAAGGCCGCCGCCGCGTGCAAAGCAAGAAGCGCATCACGTCGTTCGACATCGCCGAAAAGGCGGGGGTCTCGCAGGCCACGGTGTCGCGCGCGTTGCGCGGCGACCCCTCGGTGAGCTGCGAGACGCGCCGGCGCGTGGAGGCGGCCGCCGTGGCGCTGAATTACACCGTCGACAAGAACGCCTCGAACCTGCGCGGCCGGCTCACCGGCACGCTGGCATTGTTGTTTTTCGAAGATCCCACGCCGGACGACTCGCACATCAATCCGTTCTTCCTGTCGATGCTGGGCTCGATCACGCGCGCCTGCGCGCGGCATGGCTACGATCTGCTGATCTCGTTCCAGGAACTCGCGCGCGACTGGCACGCCGATTTCGCGGAGAGCAAGAAGGCCGACGGCATCATCCTGCTCGGCTACGGCGATTACCTCACCCACACCAGCCGGCTGGAAAAGCTGCGCGCGCGCGGCACCCGCATCGTCAGCTGGGGCGCGGTGATGCCCGACCAGCCTTGCGTCACCATCGGCTGCGACAATTTCAGCGGCGGCCGCAGCATCACCGAACACCTGCTCGACCAGGGCTGCCGGCGCATCGCCTTCCTCGGCGATGCCTCGCAGCACTTTCCGGAATTCCAGGAACGTTATCGCGGCCACCTGCAGGCCCTGCGTGCGCGCGGCATCGTGCCCGACGAGGCGCTGCAGGTAGACGCAGAAAGCTCGCAACAGGAAGGCCGCCGCGCGACGGAAACCCTGCTCGCGCGCGGCGAACCGTTCGATGCGATCTTCGCCGCCAGCGACCTGATCGCGATCGGTGCGATAGGCGCGCTGTCGGCGCAGGGCATCAGCGTGCCGTTCGAGGTCGCCGTGGCCGGTTTCGACGACATTCCGATGGCCAGCTTCGTCAATCCGCCGCTCACGACCGTGCAGCAGGACACGCAGCGCGCCGGCGAAATGCTGGTGGACAGCCTGCTGCGCCTGATCCACAACGAAGCCGTGGAAAGCCGGATGCTGCCGATGAAACTGATGGTGCGACGATCCAGCCTGTGGCAGGACCTGCCGCATCCCGAACCCGCGAACAAGGACTGATGGACGATGCAGAAGCTTGCACTGATCGGCGACATCGGCGGTACCAACGCGCGCTTCGCGCTCACCGACCTCACGGCCGATGCACCGCAGATCTTCGAGGAACAAACCTTCACCGACGCCGGCTTCCACAGCCTGCGCGACGCCGCACGGCATTATCTCGGCGCGACGCATGCGGAACCGGTGCGCGCCGCGCTGGCGGTCGCCTCGCCCATCGAAGGCGACGACATCACGCTGACCAATCGCGACTGGTCGTTCAATCGCGACACGTTGCAGCAGGCACTCGAACTGGAGCACCTGCAACTCATCAACGACTTCGCGGCCATCGCGTGGGCGGCGCCGCACCTCGCGGCGAGCGACCGCATCGCGATCCACGGCACGCTCGCCACGCCGCCCCAAGGTCCGGTGACGGTGATCGGCGCGGGCACCGGACTCGGCGTTGCGCTGCTGACCGGTTCCGCCGAACGAGGCTGGCACGTGGTGCCAACCGAAGGCGGCCACGCGAGCTTCGCGCCCATCGACGACGAGGAACGCGAAATCGCCGCGTGGCTGCGCGTTCGCCACGGCCGCGTGTCGACGGAACGCCTGCTGAGCGGACACGGCTTGTCCAATCTCGATGCCTGCCTGCGCGGCGTGGCGCCGGCCGCGGCGCCGGCGCCACAACCGGGATCGCGGCGCTCCAAGGACGTCGTCGATGCGGCGTTGGCAGGCGAAGCCGCCGCGGTGCACGCGCTGCGGCGCTTCTGCCGGATCTACGGCGCGGTCGCCGGTGACGCCGCGCTGCTGCACGGCGCCAACACCGTGATGATCGCGGGCGGCGTGGTACTGCACTTCCTCGATTTCTTCCGCGCCAGCGAATTCATGGACGCCTTCACCGCCAAGGGCCGCCACGCCAACTACATGCGCCGCATGGCGGTGCAGGTGATCACGCACCCGAATCCCGGACTGCTGGGCGCCGCGGTGGCGGTGCGCGCTGCGTCCTGACGCTTTGCGCGGCGGCACGGTCGCTGAATCCGCGCCGCAGCGGAACGTTGCCGATGCGATGCCGCGCATCCATGATGGTGCCGGCACCCGCGTGTTGAAGGAACAACGTCGCGACCATGCATCCCGCGGAACTCATCGCCTTCGCCGGTTTCGGCGCCGCGATCCTGATCGTGGCGTGGCTACCGTTGTGGCTCGATCGTTTGCCGCTCACGTTGCCGATGCTGGCGGTCGGCGCGGGCTGGCTCGCGTTCCTGTTCACGCCGGAGCTGGCGTCACCACGCGCGCATCCGCGCATCGCCAGCGTGCTGCTGGAAGTGGTGCTGATCGTCGCGGTGATGGGCGCGGGCCTGAGCATCGACCGGCGCTTCACCTGGCGCGGCTGGGGCAGTGCGTGGCGATTGCTGGTGATCGTGATGCCACTGTCGATTGCCGCATTGGCCGCGCTCGGCTGGGGATTGCTCGGCCTGCCGCTGGGCGTCGCCATGTTGCTGGGCGCGATCCTTGCGCCCACCGATCCGGTGCTGGCGGCATCGGTGCAGGTTGGTCCGCCGGGCGTCGGCGAAGAAGGCGAAACGCGCTTCGCGCTCACCTCGGAAGCGGGATTGAACGACGGCCTCGCGCTGCCTTTCCTTGCGCTCGGCGGCGCAATGATGGCGCATGCTTCGCAGCCCGGTGGGTGGATCACGCGCTGGTTCGGCGTCGACCTGTTGTGGGGCATCACGGCCGCGGCCGTGGTCGGATTCGCGTGCGGCTGGCTGCTGGTGAAGGGCAACCACCTGCTGCCGGAACGCGTGCAGTTGACGCGGTCCAACGAAGGCGTGGCGTCGGTGGGGCTGGCGTTCCTGGTGTATGCGGCCGCGAGTGCGGTGCATGGCTACGGTTTCGTCGCGGTGTTCGCGGCGGCGATCACGCTGCGCCGGTTCGGACGCGTACTCGAGTACGCGCAGAGGCTCACCGCTTCCGCGCGACGTCTCGAACGGCTGCTGGCGTTCCTGGCGTTCGGATTGTTCGGCGGCGCGATCGCCAGCGGCGTGCTGGGCGGCATCGGCCCACGCGAAGTGGCGTTCGCGCTGCTGGCGTTGCTGGTCGTGCGCCCCGTCGCCGCGCTGCTCGGCTTTGCCGGCTCGGTGCACCCGATGCCGGTCCGGCTTGCCGTCGGCTATTTCGGGATTCGCGGCCTCGGTTCGCTGTACTACATCAGCTACGCCGTCGGCGCCGATCCCAACCACGATCCGCACCGGCTTTGGTCGGTCACCTCGCTGACGGTGCTGTTCTCGATCGTGTTGTACGGCGTCACTGCGCGACCGGCTTTGAGATTGCTGGACCGTGTGATGGGTCGCGACGAGCGCCGCTGATCATCTCCTGGCCCCGCGCAAGCACAGGCGCTACGACACGCGAAACTGCACGGCGCGAACCGGACCGTCACCGAGGGTTGTCGCGGTCAACGGGGCGCCCGCGGCGCGCAAGGCATCGCGTTGTTCCGCAAGCGGCACGCGCAACGAGCATTCCTCGAAGCGCGTGAGCGTGCGGAATGCCCGCAGCGCCCAGGCGCGATCCAGCAATGCCGCGACGCGCGGCCAACGCAGCGCGTCGATTTCGTAACGCACGAATTGCGCGGTGCGGAAATAGCAGGCGATGCTGATGTCCGCAATCGACGGCTCGGCGAAGACGAAACCTTCCGCCGGAACTTGCGTTTCCAGATAATCCAGTGCCGCCGGAATTTCCACCTCGCGTGCGCGCTGCAGCACGGCTGCATCGGCGGCGACACCGGTCGTGCGCTTCTGATCGACAACTCGTAAAACAGCCGCCAGATCAGGCCATCCGCGAGACGCGTATCGGCGAATTCCTCCAGCCAGCGCACGCGTGCGCGATCAGCGATGTCGCGCGGATACAGCGAGGGTTCGGGAAACTTGTCCTCGAGGTACTGGCAGATCACCGAGGAGTCGTTGAGTACCAGCCGACCGTCGATCAATACCGGCACGCGCTTCAGCGGACTCAGGCGCGCGAATTCCTCGTTGCCGACGAACGGCGCGATGGGATCGATTTCGTACCCGATGCCTTTCGTTTCCAGGAACACCAGCACCTTGCGCACGTAGGGCGAGATGTAGCTGCCGATTACCTTGATGTCCGACATGCCGTTTCCTTCGATTGCGCGCGGGGAGAGTGGCCGACCACTGCGACTGCGGCAGCTCTCCTACGACAGCAAGGCTTGTTCGCGCACGCGATGGATTTCATCGCGCAGGCGCGCGGCTTGCTCGAATTCCAGGTCCTGCGCGTGCTTGTACATGCGCGACTCCAGCTTCTTGATCAGCGCCGCGGCGGCGTGCGCGTCGAGCACGGAATAATCCGCGGATTCCTCGGCGATCTTGCGCACCGGCTCCGACAGGCCCTTGCCGCGCGCACGCGCGCGGGCGCGCGACGACGGTTCCTCGCGCGCGCCTTCCATCACGTCGGCGATGTTGCGCACGATGGTGGTCGGCGTGATGCCGTGTTCGAGGTTGTATTCGACCTGTTTCGCACGGCGGCGGTCGGTCTCGTCGATCGCGGCCTGCATCGATCGGGTGATCGTGTCGCCATACATGATGGCCTTGCCGCGCACGTTGCGCGCGCAGCGGCCGATGGTCTGGACCAACGAGCCGGTGGAACGCAGGAAGCCTTCCTTGTCGGCGTCGAGGATCGCGACGAGTGACACTTCGGGCATGTCCAGCCCTTCGCGCAGCAGGTTGATGCCGACCAGCACGTCGAACTTGCCGAGCCTGAGGTCGCGGATGATCTCCACGCGCTCGACGGTTTCGATGTCGGAGTGCAGGTAGCGCACGCGCACGTCCTGTTCGGCCAGGAAATCGGTGAGGTTTTCGGCCATGCGCTTGGTCAGCGTGGTGATCAGCACGCGATCGCCCATTTTCACGCGCGCGCGGATTTCGCCCAGCACGTCGTCGACCTGCGAGCGCACCGGCCGCACTTCCACTTCGGGATCGACCAGCCCGGTCGGACGCACCACCAGTTCCACCACACTGCCGCCGGACTGGCGCAATTCGTAGGGCCCCGGCGTGGCCGACACGAAGATGGTGCGCGGCTCGCGTTGTTCCCACTCTTCGAATTTCAACGGGCGGTTGTCGAGCGCGCTGGGCAGCCGGAACCCGAACTCGACCAGCGTTTCCTTGCGTGAGCGATCGCCCTTGTACATCGCGCCCAGCTGCGGAATCGTGACGTGCGATTCGTCCACCACCAGCAGCGCATCGGACGGCAGGTAATCGAACAGCGTGGGCGGCGGCTGGCCGGGCAAGCGTCGCGTCAGGTGCCGCGAATAATTCTCGATGCCCTGGCAGTAGCCGACCTCGTGCATCATTTCCATGTCGTACAGCGTGCGCTGCTCCAGCCGCTGCGCTTCCACCAGCTTGTTGGCGCCGCGCAGCACTTCGAGGCGCTGCCCCAGTTCTTCCTTGATGGTGTCGATCGCATTGAGCACGCTTTCGCGCGTCGACGCGTAGTGCGTGGCCGGATACACCACGCAGCGCGGCAGCTTGCGCAGGATGTCGCCGGTCAGCGGATCGAACATCGAAATCTTCTCGACCTCGCCATCGAACATCTCGATGCGGATGGCTTCCGATTCGTTTTCGGCCGGGAAGATGTCGAGGTTTTCCCCGCGCACGCGATAGGTGCCGCGGTGCAGTTCCATCTCGTTGCGGGTGTATTGCAGTTCGGTCAGTTGGCGGAGCAGTGCGCGCAGATCGACGCGATCGCCGATCGAAAGGATCAGCCGCAGGCTCAAATAATCTTCCGGATCGCCCAGGCCGTAGATCGCCGAAACCGTGCCGACGATCAGCGCATCGCGCCGCGACAGCAGCGCCTTGGTCGCGGCGAGGCGCATCTGCTCGATGTGCTCGTTGATCGATGCATCTTTCTCGATGTACGTGTCGGAAGACGGCACGTAGGCTTCGGGCTGGTAGTAGTCGTAGTAGCTTACGAAATACTCGACCGCGTTGTGCGGGAAGAATTGCCTGAACTCGCCGTACAACTGCGCGGCCAGCGTCTTGTTGGGCGCCAGCACCAGCGTCGGACGCTGCACGGCCTGCACCACGTTGGCGATCGTGAAGGTCTTGCCCGAACCGGTGACGCCCAGCAGCGTCTGTGCGGCCAGGCCCGCGTCGAAACCTTCGATCAGCTTCGCGATCGCCTGCGGCTGGTCGCCGGAAGGCCGGTACGGCGCGACCAGCTCGAAACGTTCGTTGCCGTATTGCGGAGAGCGGCTTGCATCCATCCCGGCATTATACGTTCGGCCTGCTGACACCCTTTGTCAGCAATGTCCCGCGTGCCTGTCCAGGGCGGTCCGTGCGATTCCAAGCACGCGTCCATCAGCAGGAGTAAGCTCCGCCGGTCCATTGCGAGGGTTGGCGAATGACGCTCCCGAACGCTGTCGAGACACCGCGGAGTTTCGACGAGGACGCATGGGACGACCTCCTCAATTACATCGAGGAGCACAGGGTCATTCCGATCATCGGCCCCGACCTGCTGCGCGTGCAGACCGACAGCGGCCTGCGCCCGCTGTACGTGTGGCTCGCCGAAAAACTGGCGACGCGATTGTCGGTCGACACATCCGAACTGCCGCAACCGCTCACGCTCAATGACGTGATGTGTTCCTGGCTCGGCCAGCGCGGCCGTCGCGAGGAGGCCTACACGCGGCTGCGCTCGATCATGCGCGAAGTGCAATTCGAGCCGCCCATGCCGTTGCGGCAACTGGCGCAGATCACCGATTTCGACCTGTTCGTCACGACGACGTTCGACCCGCTGCTGGAAAACGCGATCAACCTGGAACGCCATGGCGGCCAGCCTTCCGCCGAAGTGATCGCCTATTCGCCCAATCGCGTCGCCGACTTGCCGGCCGAGCGCGCCGAGTTGCAGCGCACGGTCGTCTATCACTTGCTCGGCAGGCTTTCCGCCTCGCCGACCTACGTGTTGTCCGACGAGGACATGCTGGAGTTCATCTGCGCGCTCCAGTCCGAGCACCTGACGCCCGAGAAACTCTTCCACGAACTCGAACACAACCATTTGCTGCTGATCGGCAGCGATTTTTCCAACTGGCTGGCGCGGTTGTTCCTGCGCATGGCCAAGCGCAAGCGGCTGTCGGATCCGCGCGACGTGACCGAAGTGTTCGCCGACGACCACACCTTGCAGGACGGACGGCTGGTCGCGTTCCTGCAGCAGGTCAGCGTGCGCACCCGCGTGTACGGCGGCGCGGAATCGTTCGTCGCCGAGCTGCACCAGCGCTGGAGCGCGCGGCAGCGGCCGACTCAAGCGTCGTCGGCTTCCGGCACCGGCGCGCCACAACGCTTCCTTCCGCCCGCGCGCGAGATGCCAGAGAACGCGATCTTCATCAGCTACGCGCGCGAGGACCTGCCCGCGGTGCAGCGTTTGAAAGCGGGCATGGACGAGGCAGGGCTCACGACCTGGTTCGACCTCGATCGCCTGGAAAGCGGCGACGATTACGATCGCAAGATCCACGCCAACATCGCGCGTTGCAGCTTCTTCGTCCCGGTGATTTCGGCGACGACGCAGCGACGGCACGAAGCCTACTTCCGCCGCGAGTGGAGTTATGCGGTGGACCGCGCGCGCAACATCGCGGAAGGCGCGGTGTTCGTCCTGCCCGTCTGTATCGACGACACGCAGGAAGCCAACGCACTGGTTCCGGAGCACTTCAAGGCCGTGCACATGACGCGCCTGGCGGGCGGCGAATCCACGCCCGAATTCCTGCGCCGGTTGCAGGAGTTGCTCAGCGGGAGACGCGCATGAACGACATCAACCGCGTCGATACGGTCACGCTCGATCCGGAAAATCCCTGGCTCGGACTGTTTTCCTACTCCGAGGAAACCCGCGCCTATTTCCACGGCCGCGACGAGGAAGCCGCCGAGCTCGCGCGCCGCGTGCAACGCAAGTTGCTGACGGTGCTGTTCGGGCAATCGGGACTCGGCAAGACTTCGCTGTTGCGCGCAGGCCTCGTCCCGCGCCTGCGCGGCGCGGATTTCTGTCCGGTGTACGTGCGCATCGATTACGCGCCCGGATCACCCGCGCCCTCCGAGCAGATCAAGCAGGCGATCTTCCGCGCCACCGCCGAAGCGGGCCACTGGACACGGCCGGGCAGCTCGATCGAGGGCGAATCATTGTGGGAATTCCTGCATCACCGCGGCGACCTGCTGCGTGATGCGGACGGCCTTACGCTGATGCCGCTGCTGATCTTCGACCAGTTCGAGGAAATATTCACGCTCGGCCAGGCCGACGACGCGGGGCGCCTGCGCGCCAGGCAATTCCTCGAAGACCTCGCCGACCTCGTCGAGAACCGTGCGCCCGCCGCGCTGGAAAAGCGCCTCGAAGACGACGACCAGGCCATGGAGCAGTTCGATTTTGCGCGCGCCGATTACCGGGTGCTGATCGCGCTCCGCGAGGACTACCTCGCACACCTGGAAAGCGTGAAGGACATCATGCCGTCGATCACCCAGAACCGCATGCGGCTGGCGCGCATGAACGGCGCGCAGGCGCTGAGCGCGGTGGTGAAACCCGGCGGCAAACTGGTGTCGCAGGAAGTCGCCGAGTCCATCGTGCGCTTCGTCGCCGGCGGTTCGGAACTGGCCAACGCAGAGATCGAACCTTCGCTGCTCAGCCTGGTCTGCCGCGAACTCAACACCGCGCGGCAGGCACAGGGCCGCAGGGAAATTTCCGCCGACCTGCTGGCAGGCTCGCGCGACACCATCCTTTCCGAGTTCTACGAGCGCGCGCTGGCCGATCAGCCGGCCGGCGTCCGGCGCGTGATCGAAGACGAATTGCTGACCGAATCCGGTTATCGCGAAAGCCTGGCCGAAGAACGCGTGCGCAAGGCGCTGGACGCGGCGGGCGCCGCGCCGGATGCCTTGGCAACCCTGGTGGACCGGCGCCTGCTGCGGATCGAGGAACGCCTCGACATGCGCCGCGTGGAATTGACCCACGACGTGTTGTGCAGCGTGGTGCTCGCCAGCCGCGAACAACGTCACGCGCGCGAAGCCCGCGAAGAAGCCGAACGCCAACTTGCTGCACAGCGCGAGCGCGAGACGGCGACGCACCGCGCGCTGCTGCGCACGCGCATGGTCGCGACCGTCTGCGTGGTGCTGCTGGTGCTCGCGGTCATCGCGGCGGTCTTCGGTTTCGTCGGCATGCGCCGCGCGAAGACCGCGCAAGCCGAGGCCCAGGCCTCGCGCACGCACGCGGAGAATCTGGTCGGCTTCATGATCGACGACTTCTACAACGAACTCGCACCCACCGGCCGGCTTGGCACGCTGGGCATGCTGGCGCAGAAAACCGTGGACTATTACAACGGCCTGCCGCCGACATTGCTCACTCCGGAAACCAAAATCAACAAGGCGATGGCGTTGGTGCGTCTCGGCTCTGCCCAAAGCGCCAGCGGCAACCAAAAGACCGCGAACAAGAGCTTCGGCGACGCCGAGGCGATCTTCAAGAGGCTGCGCGCGGCGGGCGACAATGGCGAACCCGTGATCTATGGGCTCGCCTCGATTTTGTACAACGCAAATTACGGAGCTGCCACCGGCGGCGGGATTTCGACACCGATGGATCAAACCGCCGCCCTGCTGCGGCCACTCGTCAACGGCGCCAGCCCGTCACGCCGGGTGCGACAACTTTATGCGGATACCTTGAACCTCATTTGCCTGAACCAACAGCCGCAACAAGCTTTGCCAACCTGCGACGAAGCGCTGAAGACGCTTGCAGGGCTTGGCGCGCTGGATCTGTCGGATCTCAATGCCGCGGCATCCTGGGCCGATACCGCCGATACCAAGTCCGGGGAGTTGCAGGCACTCGGTCGGATCGCCGAGGCGCAAAAGCTGGAGCAGCAAGTCTTCGCGATGACCGAGAAGGTCCTGGCCCATCGCCCCGGCGACCTTCACGCGCTGGAGGATCGCTTCTTTGCTGCGCGCCGGCTCGCTGGCCTCGCCGACAGCCGACACGATGTGGCGTCCGCGACGAGCTACGCAAACCAAACCGTGCAGGCGGCCCGGGATTGGGTGCGCTTCGATCCTTCCAGCCTCGATGCCTGGAGCAGATGGGCGCAGGCATTGGTCGGGGTTGCGACGTTTCAATATGAGCATGGTGAGGTGTCTGCTGCCATCGCCACTGCACGCTCTGCGCTGGCACTGGCGCACGACCCTCACAGTCCCAAGGGCCTGGCTGCCGTGACCAGTTACATCTGGCTAGGACTAATCAGGGCTCAAGCGCTCAGCGGCGACTCGGCCGGCGCAAACCAATCATTGCAAGCCTACCTGCGCAACCTGGACGGGTTCGCTACAGGCTTTTTGCCGCCCGGTTCTCCCGAACGCCTGCTCGCGGCCGGTGCGATGAATCAACTGCTGACGGGCGGGCAGCTTAAGCTGGACGAAGGCGCAGCAGAATCCGCGTTGACCCAGGTCACTGCGGCGCGCGCCATGATCGCGTCGATCGAAGTACCCGCGGCCGACGTCGGTGCGACCCGCTTGAAGAACCGGAATCTGGAGGCCAGCCTCAATGCCGCCGCGCGCGCAGCCGTACAGCTCGGGCGCTATGCACAAGCGGAAACCCTGGCGCGCCAGTGGTTGGCGATCATCCCGAATTCGATAGCAGTGCAAACCGACCCGAAACCCCTGCAATCGCGCGCCACGTGCATGCTGGCCGCAGCCATCGCGATGCAAGGCCGCAATGACGAAGCCCGCAAGCTCCTGCAACCCGCGCTGGCGTATTACATCGCCGAACAAAAAGCGGGCGCGACCGGCACCACCTTCCGCCATGACTATGCCTATGCGCTATACGTCAGCGCGATTTCGCAGCCGGGCGATGCGAACGGCCGCAAGCAGCGCGACGCGGCTCTGACCGAAGCAGCGGCGCAAATCGCAGGCGCTTCGGCGGAAGCGCAGAAACTGGCAGACATGCGTCGGTTGTCAGACCTGATCGCCAAGGGCCGCGCGACGACCCGCGCCTGAGCGCGGAGCAAAGCGAGCCGGCCTTCGCCTTACATTCCCTGTAGGCGATCGCTGACCGAATCCTGCGCCCCGCACTGCTGCCGTGCCTCGCGCGCGTTGACCAGACTGTGCCCTTCATCCGGAGGGAATGGTCATGGCTCATCACAAACGCGCGGCGCAAGGGTTCACGCTGACGGAATTGCTGATCACGCTGGCGATCGCAGGCATCCTTGCGATGATCGGCGCACCGGCGATGGGCAGCCTGCTGGCGCGCACGCGCGACGCGAGCACGGAAGCAATGGTTGCCAACACGCTGCGGCACGCGCGCTCGGCCGCGGTCATGCGCAATGCACGTGTGCTGGTCTGTCCCAGTCGCGATGGCCGCCGATGCAGCGCGGGCGACGATTGGCAGCAGGGCTGGATCATCGCGCAGGATTCCGATCATGACGGGCAACCCGATGGTGGTGCGGCGCTGATCACGGCGCAGGCGGCGATGCCCGCGGGCACGCGCGTCGTCACCAGCATCGGACGTGGACAGATCGCGTTCCAGCCCAGCGGCAGCGCGGGCGGCAGCAACGTGCGTTTCACGATCTGCCACGCGAACGCGCGCGAGGGCAAGGAAGTGATCGTCGCCAATTCCGGACGCGTGCGGCTGGCGAGTGCGGATGCCGCGCATTTGCAAACGTGTCTCGCGGGACTGCAGTGATCCTGACGACGCTTTGGGGTTCGCAAAGGCCGCTCACCCCAACCTGCCAGACCGATCAGGGTTGACCGAGATAGCGGTAATACGCGATGCCGAAATCCTGGAACGCGGGCTCGTTGCATGTGCCGACGCGCTCGATGACGACGCCCGAGTTGCTGGCCTGCATGCCGTGCAAAGTGGCGCTGTCGTGCAACGCCGCGTAAGCGCTTTCATCCAGATCCACGGCGCCCGTCAACGCATCGCGAAAATGCATCCTGCGCGCCGCCTCGCGCCAACCCGGCGCCGCGCGTGCGGGAATCGCCTCGGCCGCATCACCGCTGCCGTAACCGAGCACCAGCAAATCGCGTCCATCCAGTTCGATACCGCGCGCCGCTGCATCGTCCAGACCCGCCGCCAGCCATGCGGGAAGCGCCGCGGTGTAGAGGTTGCCGAATTCCATCATCGCGTCGGCCCCCGTTCGCAACGTGTCCTCGACCAGGCGTTCGTAAGCTTCGCTCTTGCGGAACGCCTTGAGCAACGCCGCCGACGCCGGATACGCGTCCGCGGGCAGCACGCCGCCTTCGCAGCCGTCGACGCCGTGTTGCCATTCGCGCATCACCTCGTCGCGCGCCACGCCCGCGCTCGCGCAATAGCCGTCCAGCTCCCGCGCCGCATTGCCATCGCCGTGCATCGCGTCGTGACCAAGCGCCGCGAGCTGGGCCATCGCCCAAGCGTTGCGCGGCATGCGGTGATACGGCCGGTGCATGAAGGCCGCGGCCAATCCGCGCAGGTACGCGGTGCGCGAACCGCCACGCCGCGCGAACATCGCGTCCAGCGCGCGCAACGTCGCGTCGGTGTAGCAGTCGGTCGAATACTTGCCGTTGAACACCGGCAGGTCGCTCAGGTGTCCGTGCATGCCGGGCGTCTGGCCGGCGAAACGCAGGAACGGCTTGCGGAAATCGAGACCGCGATATTCGGACGCACTGCCCGCCAGCGCGAGATCCAGTTCCAGCAAACGCGGAGATGCCTCGAGCAGCATTGCCACCGCACCCGCGCCCTGCGTCGGCTCGCCACTGCTGCCGCGCGCGTACTCGGCGATGTCGGCGCTCACCACGATGGCTTGGCGATCGCGTCCGTCGCAGGCGAGATAGCGCAAGCCGCCCTTCAGCGCGTAGACGCCGCCGAGGCAGGCGTGCTTGAATTCCGGCACTTCGCAGTCGCGCGCCAGCGAAGGTTTGCCTTCGGCGGCTAATGCGGTGTCGACGAGCCCGCGCACGATCACCGCGCCCGCCGCATTGTCGATGCTGGATTCGGTGCCGAGCGCGAGATAACCCACGCGGCGCGGATCGATTTCGTATTGCGCGATCAGCCTCAGCACCGCGTTCGCGGCCAGCGTGTAGACATTCTGGTCGGAACCCGGCATCCGGAACGCATGGCCCACCACCGCGCGCGTCTTGGCCGGATCGTTGCCCGTCCATTCGCACCAGCGTTCCAGGTCGACGCGATATGGAGGCAGATAGACGGCCATTCCGCTGATGCCGACCGGCGGATTCGATGCGAACGGAACTGGAGCCACGAGGATTTCCTGCGTCTGGACACGAAACGCGCGAGTATGCGGGAAAAGCGTGTCCACGCGACGTCAACGCGATCGCAAATAAAAAAAGGCCGACGCGATGCGTCGGCCTTGCATGTCTGGCGCCCGAACTTGGACTCGAACCAAGGACCCCCAGATTAACAGTCTAGTGCTCTAACCAGCTGAGCTATTCGGGCAGCGAGCCGCACATTATCGTTGCAGCCGCTTTGGCTGTCAAAACGGGTTGCCTGCAGCCCCGGGGAAGCAGTTGTTGTGGAACTCGACTACGGAGCGCTTTGCCAGGGACGGCGCTTTGATGGGCACGGCGTTCGCCACGGAACCATGCATCCCACGCGGCCATCCGTCGACGTGCGGCGACCGATCGCAAAGTCACGAACTTGGAATAAGCAGCACCTGCCCCACCTGGATGGCGCCGCCCGCCTGGATCTTGCTGGAATTCACCGAGCGCAAGGCATTCATGCTGACGCCGTACTGGCGGGCGATGCCGGACAGCGTTTCGCCGCGCGCGACCTTGTGCATGTCCTGGAACGGATCGCTGGAGTCCGGCGCCTTGTCCGCGGACGCCAATCGCTGCGGCGCATCCGCACTGACCGCCTTGTCGCCCTTGGCGGTGTCTGCGTTCGTGGCCAGTTCGGGCGCGGCGTCGGCGGTGAGGTGCAGGCGCTTGTTGCGCTCCATCGCGAACCAGGTGCCCGGCGGCGGCGTGGTTTCGAAATACTGCTGCACGCCCGTGAGGATGGCGTTGGCCAATTGCTGGCGATCCTTGCCGCTGTCAAGGCGGCTCTCGTCGGTGCGATTGCTGATGAACGCGGTTTCGACCAGGATCGAAGGGACGTCCGGCGAGCGCAGCACCACGAAATTCGCGCCCTGCACGGTGTTGCGATAGAGCGGCCCGATCTTGCCGAGCGCCGTCAACACGTCGCCGCCGACTTCGCCGGCCGCGTGCATGCTGGCGCCTTGCGACAGATCCAGCAGCACCGAGGCGAGCATGTGGCTCTTGTCGTCCAGCGACACGCCGCCGATCAGGTCGGACGCGTTTTCGCTTTTGGCCAGCCACTTGCCGGCCTCGCTCTGCTTGCCGTTCGCGGAAAGCACCCACACCGACGCACCGCGCGCGTCGCAGAAATCCGGGCACGAGTTGGCATGGATCGACACGAACAGGTCGGCCTTGTGCTCGCGCGCGATCTGGAAACGCTGCTTGAGCGGCACGAAGTAATCGCCGCTGCGGGTCAGCACCGCATGCATGCCGGGCTGCGCGTCGATCAGTTTCGCAAGATTCCTGGCGATTTCCAGCGTCACCATTTTTTCCAGCGTACCGCCCTTGCCGCGCGCACCTGGATCATCGCCGCCGTGGCCGGCATCCACGGCAATCACCACCGGGCGCGGCTTGCCTTCGGCGATGTCGCTGTCGATGGTCTTGACGATCTTCGAGGGCTTGGTGTCGGGCGTGCCGAGTTCCACCACCAGCCGATAGCCGTACTCGGCGGTGGGATTCAGCAGGAAACTCTTCGGATGCGCGGCCTTGTCGAGGTCCAGCACGATGCGCGCCTTGCCCTGGAAGCGGCCGATGCGCATGTCCTTGACCGCGCCCTTGCCGGGCTTGGCGCCCACGCCGTTGCCGAACACGCCGTTGTCCAGGTCCAGCACCACCCGGTCGGGGTTGCTCAACTGGAATAACTGGTAATCCACCGGCGCGGACAGTTCGAAGATCACCCGCGTCGAATCGGGGCCGCCCCAGATGCGCACGGCCTTGACGGTGCTGGAAGCGCTCGCTGACGCCGCGGCCGCGCCCGCCGCGCAGGCCAGCATCCCACAGGCGAAGATGAAAACCGACAGCAATGGGCGCAAGTTCCCCCTCATGGGGACGAATTCAACCGCAAGCCGCGCCCGATTGCAAGCACTTTTTCCTTTGTTATCCGATGGCTGCGGATGTTTTGTCGATGCAGGATGATGAAGTTGCGCCAAGTGACGGTTATCTTCCGGCCCGGCCTGCCACCGGTTTGATGCTCTCGAGCCAGTGCTGGCCGCGCATCGACGCCGCGGCCAGAAGGACGCTGCGTCCCTGGCCGTCGTGTTCCAGCGTGATTTCCAGATCGGCCTTTGGCAAGGCGCCGCGCCCCCGTTCGGGCCATTCGACCAGCACGATCGTTTCCCGGCCGTCCAGTTCGTCCAGCCCCAGCCATTCCAGTTCGCCCGCGTCGGCGATGCGGTACAGGTCGAGATGGAACGCATCGCGGCCATTGACGAAGTAGCGTTCCAGCAAGCTGTAGGTCGGGCTCTTGACCCGTTCGCCCACGCCCATCGCCCGCAGCAGCGCGCGCGCGAACGTGGTTTTGCCCGTGCCGAGTTCGCCGCGCAGGTACACCACGCCGCCATCCAGCAGCGCAGGTGCAAGGCTGCGCGCCAATGCAATCGTCGCGGACTCGTTCGGCAAATCAAATTTGTGCATGACGTTCCATTCGAAGCGGCTGTTGTCCAAAGTCAGGCCGCGGATGGCCGAGGTGGTCTTCCATGCGCCCTTGATGATCCGCTTGCGAGAGCGCCGGATTTGGCAGCGATCAGGGACGATCGCGCAAAAAATGGCCATTCACCAATGCGCGCAGGTAAGGGAAAAGATCGGACGCCAGCAAGCCACGTTCGCCGGCGCGCGCGGCAAGATCGCCCGCGCGCGCATGCAAGCCGACGCCGAGGCAAGCCGCGTCCCACGTGTCGAGTCCCTGCGCGATCAGTCCCGCAATCACCCCGGTGAGCAGGTCGCCCATGCCGCCCGAGGCCATGCCCGGATTGCCCCACGGACATACGGCCAGGCGTCCATCGGGATCGGCGATCAGGCTGCCCGCACCCTTCAGCACGACCATGGCGCGATATTTTTGTGCGAGTGCGCGCACCGCGGCGAAACGGTCAGCCTGGATTTCCGAAGTGGTCGTGCCAAGCAGACGTGCGGCCTCGCCCGGGTGCGGCGTCAGCACGCAGGCCGAAGGCAGCGTGCGCGGCGCCGCCGCAAGCAGGTTCAAGCCATCGGCGTCCAGCACCAGCGGCTTGCCGGCATCCAGCGCGGCATTCCACAACCCGCGTCCCCATTCGTCCTGGCCCAGGCCTGGTCCGACGGCGAGCACGGTCGCGCGCGCCAGCAATGGTTCCAGATTGCGCGGCACATGCACGCCCTGCGGCATCAGTTCCGGGCGCGCGGCGAGGATCGCGCCGACATTCGCCTCGCGCGTGGCGATGCTGATCAGACCGGCGCCGACGCGCGCCGCGGCTTCGCCACACATGCGCACCGCGCCGCCTGCGCCGAGATCGCCGCCGATCGCCAGCACATGGCCCTGGCGGCCCTTGTGGTTGTCGCGCGCCCGTGGCGGCAACGCGCGCGGCGCAAGCAGCGCGGCATCGGGCTGCGCCTGCGCGTAAATGTTCGCGGGAATGTCCAGCCTCGCAAGGCTGCGTTCGCCGCACTGATCGGCGCCTTGCGCGGTGAACAGGCCGCGCTTCCAGCCGACGAAACACACCGTCGCCGCTGCGCGCACGCAGGGATCGAACGCGACGCCGGTGCCGGCGTTCAGTCCGCTGGGCCCGTCCAGCGCCAGGACCGGACGCGTTTGTGCGTTCAAGGTTGCGATCAGTTTTGCCGCGTCGCCGGCGGGCGCGCGATTCAGGCCCGAACCAAACAGCGCATCCACGTACACGTCGGCTTCCGGCAACGCGGCGGCGGAAAACGTGACTTGACCACCCTCGCGCATGCAACGTTCGCGTGCGAGCGCCGCGTCGCCGGTCGAGTGTTCGCTCGTGGCGATGACATGCGCGCGCATGCCCGCCATGCACGCCAACGCGGCCAGCAGAAACCCGTCGCCGCCGTTGTTGCCGGGGCCGCATACGACGCACAGCGTCTGCGCCTGCGGCCAGCGATGGCGCAACACGTCGAGCGCGGCGCGTGCGGCGCGCTTCATCAATTCGATGCCGTCGATGCCGCCACCGATGGCGAGCCGATCGAGCGCGCGCACCTGCGCGGTGGTGTAGAGCGCCAATTGCGGATCGGTGGTCGGCATCGCGTGATCCTACAATGTGCGTATGCCAACGGTCAGTGAAACCATCGCCAGCGAAATCGATTTCGCCGCACTCGCGCGGCAGATCAAGGCCTGGGGTGTGGAGCTCGGCTTCGCGAAGGTGGGCATCACCGGCGTCGATTTGCGCGACGACGAGACGCATCTCCAGGAATGGCTGCGCCAGGGCCGCCACGGCACGATGGATTACATGCAGCACCACGGCACCAAGCGCAGCCGCCCGCAGGAACTGCAACCCGGCACCGTGCGGGTGATTTCCGCGCGCATGAATTACCTGCCGGATGGCGTGGACACTGACGCGGCATGGCGCACGCTGGGTGACGGCGAATGCGCCTACATTTCGCGTTATGCGCTGGGCCGCGATTACCACAAGCTGATCCGCAACCGTCTGCAGAAACTCGCCGATCGCATCGCCAGCGAAACCGGACCGTTCGGCTATCGCGCGTTCACCGATTCGGCGCCAGTGCTGGAAAAGGCGCTGGCGCGCAACGCGGGACTCGGCTGGATCGGCAAGCACACGCTGGCGCTGGACCGCGACGCGGGTTCGTGGTTTTTCCTGGGCGAGCTTTACACCGACCTGCCGCTGCCGATCGATGCGCCTTCCACCGCGCATTGCGGAACCTGCACGCGCTGCATAGACGTGTGTCCGACGCAAGCCATCACCGGCCCGTACCAGCTCGACGCGCGCCGCTGCATCGCCTATCTCACCATCGAATCGAAGGACGCGATTCCCGAGGAGCTGCGCCCGCTGATCGGCAATCGCGTGTTCGGTTGCGACGATTGCCAACTGGTCTGCCCCTGGAACAAATTCGCGCAAGCCACGCACGAGGAAGATTTTGCGCCGCGCCACGGCCTCGATCACGCGAAGCTTGTCGAGTTGTTCGCGTGGACCGAAGACGAATTCCTGAAACGCACCGAGGGTATGCCGATCCGCCGCGCAGGTTACGCAGGCTTCATGCGCAACGTCGCGGTGGCGCTGGGCAACGCGCCGCACACGCCTGAAGTGATGGAGGCGCTCGAGGCACGCGCCAACGACCCATCGCCGCTGGTGCGCGAGCACGTGGCATGGGCGCTGGCGCAACAAACCGCGAAGGCTGGCAAGGCATGAGCCAGGAACCCGATCTCACGACACCACCGCATCTGCAGGAGGTACTGGACGAACTGCGCCGGCGCGAGCCGATCTTCCATCATCCCGGCTTCGGTACTTCCCGCGCCGACTACATGCGCATGACCGCGGATGACTTCTGGGAAATCGGTGCCTCCGGGCAGCGCTACAGCCGCGATTTCGTGCTCGACGTGCTCGAAGCGCGATTGGCGAATCCGGTCGACGAATCGGATTGGGAGAGTCGCGATTTCCATCTCCGCGAACTCGCGCCCGACGTATACCTGCTGACGTACACCCTGCGCCAGGGCGAGCGGCTCACCCGGCGCAGCACGATCTGGCGGCGCGCAGATGCCGGATGGAAAATCGTGTTCCATCAGGGCACGGTCGTTGCACCCGGATGACGCGCAAGTGGATTCCGGCTTGCGCCGGAGTGACGTCAAGCGCCCAACAGCATCGGACGGCCGTCAAGCCGCCGCCATCTGCTTCGGAATCGAAGTATTCGTGCGAGCGATGCGGTTGTCGGCATCGACGTAGACCAGCTGCGGCTTGTGCAGCGCGGCCTCGGCCTCGGTCAGCGACACGAAGGCGGCGATGATCAGCAGGTCGCCCGGCTGCGCGCGATGGGCGGCGCTGCCGTTCACGGAAATGATGCCGCTGCCTTCCTCGGCGCGCAGCGCGTAGGTGACGAAACGCTCGCCGTTGTTGACGTTCCACGCGTGGATCTGCTCGTACTCGCGCATGCCGGCGGCATCCAGCAGGTTGCCGTCGATCGCGATCGATCCTTCGTAGTGCAGCTCCGCGTGGGTCACGGTTGCACGATGGATCTTGCCCTTGAGCATGTTCAGTTGCATGGATTCCTCCGGCGCGGAGCCTGCCGTGATCACCCATTATAACCGCTGAACGGATGGCTTGCTGCGCCGCACAAACGGCGCCCAAGGCTCAATCGAACGCGAGATTGTCGATCAGCCGGGTCTCGCCCAGTTTGGCCGCGACCAGCGCCATCAATCCGCTGCGCTCGCCTTCCGCGGGAACCGCGAGATCTTCGGCGCGCCGCACCACGGCGTAATCCGGCTGGAAGCCCGCGCGCTCCAGCCTGCGCGTCGCGGCGCCCTCGACCGCAGCGCGCGCGTGTCCCTCGACGAACGATTCGCGCATCCATTCCAGTGTCGCATGCAGTTCCGGCGCGCGTGCCCGCTGGTGCGCATCGAGGTAGCGGTTGCGCGAGGACAAGGCCAGTCCGTCGTCGGCGCGTGCAATCGGGCCCGCAACGATTTCCAGCGGACCACCAGCAATTGCTGCCAATCCTTCTGGCCGAACACCGCCACGTCGGGCTCGACCATCGCGAACAGCTTGGCCACCACGGTGGCGACGCCATCGAAGTGCCCCGGACGATGGGCGCCTTCGAGCGTGTCGCCCACTTCGGGCACGTGGATGCGCATCGCGTGTTCGGCACCGAATGGGTACATCACCTCGACGGAGGGCGCGAACAACAGGTCGCAGTTGTGTTCGACCAGGCCCACGCTGTCTTCCGCCAGCGTGCGCGGGTAGCGCGTGAAATCCTCGCCGGGTCCGAACTGGGTCGGATTGACGAAGACGCTCGCGACCACGCGATCGGCCTGGCGTCGCGCCAGCTCGACCAACGAGAAATGTCCTGCGTGCAGGTTGCCCATCGTGGGCACGAAACCGACCCGCAGGCCTTCCTGTTTCCACGCCCGGATGCAGGCGCGCAGCGAACGCAGATCCCCAACGGTACGCATGCCGTTTACCCCGCGATTTGTTCTGGCCCCGGGAAACGCCCTGCCCGGACGTCCTCTGCATACGCCGCGAAAGCTGCGCGCACCGAACCGCGCCCCTCGAGAAAATCCTTGCTGAATTTCGGCTTCCGCCCCGGGGTCAGGCCCAGAAGGTCGTAGCAGACCAGCACCTGCCCGTCGCACTCCGCGCCCGCGCCGATGCCGATGGTGGGAATCTCCAACGCGCGGGTGATTTCGCCCGCCAGCGCGGCCGGCATCGATTCCAGCACCAGCAGTTCGGCGCCCGCCTGCGCGACGGCTTGCGCCTGCTCGCGCAAACGCGCGGCCGCGTCGTCGGTCTTGCCCTGCATGCGGTAGCCGCCCATCTTGTGCACCGACTGCGGTGTCAGGCCGAGATGCGCGCACACCGGCACGTCATGGTTCGCCAGCGTGGCGATCACTTCGCAGACCCAGTCGGAACCGCCCTCCAGCTTCACCATCGCCGCACCGCCTTCGGCCATCAGCCGCGCCGATGCCGCCAGCGCGGTCGCCGGATCGCGGAATTGCATGAACGGCAGATCGACGATCTGCAACGTGGCGGACAGCCCTCGCGCGACCATCGATCCGTGATAGATCATCTGGTCCAGCGTCACCGGCACGGTGCTGGTCTGGCCTTGCACCACGTTGCCCAGCGAGTCGCCCACCAGGGCCACGTCAATGCCGACCGCTTGCATGTGCGTCGCGAAGCTGGCGTCGTAGCAGGTCAGCACCACAATCTTCTCGCCGCGCGCCTTCATCGCGCGCAGGCCGGGAACCGTGATGGATTTGCGCTTGGGTGCGTCGGCAGGCTGGACGTACATGCGGCGCTCCTCGGAAACGGCGCATTATCGCCGTTTGTTGTACCACGGCCAACCGCCGCTCACGCCCCTCGCAAATCCCGCATCCGGAAGCCGCCCGCGAACAGCGCGCCGGCGTACGCCACACTGCCCACGCACACCAGCAGCACCAGTTTCCAGATGCGCGTGATGATGCGTTCATGAGTCCACTGCTGCCACGGCCACAGCCACAGGCCGGCGCCGACCACGATCACCAGTGCCGCGCAGGCAAGGCCCATGCGCAACCAGTGACGAGCCCATCCGGGCTGGCGCCGATACACGCCCGCGCGTCGCAGGTAGCTCCACAGCAGCGCGACTTGCAGGTAATTGGAGATGGAGCTGGCAATCGCCATGCCGAGTTGCAGTCCGGGTACCCGCGCGATGCCGTCCAGCCACGGCAGATGCTTCAGGCCCGCCGGCGCCCACAGCTCGAACAGCAGCGCGATCAGCGCGAAATTCGCGACCATGTTGACGACCAGCGCAATCACGCCGGCACGCACCGGCGTCTTCGTGTCCTGGCGCGCGTAGAACGCCGGCAACAGCGTGCGCGTCAACGCGATCGCGGGCATGCCCGCGGACAATCCCATGATCGTGATCGCGGTCATGTGGCTGTCGAACGCGGTGAATTTCCCATTCTGGAAACAGGCCGCCACCACCGGTTCGGCCAACAGCAACAGGCCGCACATGGCGGGCAGCGCGATCAGCAGCGTGGTGCGCAAGCCCCAATCCAGCGAACGCGAGAAGCCTTTCTCATCTGCGCTGACATGATGGCGTGAAAGCGCCGGCAGGATCACGGTACCCAGCGCGACACCGAATACGCCCAGGGGCAACTCGAGGAAGCGCGTCGCCTGCGCCAACCACGTCTGCGAACCCGTGATCAGCAGTGAAGCCACGGCGGTATCGAGCAACAGGTTGATCTGCGCCACCGACGAGCCGAACAGCGTCGGCACCATCAGCCGCATGATTTTCCTGACTTGGGGATGGCCCCAGCCCCAGCGCGGCAGCGCCAGCAGGTCAAGGCGCTGCACGGCCGGCAGCAGGAACAGCAACTGCAGGATGCCCGAGACCAGTACCGCCCAGCCCAGCGCCTCGATCGGCACCGCGAGATAGCGCGCACCCCATAGTGCACCCGCGATCAGGCACACGTTGAGGATCACCGGCGCCAACGCCGGCAACGCGAATTTGTGGAAACTGTTGAGCACGCCGCCGCACAACGCGGTCAGCGACACGAACAGCAGAAACGGAAACGTCAGCCGCAGCAGCTTGATAGTCAGGTCGAATTTGTGCGGCTGGTCCAGTGCACCGGGCGAAAAGCCTGTCGCCACCTGCGGCGCGAAGATGATCCCGAGCGCCACGATCACCAGCAGCACGCCGCCCAGCGTGCCGGTGACACGCGCGGTCAGGTCCTTCAACTCGGCGTGGCTGCCGGTTTCCTTGACCTCGGTGAACACCGGCACGAACGCGGTGGAGAACGACCCTTCCGCGAACAGCCGGCGCATGAAGTTGGGCACCGGAACGCCACCCAGAAGGCGTCGGTGGCCGCGCTGACGCCAAACACGTGGGTAATGGAGATGTCGCGCGCCAACCCCAGCAGCCGCGAAATCATGGTCATGCTGCTGAACGAGAGCACCCCGCGCAGCAGGCTGGGTTGGCGGTTCATGCGGCGAACCTCGGCGACCGCAGACCGGTCATCGCAGGATTGACTGCAATTCGCAATGCCGCGATACTAGGCGGCTTCGTTCCGCACCCATTTTCCGGAGTCACCCCGTGGCCAACATCCAGTCCGCCAAGAAGCGCGCCCGCCAGGCTGAAACCCACCGCATGCGCAACGCCAGCCAGCGTTCGATGCTGCGCTCGTCGATCCGCAAGGTGCTGAAGGCCATCGAGGCCAAGGACAAGGCCGGCGCCGAGGCAGCCTACAAGGCCGCCGAGCCGGTGCTCGACCGCTACGCCAGCCGTGGCCTGATCCACAAGAACAAAGCCGCGCGCCACAAGAGCCGCCTCGCCGCGCACGTCAAGGCCATCGCCTGAGCCATTGCCGCAGCACGTCGTTCCGAAAAAGCCGGCGCCAGCCGGCTTTTTTGTTGTCGCGCAAAGCGCCTCGACGGCATCGTGCTTTGCTCCCTCTCCCCCAAACAGTTTCACCGTTTGGGGGAGAGGGCTGGGGTGAGGGGGAAAAACCTTGCCGGCAGCGAACCGCCAGCCCTTCGCGGGGTGCGATTCGCTGCACCTCCGGAAATTCGCGCGGCGCGCGGTGCGTGCCCCCTCACCCTGCCCTCTCCCCCATCGACAAGCGATGGGGGAGAGGGTTTGGCAATCGGGCGCACCGACCCTCATGCGTCGTCCTGTTCGCGCCTATCCAGAACGTCAGCGCGCTCTTCATCAAAAAACCGCTGTGCCGCAAGACAAACCTCGCGGGTACCGAGACGCTCCGCTGCCGAAATAGCGAACCACGGCGCCTGCCAATCCAATCGTTCGACGATGTCGCTCGCCTTCGCGTCGCGCTCTTCCGGCGCCCACAGGTCGATCTTGTTGAGCAGCAGCCAGCGCGGACGTTGCAGCAGTTCCGGATCGTGGCGCTGCAGCTCGCCCTCGATGATCCGCACCTGCCCGACCGGATCAACACCGTCCAGCGGCGCGACGTCGACCAGATGCAGCAACAGGCTGGTACGCGAAACGTGTTTCAGGAACTGGATGCCGAGCCCCGCGCCTTCGGCCGCGCCTTCGATCAACCCCGGAATGTCGGCCACCACGAAACCCTGCGACGGCCCCACGCTGACCACGCCGAGGTGCGGCTGCAGGGTCGTGAACGGGTAATCCGCGACGCGCGGTGTCGCCGCCGACACCGCGCGGATGAAGGTCGATTTGCCGGCGTTCGGGAACCCGAGCAGGCCGACGTCGGCCAGCACCTTCAGTTCCAGCTTCAGTTCGCGTGCCTCGCCTGGCGTGCCGGGAGTGAAGCGGCGCGGCGCGCGGTTGGTGGAACTCTTGAAATGGATGTTGCCGAGACCGCCCTTGCCGCCCTGCGCCACCAGCAGCTTCTGCCCATGCGCGGTGAGGTCGCCGATCAGTTCGTCGGTATTGAGGTTGAACACGGACGTGCCGACAGGCACGCGGATCACCGTGTCCTCGCCGCCGCGGCCGTACATGTCGCTGCCCATGCCATTCTGGCCGCGCTGCGCCTTGAACTGACGCTGGTGGCGGAAGTCGATCAGCGTGTTCAGGCCTTCGTCCGCGACCAGCCACACGCTGCCGCCTTCGCCGCCGTCGCCACCGTTGGGACCGCCGAACGGAATGAACTTCTCGCGCCGGAAGCTGGCACAGCCGTCCCCGCCGTTGCCGGCCTGCACCTTGATGATGGCTTCGTCGACGAATTTCATTGAGAGCCGTCAATGGCAAAGAGTGAAGGGTAAAGGGTAAAGGCGTGGCTCGGTTCTTCCGTCTTACTCTTTACCATTGACCCTTTACGCGCAAACGAAAAGCCCCGCGTGAAGCGGGGCCTTCCGGATTCGATGTGGCGCGTGTCAGCCGCCCGCGACCACGTTCACCATGCGGCGGCTCTTGGGGCCCTTGATGGAAAACTCCACCTTGCCATCGACCAGCGCGTACAGCGTGTGGTCGCGGCCGAGGCCGACGCCGACGCCCGGATGGAACTGGGTGCCGCGCTGACGCACGATGATGTTGCCGGCTTCGACGGCCTGGCCGCCGTACAGCTTGACGCCGAGGTATTTCGGATTGGAGTCGCGGCCGTTGCGCGAAGAACCTACGCCCTTTTTGTGTGCCATGGCGGCTTCTCCTTACTTGCTGCCACCGGCGATGCCGGTGATCTCGATTTCGGTGTAGTGCTGCCGGTGGCCCATCTGCTTGCGATGGTGCTTGCGGCGGCGGAATTTCACGATGCGCACCTTGTCGGCGCGGCCGTGGTTACGCACCTTGGCGGTGACGCTGGCGCCCGCGACGGTCGGCGCACCGACGGTGACGCCCTCGCCTTCCCCGATCAACAACACCTGATCGAAGGTGATCGCGGCATCGGGTTCGGCATCCAGCTTTTCGACGCGAAGGACGGCGCCTTGCTCGACGCGGTACTGATGACCGCCGGTAAGAATGACTGCGTACATGATTCGATTCTCTCGGTTCTGTCGTTATTCTGGGTGAATCGGGCGCGACAGGTCGCGCTCGAACCTGCAATTCTAGCGTGATTTCAGGGAATTGGGCAAGCCCGGGGGGCGCGGACGGCAGGCATCGAAATCGCGCCCGCAAACCCCATATCGGGCGGGTCGCTATAGTAACGGGCTTTGCCGCACGCATTCCCATGGACACCATCCGCATCCGCGGTGCCCGCACCCACAACCTCAAGAACATCGACCTCGACCTGCCGCGCGACCAGTTGATCGTGATCACCGGCCTGTCGGGCTCGGGCAAGTCCTCGCTCGCCTTCGACACGCTGTACGCCGAAGGCCAGCGCCGCTACGTCGAATCGCTGTCGTCGTACGCGCGGCAGTTCCTGTCGATGATGGAAAAGCCCGACGTCGACCACATCGAAGGCCTGTCGCCGGCGATTTCGATCGAGCAGAAGTCGACCTCGCACAATCCGCGTTCGACGGTCGGCACCATCACCGAAATCCATGATTATCTGCGCCTTTTGTATGCGCGCGTCGGCACGCCGCGCTGCCCGAACCACGGCACGCCGCTGGCCGCGCAAACGGTCAGCCAGATGGTCGATCAGACGCTGGCGCTGCCGGAAGACAAGCGCTACATGCTGCTGGCGCCGGTGATCCGCGAGCGCAAGGGCGAGCACGTGCAGGTGTTCGAGCAGTTGCGCGCGCAGGGTTTCGTGCGGGCGCGCGTCGATGGCACGGTGTACGACCTCGATGCCGTGCCCGCACTTGGCCTTCGCATCAAGCACACCATCGAAGTGGTGATCGACCGCTTCCGCCCGCGCGACGACTTGAAGCAGCGCCTCGCCGAATCGTTCGAGACTGCATTGCGGCTCGGCGAAGGTCTGGCGATCCTGGTCGACCTGGATGACGACAAGGCGCCGGAGCAACTGTTTTCGTCGCGCTATTCCTGTCCGCAGTGCGACTACTCGCTGCCGGAACTGGAACCGCGGCTGTTCTCGTTCAACTCGCCGGTCGGCGCGTGTCCGAAATGCGACGGATTGGGCGTCACCCAGTTTTTCGATCCAGCGCGCGTGGTCGCGCACCCCGAGCGCAGCTTCGGCGAAGGCGCGGTGCGCGGCTGGGATCGGCGCAATCCGCATTTCTTCCAGATGATCCGCTCGCTGGCGAAGCACTACAGGTTCGACGTCGAGACACCGTGGCAGGAGCTGCCGAAAAAAACGCGCGATGCGATCCTGTTCGGTTCCGGCGAAGAAAAAATCGAGTTCCGCTATCTGGGCCACGGCAATGGTTCCGGGTTCGCGCGCAAGCACAGCTTCGAAGGCGTGGTGCCGAACCTGGAGCGCCGCTGGAAGGAAACCGAATCCAACATGGTGCGCGAGGAACTGGCACGCTTCATCAGCGAGCGGCCGTGCCCCGAATGCCACGGCGAGCGGTTGAACGTTTCCGCGCGCAACGTGTTCGTGGCCGAGAAGAACCTGCCGTCGTTGTCGGCGCTGGCGATCAGCGACGCGCGCACGTTCGTGGATGGCCTGCAACTGGCAGGTTGGCGCGGCGAGATCGCCGACCGCATCGTCAAGGAAATCCGCGAGCGCCTGCGGTTCCTGATCGACGTCGGTCTGGATTACCTCACGCTCGACCGCAAGGCCGATTCATTGTCGGGCGGGGAGGCGCAGCGCATCCGCCTGGCTTCGCAGATCGGCGCGGGCCTGGTCGGCGTAATGTACGTGCTGGACGAACCCTCGATCGGACTGCACCAGCGCGACAACGAGCGCCTGCTCGGCACGTTGACGCGCCTGCGCGACCTCGGCAATACCGTGATCGTGGTCGA
Source organism: Pseudomonadota bacterium (assembly GCA_040388785.1). Lineage (GTDB taxonomy): Bacteria > Pseudomonadota > Gammaproteobacteria > Xanthomonadales > Rhodanobacteraceae > 66-474. The sequence goes on from JAZKBD010000035.1 coordinate 45,755, forward strand.
ACACGACGAGGACGCGATCCGCCACGCCGACCGTATCGTGGACATCGGCCCCGGCGCCGGCGTGCACGGGGGCGAAGTGATCGCGCAAGGCTCGCTCGACGACATCCTGAAGGCGCCGCGTTCGCTGACCGGCCAATATCTTTCCGGCAAGCGTTCCATCGACGTGCCGCAATTGCGTCGCCAGCCCGATCCCAAGCGCGTGCTGAAACTGAAGGGCGCGCACGGCAACAACCTGCAGCACGTCGATCTGGAAATTCCGGCTGGGCTGTTCACCTGCATCACCGGCGTGTCGGGGTCAGGAAAATCCACGCTGGTCAACGACACGCTGTTCCGGATCGCCGCGGTGGAGTTGAACGGCGCCTCGGCGCAACCCGCGCCCTACGAATCGATCGAGAAACTCGACCTGTTCGACAAGGTGCTGGACATCGACCAGTCGCCGATCGGCCGCACGCCGCGTTCCAACCCGGCCACGTACACCGGCTTGTTCACGCCGCTGCGCGAGTTGTTCGCGCAGGTGCCCGAGTCACGCGCGCGCGGCTACCAGGCCGGGCGCTTCAGCTTCAACGTCAAGGGCGGCCGCTGCGAAGCCTGCGAAGGCGACGGGCTGATCAAGGTCGAGATGCACTTCCTGCCGGACATGTACGTGCCTTGCGACGTCTGCCACGGCAAGCGCTACAACCGCGAGACGCTGGAGATCCACTACAAGGGCTACACCATCGCCGACGTGCTGGACATGACGGTCGAGCAGGCCAGCGAAGTGTTCGCGCCGGTGCCGCAGATTGCGCGCAAGCTGGAAACGCTGATGGACGTGGGCCTCGGCTACATCAAGCTGGGCCAGAGTGCGACCACGCTGTCGGGCGGCGAGGCGCAGCGCGTGAAACTGTCGAAGGAACTGTCGCGCCGCGACACCGGCAACACGCTGTACATCCTCGACGAGCCCACGACCGGGCTGCACTTCCACGACATCGAACAACTGCTGCGCGTGCTGCATCGCCTCGTCGATGGCGGCAGCACGGTGGTGGTGATCGAACACAACCTGGACGTGATCAAGACCGCCGACTGGATCATCGACCTCGGCCCTGAAGGCGGCGCAGGCGGCGGGCGCATCCTCGCAACCGGCATGCCCGAAGACATCGCCGCGACGCCGAATTCGTACACCGGGCAGTTCCTTGCGCCGGTATTGAACGGCGTCGCCGCAAAAATGCAACGCAAGAAGAAGCGCGCATGACCGACAACAAGAAATCATCCAGGCAACGCGCGCCACGCAGACGCACGAAGGCGAACGCGGTTGCGGAATCCGCGTCGTCATCCGCAAAGCCCGCAAGTTCGCCGGAACAAACTTCGGTCTCGCGCGTGCTGACAACCATTCCGCTGCACGTCCGCTGGCGCGATCTCGACGCGTTCAATCACGTCAACAACTCGTCGTACCTGACCTTCCTCGAAGAGTCGCGCCTGCAATGGCTGCGGAACGTGCCGGGCGACTGGTTCAGCGAACACGCGATGCCGGTGATGGCCGCGGTGGAACTGCACTATCGCAAGCCCATCGAATGGCCCGCCGAAATCGATGTGCTGCTTTCCTGCGAACGGCTCGGCAATTCTTCGATGACCATCGGCAACCGCATCGTCGATCGCAGTGATCACACCTGCGTGTACGCCGACGGCAACGTGGTGATGGTGTGGGTCGATCCCGCGACCGGCGCGTCGGTGCCGTTGCCCGACGCCATCCGCGCGGCCTGTACTTGATCTTGCGATCGTCCATGATCGCCGCATCAAGGAATCCCTCGCAAATACTGACAACTCGAAACAATAGACGTCAGAACGGCCATCCATGGCCTGACTTCTCACGAAAGCTTGCTTCGATCCACTCTGCTATTTTGCGGCGCCTTGTTCCTTGAGCGTCATCGCCACCTTGTCGCGCAGGTACACCGGCAACGCTTGTTCGGGCGGCACGCCCTTGCCGGCCGCGAACAGCGGCGCAGCCAGACGCGCGGCATCGCGCGCTTGCGGATAACGATCGCCGTCCGTCCAGCGCGGCGGTGACGGCAGACGTTCGCGGATCGCATCGCCGTACGCACTCCAGCCGGTGCCGAGCACGTTCCATGCTTCGGCTTGCGGCAGGATCAGTCCGGATGCGGGCAGCACGTGTTCCAAGCCCAGCGGCTCAACCAAGCCATCGGAGCCGAACCGGAACGTGCCCGCGTAGATTTCCTCGCGACGTGCATCGATCGCGGCAATGATGGCGGCACCATTCTTCGGCGCCTGCATCGCCAAGGCCGCGAGCGACGAAACCGGCACCACCGGGATCTCCAGCGCCAGCGCCAATCCTTGTGCGACGGAAATCGCCAGGCGCACGCCGGTGAACGCGCCCGGTCCTTGCCCGACCGCAATCGCGTCGAGTTGTTTGCGCGAGATGCCGGCTTCGGCCAGCAACGATTCCGCCATGGGCAGGACGAGTTCGGCGTGACGGCGCGGCGCCAATTCGCTGCGGTCGATCAACGTGTCGCCGCACAGCAGTGCGACGGAACAGGCTTCGGTGACGGTTTCGATGGCGAGCAGGTTCATGCCGGCATTGTCGCATCCGTCACCGCGAAAAATCGCCGCACGTCGCCCAGTTCGCGCGTGCGCGGCATCGGCGGCAGGCTGGCGAGGAACAATTTGCCGTAGGCCTTGGTGCCGATGCGCGGGTCGCACAGCACCAGTACGCCGCGATCGTGCACGTCGCGGATCAGGCGTCCCGCGCCCTGCTTCAATGCAATCGCCGCGGCCGGAATCTGCCAGTCGCGGAACGGATTGCCGCCCGCGCGCCGGACGGCATCGAGGCGCGCCTGCAACACCGGATCGTCGGGCGATGCGAACGGCAGCTTGTCGATGACGACGACGCTCAATGCTTCGCCCGCAACGTCCACGCCTTCCCAGAAACTCGCCGCGCCAAGCAACACACCGTTGCCGGAATCGCGGAAATCGGACAGCAACTGGTGACGCGGCGCCGTACCCTGCACGAACAGGGGCCACGGTCCATCCAGCAACAGGTCGGCCGCAAGCCGCAGCGCACGATGCGAAGTGAACAGCAGGAACGCGCGGCCCTTCGATGCTTCCAGCACCGGCCGCACAGTTTCGACGACGCGTTGCGTGTAGTCGGGCGCCGCCGGCTCCGGCAACCCTTGCGGCAACCAGCACAACGCCTGGTGCGCGTAGTCGAACGGACTGCCGAGATCCAGCGTCACCGGATCGGCCAATCCCATCTGCCGCGTGAAATGCTCGAACTGGCCCGCGACCGCCAGCGTGGCCGAGGTGTGGATCCAGGCCGCGTCGGTGGCATTGCGCAGCGTCTGCAACTGCGGCGCGAGGTCGAGCGGCGTCGCGCTCAGCTCGAAACCGTGGTCGGACAATTCGTACCAGCGCACCTCGTCCTCGCCGTCGCGGCCGGCGATGCGCTGCAGGCGCTGGTCCAGCACCACGCAGCGTGCGTGCACGCTGGCCAGGCCCTTGGATCGCTCGGCCTGGCCCATCAATATGCTGGCCAGATCGGCCAGGGCGTCGCCCAGATTCTCCAGCGCCTCGGCCGCACCGGCATCGGCTTCCAGTTGCGCGAACGCGCCGCGCTTCGGCAATGTGTCGAACGCGAGCCGCGCCTTGCGCAGCGCATTGTTCACGTGGTCCAGCGCCGGTTGCAGCAACGCCAGTGCGCCCGGCTGACCGGCGCATTCCGCCAATGCGTCGGCCGCGAGTTCCTTCACCTGCCGCGCACTGATGCCAACGGAAAAATATTGCCCGGCGAGCTCCGGCAACTGGTGCGCCTCGTCGAGCACGTACGCGTCAGCCTCGGGCAGGATCGCGCCGAAGCCATCGCGCTTCAGCGCGAGGTCCGACAGCAACAGGTGATGATTCACGACCGTGAGATCGGCATCCTGTGCGCGCCGCCGCGCCTTGAACACGAAGCAGTCGTCGTAGAGCGGGCATTCGGTGCCGAGGCAATTCTCGGTGGTCGAGGTGACGCGCGGCCACAGCGGCGAACCTTCGGGTACCTCGATCAGTTCCGCGCGATCGCCCGTGCGCGTGCGTGCGCCCCACGCGCGCACCTTTTGCAAATCGTCCACCTGCGTGCGCGACTTGAACTGGCCCGATTCGACCGTTTGCTGCAGGCGATAGCGGCACAGGTAATTGGCGCGGCCTTTCAGCAACGCCACGTCGGCCTTGGCGCCGAGGATCGACGTCACCCGCGGCAGGTCGCGATGGAACAACTGGTCCTGCAGGTTGCGGGTGCCGGTCGAAACGATCACACGTTTGCCCGAGAGCAACGCAGGCACCAGATACGCGAAGGTCTTGCCGGTGCCGGTGCCAGCCTCGACCACCAATGCATCGTGGCTTTCGATTGCGTCGGCCACCGCATCGGCCATCCGCTGCTGCGTCTCGCGCGGCGCGAAATTCGGCACCTCGCGCGCGAACGGCCCGTCCGTGCCGAGCAGCGCGGAGGCAGCCGGATCATCGAGCGCTGTCATCATTGCGCCAGTATCGCCGAGCACGGCGATCGGCGAAACGCCGACGTGTCCGATGCTGACACCGTCACTCCGACGGTGCGCAAGGCTTCTGTGCTAGCCTCAAGCGATGGGGTACACAGAACGTCGCGCGGCTGAAATTGTGTGCCTCTGCGGCTGGCATGGCGACACGCCCGCCACCACGCTTGGCCCATTTCCACACGGGAACGCACCGCATGGACAACCTTGAACGCCAGCAGGTCATCGACGGAGAACAGCTGCGCCTGCTCCGGATCGGCTACTTCACGATGGGAGGCGTGGCCGTCTTCACCGGCCTGTTCGGGCTGTTCTATGCGCTGATGGGTTTCATGGTCGTGCATCTGCCGATGCAGCCGCAGCAACCGGGTCAGCCGCCACCGCAAGTCATCGCTTGGTTCTTTGCCGCGTTCGGGCTCGCCTTCATGCTGGCGGCCGGCGTATACGCGCTGCTCGCCTTCCTCAGCGCCCGAGCGCTGCGCCGCCGCCGCGCACGCGCGCTGTGCCTCGTCACCGCTGCCGTGTCGTGCCTGTACGTCCCGTTCGGCACGCTGCTTGGCGTGTTCACGTTCATCGCGCTGGGGCGGCGCTCGGTGATCGATCTGTTCAACGCCTCCACCGCGCTCGCGGCGCAGCGCGCCGGCTCAACCACCCTTGACGCCTGACCTGCCTCAACCGGGACCGAAATACTCGCAACCTTCACCGTTCTGCGCGCGCTTGACCACCACGCGTTGCAGTTGCGGCAGGTCGCCGAGCTTTTCCCAGGTGAAGCGCGCGATGTTTTCCATGGTGGGAATGCCGAGGCCTTGCACGTCGTTGAGCAGGCGATGATCCAGCGCGTCGCGTGCAACTTCGATGCGGCGTTCCAGGTCGCCCATGTCGACGACCCAGCCGCGTTCGGTGAGCGGCCCGCGCAGCCACACTTCCACCTGGTACGAATGGCCGTGCATGCGCCGGTAGCGTGGATCGCCGTCGGGACCGGCGTCGAGCTGATGCGCCGCGTCGAAACGGAATTCCTTCCAGACGGTGAAAAGTTGTTCGCTCATGGGATGCCGAGGTATTTGTGGGTCTGCAGGCTGAGGCGCCAGTGCGGGTGCGCCTTGCAGTAGTCGACCGCCGCGCGGGTGTTTTCCGCGGCCTGCGGGCCATCCATCGGCTGCAGGAAAAAATGCGCTGCAGGAAATGTGGTGAAGCGCTCCGGCATGGCCGTGGACTGCGGATAAACCAGCTTCAGTTCGTTCGCGCGTTGCAGCTTCACCGGCGCGGTGCTCTTGGGGCTGAGCGTGATCCAGTCGAGTCCCTCCGGCGCTTCCAGGGTGCCGTTGGTTTCCACCGCGCATTCGAACCCGCGCGCGTGCATCGCGTCGAGCAAGGGCGCATCGAGTTGCAACAACGGCTCGCCGCCGGTGAACACGACGAAGCGGTTCCCGTTTCGACCCTGCGGCCACAGGCTGGCGATCTTGTCGGCGACCGCCGCAGCATCCGGGTACTTGCCGCCGTTCTCGCCATCGGTGCCGACGAAATCGGTGTCGCAGAAGTTGCACACCGCGCTCGCGCGGTCGGCATCGCGCCCCGACCACAGGTTGCAACCGGCGAACCGGCAGAACACGGCCGGGCGCCCGGCGTGGAAGCCCTCGCCCTGCAGGGTGTAGAAGATTTCCTTGATCGCGTACATGCAAGCTGCCGGATTCCGAACCCGCTATTTTGCCAGCGCCGCGCCCGGCCGTCGCGTTAAGCTGTCCATCCCGCTTCCGCGACCGAAAAATGCCGCCGCCGCACCACAATGGCGGCGACGTCTTGCCCGAGGAACCGCCATGGCCATCCACGAAGCATTCGCTTATCTCACCGTCGACGGCGCGGCCCAGGCCATCGACTTCTACACCCGCGCGTTCGGTGCGCAAGAGAAATTCCGCCTCGTCGAACCAGGCGGCCGCATCGGCCACGCCGAACTCGACTTCGGCGGCACCGTCATCATGATTGCCGATGCCTTTCCCGAGTACGGCCTGCGCGATCCGAAGGCGCTGGGCGGCAGCCCGTTTTCGATCCACCTGCACGTGGACGACGCCGACGCGCTGGTGCGCCGCGCGGTGGCTGCCGGTGCAACGCTCGAGCGCGCGCGCCGACCAGTTCTATGGCGAACGCTCCGGCTCGGTGTTCGACCCGTTCGGCCACCGCTGGCTGATCGGACACGCAATCGAAGAAATGTCTCCGGACGAGATGCAGCGGCGCTACACGGCGATGATGCAGGGCCAATAAGCCATCGGCGCGTGGATAGAATCGCGCCATGCAAATCCGCGCCGCAAAGCCCGAGGACGCCGAAGCCATCGCTGCGGCCGAAGCCGAAACGCAACGCACGCCGGGCCTGCTGGTCGGATATCCGGGCGAGATCCCGGTCGAGGCGTATCGCGCGAAAATCGCCAGGCTTGCGAGCGACGGCCGCTACGTCGTCGCCGAGGAAAACGGCGCGCCGGTCGGTCATGCTTTCCTCGAAGCGATGCCGATGCGGGCCAACACGCACGTCTTCACGCTGACCATCGTGGTGCATCCGTGTCATGTCGAGCGCGGCATCGGCCGCGCGATGCTGGAGCACCTGCTGGAATGGGCGCAGCACGACCCGCGCGTCGGCAAGATCGAACTGAACGTGCGCGCCGGCAACGAACGCGCGCGGCGGTTGTACCATCGTTGCGGATTCGCCGAGGAAGCGCGCTTCAGGCGGCGCGTCCGGCGGACCGACGGCGCCTACGAGGACGACATCGGCATGGCTTGGTTCCCCACGCGCGCCACGGAATGAAGCGGCACCGAAATCGACCCGAAGGCACCACCACGCAGTTTGATCAAACCCTCACGCCGCACGGGAGCAAGGCCATGGTGAAGAACTTCGACCACGTCACCATCGTGACCCGGGACGTCGAGACCGCCAAACGGTTTTTTGGCCTGCTGGGATTCCGGGAAGACAAATCGGTCGTGATCTCGGGGCCGCAGTTTTCCGGCTACATGGGCGTACCCGGCATCGAGGCCGAGCACGTCACGCTGGTGCTGGATGGCGCCTCCGCCAGCGTGGAAGTGCAATTGCTGAATTACCGTCACCCGGCGCCGCTTCCCGATCCCGCCATTCGCAACTTCACCAAGCTGGGCTTCAACCACGTCTGTTTCGCGGTGGACGACATGGATCGCGAACTGGCCGCGCTGAAAGCCCACGGCATCAAGTTGCGCAACGAAGTGATGATTTTCCACGATCGCAAGCTGGTGTTTCTCGAAGGACCCGAGGGTATTACCGTCGAGCTCGCCGAATGGAAGCTCCAGTCGACAGCACCCGGCGCGAATCCTTGATGCGCCGCCCGGGTCCACTGGCAAGCCGCGTCGCACGGTGACAGACTGGCGGCACCGTTCGTGGCGAATGGGTGGAGAGGCAAGTGGCGGAAGCAAGCCCGGCCGGAGACGACGCGGCGGTTCGCGAACTCGTCGAGCTGCAAGCCGAGGTCGTGTACCACAACGTCGACCGCACGCTGGCGACCTGGACGCGCACCGCCTTGTCGTTGATCGTGTTCGGCACAGTAGTGGACCGCTACGGCCTGCTGCTGACGCGCGATCATCCGGTGCACGTCGGCACGCTGCTGGCGATGAACCCGGAATCGAGCGTGGGCGGCCTGTTCCTGATCGCGCTGGGCGTGTTCATCGCGGCGAGCACCGCCATCCGCCACCAGGCGTATCGCCGGATCTGGCTGCGCGAATACGGCCATCCGGGCTTCCATGGGCCGTGGCTGGCTTTCACGTTTGCCGCGATGACGGTGATTGCCGGCCTCGCGCTCCTGATCGCGTTGAGCGTGTTCCGCGGCTGAAGGCGCATATCGTCAAGCCACGCGGCGCGTGACAAACTATCGGCGACGTCCGGATGCAGGAACGCCGACGTGGCCGAAGAGACACCACTCCCGCAAACCACGACCGCGCACGAACTGGTCGAGCTGTCGCTGCAGCGTTCGTACATGAACACCGAGCGCACGCTGGCGGTGTGGACACGCGTCGCGCTGTCGCTGATGATCTTCGGGATCGCGGTCGACCGCTTCGGCCTGCTGATGAACCATCCACCCTGGCACGTCGCGCTGGCGAGCGAACTGCTGCCGAATCCGCTGTCCACGCTGGGCGGCGTGGTGCTGGTGGGAATGGGCGTGCTGATCCTGCTCGCGACGGGTTTTCGTTTTCTCGCCTACGGCCTCAAATGGCACCGCGAGAATCCCCGTTACGTGTGGTATCACACGCCGTGGCTCGCCTTCACCTTCACGATGCTGATGGCGGCGTTCGGGATTGCGCTGCTGGTGGTGCTGTGCGTGTACCGCCAGTAGCCCGGATGGAATGAAACGGAATCCGGGAATCCGCGCAATCATCCAGAATTCCGGTGCGTACCTGCACCCGGGCTACTGCGCAGTCGCAATCACATGCGTATCGGGCCGGCCTTGTGGCACGCATCGCGTGCGGTGCGTGCGGCCTGGACACCGGCCTGGTCGTTCTTCGAGTCGGCGATTTCCAGCACCGTTTCCCAGTTGCTGGCGCACAGTCCGCCGACCTTCGCGCCCAGGTCATACGAACGCCGCGCGTCGGCCTCGGCGGCCGCGTCATCCTTCAGCAGGATTTCGAGCTCGGCGCGGAACTGCAGGATGTCCGGCGCGTCGGGCGACAGCTTCAGCGCCTGGTTCACCTTCGCCAGTGCGTCCTGGTATTTGGCGGCGCTCTCATCGGCGCGCGCACCATCCAGATAGCCGTCCACATTGGGATCGCGCAGCGGCGTGACCTGCACCACCGACTTGTCGCTCGCGCGCGCCGCGCGGATGGCTTCCACCATGGATGTCGGCGACAACCGACTGCTCACCGGCGCCGGTTGCGGCGGATGCGAACATCCCGCCAGGACGACGGCCAAGGCGACGGCAGCCAGCGCGGTCCAGGTCACGTTGCGAGTCATGCGTTGCTCCGGAAGGATGGTCACGGCTGCGGGTGCGCCGCAGCGTCAGTGTTGCCGCCGCCGAAAAAATTTTCGAGGCGCTGCAGGTAGCAATGGTTCTGCACCGCCGGTGCATAGCCATCGATGAAGGGATACTGCTTCGCGCCACCGCACTGCGGCAGGCTGCCCTGCCCGGTCGCGGGATCGATCCACGCGTACTGGATGCCCTCATCCAGCGACGTGGTCAGCGGTGCGCTCGGCAATTTCTCGAACAACTTCGCCCACACGCGCAGCGCGCCGGTCGCGCCCCAGAGATGCGTGGGCTGGTTGTCGTCACGGCCCATCCACGTGACCGCAAGGCGATCGCCGGTGAAGCCCGAGAACCATGAATCGCGCTGGTGATCCGACGTGCCGGTCTTGCCCGCGACGTGCAATGACGCGAGCGACGAATTGCCGATCGCGGCCGCGGTGCCGTACTGCGTGACCTGCTGCATCATCCAGCGCACCAGCCCGACCGCCTGCTGGTACTGGCCCTTGCCGGGTTGCACGGCATATTGCTTGACCACTTTGCCCTTGGCATCCAGCACGCCGCGCAAGGTGAGCAACGGCAACGCATGGCCGTCGTCGGCGATGAATTCGTAGAGCTGCGCCAACTGGAACGGCGACACGTCCACCGAGCCCAGCAGCAGCGACGGATTCGCTTCCACGTCCTTCAGGCCGAACGAGCGCAGGAAGGCCGCGACGCGACCGATGCCAAGCTGCAGGCCCAGGTGCACGCTGGCGAGGTTGTAGGACTTCGCCAGCGCCTCGACCATCGGCACCTCGCCGTGCGACTGGTGATCGTCGTTCTGCGGCGTCCACAGCTTGCCGTTCGGCAGCTTCATCGAAATCGGCGAATCGTCGAGCAGCGAGGCGACGTTCCAGCGCGAAGGATTGGTGAGCGCCATCAGGTAATAGAACGGCTTCAGGCTCGAACCGACCGGCCGGCGCGCGTCGTAGGCGCGGTTGAAACCGTGCTGGTCGGATTGCCGCCCGCCCACCATCGCCAGCACGTCGCCGTTGCCCGGATCGACCACCACCGCCGCGCCTTCCATGCCATTGCCGCGCTTGCCGAGGCTCTTCAACGCCTCGTCCACCGCCTGCTCCGCATACGTCTGCGCGGCGGGATCGAGCGTGGTGTAAACCTTGAGGCCGCCACTGCGCAGTTGCTGGTCGGTGAAGTCCTGCTTCAATTGCCCGCGCACCACGTCCATGAAGGCCGGGAAGCGATCGACCACCAGTTGCGGATTGGCGGTGACGTCGAGCGGCGACGCTTTTGCGGCGTTCCACTGCGCGTCGTTCAAGATGCCGGTCGCATGGAAAGCATCCAGTGCGACATTGCGGCGCGCCAGCGCGCGCTCGGGGTTGCGGCGCGGATCGTAGTAACTCGGGCCCCGCACCATGCCGACCAGCATCGCGATTTCCTGCGGGCGCAGCGTCTGCACCGGACGTCCGAAGTAGTACCAGCTCGCCGCGGCAAACCCGTGCACCGCCTGGCCGCCCTGCTGGCCCAGGAACACTTCGTTGCAATAGGCCGCGAGGATCTGGCCCTTGGTGTAATGCGCGTCCAGCAGGATCGACAGCAACGCTTCGTTGAACTTTCGGATCAGCGTCTGGTTGCGGTCGAGGAACAGGTTGCGCACCAGCTGCTGGGTGATGGTGGACCCCCCCTGCACCACATGGCCGGCGCGCAGGTCGGCCAGCGCCGCACGCGCGATCGACGACAAGTCGATGCCGTGGTTGTGCTTGAAGTCGCGATCCTCGACCGCCTGCACGCCCTGCACCAGCAGCGGCGGCAGCTCGTCGAGCTGCACGATGATGCGTTCTTCCTGCTCGGAACCGTACATCGTCGCGATGCGCGCGGGGTCGAGGTGCGCCCTGCGCAGCGGCTTGTCCGCGGTGAGATCGAACACCGACTGGACCTGGCCCGAACCCAGCGTCACGCGCACGCGGCGCGGCAACTCGCCGCCAACCGGATCCATGTAGCCGCGCGAGGCGATCGTGAACTTGTCGCCGTCGATGCTGTACGTGCCGGGCACCTGCGCGACCTGCGCGGCCTCGGTGTAGCCGGCCATCTGCAGTTCCAGTTCCAGCGTGGCCTTGTTCATCGGCACGCCGGCTTCCAGCAACGACGGGCGCGCGTACACGCGCGTCGGTTGCGTGAAATCGATTTCGCTGACGCGCGTCTTCACGCGGCGATCGAGCACCAGCGTGTACGGCACCACGAAGCCGACCGCGAAACCGATTCCGATCAGGATGGGCCAGCGTGCGAATGGCCAGACCCGGGCGATGAACCCGCGCACGCGTTCGAACCAGGACAAGGCTGTCTATCTATCCAGCAAGGCGTCGGCGGATTTTAGCGGATCGCCGCGGCCGGCTCGCGCGCACCGTTGCACGAATTCAGCCACGATTGGTGATTGCGACCCGCGGCCGCACTCGGCCGCAGGTCGCGCATGCATTACCAGCGCCGCCTCACCAGGAACTGCGCGCCGCAGCCCTTGTCCACCCAGATGCCGGCGCGGTTCCAGCCCCAGGTGCGGCCCTCGATGCAGGCGGCACTGGAGTTCTGGCGTTGCAGCCTCACGTGCCCGCGCGCGCCCACGTCAACCTGGCAGAAGTAGCGCCGGTATTGCGGACTGCCGCACGACACCACGAATTCGCGATTCCAGCCCTGACCCGGTCGCCAGCCGCCGCCGCCATTGCCGACCGCGAATACGCCGCCGCAACCCTTGTCCACCCAGACGCTACCGCGATCGAAGCCCCAAGTCCGGCCTTCGATGCAGGCCGATTTCGAGGTCTGCTGGACGATGCGCACGCCGCGCCAATTACCGGGCACCGCGCAGCGCAGCATGCGGTGCTGGGGGCTCCCGCAGGAAACGGTCTGCGGGCCGTAGCCCGGCGGCGGTGGTCGAGGGCCGTAACTCACCTGCGCGCTCGCCGCGCCAGCGAATGCCATAACAGATGCCGCGAACATCCATCCGATCTTGCGCATCGCACTGCCCTCCTGGTTGGTGTTGCGTCAGTTTCCAGATCGACAACTGAACCGCGGCTGGCGATGACGCTGCTCAGTCCGCGGCTGCCTTGCTGCTCTTCTCCGGTGCGGGCTTGGCGGTGTCCTTGGCGGATTCCGCCGGCTTGTCGGCCGGGGCTTCCTTCGGTTTGGCCGCTTCACCGGCAAGGTTGTGCTTCTTTTCCTTGTCCGACTTGAAATCGGTCTCGTACCAGCCGCTGCCGGCCAGGCGGAACGCGGGCGCGGTCACCTGCTTGTGCACGGTGTGGTGCTTGCCGCAGTGCGGGCAGACATCGGGATCGGCGTCGGAGAGCTTCTGCAGGCGCTCGAACTTTTCGCCGCAGGCGTCACAGCGGAACACGTAGATGGGCATTGCCGGAGACCTTGAAACCGGATCGCGCAATGATAGCGCCGTTGTGCATGCATTCGGCTGCGGCGCCTATCATGGCCGGCTCTCATCCTGCACGTTTGCCACAAGGAACCCCGATGCCGTTCGTCCGCTCCGCAACACTTGCCGTGATGATCTTCGCCGCCGTTCCCGCTGCGCGCGCCGTGGCACAGGCGTGCCCCGCCACGTGGCCGGCGCAACCGGCCGCATGGGTCGCGCACATCGATGAAGTGAATCGCGGCTTGGGCATCCCGGCCGACTACGCCGCGAAGCACAACCTGGTGCCGCTGCCCGAAGGCAAGGATCTGGTGGAGGTGCCGCGCGACGTGTACGGACGCAAGGTTGAGATGGTGGCGCCCGCCGCCGCTGCGTTGAAAACGATGTTCGCAGCCGCCGCCCGCGATGGCATCAAACTGGAAACCGTATCCGGCTTCCGCAGCATCAATTACCAGACCGGCCTGATCCGCAGGAAATTGAAGGGTGGCATGAGCATCCAGAAAGCGCTCAGCATCAACGCGGTGCCGGGCTACAGCGAACACCAGACCGGCTGCGCGGTGGACCTGACCACGCCCGGCGTGCCGGCGGCCGACGGCAGCTTTGAACACAGCAAGGCTTTCGCCTGGTTGCAGCAGCACGGCGCCGAATACGGCTTCCATCTTTCGTTCCCGCCGGGCAACAAGTACGGCTACGAATACGAGCCGTGGCATTGGCGTTATGTCGCGGCCGAACCCGCGCGATCGCGCTGACGCGACGTCCAGTCGCAGGTTGGCGCTGAGCCGGGCTTCATCCGGCGAAGCCCAACGCGTGCGGCAGATCGTTGTTGGGCTTCTGCCGATGAGCCGGCATCCTCCCAAGCTACGCGCGGTCGGACAACTTGAAATCGGTGTACTGGAACCGGTTGTCCCGCAAGTTCGAAGCGCCGCGTTCGAGATGCAACGGTTCGGCGAACAACGGACCCGCATAACTCAGCGTGTGGAACTCGCCGCGCTCGCCGCAAGGATCGACCGCGGCGGGCAATTCGCCGAGCAAGGCCGGGTCGTACTCGCGGCCGGAAAGCGAGCCGTCGAGCTGCTGCGTATCCACGCACGTCAGCACCGCGCGATGACCGTCTGCGTAAAACCTTCGCGACAACGCGCGCGTATCCGCCCCCCATAGCGGGAACACGCCGGACCACCCGGCGCCGGCGAGCTGGCGTTCGCGATACGCGCGCACGTCTTCGAGAAACAAGTCCCCGAACGCGCAATGTCGAAGGTCCGGCCAGTGCTCGCGCGCGTGCCGCAGCGCATTCGCGTGCGCGGCTTCGTACGCGTCATTGCTGGACGGCCAATCGATCCGGCACTCAATCAGGGGCAAGCCGATGGCGGCGGCCTGCGCCTGCACGACGTCGCGCCGGATGCCGTGCATCGAAACCCGCTCGAACGTGCCCGTGATCGTCGTGAGCAACGCGACCACACGCCACGCCGGATTCTCGCGCAGCGCAGCGAGCGCCATCAGGCAATCCTTGCCGCCGCTCCACGACAGCAGGATCGGTGCCGGCTCACTGGCCACGGCAACAACGCCTCTCAATCATGATCGGGCCTCCAACTCAGCGTCAGCATGACATTGCGTCCGGGCTGGTTGTAGAACCACGCGGTTTCGTAGTTCTTGTCGAACACGTTGTTGAGCGCGAGCTGCAGCTTCCAGTCGCGATTGACCTGCCAGTCCGCGCGCAGGTTGGTCAGCGCGTAGCCGCCCAGCGGGTCCTGGTTGGCGATGTCGTCGTACGTGCGCCCCGCGATGTACCAGCTTGCGCCGACACTCAAACGCCCGAAGCTGCGATCGGCGTCGAAGCGCGCGCTCCGGCGCGGTCGTCGCGGCAATTCGTTGCCATCATAAAAGCCGCCCGCGGCATCGTCGCGTGCATTCATCAACGTCGCGGTGGCGCGCACGTCCCAGCCCGCGAGCTTGCCGCCCACCACGCCTTCCAGGCCCGTGATGCGCGCGCGGTCGATATTGTTCGGCAGGTTGAGCGCGGCGTCCCAGGTGATCAGGTCGCTGACGTCGTTGCGGTACGCCGACAGCGACCAATGCCCCCAAGCGGGCGTGCCGCGCAGGCCGATTTCGAAATTGCGCGAACTTTCCGGACGCAGGTTCGGATTGGAGAAACCTGGATAGTACAAATCATTGAACGTGGGCGCGCGGAACGCCGTGCCCCAGCTCGCGGTGACGCGCAGATCCTTCGCGAAATTCCAGCCCCACAAGACGCTTCCGGTGGTCTTGCCGCCGAACTGGCTGTTGTCGTCGCGGCGCACGTTGGCCTGCAGCGACTGCGTGCCGAAGCTGCGCTGCCACTGTGCGAACACGCCGCGACCGGTACGCGCATCCTGCGTGAACACGTAGTTGCTGGCCACCGCTTCGCGCTGCCAATCCAGTCCGGTGCTGAGCAGTCCGCCGCCCAGTGCGACGTCCGCCTGCAACGAACCGAGCGTACGGCGCGTGTCGAAATGATCGAGGTAAACGCCTTCGAGGAACTCTTCGTAGAAATCCGCGCTGCTGCCAACGCGCAAGGAGAGATTCAAGTTGTCGTTCGGACGGAAGTGCAACTGACCGCCCAGAACCTGCGTCGAATAATCATCGGAATCGCCGAAGCTGCCGTCGTACTTGTTGAAGCCCTGCGTGCGCATTGCCAACGCGTCGGCGCTCCATTGCGCGTTGAACTGATAGGCGCCATGGATCGTCAGCGCGTTGTCATGGAAGCCATCGCGGTCGGGCTGGTCGGCAAAGCACCCCGCGAACGCTTCCGCGGCGCCAACGCGGCAGGCATTGATGCCCTTGGTCTGTTCGTCCAGGGCTGTCTTGATCTTCTCTTTCAGGCCGGGAGTGAACTTCGACAGGTCGGCGATCACCTGCACGAACGCCCGCCCCAGAACACCAGCCATGGCTCAGGATCCTACGGGAGCCGGAGGCGAAGCCTGCCCCATCAGGGCCATGAATGCCGACTCCGCCGCACGCTGGTCGTACATCTCCTCCGTCGTCACACCCTCCACCCCAATCGGGGGTAGGCGCAGATCGATGTCGAACTTGTTGCGCTCCTTCTCGTCCATCGTGCGCAC
>JAZKBD010000035.1:61737-75363 GCA_040388785.1 Pseudomonadota bacterium
GTGCGTCGCCTGCACCGAAATCCAGCCCTTGTCGCCCGCGGCGGAAAATCCGGAAGAGGCTTTCCAGTGCGACCAACTGCCGATGCCGACGCTGGCGTTCGGCGTGAACGTGCCGGGTGCGTGGCGCAGGAATATCTGGATCACCCCGCCGATCGCTTCCGAACCGTACAAGCTGGAGAACGGCCCGCGCACGATTTCGATGCGCTGAATCTGGTCGACCGGAATGTCCTCGATCGGCGTGGTGCCCGCCGTCGCGGAACCGATGCGGATGCCATCGACCAGCACCAGCACCTGGTTGGCGTTGGTGCCGCGCAGGAACATGGCGCTGACCTTGCCGAGGCCGCCCTGGTTGCTGATCGCCATGCCGGGCGCGTCGTTCAACAGGTCCTGCAGCGACGACGGCTGCAGCAACTCGATTTCCGTGCGCGTGATCACGGTGACGGGCGCCAGCGTCTGGTCTTCCGTCTGCGCGGTGCGCGTGGCGGTGACGATGATCTGGCCGAGCGTGGTCGGCACGCCTTCCGCAATGGCCGCGACGGGAACACAACAAAGCGCGGCCAGCACGCAGCGGCCGAGCGAACGACGATGCAATTTCACGATGACTCCTGTCCGCGCCTGCCCGCGCGGTTGGGTGGGTGTCGTGGACAGGGGAAGGAGTGCGGCGCCGTGCGCGATGCGCATGACCCCGAGACACAAGCCCGCCGCTTGTCCGGTTCTTGCCGAAAGGCCGGTCTCCGGGCTCGCGAGCGAAGGCTTGTTGCCTTCATCGATCCGCGCCTTCCCGAGCTTGCGCTCAGTGGCTTCGTGCGGATCGCTGCTCGCCTACCGTTGCGGGGGCAGCTCCGGAATGGCCGTCCATTTGCACGAAGCCAATGGAACAGCGTCACCGGATTCCCGTTTCAATCGTCCGACGCGCGGACGATCACCTTGGGCAATCCGCATCATAGACGAACGCGGGGCCCCCGTCACTTGGTCACGATGCGTGCACACTGCACGCGACATGCTTGTGCGCTCTTCCGCACCGAGCGAATCCCCGCACGAGATGTTGCGCACGCTGAGACCCGTCGCCTCGTTGCTCACCGGTACGGCGCTGTTGCTGATCGGTGCCGGCCTGCTGAACACGCTCATCCCGCTGCGCGGCATGAATGCGGGTTATTCAAGCACGCTGCTGGGCGGCCTGACGTCCGCGTATTACGCCGGTTACTTCATCGGCACCTTCGCGATGCCGCCGCTGGTGCGCCGCGTCGGCCATATCCGCGCGTTCGCGTTCTGCGCCGCGTGCACCGCGTGCGTGGTGCTGCTGCACGCGCTCGGCAACAATCCCGTCGTCTGGTTGGTGCTGCGCCTGTTGACCGGCGTCGTGCTGGTCGGCCTATACGCGATCATCGAAAGCTGGCTGAACGCGCAAGCCGCGCCCGCGCAGCGCGGCACCGTGTTCGCCGCGTACATGGTGGTGAACCTGTGTTCGCTGGCACTCGCGCAGCAGTTGCTGCGGTTCGGCGGTCAGCCATTCGTGCTGTTCACGGTGATCGCACTGGCGATCTGCGCGGCGACGCTGCCGGTGTTGCTGACGCGCCAGGCACAACCGCAGCCGCAGGCGACGCCGAAGCTGCAGCTTGGCTTGTTGTTCGACGCCGCGCCGTCGGCGGGCGTGGGTGCGCTGCTGTCCGGCTTGGCGATGGGCGCGTTCTGGGGATTGCTGCCGGTGTATGCGCGCCGGATCGGCTTCGACACGGCCGAAGTCGGCACCTACATGAGCGTCGCGATCCTCGGCGGCGCCGCGTTGCAATGGCCACTCGGGCGGCTGTCCGACCATCGCGATCGTCGCATCGTGCTCGCCTGGGTTGCGGCGGCGGCAGCGTTGCTGGCGATCGCTGCGCTGGCGACGGGTGGACGCGAATGGCTGGCGATGGTGGTGATCTTCCTGTTCGGCGGCATGGCCTTCGCGGTGTATCCGATCGTTGTCGCGCACCTGGTCGAACACGTGCCGCCGGACAACCTGCTGGCCGCGAGCAGCAGCGTGTTGCTGGTGTACGGCGTCGGCTCCGCGCTGGGCCCGCTGGTCGCGGGCGTACTGATGTCGGGAACGGGAACCTCGTCGTTGTTCGCGTGGTTTGCCGGAACCCACATCGCACTTGCAGGTTACGCGGCGTACCGTTTCAACGTGCGCCAACGCGCGCCGCTGCGCGAACGCAAATTCCAGCTCATGCTGCGCACCACGCCCGCTGCATTGCGGCTGTTGCGTGCGGCCGTGATGCGCGGCACGCGCGACGCCTGAAGTTCAATCGTTCGGCAAACTGCCGCGCCGGGAAAACCACAGCGCGCCGAGCGTACCCGCGGCACCCGACAGCAGGTACAGGCCGACATAATCCGCGCCCAGGAATTGCGCCAGTGCCAGCACCACCAGCGGCGCGAAGCCGGCGCCGATCAGCCAGCCCAGGTCGGACGTGATCATCGCGCCGGTGTAACGGCATTCGCTGCGGAAACCGGAATTGACCGCGCCCGCGGCCTGCGCGTGCGAGAAGCCGAGCAGCGCGAAACCGACCAGGATGAAGAGATAACCCTGCACCGTGCCGCCGGACAGCATCAGCGCGGTCCATCCGCTGTAGATCGCGATCAGCACGCCGCATACGCCCAGCGTGGTGCGGCGGCCGAAGCGGTCGGCGATGACGCCCGACAACAGCATGCACGGAATCGCCACCAGTGCACCGATGATCTGCACCAGCAGGAATTCGGTCGTCGACATGTGCGTGTACAGCAACGCCCACGACAGGCCGAAGATCGTCACCAGGTAGAACAACGCGTAGCTCGCCAGCGGCGCGAACGCACCGAGCGCGACGTTGACGCCCTGCACGCGGAACGTCTCGCGTATCGACGACGGTTCGAGATCGCGGTGCTGCATCTGCTCGGCGTAGCGCGGCGCGACCACCATGCGCAGGCGCGCGAACAGCGCGACCACGTTCAGCGCGAACGCGACGAAGAACGGATAACGCCAACCCCACGCGTAGAAATCGTCCGGCGACAGGCTGGACCAGATGTAGGCGAACAACCCGGCCGCAAGGATGAAGCCGACCGGCTCGCCGAGCTGCGAAAGCATCGCAAACCAGCCGCGGCGTTCGCGCGGCGCCATCAATGCGGCGAGTGATGCCAAGCCGTTCCAGCTTCCGCCCAGCGAGAAACCCTGGCCGAAGCGCAACAAGACCAGCGCCAGGATGGCCCATCCGCCGAGCGTCGCGTAGCCGGGCATGAAGGCGATGCCGGCGGTCGCCATGCCGAGCATGAACAGGGCGATGGTCAATTTGGTCGCGAGACCGAAATTGCGCTGGATCACCAGGAAGAACATCGAGCCCAGCGGCCGCGCGATGAAACCGAGCGCGAAAACCGCGAACGCGTAGAACATGCCGTCGAGCTGGCTTGCGAACGGAAAGAACGCCTTCGGAAACGCCAGCACGCAACCCAAGCCGAACACGAACACGTCGAACGATTGCGAGATGCGGCCGACGACGACACCGACGGCGAGATCACCCGGGGTGACGCGCTCGTCATGTGAATCCGACTGTGGACGGCCGGGCGCCGGATGGGGGGTCAGGGTTTCGCTGGTGGACATGACGTTTGCTTGGCCTGGATGCAGCGGATCATGGACATGTGGCGCGGCGTGCGCCGAAGCGGCGCAAGCATGTAACGAGTCGCACGTCTCGATGCAATGATGCAGATCAAAACGGCGTCAATGCTCGCTTGTAGGGCCGTAGAGTCAACAAAGATGGAGTGAAGGCGTATCATAGGCGCTTTCTGCATATGACCCAAGTGCGCCCATGAAGCGTCTGCGCAGCGTGCTGCTGCTTCCCCTGCTGCTGCTTGGCGGCTGCAACCTGGTGCTGCTGGATCCGTCGGGTGACGTCGCGCGACAGCAGAGCGACATCATGATCATCACCACGATCATCATTGCGCTGATCATCGTGCCGGTGCTGATCGCCATTGGTGTCGTCGCATGGCGCTATCGCGCGTCCAACAAGCAGGCCACCTACGATCCCCACTGGGATCATTCGCCGCAGCTCGAGCTGTGGGTGTGGGCGGGGCCGCTGCTGATCATCATCGCGGTCGGCGCGGTGAGCTGGCTCGGCACCCACCAGACCGATCCGTATCGCGCGCTCGACCGCATCGCGCCGGGCCAACCCGTCCCCGCCGACGTGAAACCGCTCGAAGTGGACGTGATTTCGCTGCGCTGGAAGTGGCTGTTCCTGTATCCGCAGTACGGCATCGCGACAGTGAATGAAATGGCCGCACCGGTCGATCGGCCGATCCAGTTCAAGCTGACCGGCGACACCATGATGGATTCGTTCTTCGTGCCGGCGCTGGTGGGCCAGGTCTACACGATGCCCGGCATGCAGACGATCCTGCACGGCGTCATCAACAAGCCCGGCGAGTACAAGGGCTTTTCCGCCAACTACAGCGGCGCGGGTTTCACCGACATGCGCTTCACGTTCCATGGCCTGGATACGCAGGACTTCGATGCGTGGATCGGCAAGGTGCGCGCCGCGGGCGGCGACCTCGACCTTGCGGCCTACGGCACGCTGCGCAAGCCAAGCCGCGCCGCGCCGGTGCGGTACTTCGCCAGGTTCGACGCCGACCTGTACCAGCGCGTGCTGAACCTGTGCGCGGAACCCGGCCGCGTCTGCAAGGGCCAGATGATGGCCGCCGATGCACAGGGCGGCGAAGCCATGCAGGGCATGCACGCGCACGACGCCATGCCCGCGACCGGCGCGCCGACGTCCGCCGCGCCGGCGCATTGATTGCCTTGACGGGATTCAACCATGCTTGAAGCCATGCCCCACCGCGCCGCCATATGGAACTTTCTGTTCGGACGGCTGACCCTCAACTCGCTTCCATTTCTCGCGAACGACGCCGAAGGCCACATCCTGCTCGTCACCCTCGCCGTGGTGGTGATCATCGGCGCGGCGACCCTCGCCGCCGTCACGAAGTTCCGCCTGTGGGGTTACCTGTGGCGCGAATGGTTCACCAGCGTGGACCACAAGAAGCTCGGCATCATGTACATGATCCTCGGCACCGTGATGCTGCTGCGCGGTTTCTCCGACGCGATCATGATGCGCGCGCAGCAGGCCTACGCGTTCGGCCCGCACATGGGTTACCTGCCGCCGCAGCACTACGACCAGATCTTCTCGGCGCACGGCGCGATCATGATCTTCTTCGTCGGCATGGCCTACATCGTGGGGCTGATGAACTACATCATGCCGCTGCAGATCGGCTCACGCGACGTGGCGTTTCCGTACCTCAACAACCTGAGTTTCTGGTTCACCTTCGGCGGCGCGATGCTGTTCATGGTGTCGCTGTTCCTCGGCGACTTCTCGATGGCCGGCTGGCTGGGTTATCCGCCGGTGTCCGAATTGCAGCAAGGGCCGGGCGTCGATTACTACATCTGGGGCCTGCAGTTGTCGGGCGTCGGCACGCTGCTCACGGGCATCAACTTCGTGGTGACGATCCTGAAGATGCGCGCGCCCGGCATGACACTGATGAAGATGCCGGTGTTCACCTGGACCTCGCTCGCCACCAGCGGCCTGATCATCGCGACCTTCCCGGTGCTCACCGCGACGCTGTTCCTGCTGGCGCTGGACCGCTATGTCGGCACGCACTTCTTCACCGACGGCTTCGGCGGGAATCTCATGATGTACATCAACCTGATCTGGGTGTGGGGCCACCCCGAGGTGTACATCTTGATATTGCCGCTGTTCGGCGTTTTCTCGGAAATCGTGCCGACCTTCTCGGGCAAGCCGCTGTTCGCCTACTCGTCGATGGTGTACGCCACCATCGCGATCATGATCCTGTCGTACCTCGTGTGGCTGCACCACTTCTTCACGATGGGCTCGGGCGCCGACGTCAACTCGTTCTTCTCGCTGACCACGATGATGATCGCGATCCCGACCGGCGTGAAGATCTTCAACTGGCTGTTCACCATGTACCGCGGCCGCGTGCGCTACACCGTGCCGATGCTGTGGGCGATGGGCTTCCTGTTCACCTTCACCATCGGCGGCATGACCGGCGTGATGCTGTCGGTG
This sequence comes from Pseudomonadota bacterium, assembly GCA_040388785.1. Classification (GTDB taxonomy): domain Bacteria; phylum Pseudomonadota; class Gammaproteobacteria; order Xanthomonadales; family Rhodanobacteraceae; genus 66-474. Next base: position 67,809 of record JAZKBD010000035.1, read on the forward strand.
ACGCCGGCCGATTTCCTGCTGCACAACAGCCTGTTCCTGATCGCGCATTTCCACAACGTGATCATCGGCGGCGTGGTGTTCGGCGTGTTCGCGGCCGTGAACTTCTGGTTCCCGAAGGCGTTCGGCTTCAAGCTCGATGAATTCTGGGGCAAGGCCTCGTTCTGGTTCTGGCTGGTCGGCTTCTGGGTCGCATTCGGACCGCTGTACATCCTCGGCTTGATGGGCGTGACGCGGCGCCTGAGCCACTTCGACGATCCCAGCCTGCAGCCGTACTTCATCGTCGCCGCGTTCGGCGCGTTCCTGATCGCGCTCGGCATCCTCACCTTCGTGATCCAGATTTACGTGAGCATCATGCGACGCGAGGCATACGCGGTCGGCGGCGATCCGTGGGACGGCCGCACGCTCGAATGGTCCACTTCATCGCCACCGCCCGATTACAACTACGCGTTCATTCCGGTGGTGCACCACCGCGATGCATGGGCCACGATGAAGAACCTCGGCTTCGCGCGCCCGCAGGGCGGCTACAACGACATCCACATGCCGAAGAACACGCCGACCGGCATCATCATCGGCGCGCTGTCGTTCGCCTGCGCGTTCGGGCTGGTCTGGTACATCTGGTGGCTGGCGGTGGCGTCGCTGCTGGGCGTGGTCGTCGTGAGCATCGTGCACAGCTTCAATTATCACCAGCACCACCACATTCCCGCCGGCGAAGTGAGCCGTTTCGAATCCGTCAGCAACCAGGCGGCAGCACAGGGCGCCAGCGCATGAACACCACCGCCATCGACACCGCGCCTCCTGCGCCGTCCGACTACTTCAGCCTGACGGAAGCACCGCCGCGCAACGGAACCCTGCTGGGGTTCTGGATTTACCTGATGAGCGACTGCTTCATCTTCGCGTCGCTGTTTGCCTGCTACGCGGTACTCGGCACCGAATACGCGGGCGGCCCGACCGGCGCCGACGTGCTCGACCTGCCCGGCCTCGCGCTCAACACCGCGCTGCTGCTGGTGTCGTCGGTGGTGTTCGGCTTCGCGATGCTGGAGATGCAACGGCTGCGCAAAGGCGCAATGCTGGGCTGGCTGGCGATCGCAGGTTTGCTGGCGGCGGCCTTCGTCTCGCTCGAAATCCACGAGTTCCTGACGATGATCGCCGACGGCGCGGGCCCCGGCCGCAGCGCGTTCCTGTCCTCGTTCTTCACGCTGGTCGCCACGCACGGGCTGCACGTCACGCTCGGCATCCTGTGGCTGGTCGTGCTGATGGTGCAGACGCTGAAGGTCGGACTCAACGAAGACAACGTGCGCCGGCTGCGCTGCCTCAGCATGTTCTGGCATTTCCTCGATCTCGTGTGGGTCGGCGTTTTCAGTTACGTCTATCTGGTGGGAGTGGTGCGATGAGCCAGCCATCTTCGTCCGGTCACGCGATGCCTTCCGATGGCCACGACCCGATGCACGAACACCAGGGCAGCCTGCGCGGCTATCTCACCGGCTTCGTGCTCGCGGCGATCCTGACCGTCATTCCGTTCTGGCTGGTGATGGGCCACGTGATGCCCAACAAGCAGTTGCTGATCCTGGTGATCCTCGCGCTGGCGATCGTGCAGATCTTCGTGCACATCGTGTACTTCCTGCACCTCGACACGCGCTCGGAAGCCGGCTGGAACATGATGGCCTTCATCTTCACCGCGGTGTTGGTGATCATCGTGCTCGGCGCGTCCATCTGGGTCATGTACAACGAGAACGTGAACATGATGCCGATGTCGCCGCAGTACCAGCAGCACCCGATCAGCCACCAGCCGACCAGCAATCAGCCGCCGCAGTAATCCGGCACTCGCACGATGCCGCCGCGGCAACGCGCAGGGACCGCCAAGTTCGTCCTCGGGATGAGCGTGCTGGCGGCGGTGTTCGTCGGCCTGGTCCTGCTCGGCAACTGGCAGGTGCGCCGCTATCACCTGAAGCTGAAGATCGCGCACGACATCGCCACGCGCGTGCACGCGCCGCCGGTCGACGCGCCCGGCCCTGCCGAGTGGCCGCGCATCCCGGCCGGCGAGGAACAATATCTGCACGTGAAATTGCGTGGCCGTTTCATCGGCAGTCAGACGCTCGTGCACGGTTCCAGTTCGCGCGGCTACGGCTATTGGGTGATGGCGCCGCTGCGCACCGACCGCGGCTTCGTCGTGCTGGTCAATCGCGGTTACGTCGCGCCGCAACCTTCCGGCGCGCCCGCCTCCGCGAAGATCGCGCCGCCGGACGGCGAAGTGACGCTGACCGGACTGCTGCGCCTCACCGAACCGCGCGGCGGTTTCCTGCGCCGCAACCAACCGAGCAAGAGGCTTTGGTATTCACGCGATGTCACTGCGATCGCCGCGGCCGATCGTTTGCCCGCCAATGAGGTCGCACCCTACTTCGTCGATGCCGACGCCACCACCGGCGAAAACGGACCACCCTACGCCGGCTTGACCAGCATCCACGTCTACAACCACAGCCTCGGCTACGCGATCACCTGGTATCTGCTCGCGCTGGGCACGCTGTTGGCCGCAGGTATCGTGATCCGTCACGAATGGCAAACCCGTGACTGAGAACCTTCGTCGTCGCATTCCGTGCTGAGCGGCGCGTGCCGCGCTCCGGGATGGCATCGCACGTTCCCTCGAGGAGACGGCAACCGCCTGATGCGAGTTGCCGGGCAGGCGCATGGATCCCCTCGCCGGGTCAGTTCAGGGTGAGCACCTTCAGGCCACCGCGCCTGTCGAGCACGTCCACCACCACGCCTCCGCCGGCGCGACGCAGATTCACGTCCACGCTGGCGTCGCTAAAGCCGAGTCGCCTCAGCACGACTTCGTCGAGGAACGCCGGCAGCACCGGTTCCACGAAGGCGATCTGGCCGTTGCGCGGTTCGAAGTGCAGGCCCAGGCAGGATTGGAGCAGCGACAGCGGTGCGGCGGCCGCCCAAGCCTGCGGCGTGCACGCGACCGGATAGAAAGTCGGGCCGCGGGTGTGGCGGCGCGCAAAACCGCAGAACAGTTCCGGCAGCCGGCGCAAGTCGATGTAGATCGATGCGGCGAATATGCCTTCGAAAATGCGTGCGGTCTCGCGCTTGAACCCGTAGCGCGCGAAGCCGGCGGCGATCAGCGCGTTATCGTGCGGCCACACCGAGCCATCGTGGTAGCTCATGGGGTTGTAGCGCGCTTCACTCGTGGCCACGGTCCGCACGCCCCAGCCGGAGAACGAGCACGCGTTCATCAGGGCCTGGATCACGCCGGGCGCGCGCTCGGGATAGGCGATGCCGGTGTACAGCGCGTGGCCGGCATTGGAAGTGCGCACGCGGCAAGGCCGTTTCTTGCCATCGAGCGCGAGCACATAAGTGCCCAGTGCCTCATCGAAGAACGCCTCGTCGAAGCGGCGCCGCAGCTTTCTGGCGCGCAGTTCGCAATCAAGCACGCGGTCGGTTTCGTTCATGGCGCGGAAGATCGCCGCCGCCGCGCGCCAGGCGCCGTAGACGTAGGCTTGCACCTCGACCAGCGCGATCGGTCCTTCCGCGAGTCGCCCGTCCTCGTGGAAGATCGAATCGTGGCTGTCCTTCCAACCCTGGTTGGCCAGGCCCTCGCCGCTGCGGCGCTGGTATTCGACGAAACCGTCGCCGTCGCGGTCGCCATAGCGATCGATCCACGCAAGCGCCGCTTCCAGATTCGGCCGCAGCGCGCGCAGCGTGTCGATATCGCCCGTGCGCTCGAGATAGGCGCCGGCCAGCATCACGAACAGCGGCGTCGAATCGATGCTTCCGTAGTAGCGCCGGAACGGCACTTCGCCGAGCTGCGCCATTTCCCCCTGCCGCACCTCGTGCAGGATCTTGCCGGGCTCGGCATCGGCGGCGGCATCGACCGCCTGCGCCTGGTTGGCGGCGAGGTAGCGCAGCACGCCGCACGCAATCGCGGGATCGAGCCACAGGGTCTGCAACGCGGTGATGATGCCGTCGCGGCCGAACACCGTGCTGAACCATGGCACGCCCGCGTAGGGATACGGACCGCACGGCGTCTCGGTCATCAGCATGTACAGGTCGGACGTGCTGCGGCGCGCGGCCTCGTTGAAGATCTCGTTGGAGCTGACGATCGCGGCCGCACGCGAAGACGACCTGCGCAGCGCGCGGCGTGCCTGGCGGAAAGCCGAGAACCACGCCTGGCCCAGCGGCCGGCGCTCGTCGGCGGGCGCACACTGGATCAGCATGTACAGCGCGCAGGTCTGGCGCGGCACGACTTCCACGCTGAACACGGCGCGCTCGGCGGAAAGCTGCGCGGGCGCCGGATCGAAGCGCAGCAGCGTGACGCGCTGCTCGCCGTCGAGGCCCATGTAGGCCAGCCGCACGCGATCGTCTCCGACCTGCGGCGCCAGCATCTGCCCGCGCCGCGCGCGTCGCGTGCCGCGCACCTCGAACACGTCCGCGAAATCGGCGGCGAAGGCGATCTCCAGCCGCAAGCGCTGCGTCGTCGCCGCGAAATTGCGCAGCGCTAGGCGCTCGTAGCAGCCCGCCTGCCACAGGAACCGCGTGCGCCGGATGTGGATGAGATCATGTTCCAGCCGCAACTCGCCGCGTTCGTCGCGCAGGTCCGGATTGGTGAGATCGCAGGTCAGCGTGGTGTTGTCGTCACGCAACGTCGAACTCAGCAGAATCGGGCGCTCATCGTCCATCGTCAGGAACAGATGCGACAGATGGCGCGCATCGCGGTGATAGACGCCTTCGGGAATGCCCGAGCCGGACAGCGCATCGCCATTGGGATCGAACACCGCGAAACTGTCATCGTGCTTGAGCGTGCGCGGCCGGCGCTCCTGCAGCGAGGCCGCGGCGGGGATGAAGAACTGCGCAGGCGGCGCCATGCCGAGGTCGGGCACGGGCTGCTGGATCGCGACGTCGGATTCGCTCATGATCGTCAGGCCGCGGGCAACGGATAAACCGGCGCCTGCAGCGGCACGTTGGCGGCTTCCCCGCGCTGCTCGATGAGGCGCCGGTAGATCGCGAGATAGTCGTTCGCCATGCGCTCGGCGGTGAAGCGGCGCTCGAAGCTGGCACGCACCTGCGCGCGATCGAGCGCGAGCACGCGCGGCAGCGCGGCGACGGCTTGCTCGACATCGTCCACGATCACGCCGGAAACACCGTCCTCGATCACCTCGGGCGCGGAACCGCGGCGGAACGCGAGCACCGGCGTGCCGCAGGCCATGGCTTCGATGGTCGCGAGACCGAACGGTTCGGGCCAGTCGATCGGGAACAGCAGCGCCCCGGCATTGCCGAGAAAATCGGCCTTTGTCCGCTCGTCGATCTCGCCGATGAACTGGACATTGTCGTGCGCGCGGACCAGCGGCGCGATGCGCTCGTCCCAGTACTTGCGGTCGACTTCATCGATCTTGGCCGCGATCCTGAGCTGCATGCCCGCGCGCGTCGCGATTTCGATGGCGAGATCGGGGCGCTTCTCCGGCGAGATGCGGCCGAGAAAAGCGAGATAACCGCCAACGGGATTCGGCTGCAGCGGCAGCAACTCGCGCGGCAAGCCGTGCAACACCGTGCCCATCCAGTTCACCGGCGGCATCGGCGCGCGTTGGGCATCGGAGATGGATGCCAGCGCAACGTCCGGAAACGCGCGGTAGAGCGGCTGCAGATCGGGCAGATCGAGCCTGCCGTGCAGGGTGGTGAGCGCCGGCTGCGTGAAGCAATGCACGAGCGGCAAATGCAGCAGGTCGATATGGAAATGCAGCACGTCGAACTCGCTGGCGCGCCGGCGCACCTTGTCGAGCAGGATCATGTGATGCGGAATGGGATCGCGTGCCGCCGGATTCAGGCGCAGCGCCACTTCACAAACCGGCACGAGGCGCGCGCGCGTCCTTGAATCGCCGCTGGCGAACAGCGTGACCTCGTGTCCCTGGCGCACCAGTTCCTCGGTGAGCCATGAAACGATGCGTTCGGTACCGCCGTAAAGCCGCGGCGGACAGCTTTCGACTAGCGGCGCGATCTGCGCGATTCTCATCGAGCCTCCTCATCCATGTGGAGTCGTCGAGATCATATTGCCAGAACCACGCGGCAGCCGGAAGCCGCGCCACGTATCGTGGTTAAGGCACGATCATGGCGCGGGCGCGCCTAAAGCGAGTTTGCCGTGTTCGGCTTCGACCCCGATGGTGTCGCCGCCGACGAATTCGCCGGCGAGGATTTTCTGCGCCTGCGGATTTTCGAGCTGCGTCTGGATCGCGCGCTTCAGCCGGCGCGCGCCGTAGACCGGATCGAAACCGACGTTCGTTGTGGCGCGCGGTCCTTTGCGGCATCCGCCGAGAGACGGCCCGCGCGGTCATAATGCGACGGTCGCTGGGAGGCATTGCAATGAAGAAGATCCTTGGTAGCGCGCTTCTGGCGATTGCATTCTTGGCAGGTCCGGTGCAGGCGGCGAGCCACGATGCCGATGCGGGGATCGTCGCGTTCAACCATGCGCTCGCGGCGGCAACCCGCGCGATGGACAACGACGCGATACTGGCACTTTGGGAAGATGGTGGAACAAGCTTGTTGCCGGATACGCCGCCCATCAAGGGGAAGCCGGCTATGAGAAGCTTCCTTGCAGATCTCGGCAGGCAGCTCCGCGGCGCACGGATGCGGAAATTCGAGTTGGCCTGCCACGCTATTCAAATCAACGGTGGCTGGGCTTCCGAATGGTGCGAAGAACACCAGATGATCGCCTTCGCGAATGGCCGCCCTCCGTTCAACGGGACCGGTCGAATGTTGCTTGTTCTGCATCGCGGACCGAATCAAGCGTGGCGCCTCAGCCGCGAGATGTGGCAGCCGGCCTTGCGCTAGCGTGGATAGCTATTTTTTGCGACAGAGTCAGCGACGGCGGGTTTAAACCGCGCATATTGCTTCAGCAGCGCACGAAAAGGGGCGCCCTGACGGATTGGATCCCATGCCGGATTGATCCACAGCAATACGGGCGAATAGTAAGAACCCACACCCGGCGCAGCAAGCGCTTTGGCCAATTGCATTGCGGCAAGCTCGGGACGGCCGGCCCGCGCGTACAACTCCGCAATACCGACTCTTTGACTCGAACCAATGCCCTGGTCTGGGATGTTGTCTACAAGCACCTGTGCCTTGGCGATGGCAGCAACGCCTTCCATCGTATGGCCGAGTCCCAATTCGGCGTCCGCAATACTTTGCCAGATTCCAGGGTCGTCGCCCTGCCTCGCGTCACGTTGTGCATGTGCCTTCGAAAGCACCTGCGCGTACAACAAGCGTGCACGGGTCTCGTCGCCCATCAGTCGGTACAGGCGGGCCTGGTAGCGCAACTTCTCACCGACCTGGACAAAATTGTCACGCGTATCCGGAATGCCATCCAGCAATTCCAATGCACCGCCATAGTTGCGTTGATCGATCAAAAATGCGACCCGGGCCAATTTCAATATCGGAGCATCACCTTGTACCGCGGACAGCGCGCCGCGGATGTCACCGGTGCTGAACTCGATCGCGTTGGCATAGTAGATCCTGGCGTACTGGTTATCCGGGTTGAGCGCCAGTGCACGCTGGAATGCGGCTTCGGCATCGG
>JAZKBD010000036.1:0-2733 GCA_040388785.1 Pseudomonadota bacterium
CGCTGGCAGCGGCCGCCGTACCCGCGGGCGCGGACGACGATGCGCCCGCCGGCGCAGCCGCGCCCGCCGTTGCCGGTGCACCCGTGCTGCTCCCTTGCGCAACCAGCCGGCCGATCGCACCTTGGTCGAAATCCACCTGCAGTTCAAGGCCGGCGCCGGACGCCGCGCGCCGGTAGTGGTAATCGCGCACGTAACCCGAGGCATTCGCCAGCATGTCGGGGCCGGGTACGAAGCCCGGCGAAACCTGCTGCAACACCTGCGTCAGCGCCGCGCCGATCGCCGCGTTGCGCTGGACATCGCTGGTGCCCGCCACCGGCACCGTGGCCGAGTAGGGACTGGCCGGCGCCGCGGCAGGCGCGGCTGGCGGCGGCGCAGCCTGCGCCCACGCGCCACCCGCAACGCCCAGCAGACACCCCAGGAACAGCGCAATTCGCATCATGGCCATGGCTCCGATCGCACGCCGCAAGTCTGCCCAATCACGGCTCCAGCGTCTATCATTGCCGATCCCGACCGCCCGCCGCACGAATACCGTGACCTCGAACGACGAAGCCCTCTCCTATCGCGCCGCGGGCGTGGACATCGACGCCGGCAACGCGGTGGTCGAACGCATCAAGCCGCTGGTCGGCAAAACCTTCCGCCCGGAAGTGATGGGCGGGCTGGGCGGCTTCGGCGCGCTGTTCGACATTTCGAAGAAATACCGCGAACCGGTGCTGGTCTCGGGCACCGACGGCGTCGGCACCAAACTGAAAATGGCGCAGCAGTTGAACCGCCACGACACCATCGGCATCGACCTCGTCGGCATGTGCGCCAACGACGTGCTGGTGCAGGGCGCCGAGCCGCTGTTCTTCCTCGATTATTTCGCCACCGGCAAATTGGACGTCGACACCACCGTCGCGGTGGTGGGCGGCATCGCCAGGGGTTGCGAGCTCGCCGGCTGCGCGCTGATCGGCGGCGAGACCGCCGAGATGCCCGACATGTATCCGCCGGGTGAATACGACCTCGCGGGTTTCAATGTCGGCGCGGTGGAGAAATCGGAAATCATCGACGTCAGCGCGATCCGCGCGGGCGACGTGATCCTGGGCGTTGCTTCCAGTGGTCCGCATTCCAACGGTTTCTCGCTGATCCGCAAGATCGTTGAGCGTGCGGGCTCGCCGTTCGATCTGAAGCTCGATGATGGCCAGACGCTGGCGGATGCGTTGATGAAGCCGACCACGATCTACGTGAAGCCTATCCTCGAACTGTTGCGCGCACGGCGCGGCGCGATCCACGGCATGGCCCACATCACCGGCGGCGGTTTGCTTGAAAACATCATCCGCGTGGTGCCGGACGGGCTTGGCTTGGCGATCGATGCATCGAGCTGGAAGCTGTCGCCGGTATTCGAATGGCTGCAGCGCGAAGGCAGGGTGCCGCGCGAGGAAATGTGGCGCACCTTCAATTGCGGAATCGGGTTCACCTTGATCCTCGCGCGCGACGACGCCGACGCCATATCCACTGCACTGGCAAAACATGGCCTCGCTGCCCGGTTGATCGGCGAAGTCGTCACCGCAAGCAACGACAAACGGGTGCGGATCGCGTGAACGGCGCACCCGAGTCGCGGGTCCCGGGTCCCGAGTCCTGCGCATTCCCCATCGCCGTCCTCGCCTCCGGCCGCGGCAGCAATCTCGCGGCGCTGATCGAGGCCCGCGAAGCCGGCAAGCTTCCGATCGACGTCGTGCTGGTCGCCAGCGACAAGGCCGACGCGCCGGCGCTGCGCAACGCCGAGGCGCACGGCATTCCGACTTTCGCGCTCGATCCGAAGACCTTCGCATCGCGCCGGGCGTTCGACGAAGCGCTGTTCGCCAACGTTTCCGCCAGCGGCGCGCAACTGGTGGTGCTGGCCGGCTACATGCGCGTCCTCGACGTCGCGGTCACTGCGCAATGGCAAGGCCGGATGATCAACATCCATCCTTCACTGCTGCCGAAGTACCGCGGCCTGCACACCCATCGCCGCGTGCTGAAAGCCGGCGATCTCGAACATGGCGCCAGCGTGCACTTCGTCAGCGCGGAACTGGATGGCGGCCCGGTGATCGCGCAGGCGCGCATCGACATCCATCCCGGTGACAGCGAAGAAGCGCTCGCCGCGCGCCTGCTGGCGCACGAACACCGCCTGCTGATCGGATGTGTCGGTGCCATCGCGCGCGGCGAAGTGCGTGAGTGCGATGGCGAGGTTCTTTTTCACGGCCAAACGCTCGCGGCGCCGCTGCGGCTCGGCGACGGCGGAAGCCTGATCCCTGCATGAAGTCGGCGTTCAGCCGTGGCGCGGCAGGCTGCGCGTTTCGTCCCGATCCGTTCCGCGCCATGCCCTCTTTTCGTGCTTTCGCCGCCCTGTTCGCCGCCACCACGCTGGCCGTGTTTTGCACGACCGCGATTGCTGCGCCGCCCGTGCCCGCGTTCACCGCGCATTACCGCGTCCTGCAGAACGGCTCACCGATCGGCGAAGCCACGCTCACGCTCGCACCCGGCACGAACGGCACCTGGACCTTCACGACCGCGAGCAAGGGCACCGGCGGCATCGCTTCCCTGATCAGCGCCAGCACCCGCGAAGTTTCGAGCTTCAAGTGGGTGGGCGACTTGCCGCAGGGCATCAGCTACGACTACACGATGAACTCCGCGCTGAAGCAGAAGCACCGCAGCGTCCGCTTCGACTGGGCCAGCCGCAGCATCGACGTGGACGACAACGGCAGCTTCCATTTC
>JAZKBD010000037.1:0-6005 GCA_040388785.1 Pseudomonadota bacterium
ACAACGACGGCGACGCCGATCATTTCTGCTCGAGCTGCGCGTTCGCGGAAGCCTGCTCCGTCGCGGGTTACGGCAAGCCCGAACTCAACGAACTGCATTGCCTAGTCGAACATATCGGGCCGTTCGAACCGGGGCAGCGCATCTTCCGCGCGGGCGACGCGTTCCGCGCGCTGTTCGCGGTGCGCACCGGCATGATCAAGACCACGCTGGTCGATGCCGAAGGCCGCGAACAGGTGTTGGGCTTCTACTTGCCGGGCGAGCTCGTGGGCCTGGACGCGTTCTATCCCGAACACTATCCGTGCGACGCGATCGCGCTGGAAACGACCGAGTGCTGCCGCTTCTCGTTTCCCGCAATGAGCGCACTGGCCGCACGCCAGCCGAAAATTCAGCAACACCTGTTTCGGCTGCTGTCGAAGGAACTCGGCTCGGCGACGCTTCTGGCTGGCGATCATTCCGCCGACGAGCGGCTGGCCGCGTTCCTGATCGATCTCGGCGATCGTTACGCTTCGCGCGGCCTGTCCGGCACGCAGTTCCGCTTGAGCATGGCGCGCGCCGACATCGCCAATTATTTGCGGCTTGCCGCGGAAACCGTCAGCCGCGTGCTCGGCCGTTTCCGCGAACAGGAGCTCATTGCGATCGACGGCCGCCGGGTCGAGTTGCTCGATCCGCCGCGCCTGCGCGAATTGGCGCGTTGCGTGTTGAACGCCTGAGGCTTGACTGGCGTCAACGCGCAGCTGCGCGGCTGCTCGCATACTTTCCCGCAATACCTTTGCACGCAAACCATGTCCGCGTGGTTCCTGCAAATCCTGTGGACCCACGTCGGCTGCGTGATCGCATCGGGCAGCCTGTTCTTTGCGCGCGGCTGCATGATGCTGGCGGGCTTGCCGGCGGCCAATCATGTCGCGCTGCGCCGCATCTCGGTGGTGATCGATTCGCTGCTGCTGGCGGCCGCGATCGCGCTGACCACGATCATTCACCAGTACCCGTTCGTGCAGGCGTGGCTCACCGTCAAGGTGGTGCTGCTGGTCGTCTACATCGTGCTGGGCGTGTTCGCGCTGCGGCGCGGACGCACGCGCGCGCTGCGTGCGGCGTTTTTCGCCGCGGCGATGATCGTGTTCCTGTTCATCGTCACGGTCGCGCGTACCCACAACCCGCTGGGTGTGTTCGCGCAATTGTGACTAAGAACTATAAAAACGAAACCGTTCGTGTTGAGCGTAGCGAAGCGAAGCTTCGCGAAGTCGAAACACCGGAAATTCCGCAACCTATGGCACTTCGACTTCGCGCCTTCGGCGCTACGCTCAGTGCGAACGGCTATTTACGGACAAGTTCTTACGCAGCCTTCGAGATCGGCTTGACGCGCGTGTACGCGGGCGGCTGGCGATCCATGAAGCCGAGCGCGTGGCACCAGTTCATCACATGCACACCCTTGGCGCGCTGTTCGTCGCGGATCGCATCGCGCAGTTCGACCATCTTCGTCCAGTGCACCTTCGGACGATAGTGGTGCTCGGCGTGAAAGCCGTTGTACAGCCAAATCCAGTTGTAGGCCTTGTTGTAGGTCGAAACGCCCCACGCGATCGGCTGGTCCGGATCACCTTTCAGGTGTTCGTAATAGCCGTTCAACGACGACAGCGAGTGGCCGAGGTAATAGAACGGCACCAGGCACAGGAACGCACGCCAGTCGTAGACCAGGCAGGCGAGGTAGACGACCACCACGGTCGCGATCTCGATGCGGATCCAGCGCGCGAGGTGCGGCCACTTCTTCTTGACGCGCGTGTAGCACTCGCCGATGTCGTCGCGGAAGTACGAATAAAACGTGTAGGTCCACACGCTCTCCGGCTTGCCGTCCTTGCCGTGCCTGTAGATCGACAGCGGATCGATGGTAGTGCCGTCCTTGCCGACGCGATCCATGTTGCCGACGTGGTGGCGCAGATGGACGTGCTTGTAGAACTCCTGGCTGAAACCATCGGTCAACGAGAACAGGAAACTGTAGACGCGATTCAGCCACGCCCATTTGAAGAACGGGTTGTGGATGAAGTTGTGGCTGGTGGAATTGATCGACCACGAAATCGAAATCGAATACACGCATGCGCACGGAACCCACAGCCACCACGGCGTTGCATGAAAGCCGAAGAACAGCCATGCGAGGAACGCGGCATGGCCCAGCACCATCAGCACGGGAATGATGTCCCAGCCGGTGTAGGCGAAGAAAAGACGACGTGGTTTGACCGTTGCGGTATTCATTGCAGCGAGCGCGAGCGGAAGGCGGTGCCGTGTGCGGCAGATCGGGTCTCCATTTTACGACTTTGCGCGGCCCGCCATGCAAAGCATCCTGAAAGGTGATTCAGGCAGGATGCGGCGCCGACTTTCCGCCCGCGGGTGCGGCGAACATTCCAGCGCCGAGAAACGCGATACTTGCCCCATGCCCGTTCACCTTCGCATCCTCGACACCGACGGCAGCGTCGATGCCACCGCCCTGTCCGCCGCCGCGCCGTGGGCCTCGGCCACGCGTGTCGATCTGCGCGACCTCGGCCCGTCGCTGCGGCTGTGGAGCCGCCGCAGGAACATCGATGCGGCGCGCGCAAGATTCGCGGCCGCGACGGACCCACGCCCGTCGATCACCTTCATGGGTTCGGGCGATTTCCATCACCTCGCCGCGTTGCTGGCCGAACGCGTCGAAGAACCTTTCACGCTGCTGCACTTCGACAATCATCCCGATTGGATCCGGCTGGCGCCGCGCTGGCATTGCGGATCGTGGATCAATCGCGTGCTGGCGCTGCCGAACGTGCAACGCGTCGTGACGGTAGGACCGTGCAGCGATGACCTGGTCGATCCCGGCCGCAAGGGCGGCAACTTGCCCGCACTCGATGCGGGCCGGCTGGCGCTGTTTCCGTGGCAGCACGAAGCGTCGCGCGTACGCCGCCGCATTGCCGACGGCCCGGGCCATGCGTGGCGCGACGGTCGCATCCATTGGCAGAATCTCGCTGACGTGCCGCTGCAGCAGGCCATCGGTGCGGTGCTCGCGGCCATCCCGACCGACGCGATCTGGATCAGCATCGACAAGGACGTGCTGCCCGAACACGAGGCGCTGACCAATTGGGACCAGGGCCGGATGCCGCTGGCCGCGTTGCTCGCGATGCTGCGCGCCGCGGGGCAACACAAGCGCGTGCTGGGCGCCGACATCTGCGGCGAATACTCGCCGCCGCGCCACGCCAACTGGTTGAAGCGCATCGAATCGAAAATGGACCAGCCGGCGCGTGACACCGCCGACCGGGAAAAGATCGAAGCCAATACCCGCACCGACTGCGCACTGGCGCAGACCCTGTTCGAGGCCTGCACCACCGCATGATCGAAGTCACCGCCCACCGTTCCATCGACGCCATCGCGGCCGCCGACGGGAATCGACTGTTCCCGCACGAGCTGGAAGACCACGCCTATTTGCGCGCGATCGAACGCGCGGACCTGGCCGGATTCCGCTACCGCTATTTCACCGTGCGCGACGGCGATCAATGGCTCGCCGCGGCGCCCGCCTTCATCACCGATTACCGCCTCGACACCACCGTGCAAGGCGGCCTGCGCCACATCACCGAATCGCTCGCGAGTGTTTTCCCACGCCTGCTGCGCATCCCGATGCTGTCGCTGGGCTCGCCGGTGACCGAACGTTGCCGGGTGGGTTTCGCACCCGGCGCGGCACCGCAACAACGCGCGGCGTGGCTGGACGCGATCCTCACGCAGATGGAAACCATCGCCGCGCAGGAAAAATTCGGGATGCTCGCGGTGAAGGATGCGTCGCGCGACGAGCCCGCGTGGCAACAGGCGTGCCCGCGCCACGGCCTGCGTGCCCTGCCCGGCTTGCCGGGCGCCACGCTCGACATCCCGTGGCACAACCTGGACGGCTATTTCGAATCATTGGGCGCGTCCACGCGCAAGGACCTGCGCCGCAAGTTTCGCGCGGGCGCGGCGTTGCAGATCGAATGGCGCACCGATCTCGCCGGCATCGCCGGGGACGTGCAGCGCCTTTACCGCGAAACCCTTGCGCACGCGGAACTGTCGTTCGAGGAATTGACGCCCGCGTATTTCGAGAACGTGCTGCGCGAGATGCCGGGGCGCGCGTTCTGCGTGACCTATTCCGAAGACGACAAGCTGCTCGCGTTCAACCTGGTGCTGCACGATTCCGAACGCCTGCTCGACAAGTTCCTCGGCATGGATTACGCCGCGATGGACCGCTACAACCTCTACCACGTGAGTTGGCTTGAGAACATCCGTCATTGCATCGAGCACGGCATCGGCGTTTACGAAAGCGGCCAGGGCCTGCACGCCGAAAAGCGCCGGCTCGGCAGTTCGCTGCATGCCAATGCGTTGTGGTATCGCCATCGCAACCGTTTCGTCGATGGCGTGTTCGCGCGCTTTGAAAGGCTGGCCAGCCTGGAACGCATCGACGAAGCGGACAACACGAAGTCTCCTGCGGGGCAAGCATGACAAGCGAAACTTCGTTGCGGTCGAATGGCGTGAGCCGCTTGATCAGCCCGTTTTCGTTTCAGGAAACCGTGCAGCGCCTGCTTGCGGCGCTGTCGGAGCACGGCATCAAGGTTTTCGCCACCTGGGACCAACAAGCCGAGGCCAACGCCGTCGGCTTGGCCATGCCGCCCGCCACGCTGATCGTGTTCGGCAACCCGAAGGCGGGCACGCCGCTGATGTTGGCGCAGCCCGAATCGGCGCTCGACCTTCCGCTCAAGGCGTTGATCATCGAGTCCGCCGGCCAAGTGTCGGTGTGCTGCAACACGCCGGATTACGTCATCCAGCGCCATGGCTTGTCGGAGCAGTTGTCCGCCAATCTGGCGCCGGCACTTGCATTGATCGAGCGCGCGTTGCGGGCGTGAGCGCATCAACCGGCTCGAGCCACAACCTTTGCCGTCGTGATGCGAGGGTGATGAGCCCACGCCGGATTTGCCCCGATCCCGCCCTGGGCGCTCACTCCACGGGTCCGCAGCGACATCACTCCAGCTCATCCTCGAAGCGCAGGTGTTTCATGCTGCGCCCCTTGCGGCGCACCAGCTTCAGCGCCTCGATGCCGATGCGGACGTGGTCGGAGACATAACGCGCCTTGACGTCGGCATCGCTGGCCGCGGTCTTGACGCCTTCGGGAATCATCGGCTGGTCCGACACCAGCAGCAGCGCGCCCGACGGAATGCGGTTGGCGAAACCCGCCGCGAAGATGGTCGCGGTTTCCATGTCGATGGCCATGCAGCGCAGCGTGCGCAGGTAGGCCTTGAACACCTCGTCGTATTCCCACACGCGGCGGTTGGTGGTGAACACCGTGCCGGTCCAGTAGTCGTGGCCCAGGTCGCGGATCATGGTGGACACGCCGCGCTGCAACTGGAACGCGGGCAGCGCAGGCACCTTGGGCGGCAGGTAATCATCGCTGGTGCCTTCGCCACGGATCGCGGCGATCGGCAGGATCAGGTCGCCGAGCAGGTTTTTCTTCTTGAGTCCGCCGCACTTGCCGAGGAACAGCACCGATTTCGGCGTAACCGCCGACAGCAGATCCATCACCGTCGCGGCGTTGGGGCTGCCCATGCCGAAGTTGATCATGGTGAGGCCGTTGGCCGTGGCGCACGGCATCGGCCGTTCGCGATCGACGATCGCGGCGCCGGTGAGCGCGCAGAACGTTTCCAGGTAGCCGATGAAATTGGTCAGCAGGATGTAGTCGCCGAAATCCTCCAGCCGCTGCCCGGTGTAGCGCGGCAGCCAGTCGCACACGATATCCAGTTTGTTTTTCATCGGCGCGGAGTGTGGCATGGACTCAATGCGCGGGCGCCACGGCCAGCGTCTGCCGGCGCCACACCACCACGCGGTTGCGGCCTTCGGACTTGGCGCCGTACTGCGCGGCGTCGGCGTGTTGCACCAGCGCGTCGACGCTGAGCACGCTCGCGTCGCGCACCGCCACGCCGATACTCACGGTCAACGCGATCAGGTTGTCACCCGCGGGCACCCGCAGTGCCGCGGCA
>JAZKBD010000037.1:6015-7494 GCA_040388785.1 Pseudomonadota bacterium
GCTGAGACGTCGACCGAGGAACTAGCGGACGGCGCGCAGCGCGGTCCGCGCGCTGTCGCCACGCAGGACGATCAGGAACTCTTCGCCGCCGTAGCGGCCGGCGCGATCGGCTTGGGTCAGTTCCGCATGGACGGCTTCCGTCACCGCGCACAGGCATGCGTCGCCGGCGGCGTGGCCGTGGCTGTCGTTGATCTGCTTGAAATGGTCGATGTCCATGAACAGCACCGCCAGCGGTTCCACCGTGGCCGTCGCCACCTGCCAGGCTTCGCGCAAGCGTTCCATGATCGCGCGCCGGTTGAACATGCCGGTGAGCGGATCGAACTGCGCCATGTGGGTCGCTTCATCACGCTCGCGCCGCACCTGCAGCGTGCGGTCGGCGAGGCCCACCGTGATGATGACCGCGGCGTAAGCCATGCTGCCGGGAAATCCGTATTCCAGCCACGCCGGCAACGGCAAGCCCGCGATCAACTGCACCACGCGCGCCATCGTCAACGCCAGCAGCGGCACCCATGAAAGAAGAAAGAATCCCGCCTGGCGGTTGCCGCGCCGCCACGCCAGCCAGCTCGACGCCAGCGCGAGGAACGTGCTCGCGATCAGCAGCAGGTTGACGGTGTTCGGCAACCACGCATCGGGCCGCAGGAACGGCAGCCACACGATCGCGGCCAGCGCGAGGAACGGCCAGCGCAACGCGGCAAGCCATGCGGCGAGCCGAGGCGCGTAATGACGAAAGTCCGCGAATTCCAGGATGAACCAGATCGAGAATCCTGCCCCCAGCGCGGCCATGCACTGGCCGGTGTGGTAGCCGAGCGGACTCAGCAACGCCGCGCCGGGCAGCGCGAACAGTTCGCCCGACGCGGTCATGCCGTACACCACCTGCGCGCCGACGTAAACGATGAAGTACACGAACATCCGGTCGCGCAGCACCACCCAGAAACACAGGATCACCAGCACCATCGAAATCTGCACGCTGGTGAAGAACGTGCTGATGCGGATGTGGCCCAGGTCGCCGGCGCGGTAACCCGCGAGGTCGGTGATGGCGGCGCGTATCGGCTGGGTCTGGCCGGGATCGCCCAACTCCAGATAGATCGGCTGGTCGGCGCGCAAATCCGCCGGCAGCGCATACACCACCGAATCGTGCGAGAAGGTGGGATCGAGCGCCGCATCGAACACGGTGTTGCTGCGCGGCCGGTAATCCGGCGGCAGATACGCGGTCACGCGTGCGCGCACGTTGCCGTGGATCGACAGCAGCGGCGGACTCGCCGCGCGCCAGTCCTGCGCGAGGCGCAGTTCATACCATGCGGTCTGGGCATGCGGCGCATGCAGCCACGCGCGTTGCGCAACGCTCGACTTTCCCGCCGCGCTCGCAGCCACGTGTCCCGCGGCCAGCACCGGCGCGAACGGCAAAGGCGTCACCCGTACCGCGGCGTTTCCCGCCCACGCGGCGCACGAGCATCACGGCCATCCGACCGGATGGCGCCG
>JAZKBD010000037.1:7504-32203 GCA_040388785.1 Pseudomonadota bacterium
GCGGCGCACGGCACGCACAAAAGCAGCAAGCCCCTGTAAAACCAGCGCCATCCCATGACCGCATGACCCCAGATACGGCAGCCCTCGAGCCGACTCTAGCCGGTTTTCGAGGGCACGGCACCGGGCCGCAGCCGCGAAAACGCCGCAGGCGAAGTGTTAGGATGAAAGGTCCGACTCGCAACGTGCGCGCCCGCTCGCCATGTCCTGCCTACCCGAAGAACTCAAACAAGCCGCGCTGGAATACCACCGGCAAGCACCGGCCGGAAAAATCCGCATCACCCCCACGAAATCGTTGCTGACGGCGCGTGACCTGTCGCTGGCGTACTCGCCCGGCGTCGCCGCCGCATGCGAAGCGATCGTGGATGATCCGGTGGAGTCGTACTCGCTCACCGCGCGCGGCAATCTGGTCGGCGTCGTCACCAACGGCACCGCGGTGCTGGGACTCGGCAGCATCGGCGCACTGGCCGGCAAGCCGGTGATGGAAGGCAAGGGCGTGCTGTTCCGCAAGTTTGCCGGCATCGACGTGTTCGACATCGAAATCGACGAACGCGACCCGGACAAGCTGGTCGAGATCATCGCCTCGCTCGAGCCAACCTTCGGCGGCATCAACCTCGAAGACATCAAGGCGCCGGAATGCTTCTACGTCGAGCGCAAATTGCGCGAGCGCATGAACATCCCGGTGTTCCACGATGACCAGCACGGCACCGCGATCATCGTCGGCGCCGCGCTCACCAATGCGCTGATCGTGGTCGGCAAAAAGATCGGCGAAGTGAAAGTCGCGGCCTCCGGCGCGGGTGCGGCGGGCATCGCCTGTCTCGACATGTTGGTAAGACTGGGCGTCAAACCGCAGAACATCCTGGTGAGCGACAAGGATGGCGTTTTGTACGAAGGCCGTCCCGGACTCGACCCGAGCCTGCAGCGCTACGCGCGCAAGACCAGGGCGCGCGCGCTCGCCGACATCGTCAAGGGCGCCGACGTGTTCCTCGGCGTGTCCGCGGGCGGCGTGCTGAAGCGCGAGATGGTCGCGACGATGACCAACCGGCCAGTGATCCTGGCGCTGGCCAATCCCACGCCCGAGATCACGCCGGAGGAAGCGCGCGCCGCGAAACCCGACGCGGTGATCGCGACCGGCCGTTCGGATTATCCGAACCAGGTCAATAACGCGCTGTGCTTTCCCTACATCTTCCGTGGCGCGCTGGATGTCGGCGCCACCGGCATCAACGACGCGATGACCGTCGCCTGCGTGCACGCGATCGCGCAACTCGCGCGCCGCGAAGCTTCCGATGTCGCGCAGCGCGCCTACGGCGGCAAGGTGCCGCATTTCGGCGCGGATTATTTGATCCCGCGCCCGTTCGATCCGCGCCTGCTGGTGCAGGTCGCCCCCGCGGTCGCGAAGGCCGCGATGGCATCCGGTGTCGCCACGCGCCCGCTCACCGATCTCGACGCCTACACCGAAAAACTCACCCAATTCGTGTTCCGCACCGGCCTCGCGATGAAGCCGGTGTTCGAACGCGCACGCGCGCATCCGATGCGCGTCGCCTACGCCGAAGGCGAAGAGGAAGTCGTGCTGCGCGCGGTGCAGACGCTGATCGACGAGAAGATGGTCAAGCCCATCCTGATCGGCCGTCCCGAAGTCATCCAGCGCCGCATCGAACGGATCGGGCTGCGCCTCGAAGAAGGCCGCGACTTCGAGCTGGTGAACGTGCATTCCGATCCGCGTTTCGATGCCTACTGGCAGCAGTATTACGCGCTGATGCAGCGGCGCGGCGTGACGCCCGCGTCGGCCAAGGCCATCATGCGCTCGCGCACCACCGCGATCGCCGCGATGATGGTGGAACGGGGCGAGGCCGACGCGATGATCTGCGGCGTGGTCGGACGCCACCAGCGCAAGGTCGCGTACATCCGCGACATCATAGGGCTGGACCGCGGCGTGCATTCGCTGTCGTCGATGGCCGCGGTCGCCAATGACAAGGGCCTGACGTTTTTCCTCGACACGCACACGCAGCACGATCCGAGCCCGGAACAGATCGCCGAATCCACCATGCAGGCGACGCTGCGCCTCAAGATGCTGGGCGTGGAACCGCGCGTCGCGCTGATCGCCGGCTCCAATTTCGGCAGCCGCAATACGCCGACCACGCGCAAGATGCAGGAAGTGCTGAGGCTGCTGCGTGAACGCCAGCCCGATCTCGAGGTCGAAGGTGAAATGCAGGCCGACGTCGCGCTCGATCCCGCGCTGCGCTCGCGGCTGTTCCCGAATTCCCGCCTCACCGGGCGCGCCAACGTGTTCGTGTTCCCCAATCTCGCCTCGGCCAACGCCGCCTTCAACATCACCCGTTCGATGTCCGACGGCGTGGTGCTGGGCCCGATCTTGATGGGCGTGGCCAAACCCGCACACGTACTGACCCCGCAGGCGACGGTGCGGCGCGTCGTCAATATGAGCGCGATCGCCTGCGTGGAAGCGCAGATCCGCGCCGCGCCCGAATTCGCCAAGCGCAAGGCGCGCGTCAAGGCGCAACGCAAGAGCGCGCCGAGCAAATCCCGCAAGAACGTCAAGCAAGTCGCGCGAACGAGCGCGCACAGGAGCAAACCATGAACGCACTCGCCCAATCCTTCCTCGACCAGGATCCCGATCCGCGCGAGACCCGCGAGTGGATCGAATCGATCGAGGCGGTGATCGGCGCCGAGGGCACCGAGCGCGCGCACCAGATCCTCGAACGGCTGGTCGATGAAACGCGGCGCGCCGGCGGCCACCTGCCCTTCTCGCCCACCACCGAATACATCAACACCATCCCGCCGCAACTGGAAGCCCGCTCGCCGGGCGATGCGGCAATGGAATGGCGCATCCGCTGCCTGATCCGCTGGAACGCGATGGCGATGGTGGTGCGCGCGAACCGCAAGCCCGGTTCGCTGGGCGGCCACATCGCGAGCTTCGCTTCGTCGGCGACGCTGTACGACGTCGGCTTCAACCACTTCTGGCGCGCGCCGTCGGAAGAACATCCGGGCGACCTGATCTGCTACCAGGGCCACGCGAGTCCCGGCATCTACGCACGCACGTTCCTCGAAGGCGGCATCAGCGCCGCGCAGATGGACAACTACCGGATGGAGGCGGTCAATCCGCCCGGCACCGCGTTGTCGTCGTATCCGCATCCGTGGCTGATGCCGCACTACTGGCAGGTGCCGACCGTGTCGATGGGCTTGGGTCCCATCCAGGCGATCTACCAGGCGCAATTCATGAAGTACCTGGAAGCGCGCGGCCTGATGCCGAAGTCCGATCGCAAGGTGTGGTGCTTCCTCGGTGACGGCGAGTGCGACGAACCCGAATCGCTGGGCGCGATCTCGGCGGCCGGCCGTGAGCAGCTCGATAACCTGGTATTCGTCATCAACTGCAACCTGCAGCGCCTCGACGGACCCGTGCGCGGCAACGGCAAGATCATCCAGGAACTCGAAGGCGTGTTCCGCGGCGCCGGCTGGAACGTGATCAAGCTGGTCTGGGGCAGCTACTGGGATCCGCTGCTCGCGCGCGACAAGGACGGCATCCTGCGCAAGCTGATGATGGAAACCGTGGACGGCGAATATCAGGCCTGCAAGGCGCTGGGCGGCGCCTACACGCGCGAACATTTCTTCGGCAAGTATCCCGAAACCGCGGCGATGGTCGCCAACCTGTCCGACGACGACATCTGGCGGCTCAACCGCGGCGGCCACGATCCGCACAAGGTGTACGCGGCCTACCACGCCGCGGTGCGCACCGAGGGCATGCCGACCGTGATCCTCGCCAAGACGGTGAAGGGTTACGGCATGGGCGCGGCCGGCGAGTCGATGAACATCGCGCACCAGGCCAAGAAGATGCATGGCGATGCCGTGCGGCTTTTCCGCGACCGTTTCCAGATTCCGATCAGCGACAAGCAGCTCGAAGGCGAGGAACTGGAATCGGTGCCGTACTACCATCCCGGCAAGGATTCGCCGGAAGTGCAGTACATGCTGGAACGCCGCAAGCAGCTCGGCGGTTTCCTGCCGCAGCGCCGCGCCAAGGCCAGCAAGTCGCTGGCGGTTCCGGCGCTCGATGCATTCGACGCGATCACCAAGGGCACCGGCGAGCGCGAAATCTCCACCACGATGGCGATCGTGCGCGGCATGAACCTGCTGCTGCGCGACAAGGAACTCGCGCCGCACGTGGTGCCGATCGTGGTCGATGAGGCGCGCACCTTCGGCATGGAAGGCA
The DNA here is from genome assembly GCA_040388785.1 of Pseudomonadota bacterium. Taxonomy (GTDB): domain Bacteria; phylum Pseudomonadota; class Gammaproteobacteria; order Xanthomonadales; family Rhodanobacteraceae; genus 66-474. The sequence continues at coordinate 11,724 of JAZKBD010000037.1, forward strand.
TGTTCCGCCAGATCGGCATCTACGCGCCGGGCGGCCAGAAGTACAAGCCGCAGGATTCCAACCAGTTGCTGTACTACCGCGAAGCGGAAGACGGCCAGGTGTTGCAGGAAGGCATCTCCGAGGCCGGCGGCGTGTCCGCGTGGATCGCGGCGGCGACCAGTTATTCGGTATCCGACCAGCCGATGCTGCCGTTCTACATCTTCTATTCGTGTTTCGGCTTCCGCCGCATCGGCGACCTGATCTGGGCCGCCGGCGACCAGCGCGCGCGCGGATTCCTGTTGGGCGCCACCGCCGGACGCAGCTTCGCGGGCGAAGGCCTGCAACACGCCGACGGCGATTCGATGCTGGTAGCCGCGACCGTGCCGAACTTCTCGTACGAGGTCGCGGTGATCATGCAGGACGGCATCCGCCGCATGCTGCACGAACAGGAAGACGTGTTCTATTACATCACCGCGATGAACGAGAACTACACGCACCCGGACATGCCGAAGGGTTGCGAGGAAGGCATCATCAAGGGAATGTACCTGTTTCACGAAGCCGGGACCGGGGACCGGGAACCGGGAACCGGGAAGAGCAAAGGCAAAGCCGAGAGCAAGAGCAAGGCGGCGCGCGTGCAATTGCTGGCCTGCGGCGTGGTGTTGCGCGAAGCACTGAAGGCCGCGGAATTGCTGGACCAGGAATTCGGCGTGAAGGCCGACGTGTGGTCGTGCCCGAGCTTCACCGAGTTGTCGCGTGACGGCTTCGACGCCGAACGCTGGAACCGCCTGCACCCGAAGGAACAGCGCAAGCCGCACGTCACCGAGTGCCTCGAAAAGCACGAAGGCCCGGTCGTCGCCGCCACCGACTACGTGCGTGCGCTGGCCGACCAGGTCCGCGCGTTCGTTCCGCACGGCCGCCGCTTCACCGTGCTCGGCACCGATGGCTACGGCCGCAGCGACACCCGCGCCAACCTGCTCAACTTCTTCGAAGTCAACGCGCACTGGATCGCGCACGCGGCGATCACGTCGCTGGCGGAAGACGGCGTGATGAAGACGCAGGACGTCGAGCGCGCGATCAAGCTGTGGAAGCTCGATCCGGACAAGCCGAATCCGGTCAGCGTGTAACGGACTGCGACTGCGCGATCAGATCTGGTCGCGCAGCTTCACGTCCACTTGGTGCGCTAAGTGCCGCGCCGGATCGGATCGCGAACGGCGCCGCGCAGCTCTTGCAGTGTGAGGACCGGCGCGCGCCGTCCGCCCTCGCCGGGCGGCCACGCGCCGATCCTCGCAACGCTTCCACGAACCGCGGGATCGGGCGAACCAGGCGGCCACCATTCTCCGCATGCGCTTCGCTGCGCGCATGTGCATCTGGTAACGGACATGCGGATGACAGTCGTCACATGCACGCTCGCTGAGGGACCGGCGCATGCGCCATCACGCCGTCGGGCGTACACTCGCAGGTCGTTCGTTCGCGAGAGGGGTTTGATCATGCGTCGCACCGCCCTGTTTGCCGTCACCGGCGCCTTGTGTATCGCCACGGCCGCGCAGGCCGCGCCCGCCGGCGCTGCGTCCGCTACCGCGCAACCGTTTTCCAGCGCGATCACCGCGCAAGGGTTCCGCGCCTACGACAAGGCGATTTCCTCGGACACCATGGATGGACGCAAGCCCGGCACGCCCGGCGGCGAGCGCGCGACCGCGTGGATCGTCGAGCAGTTCAAGGCGCTCGGATTGCAGCCTGGCAACCATGGTTCGTGGTTCCAGAAGGTGCCCACGGTTTCGACCTCGCTCGAGAATTCCGGCAAGGTGCAACTCGATGTCACGGAAGGCGGCGGCAACCAGACTTTCGACTTCGGCAAGGAGCTGGTCGCATCGACCCTGCAGGCCAAGCCGCACGTGGCGATCAAGGATTCCGACATCGTGTTCGTCGGCTACGGCGTCGACGCGCCCGAGTGGAACTGGAACGACTACAAAAGCCTCGACGTCAAGGGCAAAACCGTGGTGGTGCTGGTCAACGACCCCGGCTTCGGGGACAACGACGCGAGCCTGTTCAAGGGCAAGGCCATGACCTACTACGGCCGCTGGACCTACAAGTACGAGGAAGCGGCGCGCCAGGGCGCCGCGATGTGCCTGATCGTACACACCTCCGACGCCGCCGCGGGTTACCCGTGGTCGGTGGTGATGAACAGTTGGGGCGGCCCGCAACTCGCGCTGCCTCCGTCGGAGGATCCCGCGCCGCGCTTGCCGGTGGCGGGCTGGCTCACCCGCGCCGCCGCGCAACGCCTGTTCGCGAAGGCCGGGCTCGATTTCGACAAGCTGGCCGCCGCTGCCGACCATCGCGGATTCAAGCCGGTGCCGCTGAAGGCGACCGCGTCGATCACGCTGGACAGCAAGATCGGCCACGGCTCGGCCAACAACGTGCTCGGCATGATCAAGGGCAGCGAACATCCCGACCAGGTCGTCGTTTTTTCCGCGCACTGGGATCACCTCGGCGAAAACGACGCGCTCAAGGGCGACAAGATCTACAACGGCGCGATCGACAACGGCACCGGCATTTCGGCGCTGCTGGAAATCGCCGGCGCATTTGCCAAGCAGAAACCCGCGCCCAAGCGCAGCGTGCTGTTCGCCGCCGTGACGCTGGAAGAATCCGGCCTGCTCGGTTCGCTCTACTACACCAGGCACCCGGTGTTCCCGATGGACAAGACCGTCGCCGACATCAACATGGATGCGATGGACGTGATCGGCCCGACCAAGAACCTCCAGATCATCGGCAGCGGCCAGTCGCAACTGGAAGACATGCTGAAAGCCGCATTGCAGAAACAGGGCCGCTTCGCGATCCCCGACCAGACGCCGGAAAACGGCTTCTACTATCGCTCCGACCACTTCAGCTTCGCCAAGGCCGGCGTGCCCGCGCTGATGACGCAAACCGGCGACGACATGGTGCACGGCGGCGTCAAGGCCGGGCGCGCGGCGCTCGACGACTACACCGCGCATCGCTACCACACGCCGTACGACAACTTCGATCCGAAGTGGGATTTCTCGGGCGTCGCCGAAGATACGCAGGCGCTGTACGAAGTCGGCCGCGAACTCGCGGGCAGCGACGAATGGCCGAAGTGGTACAAGGACAGCGAATTCCGCGCGAAGCGCGAAAAGGAAATGGCGCACTGATGCACCACTCGCGTCTTTGCTCGCTGCAGATCGACTGCAGCGTCGACGACATCGATGCCGCGGCCCGCTTCTGGGCCGCGGCACTCGGATGTCCCGTCGACATGGACCACCCGGGCAGCCGCGACAAGTACCGGCAACTCGCCACGCCACCGGACCAGCCGATGATCCAGTTGCAGCGTGTGGATCATGCAAGCCGCGTGCACCTCGACATCGAAACCGACGACATCGACGCCGAAGTCGCGCGCCTGGAAAAACTCGGCGCGACGATCTTCAAGCGCCTCGATCGCTGGACAGTGATGCAGGCGCCCAGCGGCCAGCGCTTCTGCGTGGTGCGCGTGCAGCGGCCAGATTTCGCTGAACACGCGAATCGTTGGGCTTGATACGGCTGGCTTCGAACGGCACAACCCGCTACACTGCACGCAGTTTGACGCGCCGCACCCCGACTCCCTGGTGGATCACCGCCGCCGCAGAGCTGATACGCTCCGCGCCGCCCGGCCCCTCGCCACTCGCACGTCGCGCACACACGGTTCCGCATCCGCGGCAACCGCACAATTTGTTTCACCCACCTGCAGCGCGGTTTAGGGAACGCTCCGGGACACACCAGGAGTTTTTCCATGACGTTCGAATCGCTCGGGCTTGCGCCCGCGCTGCTGCGTGCCCTGTCCGAACAAGGCTACGCCACCCCCACCCCGGTCCAGGCCGCGGCCATTCCGCTGGTACTGGACGGCCATGATCTTCTGGCCGGTGCGCAAACCGGCACCGGCAAGACCGCCGCGTTCGCGCTGCCGCTGCTGCAAAAGCTCGGCGTGGACCAGGTCATCCACAACGGCAAACAGCCGCGCAAGCCGCGCGCGCTGATCCTCACTCCCACCCGCGAACTCGCCGCGCAGGTAAATGACAGCCTGCGCACCTACGGCAAGCATCTGCGCGTGCACACCGCGGCGGTGTTCGGCGGCGTCGGCATGGGCGGACAGATCCAGACGCTGCGCCGCGGCCCCGACATCATCGTCGCCACGCCCGGCCGGCTGATCGACCACATGGACCGACGCAACGTCGACCTGTCGTGCATCGACACGCTGGTGCTGGACGAGGCCGACCGCATGCTCGACATGGGTTTTGCCCCGGCGCTGAAGAAAATCCTCGGCGCCCTGCCGAAGCAGCAGCGCCAGACGCTGTTGTTCTCCGCGACGTTCGTGCCCGAGGTGAAGGCGCTGGCCGCGCAGTTCATGCACGCGCCGCGCGAAGTGCAGATGGCGCAGCCGAACGCGGTCGCGGTCGGCGTCAGCCATCGCGTGCATCCCGTCGATGCGGACAAGAAGCGCGACCTGCTGCTGCACGTGCTCGCCGCCGACAGCCGTCGCCAGACGCTGGTGTTCGCGCGTACCAAGCACGGCTCCGACAAGTTGTGCAAATACCTCGACCAGCACGGCTTTCGCGTCGCCGCGATCCACGGCAACAAGAGCCAGGGCCAGCGCACCCGTGCGCTCGCGGATTTCAAGGCGGGCAAGACCACGGTGCTGGTCGCGACCGACATCGCCGCGCGCGGCCTGGACATCGTGCAACTGCCTGCGGTGGTGAACTATGACCTGCCGATGGTGGCGCAGGACTACGTGCATCGCATCGGCCGTACCGGCCGCGCAGGTGCGGAAGGACTGGCGCTGTCGCTGGTCAGCCGCGAAGAAGAGGGCCTGCTGCGCGACATCCGCCGGCTGCTGAAGCAGGACATCGCGATCGAACCGATCAAAGGATTCGAACCCGCGTGGAACCTGCGGCTGGACAACCCGGCGCCCGCGATGCGCAAGCAAGGACGCAACAACGGCAGCGCGCCACGCAATGGCGCAAAGCCCGGCAAGCCGTCGCACGTGCGCCGTCCGCACGCGCAACACGGGAAGGAAGAACATGCCGCCGGCAACAAGCGCCGCTCATGGCGTGACAAGGCCAAATCGCGCAAGGCGTAAGGTCAAACTTGTAGGGCGGGAGCAAAGCGCTGCGTGGCTTCTCCCGTCCTACAAGACTGCTATATCCACTCGCGTGGCTTGAGGTAATCCGCAAGCCGCGCTTCGGCGCTGCCCGGTTCAGGCGCATAGCCGTATTCGTAGCGCACGCGCGGCGGCAGCGACATCAGGATCGATTCAGTGCGACCGCCGGATTGCAGCCCGAACAGGGTGCCGCGGTCGTACACGAGGTTGAATTCGACGTAGCGGCCACGGCGGTACAACTGGAACTCGCGCTCGCGCTCGCCGTAGGCCATGGCCTTGCGGCGCTCGACGATCGGCAGGTACGCATCGAGAAAAGCATTGCCGACGGCCTGCATGAACGCGAAGGACTTTTCGAAGTCCCATTTGTTCAAGTCGTCGAAGAACAGGCCGCCGACGCCGCGGGTTTCGTCGCGGTGTTTCAGGTAAAAATATTCGTCGCACCATTGCTTGTAGCGCGGATAGACATCCTCGCCGAACGGTTCGCACAGCTCGCGCGCTGTGTGGTGCCAGTGCACGCAGTCTTCGTCGAACGGGTAGAACGGCGTGAGGTCGAAGCCGCCGCCGAACCACCACACCGGTTCCTCGCCCACCTTGTCGGCTTCGAAGTAACGCACGTTGGCGTGCGCGGTCGGCACGAAAGGATTGGCCGGATGGACCACCAGCGAAACACCGCACGCGGTCCACTGCCGTCCGGCAAGTTGGGGCCGCTGTGCGGTCGCCGACGGCGGCAGCCTGTCGCCGGTGACGCGCGAATAGTTGACACCCGCCTGTTCGAACACCGCGCCGTTTTTCAGGACGCGCGTGCGACCTCCGCCCGAAGGCAAAGCGGCAGTCGAAGGCTGCCCGCCTGCGTCCCTCGCCCGCGCAGCGGGAGAGGGGGGGACCGCTCGCGGAGCGAGTGGTGGGGTGAGGGTCTCCGCGCGCGTCCATGCATCCTCGACGAAGCGTGCATCGCCGTCGGCCTTTTCCAGGGCCGCGCAAATGCGATCCTGCAAATCCCGCAGGAAGGCATCGACTCTTTCCACCTTGGACTGCATCGACATTTCCGGAAAAACGACGGGCGGCATTGCGCCGCCCGCGTCGATCACTTGGCCATCATCAACCCGTTCTGGATGTCGGTGACCAGGTTCTTGATCCAGCTTTCGTAATTCCTGTGGATGTAACGTACCCCGTTGCGTTCCTCGTACTTGAGCTTGCTGCTGGTGACGTAATTGATCTGGATCTGCTGCGGGCTGTAGTGCACCGCGATGGTGACGCTGAAATCGCGCGGGTCGTACACCGCGTCGATCTCGCCCGGCACGTGCTTGACGATGCGCCAGTTGCGGGCGGACAGCGACTGCTCGATGACCTGCATGACCTTGGCCTGGCTGACGCTCGCCGGCACCGGAATCGGCGCGGGATCGGTCAGCGGCACCTGCCGCGACCCCATCAGCAGCACCAACGCCGGTACCAGCAGCAACAGCCAGCCGAATCTCCTCGTACGCATGTGCAACATGGTGTTTCCTCCCTGTGAACCGTGCGCGGCGGACGCGCCGCGCCCGCGAGTGTAACCGCGCACCCGTCGCGACGGCCGCCACGTATACTGGCAAGCCAGCAATGAATGGAACCGCCGGGTGCCGGAACGCATCGCACCGCTCGCCATCACCGCCTGCAGCGCAACGTCCGCGCTCGGTCGCGGCCTTGCCGCACATCTCGAAGCCTTGCGCAACGCGCGCGGCGGATTGAGCATCAACGATTTCTCCGCGGCGCCGCTGGCATGCCGGATCGGCCGCGTGGCAGGCGTCGAAGACAGCGCATTGCCGGCAGACCTCGCGCACTGGGATTGCCGCAACAACCGTCTCGCGTGGATCGGCCTGCAGCAGGACGGACTGCTCGACGCGGTTGCGGCTTCCGTGGTCAGGCATGGCGCCACGCGCGTGGCGCTGGTGCTCGGCACTTCGACGGCGAGCATCGGTTCGACCGAGGATGCATACCGCCGGCTGGACCACGGCCATTTTCCGGCCGACCTGCAGCGTCCTGAAATCCACACGCCGCACTCGCTCACCGCATTCGTCGCGGACGCGACCGGCATCGCCGGTCCCGCGCTGACGCTTTCCACCGCCTGCTCATCGTCGGCAAAAGTCTTCGCGTCGGCGGAACGCCTGATCCGGCTCGGCCTCGCCGACGCCGCGCTGGTCGGCGGCGTGGACACGCTGTGCGACAGCGTGCTGTTCGGGTTCCATTCGCTGGAACTGGTTTCGACGCAAGCCTGCCGGCCGTTCGACGTGCATCGCGACGGCATTTCGATCGGCGAAGCCGCCGGCTTCGCGCTGCTGGAACGCATCGATGCGGCACCGCGCGCGCCGCGCCTGCTCGGCCACGGCGAATCGTCGGACGCGTACCACATGTCAACGCCGCATCCAGAGGGACGCGGCGCACACGCGGCGCTGGGCGGCGCGCTGGCACGTGCCGGCATCGATGCAGGCGCGGTCGATTATGTCAATCTGCACGGCACCGCGACCTCGAAGAACGACGAGGTCGAAGCAAAGATCCTGCCGCGCTTCGATGCGCGCACGCGCGCAAGTTCCAGCAAGGGTTTCACCGGCCACACGCTGGGCGCGGCCGGCGCGCTGGAGGCCGTGATCGCGTTGCTCGCGATCGAACATGGCATCGTGCCGCCCAACCTTGGTTGCAGCGAACCGATGCCGGAAGCAGCAAAGTGGCTGGCGCTGCAACCGGCCGAGCAGCGCGTCGACATCGCGGTCAGCAACTCGTTCGGCTTCGGCGGCAACAACGCATGCCTGGTGTTCGGGCGCGGAGCGTCGGCGTGAACACGCCGCTGCGCGTCATCGGCATCGGCGCGTGGGCGCCGGGCGCGCCGGACTGGCAACGGCTTCGCGGCATCCTGCGCGGCGAAGCCGCGCCGGCCGAGGACGCGTCGGCGCGCCCCTCCGGTTCGATATTGCCCGCTGCCGAACGCAGGCGTGCGCCCGACGGCGTGCGCCTTGCGGCAGATGTCGCCGCGCAAGCCACGGCGATGGCGGGCATCGATCCGGCCAACCTGCCGTGCGTCTTTGCGTCGACCCAAGGCGAGCTCGCGATCACCGACTACGTGTGCGAAACCCTGGCGCACGCGCCGCTGGAACTGTCGCCCACCAAGTTCCACAACTCGGTATTGAACGCACCCGCCGGCTACTGGACCATCGCGACCGGCTGCACCGCCGCGTCCAGCGCGGTCACGGCGCATCACCGCAGCTTCGCGGCCGGGTTGCTGGAAGCGGCGGTGTTCGCGTGCGCCGAGAACGTGCCCGTGCTGTTCGCGTCCAGCGACGTCGCGTCCACTGGGCCGCTGGCGGAAATGACCCGCACCACGCTGGCGTTCGGCGTGGCGCTGGTGCTCGCCCCACGCGGGTCCGCGGGCGCGCGGCTCGATGTGGCGCTGGGCGGAGTGGCGCATGAACCGTTCCTCGGCGACGGCTTGGCACTGCATGGGGTGGCGGGTGACAATCCGGCCAACGCCCACGCGCTTGCCCTGCTGCAAGCGCTCGCCGTCGAAAAAGGACGGCGCCTGCGGTTGCCGCTGTCACCGGGATTGTCACTGGACATGGAGATCACGTTTTGAACAACGCCACCGCCCGTCCCTTCGTGATCGTGCCCTGCCTCAACGAGGCACTGGCGATCCGCGGCCTCCTGGAAGGCGTGCTGGTGCATTGCCATGACGTGATCGTGATCGACGACGGTTCGAGCGACGACACCGCCGCGATCGTCGCGCAGATGCCGGTCACGCTGATCCGCCACCCCGAAAGGCGCGGCAAGGGCGAAGCGCTGCGCGCGGGTTTCCGTGAAGCATTGCGGCGCGGCGCGACGGGCGTGCTGACGATGGACGGCGACGGCCAGCACGATCCCGCCGACATTCCGCGCATCCTCGCCGCCGCGCGCCAGTTCCCGGATGCGATGGTCATCGGCGCGCGCATGCTGGAACGCGAACGCCAGCCGGCCGGACGCCGGCGCGCCAACGATTTCGCCGACTGGGGCATCAGCTGGGGCTGCGGACGTCCGGTCGCCGACACCCAGAGCGGCCAGCGCTGGTATCCGCGTGCCGCGGTGGAACTGGTCGACCTGCCGGCGCAGGATTTCGTGTTCGAAGCCGCGATCCTGATCGCTACCTCGCGCGACCTCGACATGCCCGTGGTCTCCGTCCCGATCCTGTGCCGCTACGACAGCGATGCGCGCCACAGCCACTTCCGGTCGGTGCGCGATACGCTGCGGATCACCTGGTACACCATGCGGCGCGTCGCGCATTACGGACGCCTGGTGCAAAGCTACCGCGCTTCGCACGATGATCCGCCGCAGGTCTACGATCCCGAATGCCTGCTCGCGGCGCCGCCATCCGCGCGGCTGGCCGGTGCGGGCGCGCCACCGGGAGAATGATGACCGGTCCGGCGCCAGCGGACGTCCTAATCCTCGGCGGTGGACTCGCCGGACTCACCCTCGCATTGCAACTGCACGACCGCTGCCCGCAGCTCGCGATCCGCGTGCTGGAGCGGCGCTGCCATCCGGTGCCCGCCACCGCGCACAAGGTGGGCGAATCGACGGTCGAGATCGGTGCGCACTATTTCGCCGATACGCTCGGCCTGCGCGAACACCTCGATACCGCGCAGGTGCGCAAATTCGGCTTCCGGTTCTTCTTCAGTGATGGCCGCGCGGACCTCGACCGCTGCCCCGAACTCGGCATCAGCCGCGTGTTTCCGACGCCGACCTGGCAGCTCGAACGCGGCACCTTCGAGAATTTCCTTGGCCGCGAAGCCGAGCGGCGCGGCATCGAATTCATCCAGGGCGCCACCGTGCGCGCGATCGAAACCGGTGCGCCGCATGCCGTGCGTGCGGAGCACGATGGTGCAATGCAGACGCACCGCGCGCACTGGCTGGTCGATGCCTCCGGCCGCGCCGGCCTGCTGCGCCGCCAGCTCGGCATCGAGGAAGACAACGGCCACCACATCGGCGCCGCGTGGTTGCGCGTCGATGCGCGCCTGCACCTCGACCACTGGTGCGACAACCCCGCCTGGCGCGAACGCTGCGATCCGCAGGAGCGCTGGCGTTCCACCAATCACCTTTGCGGCCCCGGCTACTGGGTATGGTTGATTCCACTGGCATCGGGCGCGCACTCGATCGGCATCGTCGCGGACGCGACGATGCACCCGCTGGAAACTTTCAACAGCTTCGAACGCGCATTGGCGTGGTTCGGCAAACACCAGCCCGCGCTGGCCCGTGAACTCCATGCGCGCCGGGATGCGTTGCTCGATTTCGCCTTCCTGCGCAAGGTTTCGTACGGCTGCACGCAGGTGTTCAGTGCCGACCGCTGGGCCCTTACCGGCGAAGCGGCGATGTTCCTCGATCCGTTTTATTCGCCCGGCTCCGATTTCATCGCGATCGGCAACAGCTACATCACCGAGCTCGTCGCGCGCGATTTCGCCGGCCGCATGGACGCGCGCACCGCGCACCATTTCCAGCAAGTGTTCCTGTCGTTCTACCGCAACATGCTGGAACTCTATCGCGGCCAGTACGCACTGTTCGGCAATGCGCGCGTGATGAGCGCGAAGGTGTTGTGGGATTACGCCTACTACTGGGGCGTGTTGTGCCCGCTGGCGATCGGCGGGCGCATCACCGATCTCGCGCTGTTTGCCGATCTGTCCGCGGAGATGGTGGCGGCGGAATCCCTGAACCTGCGGGTGCAGGCATTGCTCCGGGACTGGCACGCGAGTGGCGGCGCATGCGCTGCACCGGGATGGATGGATCAGCAGCAACTCGCGTGGTTCGCGCGCCTCAACGCGCGGCTGCACGACGTCCTCGACGATGCGTCGATCCGTGCACGCCTGCGCGAAAACATCCAACTCCTGCACGCGCTGGCGGGCGCGCTGGCGGAAGCCGCGACGCGCGATGCGCCGCGGCTCGCGACCGGATCACTCTGCATCGACGCGGGACAACACGCGCGACCCGCACTTTTCAACGCGGCGGCCTGAGGCTGCGCCGCGCTGCGGCGGGAGCGATCAGTGTGCGAGCTCGAGCTTGCTCGAAAGCACCCAGCCGATGTTGCCCAGTTCGTCCGACACCTTCCACCAGATCCCGACCTTGTCGCCGGTGGGATACAACATCATGCCGGACTTGAGGCTGCGCACGACCGACGAATGCAGGTTCGCGTCGGAATAGAGCTTGGTCCCTTCGGTCAGCCGCACCGCCTGCTGCACGTTGTCGGCCTGCGCGTTGGGCGCATTCTTCTGCAGTTCCGCCACCATCTTGGTGTACGCATCCAGGTAGGCCATCGCGACCACCTGGCCGATCTCGGTGTTGGCGTAGCCGCTCGCGCCGCCCGCCGCGAAGCCGCCCCAGAACCCGCCGCCACCGCCGCCCGACCAGCCCACGTCGGTCTTGTCGGCGTGACCCTGTTCCAGCGCAACCTGTTCGGTCGAACGGATGTCGGTGAGGGTCAGCACCACGTCGGCGGTTTTCTTCGACAGGCTGACGCCACCCAGCACCGCGCCTGCACCGTGTCCGATCAGTCCGCCAAGGATGCCGCCGATGTTGGTGCGCTGGGCATTGCCGTTGCTGTTGGCGATGTCGGGGACCAGCACGTAATCTGCCGCCTTCATCTGGCCCTTGCCGATGTTCGAGCCGACGCGCATCTCGCCTTCGCCGGCCAGGTCGCGTTCGGCGCGCGCAGCCTGCAGGCCCTTGCCACGATCGACGAGCGTGAAGCAGCCCGATTGCGAGACATACACCTTGATCAGCGCGGCCGGCGATTCGAGGTTCATCGACGTCCACCACTGATTGCCGTTCTGCGGTTCCTGCACCGCCAGCGTGCCGATCCGGCTGTTGCAGCGGGGCATCTGCGGCTGCGCGTTGGAGCTTGCGAAAGCCGCCGACGCAACGAAGATGCCACTGCCGATCACCAACCAACCGATCCAGACCTTCGCCTTCAAGACATTGGTGTTCATGCGCGCAACCCTCCCTCCTGGCCTGCGGAAAAAACGCCATCGATCGACGGCGAAGACCACACCGCTGCACCGCTCGACCAATGCCGGGCGGCCGCTCGATGTGTGATGTACTTCACAGTTGTCCCTGCCGCTGTATACGCCGGCGGTGTCCGGGTGTCAATCAGGGTTTCGGCCCGCGAGTCAGCGCGACGCGTGCGATGAAAAGCGTCAGGCCATCCCGCCGTTCACGCCGATTACCTGCCCGTTGACGTAAGCGGCAATGTCGGAACACAGGAACGCCACCACGGCCGCCACTTCCGCGGGGGTGCCGGTGCGCGCGGCGGGGATCATCGCCTTCACCTGCTCCGGCGAAAACAGCTCTTCAGTCAGGCGTCCTTCGATGATGCCGGGCGCGACCACGTTGACGGTGAGGCCGCGCGAGGCCATTTCGCGCGCCAGGGATTTCGCCGCGCCGTGCAACGCCGATTTCGCCGCCGCGTAATTCACCTGGCCGCGGTTGCCCAGCGTCGCCGCCACCGACGATACCGCGACGATGCGTCCGGAACGCGCACGCGCCATCGGCAGCAGCAGCGGTTGCGTCGCGTGAAAGAAGCCGTGCAGCGACACGTCGATCACGCGCCGCCATTGCGCCTCGCTCATTCCTGCAAGCGGCGCGTCGTCGTGGATGCCGGCATTGTGCACCAGCGCCTGGATCGGGCCGCCCTGCAACAGGTCTTCGATCGCCGCGCGCGTCGCCGCGGCATCGGTGATGTCGAACGCCACGAACTCCGCTTCACCGCCCGCTTCGCGAATTCCCGCCGCCACCGCTTCGGCGCGCGCGCGATTCGCATGCGCGTGCACGATCACCCGCCAGCCGTCGCGCGCCAGCGCCGCGCAGATCGCGCCGCCGATATCGCCGCTGCCGCCCGTGACCAGCACGCGCTTCGGGTTCATGCGTGGAACTCCATCAATCCGCCACCGAATCGGAACGCAGCATTACCGCCGCGCGGCCGCTGGCCAGCAGCGCGCCGCGATGCTCGACCCGGAAGGCATATTGCAGGCTGTCCGCCATCGCGATCAAGCATTCGACGTGAATCTGCAGCCGCCCTTCCAGGTCATCGACGCGCTCGACGTGCAAGTTCACGTCGCGCAGGGCGACCAGAAATCCGGGCCGCGCCTTCCCGCCTGCTTCGCGCTCGCGCAAGGCGCCGTGCACCGCCATCACCTGCGCCGCGTATTCGCACAGGTTCACCGCGTGCAACATGCCGTCGGCGCGCAGCGGGTTGTCGGCGCTGCGATGCGAACCACTCCGCGCGTGCAGGCGCATCGCATCCCAATCCACCACCTCGTCCAGCAGGCACATCGATCCCGCGTGCGGAATCAGGTGTCGCCAGTCGGCCCTGGGCAGCATCGCGTCAATGCTCCCGGCGCAAGTGCGCGGCCGGCGCCATCAGCACCGACAGCGTGAAGTGGAAGGCCACGCCCAGCGCGACGGTCAGCCCGATCGCGCGCAGCACCGGCACGCTGGACAACGCCAGCACGCCGAACACCAGCAGCGCGGACGCCACGCACACCAGCGTCGCGTGCAGCGTGCGCAAGTCCTCGCGCTCGTCGCCGGTGCGGCGTTCGAAGAACAGCGCGTAATGCAGGCCGAGTCCCGCCGCCAGCGTCAGCGAGACCAGATGGAACAGCGACAACGGAATCCCGCACGCGCGCAACACCACCAGCACCAGCAAGGTCGCCAGCGTCATCGGTCCCAGCACGTGCAGCGCGCGGCGCACGCTGTGCAGTGCCAGCGTCACCGCGATGCACAGCAGCAACGCGGCGATGCCGAGCGCAACGAGGATGCGATGGCGATAGGCAACGATCAGCGATTCGGTGGAACCCTTGAGATCCAGCAGGTGCACGGCGCCGTTCGTCGCCTTGGTCAATGCGCCGAACACCGCCGGATCGTTGACGCCACTCAGCGTGCCCAGACCCACCCAGCCGTCGCCCTGCTGCACCAGCATCGATTCCAGCCGTGCACCCAGCGGCGACTGTTCGAATTTTTCGGGCGTCAACGGCGGCAGCTTGCGCGCGGCTTGGACGTCGGCAACGAACGGCGCGAACACCCCGGCGCGGAATGGCAATCCCTGCATCGCCTGCTGCAGCGCGGATTGCAACGCCACGGCATCCGGCAACTTCGCCTGGCGTGTGCGCTGCGTGGCAGCACTCGGCAGATAGCGCGACGGCAATTCGAAACCGTCCACGGCGCGATCATCGACCAGCCGCATCATTTGCGGCGCGATGCGCTCCGACAAGGCCAGCACACCTTCGGCCGTCGGCGCACGCAAGACCAGCAGATAACGGACGTCGGGCGCGCCCAGCGCGGCGCGCAGGCGCGCATCGCGCTGCAGTTCCGCCTGCGGGATCGGCGTCAGCGCCGACAAATCGTTTTGCCAGACGTTGCCGGGCGCGAACACCACCACCGCGATTCCCGCCGCGGCGACCAGCCAAGGCAGCCAGCGCGGGCGCGGCAGCCCTGCGAGGAAATGCCAAGCGCGCGCCAATCCAGGCGTCGCGGCCATGTCGCGCCTTGCGGGCGGCACGACCAACGGCACCAGCCAGCGCGTGCACACCCCAGCCACGATCAACCCGCCGATCGTGAACACCGCAAGTTGCTGCAAGCCCGCAACGCCCGAGGCGAAGAACGCGAGATACGCGATGCACACCGACACGATCGCGGTCGCGAGCAGCGGCCACAACTCGCGCACGCATTGCGACGTTGCGATGCCGATGCGGCGATGACTGAACACGCGCAGCGGATATTCCTGCGCCACGCCCAGCAATGTGAAACCGAACGCCATCGTGATGCCGTGCGCGTGCCCGAAGATCAGCGCCAGCAATGCAAAGCCGATCACGGCGCCCGAAAGCAGCGGCAACGCCGTCACCACGATCGGCACCGCGCTGCGGTAGGCCAGCAACAACATCAACACGAAGCCGAGCGTGGTGATCGCGCCGAAACGATCGGCTTCCGCGCGCGTGTTCCGGCTGGCCTGCACGCCGAACCAGCCCGGCCCGCTGATCACGAGCCTGGCTTTGGCCGCGCCGGGCAGCGCCGCGAAATGTTTTTGCAGCGATGCAATCGCCGCGGCCTGGGCACCCGGATCGAAGCCCGCAGCCTTGGTCTTCGCCACCAGCAGCGCTTCGCCGCGATCCGAGAACCACACGCCGTCGACCAGTTTCGGTTGACGCGATGGCGCCCAGAGCTGCGCGAGCTTTAGGGTTTCCAGCGTGGGATCGCGCCGCAGCCACGGCTCCAGCATCGATGCCGCGGGCGAACTCAAATCTTCGACACGTTGCTGGAGTTGTGCGTGCAGGTACGCCGCGTCGAAGCGCTGCGTGTCCAGCGTCGGTGACAGTAGATAGCGGTACGGCAGCAGGTCCGATGCCATTTCCGCAAGATCATTGCCGCCGTTGGCCACATGCGCAAAGTCCGCGTCGTGCACCAGCGCATCGTCGAGCCCGCGCGAGAGAACCGCGAGCTGCGCCTGCGGCGCGCCCGAAATCGCCAGCAGCAACAGGCGCGATCCCGGTCCCTTGCCGATCTCGTCCAGCAGCAGTTTTTGATCGGCGGTGCGCGCCGGCGGCACGAAATCGCGCAGGTCGGAACTGATCTCGAGGTGCGAAGCAACGCCCCAGCCGATACCGGCGATCAGCACGAGCCATGCGAACCAGATCGCGACCCGCGCGCCATTGCTCATGGATTGTTGCGGCAGCGTGCGGCCAACGCGGATTCGAGTGGCGCCGTGCTGCGCAGCCCCTGCTTCGCAAGCTCACCCACTAGCGTGATGCTGCTGTCGCCGTTCGCGTCCGTCATCGTGAGGCAGCGCGGCTCGTGGTTGCGCCCATCGATCACGAGTGAAGTGAGTTGCCGCTTGATCGCGCCGGCGCGCGGGGTGAGCGTGATCACCCAGTGGGCTTCATTGCCCTGCGCGGACAGCGTGAAATCCTTTTGCAGCGCCGACACGTCGCCGCCCAGCAGCGCGCGGAATCCGGCCAGCATCGCGCCGGCCTGCGGCGCGCGCGCCAACGGCATCTGTTGCACCGCGCCGCTGCCGCGCTGCACGGTGACCGTGCCGTCGGCGATCTTCGCGGTTTCCTTGAAGGGTTTGTCGATGTCGCGCTGCATGCGGTCGCCGCCCAGCCAGCGCAAATTGCCGGAAACCACCAGCGGGCGATCCAGCACGCCGCGGTAGCTCACCAGCACGAAGGGCGTGGACACCGGCGGCGTCTTCGCCATGCCGGCCAGCAGCGATTCCGCCAACCCGGGCGCCGCGAATGCGGCCGTTGCGGTGATCGTCAATGCACCGGCGACCAGCGCATCACGAAACGCGCGCATGCTGCAGCGTCGCATCCACGGCGGGAGGCGCATCGACGATCGCTTGCGGTAGCCAGAAGTCATAAAAATTGAACCAGTTGTAAGGCGCTGCACGCAGATGATGTTCGAGCCGTTCCGCATATTGGCGGATGTAGAAATCGAGCGCAGCGTTGCGATCGGTGCGCGGAAGGTCCACCCCTTCGGCCAGGGTTTCGAACGTCAGATCGTAGCGATTGCCGCCGAGATACATCCCAAGGCACAGCACGACCGGCACTTTCAGCAACGCCGCGATCTGCCACGGGGCGGCAGGGAACGCCGCGTCGGCGCCGAGGAACGGAATCTCGCGCATCAGCTCGCGCGGCCTGCCGCGATCACCCAGCAGCGTGATCATCGCGCCCTCGCGCGCAGCTTCGAACAATGCGAGCACGATGTCGGTGCCGCCGCGCGACGTGTCGATGATGCTGTCCGACAACTCCGGCGCCAGTGCTTCCAGCAACGCGGTCAGCGCCGGCGTCTTGCTCTTGTCCATCACCAGCTTGAGCTTGCATTCCGGCTTGCGCGCGGCCAGCACGCGCAGCACCTCGAAGCTGCCGACGTGCGCGCCCAGCAGCATCACGCCCTGGCCGCGGTCGAGCTGCCGATGCAATTCCTCCACGCCGTGCGTGGTGACGCGGAAGCCGTCGATGCCGCGGGCCAGCAGGAACACGCGATCGAGGATCGTCGATGCGAACGCGTGGATCAGGCGCATCACCTGCCACGCACTGCCGGGCCTGCCATAGAGGCGCCGGAAATAATCGCGCGACGCGCGGCGTTCGGGCCCGCGCCGGAAATAGAAATACAAGGTGATCGGATAGAGGATGAGTCGCGCGAAGCCTCGCCCAAAATGCAGGCCGATGAACCGGATCAGCCAGATCGCGAACCAGCCTCCCGCTTCGGGGCGGCTCAGCCAATGTTCGTTCGCCGCCTGAGCGCTGGCGTCTTCCTGCACATTTTGCGCGCTCATCGATGACATCCTTGAACCTGCATGTTTCCTTTCCCCTGTCGCCAATGCTGCATCATGTCCGCCGAATCGCTGCCACCAACGTTCCGCGGGCGAGTAATTTGCCTTCGGTGCCTGTCACCTCGAACCGTATGCGCGCGCCGTCATCATCCAGCGCAATCGTGGCCGCTTCGCCGGGCCGCAGCGGCTGCACGAATTTCGCGTCCAGTTTGTCCACGCGATCCCCACGCCAGGTGCGCAACGCCGCCGCCACGCGTTCCAGGACCACCACGCCCGGAACTATCGGGTTGCCGGGAAAGTGGCCGGCCAGCGCCGGATGCGCAGTCTCGATCCGCAAGGCCGTCTTGAACATCGCTTTCATGGCGCGCCATCTTCGCCGCGCATCAGCGCAGGCCAGCGCTGCACGATTTGTGCCACGAACCGGCGCGCCGGCGGGTGCGGGATGTGCCGCATGCGCCAGCGCCGGAACACGTACTCGCCCGCGAATGCCACGATCAAGACCATCCAGCAGCCGGCTTCCGGATACCACGCGAGCAGGGAGCCGGGCAATGCGAACGGGGCGGCCGCGCCGAACGTCGCCAGCCAGCCGCCCGGAACCGCGAACATTGCAATGATGAGCGAGAGAAGCGCCATCGCGGCCAGCAGGCACGCCCAGAACAACGTGACGCCGCGCGTGTAACCGCGCACACCCGGCAGGTTCACGCGCGTTTCGCCTTCGATCACGCGCACGAAGCGCGTGACCAGCGGCTCGGCGCCGCGCTTCAGCGTGCGTGCGAACAGCCACGCAATCGCGGCGAGGAACACCACCGGCAACGCCATCAAGGCAAGTTCGGGATGTCCCATCAGTGCCGGCGCCAACAGCAATGCCGCCAACGCGAGCCACACCACCAGCGCCACCACGCTGCGGCGTCGCCACACCGAGGGCAACCACGCGACCAGCAAAAGCGCCGCCGCGGCAAGGCTGAGTGCATGGCGATGCAGCAGCCCCCCCGTCAACGCCAGCGCGCCGCAGGCCAGCAATGCCAGCGGCAGCCACGGCACGCGTGTCGCGGCGGAAGAAGGTTGGACGGCGGGCGCGGACATGCGATCTGCGGCGGCGGGAATGGCGATGGAGTCTATATGATAGGCGGCCAACCAGACGGCGCCTGAACCGGGGCGTACGTTTCTTCGGGATGGATGGGAAACGGCGAAATGGATGGAAGCGGCAACGCGGCAGCTTTTGATTGCGACGTCCTGGTGGTCGGCGGCGGCCCGGGCGGCTCGACCATTTCCACGCTGCTGGCGCGCCGCGGTTGGCGCGTGACGATGCTGGAAAAAGCTTCCCACCCGCGCTTCCACATCGGCGAATCGCTGCTGCCGGCCAACATGCCGATCTTCGAGGAACTCGGCGCGCTGGAAAAACTGCGCGAACTCGGCCGCCTGAAACTCGGCGCGGATTTCCCGCGCGACGATGGCAGCTATTACACCTTCCGCTTCGATCGCGCGCTCGGCGGCACGCCGCCTTACGCATTCCAGGTCGTGCGCGAGGAGATGGACCGGATGCTGTTCCAGCATGCCCGCGAGAACGGCGTGGATGCGCGCGAACAGGTGAAAGTGGAACGTGCGGCATTCGATGATGAGGGCGTGACCGTGCACGTCGACGCGGAAGGCGCCAAGTCGCAACTGCGCGCACGCTACGTGGTGGATGCCTCCGGCCGCGACACGTTCCTCGGCAAGCAGCTGAAGCTGGTCGAGCGCAGCGACAAGCACCAGAGCGCGGCGATGTTCGCGCACTACCGCGGCATCGGCTACAACCCCGACGATCCGGATGGCAACATCATCAGCGTCAATCGGTTTGCGCACGGCTGGGCATGGTTCATTCCGCTGCCGGGCGGCATCACCAGCGTCGGTTGCGTGTGCAAGCCGGGTTATCTCAAGACGCGGCAGGGCGCGAGCAACGAAGATTTCATGGCAAGGACACTGGCATTTGTGCCGGGCGCCGCGGGCCGCATGCAGGAAGCGCAGCGGGTGTCGCCGGTGCGCTTCACCGGCAATTACTCGTACACCTGCAACCAGATGGCGGGGCATCGCTGGATCCTGATCGGCGATGCGTGGGCGTTCCTTGATCCGGTGTTCTCGTCGGGCGTATTCCTGTCCATGTATTCGGCTCGCCAGGTCAGCGATGTGGTGGATGGTGCGTTGCGCGACTTCGCGCGCGAAGCGGGGTTGCAGCGGCGCTACACGCAACACATGCGCCAGGGCTACGCACGCTTCGCCTGGTTCATCTATCGCTTCAATTCGCCGGTGATGAAGGCACTGTTCGCCGATCCGCGCAACGTGCTGCAGGTCGAACAGGGCGTGATCTCGATGCTGGCCGGCGACGTGTTCAACAACAAGCGGGTGCTGTCGAAGCTGCGCATCTTCAAGACGATTTACGCGATTGCATCGCTGATCAACATCCGCGGCTGGGCCGCCGATCTCGCCGATCGCCGCCGCCAGAATCGCATGCGCGTGGCCGCCGATGCCGTGGAATGAGCGTTGCGTGAGCGAGCCCGTCGAACTTCGCATCGCCACGCCTTTCGGCGAGCTCGCCGCGCGGCAATGGGGCGATGCCGGCGCGCGGCCGCTGCTGGCGCTGCACGGCTGGCTCGACAACGCCGCGAGTTTCGCGCAGCTCGCACCACTGCTTGCGATGGAGCGGCGCGTAGTCGCACTCGACCTGCCGGGCCACGGCCATTCGGAACACCTGCCGGCGAGCGTGCATCGCTACAACAATCTCGATCAGGTCGATCACGTGCTCGACTTCGCCGATGCGCTGGAACTCGAGCGCTTCGACCTGCTGGGGCATTCACTTGGCGCGGGCATCGCATCGCTGGCCGCGGCCGCCGCGCCCGCGCGCGTCGGCAAGCTGGCGCTGATCGAAGGCTTGGGTCCGCTTACCGACGATGGTTCGCAAACGCTCGCGCGCTGGCGCGATGCACACGCGCAACGGCAAATTTCGCGGCGGCCGCCACGCGTTTTCCCGTCCATCGATGACGCCGTTGCCGCGCGCGTCGCGGCGGGTGGGCT
>JAZKBD010000037.1:32213-41905 GCA_040388785.1 Pseudomonadota bacterium
AGCGCAACCTGCGCGAAGCCGACGGTGGCTTCGCGTGGCGCAGCGACCCGCGCCTGCGCCTCGCCACGCCCCTGCGCATCGACGAAACGCAACTGCGCCGCCTGGTCGCGGGCATCACGGCGCCCACGCTGCTGTTGCTGGCCGAACCCGCGACACCGTACCTGCCGCCGGCGCTGATGGATGCGCGCGCCGCGTGCGTCGCCGGAATCTGCGTCGATCACATTCCAGGGCCTCACCACCTGCACATCCGGCAACCCGGCGAATGTGCCGAACACATCCTGGCGTTGCTCGGCTAAAGCGAACTAGCCGGCGGCGCGCGGCACCGGCGTTTCCGCGGCAAGCGACACGCCGTATCGTGCGACGAAATCGGCGGCCGGCTCCGGCTTGCCGAGATGGAATCCCTGGCCGAAGTCGCAGCCCATTTCCTGCAGCAGGCGTTGCGTGGCCGCGTCCTCGATGCCCTCCGCGGTCGCTTCCAGCCCCAGGTTGTGCGCGAACCGCACGATGGATTCGACCAGCTTGGCCATGCGTCCGTCGGTTGCAATGTGCGCGACCAGCGACTTGTCGATCTTCAGTTCCGAAGCCGGGAATTTGCTGAGGTAGGTGATGGATGCGTAGCCGACACCGAAGTCGTCGATCGCGATGCGCACGCCGTGGTCGCGCAGCTTGCCGAGCACGCGCACCACGGTGTCAACGTCTCCGGCCAGCGCGGTTTCGGTGATTTCCGCGACGATCGCGGCGGGCGGCACACCCCAGATGTTCAGCGCATCGAGCAGCTGTTCGGCGACGCCGCCGTGCGAAAGCGTGCGCGGCGACAGGTTCAGCGCGACGCGGCAGCCGGCCAGGCCGCGCAGCGCGGAAACGTAGCGCAGGGTCGCGTGGATGCTCCAGCGCGTCAGCGACGTGATGAGATCGTTCTGCTCGGCGAAGGTGACGAAATCGTCGGGGCTGACCGGACCGAGCTTGCGGCTGGTCCAGCGCGCCAGCGATTCGACGCCGACGATCCGCGACTGCGCGAGGCTCCAGATCGGCTGGAAAAAAGTGGCCAGCCGGTTCGATTCGATGCTTTCGCGCAATTCGTGGTAATCGATGTTCGCCCGCACATTCCTCGGATCGTGGAACGCGTAACGCTCGCCGCGCCGCAAAGCGTCATCGGCCGCCATCTGCGCATGCCGCCACAACATGTCGGGATCGGTGCCGTCCTGCGGGAACAGCGCGACACCCATCACCGCGCGCGTCTGCCACGGCGGCATGCCCGGCGCCACCACGTGCGGTTGCTCGAACTGCGCCATCAAGCCGGCCGCCGCCAGCAGCGCGTTGTTGCGGCCGCTCAATCCCGGCAACACCGCGAGGAAGGTTTCATCGCCGGACTGGAACACGGCATCGAGCGGACGCAGCGACTCGCGCAGCAGTTTCCTTATGGTCGCCTCGGCCTGTTCGCCGCACTCGCTGCCGAAGCGCAGCGCGACTTGGCGCAGGCCCCGGATGTACACCACCACTACGGCGAATCCGCCCGCGCCGATGTCGTTTTCGGCAAGCTGGCGCCCGATCGCGGCCAGGATCGGATCGCGGTTCAACATGGCGTTTGCGCCGCTTTCATAGGCTTGCAAGGTAACCAGTGGCGTCGACGGGATGCTGGTGCACCGGGATGGTGTGCCTGATTTCGACCGTATTGCCGTCGACGGTCTGGTCCAGCAGGTTGAACACGCGGAAGTCCTGCAGCGGCTGCTTGTCCGGCGTGGTCACCACCAGCACCGTCGGGCGCAACCGGCGCACCTGATTCTGTTCCAGCACCACCGCGATCTCACCGGTGCTAAGTTCCACGCGCGATCCGGTGGGATAGACGCCCAGGCAAACCTGGAATTGCTCGACCAGTTCGGCCTGGTACAGCGAACCGCGCGCGCGGTAAATGTTCTGCAAGGCTTCGTGGCGCGACACCGGCGCCTGGTAGGGACGCGCGCTGCACATCGCGTCATAGGAATCGATGATGGCGAGCATGCGCCCGGCCATCGGAATGGTGTCGTCGAGCAGGCAATCCGGATAACCGCTGCCGTCGTAGCGTTCGTGATGGGTGCGCATGACGTCGAGCACGTCCGGATCGTCGACCCCGCCCGCCGTGACGATCTCCAGGCCCTGCGCGACGTGCGTGCGCACCAGTTCGGTTTCCTGCGGCGACAGCGGTTGCGCGCTGCGCAGCAGTTCCGCCGGCAGGCGCGTCTTGCCGATGTCCATCAGCAAGCCCGCGGTGGCGAGGCTCAGCAAGGTGCCTTCCGGCAGGCCGAGGTGCCGCCCGAACGCCGCCGCCAGCGCGCCGCAGGCGATCGCGTGTCCGTAGATGTAGTCGTCGTGCCGGCGCAAGCCTTCCAGGAACAGGAATGCGTCCGCGCTGCGCAGCACGCTCGCGACCAGCGGGCGCACCACCTGCTCGACGTGTTCGACCGAGAGTTCGCGGCCACTGGCGACGTCGGCGTAGATCTGATCGATGAGTTCCGAGGTCGCCCGCAGTGCATCGCGCGCGCGCGGAATCTCCTCCTCGATGTTCACCGTGTTGGCGTAGGTCGTGACCGACATGAAACGCGTGTTGCCGCCCTCGCCGCGCGTCAGTGTCAGCAGCGGGCGTCCGCGGGTGTCGACTTCGCGGCGCCGGTCGATGTACACGTACTTGCACATTTCGCGCAGCGCGCGCATTTCGCGCTCGCTGCGGATCTCGAAACCCTGCAGCGGAAACGGCGTGCCCTCCCACGGACGATCCAGCCTGCTCACGAACATGCCGAGCGTGAGATTGAGCGTATCGACGCGGACTTCTTCGAGCTCGGTGGCCATGAGGCCTCGTTTCCCCCGGCACGGCATGTGCGAACGCGGCTAGTGTAATCGGCAAATCGGCGCGCACGCGATCGTTCCGGCGCGTGAACGCTGTGTGCGCCGGCGGCAGCTATCCACGCGCCCATCGCCCGCGTATCGTGACCGGAAATATCCCCGCGAGGAACTGCGATGACCGCCACCCTCATCCGCGCACGCGAGCACGACCTCGGCAATGGTTTGCTCGTGCTGCGCAGCCTGCCCGCCCTGACCCACCGCTCGGTCGGGCCGTTCGTGTTCTTCGACCATGCCGGCCCGGTGGTGATGGACGCCGTAAGCGGCCGCCTGGCGGACGTGCGCCCGCATCCACACATCGGGCTTTCCACCGTCAGCTATCTGATGAGCGGCGCGATCCGCCATCGCGACAACCAAGGCTTTGACCAAGTGATCCATCCCGGGGACGTCAACTGGATGACCGCGGGACGCGGCATCGTGCATTCCGAACGTTTCGACGTGCCCGACGCGTTCGCGGGCGACGGCCTGGAACTGCTGCAGTCGTGGGTCGCGCTGCCGGATGATCAGGAAGAATGCGATCCGTCGTTCTTCCATCACGCGCGCACCGACCTGCCGCATGCGGAAGACGGCCACGTCGCATTGCGCGTGATCGCCGGCGAAGCGTTCGGAATGAAGAGCCCGGTGCGCGTCCACTCGCCGATCTTCTACGTGCACGCGGAACTGAAAGCCGGCGCACGCATCGACGTTCCCGCGGGTTACACCGAGCG
The DNA here is from genome assembly GCA_040388785.1 of Pseudomonadota bacterium. Taxonomy (GTDB): domain Bacteria; phylum Pseudomonadota; class Gammaproteobacteria; order Xanthomonadales; family Rhodanobacteraceae; genus 66-474. The sequence goes on from JAZKBD010000037.1 coordinate 35,795, forward strand.
CGCGGCCTACGTGGTGCACGGCCGCGTGCGCGACGAATCGGACGGTGCGGAATACGGCCCGCGGCAATTGCTGGCGTTTTCGTCCGGCGATCCGGCGAGCCTGCACGCCAGTACCGACGCCACCGTGATGCTGCTGGGCGGCGAGCCGCTCGGCCCGCGTTTCGTCTGGTGGAATTTCGTGTCCTCGCGCAAGGAACGCATCCGCGAGGCCGCGGCCGACTGGCAGGCTGGCCGCTTCAAGCTGCCCGCCAGCGACAACCGGGAATTCATCCCGTTGCCGGACAAGCCAATCTAACGCCCGTAGCGCCGCGCACGTCGCTGATAGATGCGTACCGCGCGCAGGAAATCGATGCGCCGGAAGGCCGGCCACAGCACGTCGCAGAAATAGAATTCGCTGTACGCGGCCTGCCAGATCAGGAAACCCGACAAGCGTTGCTCGCCGCTGGTGCGGATGATGAAATCCGGATCGGGCACGCCGCCGGTGTAGAGATAACGCTCGATCTGCTCGGGTTTCAGTCCAGCGGCCACCGATTCGAGCGAACGTCCTTCGGCGGCCGCGTTCGCCAGCAGGCCCTTCACCGCATCGGTGATTTCCTCGCGTCCACTGTAGGCCAGCGCGATGGTGAGCAGCATGCCGTCATGCCCGGCGGTGGAAAGCTCCAGCGCTTCGCTCGCCGCGACCACGTGTTGCGGCAGGCGGTCGCGCTGGCCGATGATCTTCACGCGCACGCGGCCCGACTTGAAACTCGGTTCCTGCAACAGGCGCGCGCTTTCGCGCACGAACAGGTCGAGCAGGCATTCGACTTCGGCGGCCGGGCGGCTGAAGTTCTCGGTGCTGAAGACATACAGGGTGACGTGGCGCACTTCGAGGTCGATGCACCACTCCAGCACCTCGCGCAGCTTGTTCACGCCGTATTGATGGCCGAGCGTGGCTTCCAGCCCCATGCCGCGCGCGAAGCGCCGATTGCCGTCGAGGATCAGACCGATGTGCGCGGGCACCGGACCGCTGGCGACCTGCCGGGCGAGGGCGTGGGCGTACCAGCGGTACAACGGGTGCAGCAACGGATTCAAAATCCGCCACGGGCGGCGGCGCAGGTCCGTGAGCGCAAGGCGCAGCCAGCCGGGAGCGGACACCGCGGCGTCCTTGCCGGCGAGTGGCCGGGAAAGTTCCGTTTGCATGGACGGGCATTGTATGCCGGTCGGGGCGGCTCCATTACATCGACGCATCCTTCCTATTCATACGGAACGATCCCGAATGCTGCTCGCAACCATCGATCCTTCTGCTCCACACCGGAAAAGCCGCATGAACGGGTTCGCCTGGCTGCCCTGGAGGCGGCCGCCACCGCCCATCGATGATGTTCTCTGGCGCGACGCATTGGCCGCCTGTCCGCTGGCCCGGCGCTTGCCTCCGGATGATCTTCAGCACTTGCGCGAGTTGGCCGCGCGCTTCCTGCAACGCAAGCGTTTCCATCCGGTCGACATGGAACTGGACGCCAGGCAACGCCTGTTGATCGCGATGCTGGCGTGCCTGCCGGTGCTGCGGCTGGGTTTTCGAGCGCTGCGCGGCTGGCAGGGCGTAGTCGTCTATCCCGGCGAGTTCAGGGTTCGCCACCGCCACCACGACGGCAGCACCGGCGTGGTCACCGAAAGCGACCAGATCCGGATCGGCGAAGCCTGGCAGATCGGACCGCTGGTGTTGTCGTGGGCCGCGGTCGAGCACGATCTGGCGCAGCCCTGGACGGGCTCGAATGTCGTCGTGCATGAAATCGCGCACAAGCTCGACATGCTGGACGGACCGCCCGATGGCGTGCCGCCGCTGCCGCGCTGCGTGTCGTGGCACGGCTGGATCGATACATTCCAGCGCGCCTACGATCGCCTGTCGCTCGCAGTGCGCCGCCGCGAAGCCGTACCCATTGACGCCTACGCGGCCACCAATCCCGGCGAATACTTCGCCGTCGCCAGCGAATTGCACTTCTCCGATCCGCGCCGGCTGGAATGGGCCGAACCGGGCGTCGCGGCGTTGCTGCGGGGCTATTACGGTTCGTCACCGGCGGCATGATGCGCCAACATCCGTGATCCGATCAGGCTGCCGAGCGCAGCCAGAGCGCCGCGTCGAGCGCGTAGTAGGTCAGGATCGCATCGGCGCCTGCGCGCTTGATCGACAGCAGCGCTTCCATCGCGCAGGCCTTTTCGTCGATCCAGCCGTGGGCGCCGGCGGCTTTCAGCATCGCGTATTCGCCCGAGACCTGGTAAACGAAGGTCGGCGCGCCGAAACGTTCCTTCACGCGGCGCACGATGTCGAGGTACGGCAGGCCAGGTTTCACCATCACCGCGTCGGCGCCTTCTTCCAGGTCGAGCTGCACTTCGCGCAGCGCCTCGTCGGAATTGGCGACATCCATCTGGTAGGTGTGCTTGGAACCCTTGCCGAGCGTGGCCGCCGAACCGACCGCGTCGCGGAACGGGCCATAGAAACTCGACGCGTACTTGGCTGAGTACGCGAGGATGCGGGTATGGATCAGGCCGGCGTCTTCCAGCGCCAGGCGGATCGCGCCGATGCGGCCGTCCATCATGTCCGAGGGCGCGACGAAATCGGCGCCCGCGCGCGCCTGCGAAAGCGCCTGTTTCACCAGCACCGCGACGGTTTCGTCATTCAGGATGTAACCCGTCTCGTCGATCAGGCCATCTTGGCCGTGCGTGGTGAACGGGTCGAGCGCGTCATCGCAGATCACGCCCAGTTGCGGGAAGCGCGATTTCAGCGCGCGCACCGCACGCTGCACCAGGCCATCATCGTTGAAGGCTTCGCGGCCGTCGGCGGTTTTCTTTTCGTCCTCGATGTGCGGAAACAGTGCCAGCGCAGGCACGCCCAGGTGCTGCGCCTGCTCGGCAACCTGCAGCAGCGCGTCGATCGAAAGCCGCGCCACGCCGGGCATCGAGGCGACGTCGTCCCGAACGACGCCCGCGCCTTCCTGCACGAACACCGGCAGGATCAGGTCGGAGGGGGTCAGCGCGGTTTCGCGCATCAGCGCACGCGAAAAGGCATCGCGGCGCATGCGCCGCAGGCGGGTGGCGGGGTAGCTCATCGCGGCGTTCCACAACTCAACTGCCCCTCATTGTAGCGGCGATGTGAGCCACTTCCCGATCGCGGCCGCGGCTCTGGCACGAATCCTGCTCCATTCTTCCCGCCGCATCCGAGGTGGACGCCACAGTCATTTTCAGCTCAGGTGGTTGCAGTTAAATTACAGTTAATGCAGAATCACATCCGGTGGATGGGCTGTATTCCAAAGGCAAAAACTTCAAGTCGACCATAACTCGCTGAAACCATAATGATCTCTGTCCTATCCCTTCTTCTTTTCCTGACGCTCGCGGCGGTCGTCGTCGCGATCAGCGTCAAGCGCATTCCCGAGGGCCAGGTCTATACGCTGCGCCGGCTGGGCAAGCCAGCCGGTACGCTCACGGCAGGCACCCACCTAGTCGTGCCGTTGATAGAACGCATCGCCCACAAGATCAGCATCACCGGCTACACATTGGCGGTCGACGAACGCATGGCCGACGATGCCGCCGACTCGGCAAACCTTCGCGGTCGGGTGTGGTGGCAGGTGCTCGATCCCGAACGCGCCGAGGCGGTGATCGACCGCGCCGACGACATGATCCGCCTGCAGCTTCGCGACGCCGTGCAACGCGCGGCCACGGCCGAAGCGCAGGACCAGCGCTCGCGCAACCAGCGCATCAAGCAGACCTTGAACACCAGCCTGCGCGAGCGTGGCGTGCTGGTGACCCGGGTGGAACTGAATCTCGCCGCGTAACGCGAACAAGTTCAGGGAGAAACGGTGAGCCCGCCCTGAGCGGGCTCCTGTTTTTGTGGTGTGGTGTATTTGTGCGATCGTCCCTGATCGCTGTTTCGCTGAGAAAATGCGCTGATTGGGCATCCCGATATCTTGAAGACCAGAACGGCCTTACAGCCGCCATCCATGGCCAAGAGCTCCGTGGCCTGACTTTCCACAACAGCCGCTTCGAATGGAAGTCCGGAATCTCGCGCATAAACTTGCCGAAGGGCTCGCTGCGATGCGGCTGGCGCTGCCGGCCGATGCGCAGGAAAAGTTGCTGGCCTACCTCGACCTGCTGGCGAAGTGGAACCGCACCTACAACCTGACCGCGGTGCGCGATCCCCAAGACATGGTGGCGCGGCACCTGCTGGATTCGCTGGCGGTGCTGCCGTTCGTGCATGGCCGCAGCCTCGCCGACCTCGGCAGCGGCGCGGGGCTGCCCGGCATTCCGCTGGCGATCGCGCGGCCGGACATCGCAGTGACGCTGGTCGAGAGCAACGGCAAGAAGGCGCGCTTTATGCGCGAAGCGATACGCAGCCTGCCGCTGGCGAACGTGACCGTCGCGCAGGCGCGGGTGCAGGATACGACCGGCGACTTCGATACGGTTACCGCGCGAGCCTTTGCCAGCCTTCCCGACATGCTGGCCTGGGGCGGCCACCTGCTGGCGGCGAGCGGGCGTTGGCTGGCCCTGAAGGGCCATGCCGATCCTGCCGAACTGGCTGCCGTGCCGCGCGAGTTCCGGGTGCTCGCCGTCCATGCACTGGAGGTGCCCGGCACGGATGGCGAACGTTGCGTGGTGGAGCTGGCGCGGGCCTGATCCCGCTACGGCCAGCCCGACGATGGTAGGCTAGTCCGCTCACCGTTTGCATCGCATCCGTCGCGACCCATGACGCGCATCATCGCCATCGCCAACCAGAAGGGCGGCGTCGGCAAGACCACCACCGCCGTCAACCTGGCTGCCGCGCTCGCGGAGACCAAGCGCCGCGTGCTGCTGGTCGATCTCGATCCGCAGGGCAACGCGACCTCGTCGGCGGGCATCGACAAGCGCGCCACCAAGCCGAACGGCTGCGAGGTGTTGCTGGAAGAAGCCTCCATCGAAGACGCGATCATTCCCACCGAGGCCGGATTCGATCTGCTGCCGGGCAACCGCGACCTCACGGCGGCGGAAATCAAGCTGGCCGACGCGATCGCGCGCGAACAGCGGCTCAAGGAACAACTGGCCAAGCTGGGCGACCGCTACGCGATCATCCTGATCGACTGCCCGCCCTCGCTGCACCTGCTCACGCTGAACGCGCTGGCCGCGGCCGACAGCGTGCTGATTCCGGTGCAGTGCGAATCGATGGCGCTGGAGGGGCTCACCGATCTGCTCGACACGGTCAAGGCCGTGCGCAAGCGGCTCAACCCGCGGCTCGAGGTCGAAGGCCTGCTGCGCACGATGTACGACGTGCGCACCGCGCTCGGCAACGACGTGTCGAGCGAACTCACCAGGCACTTCGGCGACAAGGTGCTGCACTCGGTGGTGCCGCGCAACGTACGCCTCGCCGAGGCGCCCAGCCACGGCAAACCCATCAATCTTTACGACCGCGAGTCGCGCGGGGCGATCGCCTATCTCGGGCTCGCGGGCGAAATGATCCGCAAGCTGGGCCTCGGCGCGGCACGCAACGACGACGCGCTGCCCGGCACCGTGGCCACCACGCCGAATCCGCCGCCGAACGCGCCGCGTACTCCCATCATGAAGGTTTCTGCATGAGCGCCGCCAAACGCCGGGGACTCGGTTCCCGCGATCTCGACGTATTGCTGGGTGGTCCGGATGCCGATGCCGCAAGCGATGCGCCCGCCGGCGAGACGCTGGGCAGCCTTCCGGTCGCCTCGATCCGCGCGGGCCAGTACCAGCCGCGCCATCACTTCGATGAAGCCGCACTGGACGAACTCGCTGCGTCGATCAAGTCGCAGGGCCTGATCCAGCCGATCGTGGTACGCGACGTCGGCCGCGGCCAGTACGAACTGATCGCGGGCGAGCGCCGTTGGCGCGCCGCGAAGAAGGCGGGCTTGACGGAAATTCCGGCGGTGATCCGCGACATCCCGGCGCAATCGGTGCTGGCGGTCGCATTGATCGAGAACATCCAGCGCGAGGACCTGACCGCGCTGGAAGAAGCGCACGCACTGCGCCGCCTGATCGACGAATTCAAGTTGAGCCAGCAGCAGGCCGCCGACGCGGTCGGCCGCTCGCGCGCCGCGGTCGCCAACCTGTTGCGCCTGCTGGAACTGCCCGCAACGATCCGCGAAT
>JAZKBD010000037.1:41915-42451 GCA_040388785.1 Pseudomonadota bacterium
GCTGATTGAAAACCTCCAGCGCGAAGGGTTGAACCCGATCGAGGAGGCGCAGGCCTACTCCCGCCTCGCCAAGGATTTCCAGATGCGCCAGGAAGACATCGCGCAGCGTGTGGGCAAAAACCGCGCCACCGTGGCCAACACCATGCGCCTGCTGGAACTGCCCGCAACGATCCGCGAATTGCTCGACGAAGGCCGCATCGAAATGGGCCATGCGCGTGCACTGCTGACGCTGCCCGCGCCGCGCGCGATCGCGCTGGCCGAAAAGGCGGCCGAGCAAGGCTGGTCGGTGCGCGAACTGGAACAGGCGGTACGGTTGGCGCAGTTGCCGAAGTCTTCCGGCAAGACCAAGTCGCGCGACATCGACCCTGACGTCGCCGCGCTGGAGCGCGAGCTTTCCGACAGCCTCGGCACGCGTGTGGAGATCGCGCAGGGACACGGCGGTCGCGGCAAGCTGGTGATCAACTATCACAGCGCGGACGCGCTCGAAGGCATCCTCGAAAAGCTGCGTTGATTCTCACCCCCTTCCAACGGAAGGG
>JAZKBD010000037.1:42461-43894 GCA_040388785.1 Pseudomonadota bacterium
CGCTGACGGCGGGATCGTGATGGATTTTCCGGTGCGGGGTGCACACCTCATGAAAGCCCATCTCGCGATAAAGCATCGCGGCCAATTTGCCGAGGAACGTATCTTTGTAGTCGTCGCTAACGATGACCGCTTTCTTGATGCCGGGGAACTGCTTGACGCACGCCGCGTATTCTTCCAACGTCGTCGCTTGGCAATTGTGATCGGGATGCAGATTGTCGCCGAGCGGTTCCTCACCGCATCGGCGATAATCACGGTTTTCCACGGCAAGGCTGACGCATGCCTGATCTGTCCGTAGTCGTGCCGGTGTTCAACGAGCGCGACAACATCCCGCCGCTGCTCGCCGAAATCGCCGCGGCGCTGCGCGGACGCATCGATTACGAAGTGGTGTACGTGGACGACGCGAGTTCCGATGATTCGCTCGACGTGCTGAAGACCGAGCGCGCGAAGCACCCGGAGCTGCGCATCGTGCGGCACTTGCAGCAAAGCGGCCAGAGCACCGCGATCCGGAACGGCGTGCACGCGGCGCGCGGCGCGTGGATCGCGACGCTGGACGGCGACGGCCAGAACGATCCCGCCGATATCCCCAAGCTGCTCGAAGCGCGCAAAGCCGCCGACCCGAAGGTGAAACTGTTCGCCGGCTGGCGCACCACCCGCCGCGACTCGTTCAACAAACGCATTTCCTCGAAGATCGCCAACGGCGTGCGCTCGCGGATGCTGCGCGACGCCACGCCCGACACCGGCTGCGGCCTCAAGCTGTTCGAACGCGAAACGTTCCTCGCCCTGCCCTACTTCGACCACATGCACCGCTACCTGCCGGCGCTGGTGAAACGCGCCGGCTTCGGGAGCGTCAGCATCCCGGTCGGCCACCGCCCGCGTACCCGCGGCGTATCCAAATACGGCATGCTCGATCGCCTTTGGGTCGGCTTGGCCGACTTGCGCGGCGTCGCATGGTTGATGCGCCGCGCGAAGGTGACCGACGTCGAGGAACTGTGATCGTCGCCGCGCCGGACCTGGCCGCACAGGCACGAACGGTGCTGCGCGACGTGTTCGGGTACGGCGCGTTCCGCGACAGCCAGCAGGCCATCATCGAACACCTGCTGCACGGCGGCGACGCGCTGGTGCTGATGCCGACCGGCGGCGGCAAGTCGCTGTGCTACCAGATCCCCGCGTTGCTTCGCGACGGCACCGCGATCGTGGTCTCGCCGCTGATCGCACTGATGCAGGACCAGGTGGAAGCGTTGCGCCAGTTCGGCGTGGCGGCGGCGTTCCTGAATTCCAGTCTCGATGCGCCGGCGCAGGCCGACGTCGAGCGGCGCTTCCTCGGCGGCGGATTGAAACTCCTGTACGTCGCGCCCGAGCGGTTGCTCACCACGCGTTTCCTGGACCTGCTCGAACGCGCGAAGGTGTCGCTGTTCGCGATCGACGAAGCCCAT
>JAZKBD010000037.1:43904-50576 GCA_040388785.1 Pseudomonadota bacterium
GGTGTTGCACGAGCGCTTTCCGGATGTGCCGCGCATCGCCCTCACCGCGACCGCCGACACGCCGACCCGGCGCGAGATCGTCGAACGCCTGGCGCTCGATCGTGCGCGCCAGTTCATCTCCAGCTTCGATCGGCCCAACATCCGCTATTGCATCGCGCAGCGCGACCAACCGCGCCAGCAGTTGAAAGCATTCCTTTCCGGGCACCGCGGAGAATCGGGCATCGTTTACTGTCTGTCGCGGCGCAAGGTCGAGGAGACTGCAGCGTGGCTCGTCGAACAAGGCATCGAGGCGCTGCCCTATCACGCCGGGCTCGACGCGGCCACGCGCGCCGCCAACCAGCAGCGCTTCCTGCGCGAAGACGGCATTGTGATGTGCGCGACGATCGCGTTCGGCATGGGCATCGACAAACCGGATGTGCGGTTCGTCGCGCACCTGGACCTGCCGAAGAGCCTCGAAGGCTATTACCAGGAAACCGGGCGCGCCGGCCGCGATGGCCTGCCGGCCGAGGCATGGATGACCTACGGCTTGAGCGACCTCGTGACGCTCGCGCAATTCATCCAGCAATCGGACGCCGACGAAGCGCGCAAGCGGCTGGAACGCGCCAAGCTCGACGCACTGCTGGCGTTTGCCGAATCCACCCGCTGCCGCCGCCAGCAGTTGCTGGCGTACTTCGGGGAGACGCTCGAACAACCGTGCGGCAACTGCGACAACTGCCTCGAACCGCCGCCCACCTGGGATGCGACCGAAGCCGCACAAAAAGCGCTGTCGTGCGTGTACCGCACCGGCCAGCGCTTCGGCGTCGGTTACCTGATCGACGTGCTGCTGGGCAAGGACAACGAACGCATCAGCGCACAACGCCACGACCGTCTTTCCGTGCACGGCATCGGCGCAGAACTCGACGCACGCCAGTGGCGCGGTGTATTCCGGCAACTGGTCGCCCGCGGCCTGCTCAGTCCCGACCTCGACGGCTACGGGAGCTTGCGGCTGACACCGGCCGCGCATCCGGTCCTGCGCGGCGAGGAAACCGTGCACCTTCGCCAGGAACCGGACCGCACGCAGCGTCGCGCCAGTCGCCGCGCCGACGCCTCGGGCAACCGCCGCAGCCTAGATATCGCCCCGCACGAGGAACCGTTGTGGAACGCCCTGCGCGACATCCGCGCGAAACTCGCCAAGGAACAGGGCGTGCCGGCGTACGTGATCTTCCACGACGCCACCCTGTACGCGATGCTGCGCGAACGCCCCAGGGACCGCGAGACGCTGGCCACCATTAGCGGCGTCGGCGCCCTCAAGCTGGAACGCTACGGCGAGCGCTTCCTGGCCGTGCTGCGGGATGCCTGATCCTCACCAAATCGTTCCACGGTCCGATCGAGGTGAATCATGAAGCTGCCGTCGCTGCTGCTGCTTTTGGTGCTGGCGCTCACTCCGGCCGCGCAAGCGGCTTCATGCAGGCTGTGCCTGTACGGGCCGGACAACATGGCGTTCGACAGCGCCGGCAATGTTTACCTGGCGGATACCGACCACGACACCCGTTCACGCGTGCTGAAACTGTCGCCGGAAGGGCGTGTACTCGCGGAGTGGCACGTCTTCGATGCCGTGCCTGGGCGCTCGAACGGCCCTGATGGCATCGCGCTGGATTCCGCGCGAAACATCTTTGTTGTTGATCGGGGCCACGATCAAATCCTCAAGCTGTCACCGGCCGGCAAAGTGATGGCCAGGTTCGGCGGCTTCCCCGCACACGCCTTCGACGAGGGCGGCCATGTGGCTATCGGCAAGGACGGCAACATCTATGGCGTGGCGGCAGCGCCCAATCTGATCCGGAAATTCTCGCCGCAGGGAAAACTGATCGCGGCTTGGCATCGCGGCCCGGGCCGAGGACTCGCCGAATGGAACCAGCCCGAACAGATTGCAATCGACGGCAACGGCGATCTCGTGATCGATGACTTCGGCAATATCCGCGTCCTGACGCTTTCGCCCACGGGACAGTTTGTCCGGGCATTCGACGCCGTCCCGAACGAACCGTTGAAACTGGCCTCCACGTCGAGCATCGCCGTAGCTCGCGATGACAACATCTATGTCGCGGATTACCAGCTTCGCAGGGTGCAGGCATTCGATCGGCAAGGGCACCTGCTTGCCACGATCGGCAACACGCCGGGCCACGTCCTGTTTGAAAAAGCGCCCAACAGCATTGCCATCGACGCACGGGGCCATCTGTATGCCACGGACGGGCTGAGCGTCGTCAAGTTTTCACGCGACGGCAAACTGCTGGCGCGCTGGCGATGAATCCAGGCAAAGCGGGGCGTCCAGACTTCCTCGTCCGCCGGGCAACTGGAATCGGACTATGGGACGGGGCGACCGGATGCCTGCTCTTCGCGGCGCTGAAGACAATCAATCGCGGCTGTCGGATCGCCTCCTGTCATGCTGTCGAAACGCGGACAGCTGGCGCGACAGGGTGGTGAACGAAGGCATCCTGCCTTCGATCCGCAAGGAGAGTTGCCATGAAATATTCGATCCTGATCTACGACACTCCCGAAACCATCGCCCGGTTCGATGGTCCTGACGGCGCGCGCTACATGTCGGAGTGGCCGCCGTTCATCGGCGCCCTGACCGACGCCGGCATCTACATCACCGGCGCCGGCCTGCAGCCGGCCGCCACCGCCACCACGCTGCGCTTCGATCACGACAAGCGGCAGGTGCAGGACGGCCCCTACGCCGACACCAAGGAACAATTGGGCGGCTTTTACATGATCGACGTGCCCGATCTCGACACCGCGCTGGAATGGGCCGCGCGCACGCCGCGCCTGCCGGGCCAGATCTTCGAGGTGCGGCCCAACCTGGTGATTCCGAGCGGGCAATGAAGGCACCGCTACGCCGCGATCCCGCCATCGCCCTGTTCGCTTCGATCATGACCATGAACCACGACCCATCCATCAGCTTGTTCGCCGCGGTCGCCGCGCATCACGGCGAGACATGGGTGCCCAGCGATTCGGTGAAGTTCGGAGCGAACGCGCTCCACGTCAATGGCAAGATTTACGCCGCGCTGACGCGCAAGCGCCGACTGCTGCTGAAGCTGCCGCCCACGCGAATCACGGAACTGCTGAAGGATGGGCGTGCAGCACCGATGGAAAGCGGCGGCCGGGTGATGCGCGGCTGGATCACGCTCGCCCCCGGCGACGCCGAACTGTGGATTCCGCTGTCGAACGAAGCGCGCACATTCGTCACCACCGAAACGAAACGCAAAAGGAAGACATCATGAATTTTTCGATCCTGATCCACGAAACTGCCGAGGCTTTCGCGATGCGCGACGATCCGGCACAACGTCCCGCGCTTTACGCGCCGATCGGCGCTTATCTCCAGGCCTTGCGCGATGCCGGCGTGTTCGTCGGCGGCGCGGGGCTGGAAGCGCCCGCGACGGCGAACGTGCTGAGCGCGAACGGCGCCGGCTGGAAGGTGCAGGACGGGCCATTCGCCGACACCAAGGAGCAGCTCGCCGGCTTGATCATCATCGACGTGCCCGACCGCGAGCGCGCGCTGGAATGGGCACGGCGATTCCCCACGCAAGCCGGACGCAAGATCGAACTGCGCGCGAACCTGGTTCCGCCTTCGGAATGAGTGAGGCCGCACGCGCGGTCGAGCAGGCCGCACGCGAGTCCCGTGCACGCCTGCTCGCCTTCCTCGCCGCGCGCTCGCATGATCTGGCGGCGGCGGAAGACGCGTTGTCCGAGGCCTTTCGCTCGGCGCTGGAAACGTGGCCGGGCGACGGCGTACCGGACAAGCCCGAAGCGTGGTTGCTGACCGCGGCGCGCAGGCGCTTGATCGACGCGGCGCGCCACGCACGGGTACGCGCGCAGGCGATGCCCGAACTCACGGCCGCGCTGGACGATGCGCAGGTGTTCACCCACGATCACGAACACGCATTTCCCGACGAACGCCTGAAGCTGCTGTTCGTGTGCGCGCATCCGGCGATCGACGCGGCCGCGCGCACGCCGCTGATGCTGCAGACCGTGCTGGGCCTCGACGCCGCGCGGATCGCCTCGGCGTTCCTGGTGAAGCCGTCCGCGATGGGCCAGCGCCTGTCGCGGGTCAAGACCAAGATCCGCGACGCCGGCATCGCGTTCGAAATCCCGCGCGGTGATGAATTGCCGGAACGCCTCGATGCGGTGCTGGAAGCGATCTACGCCGCCTACGGCAGCGGCTGGGACGACATCGCCGGTGCCGATCCGCGCCGCAAGGGCCTCGCGATCGAAGCGCTCGAACTCGGTGCGCTGCTGGTGCACCTGCTGCCCGATGAACCCGAGGCGCTCGGCCTGTCGGCGCTGATGCTGTATTGCGAAGCGCGGCGCGGCACGCGGCGCGGACCACACGGCGAATACGTGCCGTTGAGCGAACAGGATGTGACGCTGTGGTCGCGCCCGATGATCGAACAGGCTGATCGTCTGCTGCGCAAGGCGGAACGCATGGGGCGGATCGGCCGTTTCCAGCTCGAAGCCGCGATCCAGTCGGTGCACGCGCAACGCGCACGCACCGGCGACACCGATTGGGAATCGATCGCGCTGCTGTACGAAGGACTGGTGCGGATCGCGCCGGCCATCGGCGCGCTGGTCGGCCGTGCCGCCGCGGTCGCGCAGGCGCGCGATCCGCAAACCGGCTGGTCGCTGTTGCAACGGATTCCGGCGCAGGCCGTGATCAGCTACCAGCCGTACTGGGCGCTCGCCGCGCACCTGCTCGAACGCATGGATCGCGAAGAAGAAGCGCGCGCCGCGCGCGATCGCGCGATCGGTCTGTGCGAAGATCCGGCGATGCGCGCATGGCTGATGCGGCGCGGCAAGTCTTCTGACGCAGGGATTTGAGCCCTCGTGAAAAGTCAGGTCACCGAGAGCCGTTCTGATGTTTCCCTGATCGGGTGGGGTTTCGCTGGCGCGCGCTTGCCGACGCGGCGATCAGCGACGATCGCACACCTATTTCTTGCCTTTCGCCAACGGCAGGTCGGCCTGCTTCCACGCGTTGATGCCGCCCGCCAGCGTGGCGACGTTGGTGAACCCGGCCTTGACCAGCCGTTTGGCGGCCTTGCCCGATTCCGCGCCGCTCTTGCACACGGTCACGATCTGCAGGCCCTTGGCCTTGGCGAGATCCTTGTTCTCCGGATCGAACTGGCTGGGCGCCACGTGCTTCGAGCCCGCGATGTGGCCCTTCTCGAAATCCGCGATCGCCGACAGGTCGATAACCAGCGGTTCGCCGCGGTTGATCATCTGCACCAGCGCCGCGGGCGTGAGTTCGCGGAAGCCGCGGAACTGGCGCGACACCTCCAGGCCAATCAAGGCGAGGATGATCACGATGAACGCAGCCACCAGCAGGATGTTGTGGCCGAGGAACGATGGCAGTCGGGTCAGGAACTCGTGCATCGAAGGGCTTGATCCAGAGGGGACCGCGCATTATCGCGGATCGCGCCGCGAGTGTGGTGGAAGTTCAGCCGGCACGGCTAGTATTTTCGACGGCGTCATTGCCAGACAAGGAGCCGTCCATGAAAACGATGACCTGCAATCAGCTCGGCGGGAACTGCGACCAGAAGTTGTCGGCCGAAACATGGGACGAGATGGTGAAGGCCATGACGAGGCACGTCATGGAAAAACACCCGGATGTCGCGAAACAGATGGAAGCCATGCACAACCGCGACCCCAGGGAATGGGGCCGGGAAATGAAACCGAAATGGGATGCCGCGCCCGCAGCGTGACCGGCCTTGCCGCCGTCATTGTTGCGGATTGATGTCCGGCAAACCCGTCTCCAGCCACCAGTGCTTGGCCTTGGCATCCCAGTGCCAGGTCTGGTGGTCGATCACGTCGTAGACGCGCTGGCTGGTCTTGACGATCAGGCTGATCTGCGCGGTCTGCCGGATGGTGTCGGCGTCGGTCGCGCTCGGCCCGGAGCCGGTGTACTCGGCGACGCGCACGGTGTCGTAGAGCGCCTTCTGCTGCGGCGTCAGCGGATGCGCGGCGCGCACCTCGGGGTCGACGTAACTCCACGCGCCCTGGATGTCGCCCCAGCGCAACGCGGCGGCGTAGCCGTCAAGCGTGTCGTCACGCAAGGTGTTCTTGTTCTGCAGGGTCGCACACCCGGCCAGCAGCAGCAGGGCGGCACCCATGATCACGATGCGGCGCATGACGTTCTCCTTGCAACGGTGTGCCGCGATTGTGCCGGATCACGCCTGGTTGCGCAGCTTGGCGAAAAAACGCGCGGTCAGGGTGACCGCCGCGCGCCGGACGCCCGCGATCTCGCAGACGACTTCCGCGTATCCCTTGCCGCGTCCGCGCAATGCGAACGCCAGTCTCGCCAACGAGTCGGGCTCCGCGAAACGCGCGGCGCCGCGCAATTCACTCCATACCGGTTCGTGATACCGCAGATGCGAATCACCGACGTAGATGTCGCATTCGAGGTCCTGCGCGCTCAAGCCCAGTTCGATCAGGCCCCACCCGGCCAGCGTCAGCAGCGACGCCATGCTGCCGCCGAACGCACAGCCCTTGTCGTTGACATTGGGCGTGAGCGGCGCGGTCATTTCCAGCAAGTCGCCGGTATAGCGCCGGACCTTCAGATTCATGGCGTCAGCCAATGGAATGTTTTCGAGGATATGGGCTTCGAGGGCCGCCGCGGCCGAGTCGTTTGGGTTCATCGCGCAAGTG
>JAZKBD010000038.1:0-4303 GCA_040388785.1 Pseudomonadota bacterium
GTGATGTCGGCGATGTACGCGTTGGCGGTCGAGAAACTCGCCGCGCACATGCCCGAGACCGCGCGGCCGATGAACAGCAGCCACAGGAAGGGTGCCAGCGCCATCACGATGAAATCGATGCCGAGGCCGAAGCTCGAAATCAGGATCACCGTGCGGCGCCCGAAGCGGTCCGAAAGCGCGCCCTGGATCGGCGAGCACACGAACTGCATCAGCATGAACAGGGTGCTGAAGCCGCTGGAATAAACCGCGGCCTTGGCGATGCTGCCGCCGATCAGTTGGACGATCAGGTGCGGCAGCACGGGAATGACAATGCCGAACGCCAGCATGTCGATCGTCACGGTGATGAAGATGAAGATCACCGCCGCGCGCCGGCGCGGGTGGTCGAGTGGCATTGAATTGGTCATTCGGAAATTCTGGGCGTGCGCTGCCTGACGTAGCGGATGATTCAGCCAAGGCTTCGTTCGAAGCGGCTGTCGTGGAAAGTCAGGCCACGGAGTTTTTGGCCATGGACGGCGGCTTTGGCCGTGGTGATGCCCGTTATCCGCGAAACTTTACGGTGGCAGGGACGCTGCGGCGAAACGGCGATCATGGACGATCGCACAAATCAATGCCCGCCATCGATATCGATGAACCGCAAGAACTCCGCGCGCGTGCGCGCGTCCTCGCGGAAGCTGCCCAGCATCTGGCTGGTGACCATCGACACGCCGCGCTTGTGCACGCCGCGCGTGGTCATGCACTGGTGCACGGCGTCGATCACCACGCCGACGCCGCGCGGCGCCAGCACTTCGCTGATGCAGGTCGCGATTTGCGCGGTGAGTTTTTCCTGCACCTGGAAGCGATGCGCGAAGGCGTCGACCACGCGCGCCAGCTTGGAAATGCCGACCACTTTCCCGTCGGGCACGTAGCCGACATGCGCGCGGCCGATGATCGGCGCGAGGTGGTGTTCGCAGAACGACTCAAACTGGATGTCGCGCAGCACGATCATCTCGTCGTAGCCGGCCACTTCCTCGAACGTGCGCGCCAGGTATTCCTGCGGGTCTTCCTGGTAGCCGGAAAACCATTCGGTGTACGCATCCACCACGCGCTTGGGCGTGTCGCGCAAGCCCTCGCGGGTGGGCTCGTCGCCGGCCCAGCGCAGCAGCGTGCGCACCGCGTCCAGCGCCTGCTCGCGCGTCACCTCCGGCGTGGTCGGCCGCGAAGCTGCGCACAGGGAAGGTTTGCGGGGTTCGCTCATGGGACAGCCTCTCGCGACGTCGAACGGTTCAGTCTAGCGCCGTTGGCGGCCGGGAGCCGCATCGGCGGTCAAGGCTGGTCCGGGTCGGCCTTTGCCGCTTCCGGCGAATCGTCGTCATCGAAGTCCTGCAGCGCGCCGTCCTGCAGCAACGATTGCACTTCCGCGGCCGGCAACGATTCGACGTCGCGCAGCGCGCGGCTGATCGTGCGCGTCTTGCGGCCCGCCTCGCCGATGCTTTTGCTGACGGTGTTCAATTGTTTCTCGGCCTTTTCCAGGATGCCGCCGAACTTGCCGAATTCGGTCTTGACCTCGCCGAGCAGCCGCCACACCTCACTGCTGCGCTGCTCGATCGCGAGCGTGCGGAAGCCCATCTGCAGCGCGTTGAGGATCGCGCCCAGCGTGGTCGGCCCGGCGACCGTCACGCGGTGTTCGCGCTGCAGCGTTTCGAACAAGCCAGGTCGGCGGATCACCTCCGCGTACAGGCCTTCGGCCGGCAAGAACAGGATCGCGAAATCCGTGGTGTGCGGCGGCGCGACGTATTTGACGTGGATCGTTTTCGCTTCGTCACGCACGCGCCGTTCCAGCGCCTGTGCCGCGGCGGACGCGGCATCCACGTCCGCGCGCTCCTGCGCATCGAGCAGACGCTGGTAATCCTCGATCGGAAACTTGCAGTCGATGGGCAGCCACACGGGTGCGTCGCCGCCTTGTCCGGGCAGGCGGATCGCGTACTCCACGCGTTCCGCCGAATGCGGCACGACGGCGACGTTCGATGCGTATTGATCGGCCGTTAGCATTTGCTCCAGCAGCGCGCCCAATTGCACTTCGCCGAACGTGCCGCGCGTCTTCACGTTCGAAAGCACGCGCTTCAGGTCACCGACGCCGGTGGCGAGCGATTGCATTTCACCGAGGCCGCGCTGCACGGCTTCGAGCTGCTTGGCGATCACGCCGAACGACTGGCCCAGTCTCGTTTCCAGCGTCTTCTGCAATTTCTCGTCGACCACCTCGCGCATCTTGTCGAGTTGCGCGGCATTGTCGATTTGCAGCGCCTTCAACTGCGCATCGAGGGTGCCGCGCACTTCGGCCAGGCGCTTCTCGTTGTCGGCCGTCAGCGCCGACAACGACAGGCGCAACTGGCCGCCCATCCGGTCCAGCGTTTCGGCCAGTTCCGTGCGCGCAGCGCGTTGTTCCTCGCGCAGCGCGCGCTCGACGCGTTCACTGTCGCCGCGCAGCGCATCCAGCTTTTCGCGAAGCGATGCATCGCCGCGCGGGCGCAGTAGCAACATGGTCAGCAGGATGAGCGCGACGACGGCCAGCGCGACGAGCACGATCAGCAGGATGGTTTCCATGGCGCGATTGTAGGAGCGGGGATGCGCCGACGTTACGCCCGCGCCGTCGCAGCAGGCGAGATCACTTCCGCAGCGCGAACGCGTCGCCCGGCACCACCGCCATCGTCAGGCGCGAGAGGCAGGTCAACTCGCCGGTTTCATTCTCGATGCGGATTTCCCACACCTGCGTGCTGCGACCGACGTGGATCGGTCGCGCGGTGGCGGTGACCAGGCCTTCGCGCACCGCGCGCAAGTGATTGGCGTTGATCTCCAGGCCCACCGTGGCGCGCCCGTCCTCGCAGCACAGCATCGCAGCGGTCGAGCCCAAGGTTTCCGCCAGCGCCACCGACGCGCCGCCGTGCAGGATGCCGTACGGCTGCCGGGTGCGGTCATCGACCGGCATCGTGCCGCGCAAATAGTCGTCGCCGAGTTCGGTGATGCGGATGTCCAGCGCGTGCATTAGCGTGCGCCGGCTCCACGCGTTCATGGTTTCGAGGTCGGCGTGCTGCTTCCAGATTCGCATGGCGATTCCGTGGCGGGCTTGAGTCGGCATTGTCGCCGATGCCCGCCGGCGTGGCGAGCGGCGCGCCTCCGCGCGCACGGGCGTACACTGGATTCGCGGAAAGTTGCAGCGGGAGGCACGAGCCATGAAAAGGATTGGATGGTTGCTGGTGTTGCTGGTGCCGGTCGCAGTGCTGTTGCCGCAACGTGCGTGGGCCCTGCGTTGCGGCACGCACATCGTGAAACAGGGTGATTTGGCGCCGCGGGTTCGCGATGAATGCGGCGATCCGTTCTACATCGGCCACTACGTGGGTCCGCCGGGCGCCGGCGTCGATACGCCCGCCGACACGCCCGTCGCGGCGGTGACGACGGAGGCCTGGTACTACAACTCCGGTCCGCAACGATTGATGGTGCGGCTGGAATTTTCCGGCGGCGTGCTGGCGCGCGAACAGACGCTGGGTTACGGCTTCGTCGGCAACGGCGGACCGTGTGATTTCAATGGCGTGACGGTCGGCATGAGCGTGGCCGATCTGATCGCACGTTGCGGGCTTGCGCCCAGCCGCTCGCGCAATCCGCTGGCGTATTCGGCGTACCAAGGCGCGCAGGCACCGGCGTGGGGTGAAACGTGGGTTTATCCCGCCGATGGCTCACGCGCGGCGCGGCAGATCCGGTTGCAGGAAGGGCGCGTCACGGACATTGAAGTACTCCACTGACGGTAGCGGTCCGTTTGAAACACCGTTCGCCCTGAGCGTAGGCCCGCAAGGGCCGAAGTCGAAGGGCAGCCTGCGTTTCGACTTCGTTCGCTGCGCTCACTACGCTCAACGCGAACGGAACAAATTCAAACGGCACGGTCCATTGCTGCTGGCGATCAATGCGAGGGCGAAGACGGTTCGCCTGGCAGCCGCGGCATGCCGTGCTCGTCGCGTTCCTCGAGCGTGAACTGGCTGGTGTCGAGCCCGGCTTCGTGCGGGCGGGGCGCGATCTGTTCGCCACGCGAGGATTTCCACGCATTGGCGTAGCAGCGTTCGGCATCTTCCGCCTCGCCCGATGCGGATTGCACCTCACCGAGCGCGGCCCAGCTCGCGGCGGACGGTTTCACGGTCAACGCATGCACCAGGTAGGCACGCGCGTCGCGCGGATCGGACGCGCGCATCGACAAGGTGCCGAGGGCGCGCAGCAGCGTTTCGTCATTCGCGTGCGCTTCCAGCCAGCGGGTTGCGACGTGCAGGCGTGCGGCGGCTTC
>JAZKBD010000038.1:4313-6995 GCA_040388785.1 Pseudomonadota bacterium
TCGGTCGGCGGCGTGATCTCGCCGTAGGTGGCGACGAGGCCGTCGTTCCATTCGCGCTTAAGCGCATCCTCGATGGCATCCAGCGCGGCGTGCGCGCCGAACGCGGCCGCGCGCCGCGCGTAAACGTCGAGCAGCGCGGGCATCTGCCGCTGCTGGCGGGTCGCGCGTTTCCACATGTCCTGCAGCGCTGCCATGTCGGGCGCCTTGCGCAGCGAAGCGCCCAACACCTGATCGACCAGCGCCGCGTACGCCGTCGAACCCAGCATGTCGGACTTGCGCAAGGGCTCCAGCGCGGAACGCGCCTTCTCGGGTTGGCCGGTCGCGATCGCGGCCAACGCGAATTCGTGCCAGCCCGCGGGCGGCAGCTTGCCCGCTTCGGCGCCGGGTGAAAGCAGTTGCCAGGCTTCGTCGGCGCGGCCGTTCTCGCGCAGGATGCGCGCGCGCAAGGTGCGTGCGGCTTCCGGCGCGTGCTGCGCGGCTTCGTCCAGCGTTTCCAGTGCGCGCGTGGTTTCGCCGTGGCGATGCGCGGCCTCGGCGGCCGACAGCAGCGCGGGCGAACGCAGCGACGCGTACTGCGATGCGCGTTGCAGGATGCGGTGTGCCTCGACGTTGCGGCCTTCGTTCAACGCGACCAGCCCGTCGCGCAGGCGTTCGTGGCTGATCCGGCGGCGGCGCCGCGAGATTGCGCCGAACGGCCACAGCAGCAGCCACCAGATGATGCCGATCGCGATCCATGCCGCGATCAACAGCGCGACCGCGCCGACCACCGTCGCTTCGATCTTCCAGCCACGGAAACGGATCAGCACGTAACCCGGATCGGACGACAGCCACACGAACGCGACCGCGAGCAGCAGGATGACGATCAGGGCAAGGACGAGCCAGCGCTTGCCTTTCATTGCAGGGTGCCCCCGGTCGTTGAAGCGGGCGCCGGTGTGGGCACTGCGGGCCGGCTGGCGCGCAGGCTCAGCAATTGCGCGAGCGCACCGCCGAGCTTCGGTGGCGGTCCGCCACCGGGCTGCACCAACAGGTACGTGATTCGCACGCCGGCTTCCTGCACGCCAGCGTCGTTGCGGTCGAATTGCGCGACGATGGCCGCGTCGGCGCGTTGCAGGGCGGCCCGGTAAGTCGCGTCATCGAAGGCGAGCAACGCTTCCTGTGCCTGCGCCAGGTCGAGCGCCAGCATCTGCCGCGCAAAACGCGCATCGGTCAGCGGTGCCGTCTTCTCGTTGTCGCGAGAAACCTTGACGATGCCGCCGAGCGCATTGCCGACACGCGACCAGAAGCCGGGTTTCTGCGGCGGGACCGGCGCGGGTGTCGAGGCTACGGCCGACGCAAGCGGCAGCGACGCCACCTTGCCGCGCAACGCGGACAGGATATCCAGCGAACCTTGGCGCGAGGGTGGCGCGACCGCTGCGAGCGCATCGCGCTCGGTGGTGGCGCTGGCGCGGACCGGCGCGTAGGCGGGGTTCTGCACTTGCGCCAGCACTTCGATGGCTTGCGAATAAGCCTTCAGCGCGCCGCTGCTGTCGTGGAACAGGTCGTAGCGTTGCGCGCCGGTGCGAAGCAGCATCTCGGCGTCGTTGAGCAGCACCGTGTCCTTTGCCGACTGCTGCTGTCCGCTGAGGTTGGTATAGGCCGTTTCGAGATTGGCAATGCGGCGATCGAGGCCTTGCGTCGTTGCGCGCAGGTCGTCCAGCGCCGACTCCACTTTCGCGATGCGATGGTCGCCCGTGCGCGCCTGTTCGTCGCCGGCCGCAAGCTGGCTTTGCAGCGCCGCGATGGTGACGGCGTCGTGCTGGCGCGTGGCTTGTTCGTCCTGCGCGAAACGGTGCAGGCGCCAAGCGCTCCACGCCGCGATGGCCAACGCCACGATGGCGACAAGGATCGCCAGTGGCGCGAGGCCCGAGCCGCGCCTGCGAGGAGCGCGCGGCGTGGATGGTTCGTCGTCGTGCCCGGTATCTTCGATCATGGCGGAATGCTAGCAGGGGAGTCGGCGATGACCGCATCCAGCATGTCCGTGGCGTGTGCGGAACGGGCGCGCAGGAAGCGTGCAAAGCCGGCCTTGCGCGCCGCGCTGGCGATGCGTTCGCTGCTGGCGACGGCGGTGCCGCGCAGCAGCGCGCGCAATGCGTCGTCGGGCAAATTTGCAATGATGTTGGCGAGCGCTTCCGCGCTGGAAAGCAGAACGTACAGCGGCTTGCGCGCGCTGTTGCGCAGTGCGTCGGCATGGCGGCGACCGAGCCGAGCGGGCGCGCGCTGATACACATGCGCATGGATCACCTCGGCGCCGCGCGCGGCGAGCGTGCGGTCCAGCAGCCCGCGGCCGCCCGCCGCGCCGACCATGCCGACGCTTCGGCCACGCACGTTGCGCAGCATTGGCAGGGCGAGGATGCCTTCGCTGTCTTCGCGCGCAGGCGCAATCGCTTGCCTGCAGCCGGCGCGTTGCAACGCGCGTTGCGTTCCGGCGCCAGGCGCCAAAATCGTGGCGCGGCCGTGCAGGCCGCCGAGCCGCTGCGCAAAACGCACCGCCGCGGGACTGGTGAAGATCACGATATCGCATGCCAGCGCCGCTCGCAGCGCCTTGCGTGCCGCGGCCGCGTCGGGCGCCGCGCGCAGGCTGGAGCCCGGCAGCAGCAGCGGCGTTCCGCCGAGCGCGCGCACGCGACTTGCCCACGCCCCGCC
>JAZKBD010000039.1:0-15730 GCA_040388785.1 Pseudomonadota bacterium
TCTCTGATCTCAGAGAGCGAAGCGAGAGAGAACCGAAGGTTCTCAAGCCCCGCGTGCGTCCAAAGCGAGTTTTAGATGCACCCGGCAAAACCAGTGCTATCCGGTATATCTCAGCTGTGAAAGACCAGCGCCCGTTCCACCCGGTCACGGTATCCGGCCACGCGATCTGCAAAAGACATCGAACACTCCCAAGCGCCGCTGCATGCCGCGGCGCCGCGAGCCTAGCGAGAGCGCCGCGCGAATGTCAAAAAGGCCGCGGCACCACTTCCACCTCATCTTCACGCACAATGCGTAGGATTGAAACGTCGGCCGGCATGCCGAAGGAGACCTGCAGGATGATCGCCCCAGCTTCCGCCAACGCGTCACGACACGACGCCGAAGCCTATCAGGAGCGCATTCTCCCCGAGGTCTCACGGACCTTTGCGTTGACGATTCCGCAACTCGATCCGCGCCTGCGCACGGTGATCGCCAACGCGTATCTTTTGTGCCGCATCGCGGACACCATCGAGGACGAGCACTCGCTCGCCAGCGACGTGAAGCAGCAGTTCCATGACCGCTTCACGCGCGTGGTCGGGTCGACCGAAGATCCGGCCTCGTTCGCGCGCGACCTCGCGCCGCTGTTGCGCGGCAACACGCTGGCAGCGGAGCGCGACCTGGTGACGCACACGCCCGAAATCATCGAAGTCACCGACGGTTTCAACCTCGCGCAACGCGAATCGCTGGTGCGCTGCATCCGCATCATGTGCACCGGCATGCCGAGCTTCGAGCGCCGCGCCAGCACGGCGGGTCTCGCCGACATGCGCGAGATGGATCGCTATTGCTATTACGTGGCCGGCATCGTCGGGCAGACGCTTACCGACCTGTTCTGCGACTACTCGCCGCGCATCGCCGAAAGGCGCGAGGAGATGGCGGCGCTGGACGTGTCGTTCGGCCAGGGCCTGCAGATGACCAATATCCTCAAGGATTTCTGGGAAGACCGCGAGCGCGGCGTGTGCTGGTTGCCGCACGACCTGTTCGCGCGCGCCGGCGTGGAACTCGAGGACATCCGCCGCGGCGACGTGCCGGATGCGTTCGGCAAGGGCTACGCGCAACTGATCGGCATCGCGCACAGCCACCTGCGCAACGCGCTCGACTACACGCTGCTGATTCCGGAGAAGGAAGTCGGCATCCGCCGCTTCTGCCTGATCGCGGTGGGACTGGCGATGCGCACGCTGGCCTCGATCCTCGCCAAGCCGGATTTCACCGCCGCCACGCAGGTGAAGGTGTCGCGGCAGGTGGTGAAGAAGATCGTGATCGTCACGCGGTTGTTCGCCGGTTACAGCCGCGTGCTGCAAGGCTGGTTCGCGCGCATGGCGGAAGGCTTGCCGCTGCAGGCGCTGGCCAACGACTGGGGTGGCCTGCTGCCCGATCCGCGTTCGGCAAGGCCGCGTGGCGAGGGCTGCGGACCTGCGCGCGTCTTCACCGTGAAGTAGCCATGGCTCCCGACTCCGGCGCTCCGCAAACAGGATCGGCGACTCGCGGCCAGCTCGCGGCGCGTGGCCGGCTTGTCGACGCCATCGATGCCGCGCGTGCGCGCATCCTCGAGTGCCAGCGCGCGGACGGCTGCTGGCAATACGAGCTGGAAGCCGATTGCACGATTCCCGCCGAATACATCTTGATGCTGCATTACCTCGGCGAATCCGACCGCCTGCTGGAATCGCGTCTCGCCGCATACCTGCGCGGCCACCAGTCGCGCAACGGCGGCTGGCCGCTGTATCCCGGCGGCGCGCTTGACGTGAGTTGCAGCGTGAAATGCTATCTCGCGCTGAAGCTCGCCGGCGACCGCGCCGACGCGCCGCACATGGCGCGTGCGCGCGCGGCGATCCTCGCGCACGGCGGCGCCGCGCGCAGCAACGTGTTCACGCGCATCGCGCTGGCGCTGTTCGGCGAGCTGCCGTGGCGCGGCGTGCCGTTCCTGCCGGTGGAAATCGTGCTGCTGCCGCGCTGGTTCCCGTTCAACCTTTCCAAGGTGTCGTACTGGTCGCGCACGGTGATGGTGCCGCTGTCGGTGCTGACCACGCTGAAGCCGCGCGCGGCCAATCCGCTCGGCGTGCATGTCCGCGAACTGTTCGTCACGCCGCCGGAACAGGAGCCGCATTATTTCCATCCGCGTTCGCTGTTGAACCGGGTGCTGATCGCCTGCGAGCAGATCGTGCGGCGCTTCGAAGCATTGATCCCGAACCGCTTGCGCCGGCACGCATTGAAGCGCGCCGAGGACTGGATCCTCGAACGCCGCAACGGCGATGGCGGCCTGGGCGCGATCTTCCCGGCAATGGTGAATGCCTACGAGGCACTGGCGTTGCTGGGTTACCCGGCCGAACATCCCGCGCGCCGCGAAACGCGCAAGGCCATCGACGATTTGCTGGTGGTGCACAACGACGTCGCGTGGTGCCAGCCGTGCGTGTCGCCGGTGTGGGACACCGGGCTGACCTGCCTCGCGATGCAGGAAGACGGCGGCGCGCCGCCTGCGGCCATCGAGCGCGCGCTCGACTGGCTGACCTCGCGCCAGTTGCTCGATGAACCCGGTGACTGGCGCAGCTACCGGCCGCACCTGCCGGGCGGCGGCTGGGCGTTCCAGTTCAGGAACGATGCCTATCCCGATCTCGACGACACCGCGGTGGTCGCGCGCGCGCTGCACCAATCGCCGCAGCGCGTGAAGTTCGCAGACGCAATCGAACGCGCCGCGGACTGGCTGCGCGGCATGCAATCGCAAAATGGCGGCTTCGCCGCGTTCGATGCCGACAACGATCACCAGTGGCTCAACCAGATTCCGTTCGCCGACCACGGCGCGCTGCTCGATCCTGCGACCAGCGACGTCAGCGGCCGCGTGCTGACGCTGCTGTCGCTGCTCGATCGCGCGCCCGACCACGAAGCGCGTGAACGCGTGATGCGCTTTCTGCTGGACGAACAGACCGAGGAAGGCGCGTGGTTCGGACGCTGGGGCACCAACTACATCTACGGCACCTGGTCGGTGCTGGTGGCGCTGCGCGCGGCCGGCATGGCTGCGGACGAGCCGCCGGTCCGGCGCGCGGTGACGTGGCTGAAATCCGTGCAGCAGGCCGACGGCGGCTGGGGCGAAGGCAACGACAGTTATCTCAATCCCGAATTGCGCGGACGCGGCGCACGCAGCGGTCCCGCACAAACCGCATGGGCGCTGCTGGCCCTGATGGCCGCCGGAGAAGCGGACACGCCCGCGGTGGCGCGCGGCATCGAGTTCCTGTTGAAGACGCAAAGCGGCGGCGAGTGGCACGACGCCCGCTTCAATGCGCCCGGCTTTCCGCGCGTGTTCTATCTCAAGTACCACGGCTACAGTTGCTACTTTCCCTACTGGGCGCTGGTGCGCTTCCGCAATGTCCACGCCGGGCGGTCCCGCTGAAGGCACGGGTCTCGTCGTCGCGCTTCCCGCCGAAGCGCACAGCCTCGGCATGCACGGCATGCATCCCGGTGATTGCACGCGCTGGCACGACGGCTGGATCGCGGTGTCTGGCATCGGCCCGCACAACGCGATGCGCGCGGCGGAACGCCTGCTCGCCTGCGGCATCAAGCGGTTGGCTAACTGGGGCGTGGCCGGCGCGCTGGATTCCGCGCTGGCCGCGGGCGACGTGTTGATCGCCGACCGCATCCGCTACACGTACGACGATCCCGGTTTCGCCACCGATGCCGCTGCAAGCGATCGGCTGGCCGCCACGCTTTCCACAGCGCTGCAGGTGCGGCGCGGCGCGCTTTGGTCGACGGTGCAACCGATTGCGACGCCGTCGGAAAAACAGGCGCTGGCCGAACGCAGCGGCGCGATCGCGGTGGACATGGAAGCTGCGCCGATCGCGGCGGTGGCGTTGCGCGCGAAGCTGCCGTTCGTTGCGGTGAAGGCGATTTGCGATCCGGCCGGACGCGCGTTGCCCGCGGGCATCGTGCGCGCGCTGGACGGCGCCGATGAAGGCTGGTCGCCGCGCATGCTCGCGGCGATCGCGTTCGGCGGTCCGGCCACCTGGCGCGCAACCTACGCGCTGACGCGCGACTTCCGGCGCGCGCGGCGTTCGCTCGCGACCGCCGCAGCTCTCGCTGCATGAGCGGGCGCGTCCTCGTCAGCGGCGCCAACGGATTCGTCGGCTCGGCCGTGGTGCGCGCGCTGTTGCGTCGCGGCTATGCCGTGCGTGCGCTCGCACGGCCATCCAGCGATACCGCCAGCCTCGATGGGCTCGATGTCGAAATCGTGCGCGGCGATTTACTCGATCCGCCTTCGCTGGAACGCGCGCTGCGCGATTGCGAAGGCCTGTTCCACGTCGCGGCGGATTATCGATTGTGGGCGCGCGACCCGCGCGAGATCGGCAAGGCCAACGTGCGCGGCACCCACGACATTCTGCTGGCCGCGCAACGCTGCGGCGTGCGGCGCATCGTCCATACATCGAGCGTCGCGACGCTGGGCCTGCACCACGACGGCACGCCCTCGGACGAAGACACGCCGGTGCGGCTCGGCGACATGATCGGCGCGTACAAGCGTTCCAAGTTCCTTTCCGAAGCGCTGGTGCGCCGTTGCGCGCGCGCGGGTTTCGACATCGTGATCGTCAATCCCGCCGCGCCGGTCGGGCCGCGCGACCGCAAGCCCACGCCAACGGGGCGGATGATCCTCGACGCCGCGCGCGGACGGATGCCGGCGTTCGTCGATACGGGGTTGTGCGTCGTGCATGTCGACGATGTCGCGGAGGGCCATGTGCTCGCGTACGAGCGCGGTCAACGTGGACGCCGCTACGTGCTGGGCGGCGAGAACATGAGCCTGAAGGCGATTCTTGCAGCGGTCGCCGAATTGACGGGTCGCCGTGCACCCCGGTTGCAGTTGCCGCATGCCGCGGTGCTGCCGGTCGCGTATGTGGCCGAAGCGTGGGCGCGCATCACCGGCGTCGCGCCGAACGTCACCGTGGACGGCGTGAAGCTGGCATGGCACCGGATGTATTTTTCGAGCCGGCGTGCGGAAACCGAGCTCGGCTGGCATGCGCGCCCGGCGCGGGAAGCGCTGTCCGACGCAATACAATGGTTCCGGGACAACGGATACCTTCGATGACTTCGCCAACTCGGCAGGCCACCGCCCTCGCACAACCGAACATCGCGCTCGTCAAATACTGGGGCAAGCGCGATGCCGCGCTGAACCTGCCGGCCGCGGGTTCGCTGTCGATCACGCTCGACGCCCTGCACACGCGCACGTGCGTGCGTTTCGATGACGGACTCGCCGCCGACGATATCGCGTTGAACGGCGAGCGCGACGCTGCGCAAGGCCGCAAGATCGGCGCATTCCTCGACCTGTTTCGCGAACGCGCGACGGTGGCGGCACACGCGCACGTTGAATCGGCGAATGACTTTCCCACCGGCGCGGGACTGGCGTCGTCGGCATCCGGTTTCGCGGCGCTGGCCATTGCGGCCGATCACGCGCTGGGACTGCATCTCGAAGCGCGCGAATTGTCGATGCTGGCGCGGCGCGGCTCGGGTTCGGCCGCGCGCTCGATCTTCGGCGGCTTCGTGGAAATGGCGGCGGGCACGCGCGACGACGGACAAGATGCTTTCGCGACGCCGCTGCTGGATGCGTCTGCGTGGCCGCTGAAAGTGGTGGTCGCGATCACCACGCGCGAGAAAAAGACCGTCAACTCGCGCGTCGGCATGGATCGTTCTCGTGCCACATCGCCCTTCTACCGCGACTGGATCGCGACCGTGCCGGGTGATCTTGCGACCGCTGGCGACGCCGTGCAGACACGCGACTTCGAAAAGCTGGGGCACGTCAGCGAAGCCAGTTGCATGGCGATGCACGCGGTGATGCTGGCGACCCGGCCCGCGTTGATTTACTGGAATGCCGCGACGATCGAATGCATCCAGTGTATCCGCGTGCTGCAGGCCGAAGGTGCGGGTGTGTTCTTCACCATTGATGCGGGGCCGCAGGTAAAAGCGGTTTGCCTGCCGGACGTTGCAACGCGCGTCGCCGACGCCTTGCGCGATGTCGCGGGCGTCGAAGACGTGCTGGTCAGTGGCTTGGGCGAAGGTGCGCGCATCGTCGAGGATGCCCGCGCATGCGCGTGACCGCCAGCGCGCCCGGCAAGCTGGTACTGCTGGGCGAATACGCGGTGCTGGAAGGTGCGCCGGCGCTGGTGTTGGCGGTGGACCGGCGCGCGCGCGCGACACTCGCATCGGACAACAGCGACGTCTGGGAAATCATTTCGCCTACGCTCGGGCTGCAGGCGCGGCTGCGGCTACGCGGGGGCGAAGCAACATGGCTCGGTGACGCGCCAACGGAACTCGCCTGGATCGCCACGCTGTTTGTGCGCTTGCCACGCGCACAAGACCTGCCGCCGTGTCGCATCGAACTCGACAGCGATGCGTTCCATCTCGACCATGCCGGCACGCGCAGCAAACTCGGGCTCGGCTCCAGCGCGGCGCTCACGGTCGCGCTGCTCGGCGCATTGCATGCGCACGCCCACCTCGCGCCGCCGACGCTCGGCGAAGCCATCGAAGTGCATCGCGCGATCCAGCATGGACGCGGCAGCGGCATCGATGTCGCGGCGTCACTATCGGGCGGTTTGTCATGTTTCCGACTGGACGGTGAAACCGCGCACGTCGAACCCATGAAACTGCCCGACGCGTTGCGCTGGTGTTGCGTCTACAGCGGCCGTCCCGCTTCGACGGGCGCGATGCTGGCGACCATCGCCGCGTGGCGCGAACGCGAGCCCGTTGCGTTTACGCAGCACACCCGCGAACTCGCTACAATTTCTTCACGCGGCATCGACGCCATGACCGCCAATGATGCCGCCGCCTTCCTGTCCAGCCTCCACGATTACGCCGGCGCGCTGGCGCGCTTCGGCGAAGCCGCGGGTGCGAACATCGCCAGCCGCGAACATCGGGCGATCGCCGCGATCGCCCGGGATTGCGAGTGCGTCTACAAGAGCTGCGGCGCGGGCGGCGGTGACGTAGGCGTCACATTCGCCGTGGAAGATGTGCGGTTGCGGGCATTCGCCGTGCGCGTTGCGCAGGCAGGCTATCCCGTGATCGGGCTGGAAGCGGACCCCAAGGGTCTGGAGGTTGCAGTTGCGTCAAGCGTCTGAGGCTTTGCAAGGATTCCAAGATGGACCAGTCGAGATTTCCGGGTTTCTACAAATTGTCGGTGCCCGAACGCGTGAACCTGGTGCGCGAGCGCGGCCTGCTTTCGCGCGAAGATTTTCAGGTTCTGGCGAGCGGCGCGCACACGCTCAGCGTCGCGCGCGCCGACAAGATGATCGAGAACGTGGTCGGCGTGATGGGCTTGCCACTCGGGCTCGGCCTCAATTTCCTGATCAACGGCAAGGATCACGTCGTGCCGCTGGTCGTCGAGGAACCCTCGATCGTCGCCGCGCTTTCTTCGGCGGCGAAACTGGTGCGCGCTGCGGGCGGCTTCGCCACGCGCAGCACCGACCCGATCCTGATCGGCCAGGTGCAGATCGTCGACATCGAGAACTCGTCGGCCGCGCAGGCCGCGCTGCTGCAGCGCAAACAGGAGATCATCAACCTCGCCAACAGCCTGCACCCGAACATGGTCGCGCGCGGCGGCGGCGCCAAGGACATCGAGGTGCGCATCCATCCGGCGGCCGATGGCCGTCGCGACATGGTGGTGCTGCATCTGCTGGTGAACACCTGCGACGCGATGGGCGCCAACATGGTCAACACCATGTGCGAAGGCGTGGCGCCGCTGGTGGAAGGCATCACCGGCGGCAAGGTGTTCCTGCGCATCCTCTCCAATCTCACCGACCGCGCGCTGGTGTGGGCGAAAGCGGTGATCCCGGTCGAACTGCTCGCGGGCAAGGGCTATGACGGCGAGCAGGTGCGCGACGGCATCATCCTCGCCAACGATCTTGCGGTGTGCGACCCGTACCGCGCCGCGACGCACAACAAGGGCATCATGAATGGCGTCGATGCGGTCGCGCTCGCGACCGGCAACGACTGGCGCGCGCTGGAAGCCGCCGCGCACGCCTACGCCGCGCGCGGCGCGCACTACAGTTCGTTGACGCGCTGGTACAAGGATGACCAGGGCAACCTGGTCGGCACCATCGAAATGCCGATGAAGGTCGGCACCGTCGGCGGCAACCTGCAATCGAACGCGACCGTGGCGTTGAACCTGCGCCTGCTCACTGTCGCGAGCGCGCGCGAGTTGGCGGAAATCATGGGCGCGGTGGGCCTGGCGCAGAACTTCTCCGCGCTGCGTGCGCTGGTCACCGACGGCATCCAGCAAGGCCACATGACGCTGCACGCGCGCTCGGTCGCGGTGAGCGCGGGCGCGACGCCGGAAATTTTCGAGACCGTGGTCGAGCGTCTGCTCGACAGCGGTGAGATCAAGGTATGGAAGGCCAGGGAAATCATCGCCGAGGTCAGGAACCAGGTGCAGCCGGAAGCGAAGACCGTCGCGCACGGTTTCGAGCCGGTCGAGGAAGCCGAATACGCGACAGGTTACGGCAAGGCCATCCTGCTGGGCGAACACGCGGTCGTTTACGGACGCCACGCGATCGCGGTGCCGGTGCCGATGGCGATCCGCGCGCGCGCCGAGGAATCGGACGACGGCACGCAACTCATCATTCCGCGCTGGGGCGTCGAATCGCGCCTGCATCCCGGCAGCAAGCATCCGGGTTCGTTCCTGCAATCACTGGAACTGATCCTGCAGAAACTCGAACTCACCGATCGACCGCTGCGCATCCAGGTCTATCCCAATCTGCCGCGCGCCAATGGACTCGGCGGTTCGGCCGCACTCGCGGTGGCGGTGATCCGCGCGCTGGATCATCACTGCGCGCTGGGTTTGACCGATGCGCAAGTGTGCGCGCTTGCCTACGAATGCGAGCGCGTCGCGCACGGCACGCCATCGGGCATCGACAACACGGTCGCGACCTACGGCCAGCCGCTGCTGTACCAGCGCGGTGAGCCGCCGGTGATCGAACCGCTGCGTTTCGCCAAACCGTTGCCGATGGTGATCGGGCTGTCGGGCGTGGAAAGCCTGACCGCGCGCACCGTGGGCCGCGTGCGCGAGGCTTGGCAGCGCAACAAGAAACTCTACGAACGCATCTTCGATGAAATCGATTCGCTGGCGATGCAGGGCATCAAGGCGCTGGAAGCTTGGGACCTGCAACAGTTCGGCGAGCTGATGAACATCTGCCAGGGCCAGTTGAACGCGCTGCAGGTGTCGAGCTGGGAACTGGAGGAAATGATCCAGGTCGCGCGCGCGAATGGCGCCGTGGGCGCCAAGCTCACCGGCGGCGGCGGCGGCGGCGCGATGATCGCGTTGTGCCCGGACGATCCGGGCCGCGTGGTGCGCGCGCTGCAACAGGCCGGTTACCAGGCGATGGAGAGCAGCATTGGCTGAGCACGAAGACAACCCTGCTGCCGATCGGCGTGTCGTCTCGTTCGATTCCGAACGCCTGATCCTGGTCGACGAAGCCGATCGCGAGATCGGCCATGCCAGCAAGGCCGACGCGCACGCCGGACGCGGCATCCTGCACCGCGCATTCTCGCTATTCGTGTTCAATCCCGCGGGCGAACTGCTGCTGCAACAGCGTGCGCCATCGAAGCCGCTGTGGCCTGGTTACTGGGCCAACAGTTGCTGCAGCCATCCGCGCGGCGGCGAAGACATGGACACCGCGACGCAGCGCCGCTTGCGCGAAGAACTCGGTTTCACCTGCCCGCTCGAATTCATCTACAAGTTCCAGTACCACGCCGAATACGGCGACGCCGGTTCGGAGACCGAACTGTGCTGGGTGTACGTCGGCACGTCCGACGCGCCGGTGCGCGTCAACGACACCGAAATCGAGGCATGGCGCTACGTGAAACCCGAAGCGCTGGATCGCGAGATCGCGGAATCACCCGAGCGCTTCACGCCTTGGCTGAAAATGGAATGGCAGCGCCTGCGCGGCGAATTCGCCGACCGCTTGCCGGGCAGCGACGAACCACCGCGCCGCCAGCGCGAAGCGTGATCGCGATCGCGGTTGCGCTGAAACCCGCGTGAATCCGCCGTCTGCGGCCTCAACGCCGCGTTGACACGTGGCGGTCCACCATGCAGGGCAACGAGGCCGGTGCATCCGCCGGTTCTGCGCGCCGCAGGAGATCCGCATGTCGATTCCCATTCGCCAGCAGTTGAAGGTCGCCAGCTACATCATCGGCCGCCGCCTGCACGGCGTGACGCGTTACCCGCTCACGTTGATGCTGGAGCCGCTGTTCCAGTGCAACCTCGCCTGCCCCGGCTGCGGCAAGATCGACTACGACTCGCACATCCTGAAGCAGCGGTTGTCGGTCGAGGAATGCCTGCAGGCGGTCGACGAATGCGGCGCGCCGATGGTTTCGATTCCCGGCGGCGAGCCGCTGATCCACAAGGACATCAAGCAGATCGTCGATGGAATCATCGCGCGCGGCAAGTACGTGTACCTGTGCACCAACGCGATCCTGCTGGAAAAGAAGCTCGACCTGTTCACGCCATCGCCGCAGCTCACGTTTTCGGTGCACCTCGACGGCATGCGCGAACGTCACGACGAGAGCGTGGGCCGCGAAGGCATTTTCGACGTCGCGGTGTCAGCGATCCGCGCCGCGAAAAAACGCGGCTTCCGCGTCAACATCAACACCACGCTGTTCACCACCGCGCAGCCCGCGGAAGTCGCCGAGTTCTTCGACTTCGCTACCAACGACCTGAAAGTGGACGGCATCACCGTGTCACCGGGCTATCACTACGAGCACGCGCCGCGCCAGGACGTGTTCATGGGCCGGCGCCAGTCGAAGGAACTGTTCCGCAACATCTTCAAGCGCAAGAAGGGAAAGCACAGCCGTTGGCCGCTGTCGCACTCCAGCCTGTTCCTCGATTTCGTGTGCGGCAACCAGGGCTACCAGTGCAGCGCCTGGAGCATGCCGTGCCGCAACGTGTTCGGCTGGCAGAAACCGTGCTACCTGCTGGTCGATGAAGGGTACGCGTCGAGCTTCAACGACCTGAAGGAGAAAACCAACTGGGACAACTACGGCGTCGGGCGCAATCCGAAGTGCGCGAACTGCATGGCGCATTGCGGATTCGAAGGCACCGCGGCCGCCGACGCGTTCGCGCATCCATTGAAGGCGTTGTGGACGAGCGTGCGCGGACCGAAGCTCACGGGTCCGTTCGCGGCCGATCCGCCGATCCTGTACGACACGCCGGAACCCAACCAGCGCCGTCCGCACAGCACCATCCCGATCGCGCACGTCGGCGGCGTCCAGCACTGACAAGCGCGCAACCGGCGGCCATGGCCATCCTGATCCTCGCCGCCCTCGCACTGGCATGCTGGGCCGGCGTGCTGCTCGCGCCATGGGCCGCATGGCTTTGCCGCGAACATCTCGAACCTGATCCCGCGTCGCCGGCGCCGCACGGTGATTTCACGGTGCTGATTCCCGCCCGCAACGAAGCGCAGGTGATCCGCGAAACGCTGCGCGCGTTGGCGGTCGCGGCGCCCGGCGCAGCGGTAATCGTCGTCGACGATCAATCGACCGACGGCACCGCGGCCCGCGTGCGTGCCAGCGGTTTGCCGAACCTCACGCTGATCGCCGGCACACTGCCGCCCTCCGGCTGGACCGGAAAACTCTGGGCGCTGCAACAAGGCCTCGAACGCGTCGCCACGCCGCGCGTACTGTTGCTGGATGCCGACATCCGGCTCGCACCCGGAATGCTCGCGCCGCTGCAGCGCAAGGCCGACGAAGGCCACGCGCTGGTCTCGTTGTGCGCGGAACCGTGCTGGGTCGGCATCGCCGCGAGCTGGCTGCTGCCGGCGTTCGTGCATTTCTTCAAGCTGCTGTATCCGTTCGCGCTGGCCAACGACGTACACTCGCGCGTCGCAGCGGCGGCGGGCGGCGTGGTCCTGGCCGACCGCGCCGCGCTGCTCGACGCCGGCGCTTTCGGCGCGTGGCGCGATGCGATCATCGACGACTGCACGCTGGCCGCACGCGTCAAGCGCGAGGGCCGTCGCTGCTGGATCGGCCTGACCCGCGGCGCCACCAGCCAGCGCCGCGCCGGCTTCGCGGACATCGCGCACATGATCGCGCGCACCGCGTTCGTGCAGTTGCGCGAATCACTGCTGCTGACCGTCGCCGTCTCCGTCCTGTTGATCGTGTCGTTCTGGATACCCGTGTTCGCGCTCGCATCCGGGCCGACGCACGCCGCACGCGCGCTCGGCCTGATCGCCACGCTTGCGATGCTCGCATGCTATTTGCCGACGCTGATGTACTACCGCCGCAATCCGTTGTCTGCGTTGCTGCTGCCGCTCGCCGCGACGTTCTTTCTCGCGGCAACCTGGTATTCGGCATGGCGTGCCCTCGCCGGCACGCGCTCGGTGTGGAAAGGCCGGCACTACCAGCGTCGAGAGGCTTGAATGCAGCAGCGCGTGGCGCCAGCAGCGGCAACGCCTCCGGGATGGGCGCACCTGTCCGACGCCGCCGTCGCGGCGCATCCGGTTGGCAACTGGCTGCTGCAGATGGGCTTCGACCTGTGGATCGGCCTGTGCTACGACCGCGAGGTCGTGATGCCCGGGAACTTCGCGCTCGCGCCGGGTTCGCTGATCGCGTCCAACCACCAGCGCGACGCGGATGGTCCGATGCTGGGCAACATCCTGGCGCGCAGGCGCGGCCTGCGTTTCGAAGGCAAGCCGCCGTTCTACGCCACCCGCGAAGACCTGTTCCGCCCCGGCATTCTTTCGCGCCTCACCGTGCACTGGCCCGCGCCGTTGTCGGCCTTGCTCGGGCGCATTTCGCTGGCGTGGTTTTTCCCGCTGGGGCGCACCGAACCAATGCGGCGCGTGCGCGAATTCACGCTGGGCGAAACGCTGCGCGCGCTGTTGGATGCGGGCCTCGGTGAATCCGATTGCAGCGCGCTGCTCAACGCACGCGGCCAGCGCGAATTGTCGGCGACACGCGGGAAGCTTGCCGACTGCCTCGCTCGCGCGAAACCCGCCGTCCTCGAACGCTGGTGGGGCCTGCGCCGCCTGAAGGTCAGTGCCCTGCAGGCGATCGCCCCGGCGTTTCGCAGCGCCGTCGAGATGCAGCTCGCGCATTTCGCGCGGCGCCTCGACCGCGGCTGCTGCGTGTATTTTTCGCCGGAAGGCACGATCTCGATGGACGGCCATTTCTGCCGCGTCCGCGAGGGCTTTTTCCGGCTGGTCCACCTCACCGCGGAGCCGGCATGGATCCAGCCGATGGGGCTGGGCTACGACACGCTCGGACCGGGGCGTTCGCGCGTCGTGGTGCGCATAGGCGAACGTTTCCGTGCCGACACTTCGCTCGATCGCCGCGCCTTCGACGCGACGCTGCGCGGCACGATCCTGCGACTGGTTCCGGTGACACCGAGCCATCTGCTGGGGCGCTGGCTGGTGCATGGTCCGCGCGCGTTCACGCCCGGCGATCTCGCCGGATGGATCGAACGTTGCCATGCCGCGCTGCAGACCGCGCATCCATCGCTGGACCCGCTGTTCGCACGCGCCGACGCGAATGCCATCGCCGGCGCGAGACTGCGCTGGCTCGAGCGCAAGAACCTGGTGGTGCGCCGCGGCGATGCGTACGAAAACATTTGCCCGCGTGACGCACCGCCCGGCTGGCGCAAGCCCGCCAACGTCGTGCGCTATCTCGACAACTATCTCGCCGATCTCGTCGCAGCGGTCGACCGGGTGTTGCCATGCTGAAGATTTTCCAGCACGCGCGCACCATCCTGAAACCGCAGGTGGTCTTGCCGGTGCTGCTTGCGGCCGCGCTGCTGGTGTTCGCGTTCAATCTTGGCGACCTCGGCAAGGTCGTGGCGCGGCTGCGCGGCTTGCCGCTTCGCGTGCTGGGCATCTCGGTGGGCGCCGCGGCGGTTTACCTCGGCTGCAAGTCCGTGCAGTTGCGGCTGATGCTGCGCCGGATCGGCGTGCGGATACCGTCGCGCTCGTTCTGGCTCGCCTTCGCGGTCGGCGAACTCACCGTCACGCTGCCGCTCGGATTGTTCTCGCAGAACTGGGTGATGTCGGCGTCGCGGCGCGTGCACGTCGGCCGCAGTTCGGCCGCGACGGTGATGATGCTGCTGGTCGAAATCGCGACCGTGTTCCTGTTCCTCGCGGTCATCGCCATTCCTGGCTGGGGCGAGGTGCGCTGGATCGCGGTGGCGCTGCTCGCAGTATTCGTGGCGATCGTGGCGTGCGCGCTGCTGTTCGAGGACAAGGCGCGCAAGCTGCCCGGCCGCTTCCAGCGCGAGTGGCTGAAGAACATCGCGAAAGGCGCCATCGAATTGCTGGACGGCCTGCGCAAGCTGTGCACGCCGTCGACGATCGCGATCAGCCTGGTGCTCGCGGCCATCTATCTCGGCGCGCTCGGCACCGCGTTCTGGCAGGTGGGCCACGGCATGCACGTGCAGCACCTGAGCTTCCTCGACGCGACGACGATCTACATGTTCTCGCTCGCCGTGATCCTGATCGGCGCCGGCCTGATCAGCCAAATCGGCACGGTGGACCTGCTCGGCATGGTGATCGCGCGCGCGTGGGGCATCGGCTACACCGACGGCTTGGCGATGATGCTGGGGTTCCGCATCGTGTGGACGGGTTCGATCTGGCTGCTGTGCCTGCCCATCGTAGGCGCGACGTGGCGCGAAATGCCGACCGAGAAACACAAGCGCGAGGGCAGCTCAGGCGATGGCGGCGAGAAAGCGTCCGACTGACGCTTCGGCGTCCAGCCGCGGAATGCCGGATGCCGCGCGTGCGCGTTCGAGGTCGCGCGGAATGTCGAGGTGCTTTTGTTGTTCCGACCACACGTGGCCCTTGTCGCGATGGAACCGCGCCAGGTATTCCTGCTCGCTTTGCCCCGGCGTCGCGACGAACAAGGCCTTGCGGCCGAGCGCCGCCAGCTCCATCAGCGTGGTGTAGCCGGAACGCGTCATCACCAGCTTCGCGCGGTTGAGCATTTCGGCCTGGCGCTCGCGATCGAGGTAATTGAATACCGTGGCGCCAGCGATGGTGCGCGGCTCGCTGCCTTCGCCCGGCTTGCCCAGCGTCACCACGATGCGGCCCGAAAGTTTCGGCAGCGCTTCCAGCACCAGATCTTCCAGCAGACCGCGCTGCGGTTCGATGCCGGATACCGAGAAGAACACATCGATGTCCTGTGCCACGTCCATGCGTCGCGCGCTGGACAGCGGGCCGATGTACACCAACCGCCCTGCGCCCCAATCGAAATCGGGATCGTGTCCCAGCCACCCCGACAGGCCGCCGTTTTCGGCGACGTCGGGAATCAGCATCTTGGTGAAGCCGCGCAAAAGATTCCGCTGGCCCCATTCCGCGACGCGCTGCGTGAAGCCGCTGCAGAACGGCACGACCTGATGGATCGAGTGGAGGATGCAGTAGCTCGGCACCGCGCTCGACCATAACCCGAAGCGGCTGTCCGACACCACGCAGTCGAAATGCCGTTCCGCGACGAGGCGGTCGGCCAGGCGGTGCTCGGCACGGAACCCCGCCAGCACCCACGGCATCGCCGC
The DNA here is from genome assembly GCA_040388785.1 of Pseudomonadota bacterium. GTDB lineage: Bacteria > Pseudomonadota > Gammaproteobacteria > Xanthomonadales > Rhodanobacteraceae > 66-474. Next base: position 15,530 of record JAZKBD010000039.1, read on the forward strand.
GGTCTGGCCACGCATCGGCGTCGAGCGGCCGAAGTTTGGATGGACGCGCCTGACCTGGACGGTTCCCGAACTCGCCCTCGGCTTTCGGCGTTTGCCTTTCCGTTCGTGATTTGATTCCGTCGACGGAGATATCAATCTTGGGAGCAGGTGGCGTGCCCCCCGCCCTGAACAATTTGCCGTAAGACTGCTGCGCGGCCAATG
>JAZKBD010000039.1:15740-40075 GCA_040388785.1 Pseudomonadota bacterium
GAAGATCGCGGGATAGCGGCTGAACGGCGCCGGCGTATCCGCGACCGGAAAAAATTCGCACGCGTCCCCGAGTTCGGCCTGCAGCAGGCGCATGCCCGCACCCGGCGCGATCACGATGGTCACCTCGTCGCCGCGCGCGAGCAGGGCGCTGATGAGCCCGAGGCTGCGCGTGGCGTGTCCCAGTCCCCAGTGGTAGACGCCGTACAGGACCCGTCGCCCCATCCAGACTTCCTTTGCCATGCAGGCGCAACCGCGATGCGCCATGCTGGCATGCAAAACGTGTATGCGGCGCGAATGCACCAATCATGCGAAAATCGGTCGGTTGCGATGCGACCCCGTAGCTCAGCTGGATAGAGCATCCCCCTCCTAAGGGGAAGGTCGCCCGTTCGAATCGGGCCGGGGTCGCCACACTCAGCGCACTCGCGCCGCCAGCACCGGATCGAGGCTCGCGAGGAAGCCATCCACCGCGCTCGTGTACGCAGACGGCTCGCCCAGCGTCGCGTTGATTTCGCCGTGGCTGAGGTCTTCGGGCAATACTTCCACCCGCGCGCCGAATCCGCGCGCTTTCTCCGCGAAAGCTTGCGCCTGTCCGCACGAATCCGTGCGCCGCGACGAACACACCGCGAGGAACGGCGCGATCCCCGTTTGCAGTTGCGCGATCGGCGAAACCGCGGCCCACGCGGCAGGATCGCTGCCGAAGGCTTCGTCATACAAACGGAGATGCGGCGCCTGCATGATCGTCGCGATGTTGTAGGCGGCGCTGTCCAGCGCCACCGTGCCCAGCCACGGCAACGCGCCCTGCGAAGTCGCAAGGTCGGGCTCGGCACTGATCAACGCGATCAGGTGCGCGCCGGCCGAATGTCCCATCAGCACGAACTTGCGCGCGTCGCCGCCCCATTGCGTGGCATCGCGTTGCGCGGCCGCGAGCGCCAACGCCACGGCGCGCGCCTGCTGCAACGGCGGCGCGTCCGGCAGCATAGGGTAATCCACCGAGACCACGATGACGCCGCGCGGCACCCAATGCGCGACCTTGTCCTGCACCACGCCGCGCGCAGCCTTGTCGCCGCGCCGCCAGCCGCCGCCGTGCGCCATGAAGATCACCGGTGCACCGTGCGCGTTCGGCGGCGCGTAGACATCGAAGGTTTCACGCGCGCCGTCGCCGTAGTGCACGTCGCGCAGAATCGTTATGCCGGGCGGCAGTTGTGCGGCGGACTGTGCCGCGCGCCACTGCTGCCAGCGCGTCTGCGCCATGCAAGTCGTGGCCGCGGTGAGCAACGCCGCGACGGTGAAGATTCGCGCGAGTGTTCGCATGCTCCGACAACGCACCATCGCGGCGGCGGTTGACGACGCCCGTCGAGGCTACAGGACGGTCACTGCTACAATAGCCGGCTCATTCGACGCAACCCGGCCCGCGCGGCCCCCAGGAGCATCCATGTCCCACGCGATCCTTTCCGCGCTCGGCCTGGCCGACACCAATTCCGGCACGTTCCTTGGCAACGACGCATGGTCGAAAACGACCGACGCCGGCGTGATCGAACCGCTGAACCCCGCGACCAACGAACCGCTGGCCAAGGTGTACGCGAGCAGCGATGCCGATTACGAAACCATCGTGCGCAACGCGCAGAAGGCGTTCGCGGAGTGGCGCGCGATTCCTGCACCCAAGCGCGGCGAAGCGGTGCGCCTGTGCGCGCAGGCGCTGCGCGAACACAAGGACGCATTGGGTTCGCTGGTCGCGCTGGAGATGGGCAAGATCAAGCCCGAGGGCGACGGCGAAGTGCAGGAGATGATCGACATCGCCGACTTCGCGGTCGGCCAGTCGCGGATGCTGTACGGCCTGTCGATGCACTCCGAGCGCCCCGGCCATCGCATGTACGAGCAATGGCATCCGCTGGGTCTGGTCGGCATCATCAGCGCGTTCAACTTCCCGGTCGCGGTGTGGAGCTGGAACGCCTTCCTCGCCGCGGCTTGCGGCAATGTGTGCATCTGGAAGCCGTCGCCGAAGACGCCGCTGTCGGCGATCGCGACGATCCGCATCTGCAACGCCGCGTTGAAGGCGGGCGGCTTCCCTGAAATCTTCTACCTCTTCAACGACGCCGGCGCCGAACTCGCGCAGAAGTTCGTCGACGACAAGCGCATCCCGCTGATCAGCTTCACGGGTTCCACCAAGGTCGGCCGCATGGTCGGCGAGCGCGTCGCGGCGCGCATGGGCCGCTCGCTGCTGGAACTCGGCGGCAACAACGCGATCATCCTGGATCGTTCGGCCGACTTGTCGCTCGCGATTCCCGCGATCGTGTTCGGCGCGGTCGGCACCGCCGGCCAGCGCTGCACCAGCACGCGCCGCCTGTTCGTGCACGAGTCGATCATCGACGACGTGCTGGGCAAGTTGCGCCACGCGTACCAGCAGGTGGAAAAGAAGATCGGCGATCCCACCAAACCGGAAACGCTGATGGGCCCGCTCAACAGCAAGGCCGCGGTCGAGCAGTTCGTGGCGGCCGTGAAAACCGCGAAAGCCGGCGGTGCGCGCATCGTCAGCGGCGGCTCGGTGCTGAATGGCAACGGCAATTTCGTCGAACCCACGATCATCGCCGGCGTCAGGAATTCCGATGAAATCGTGCAGACCGAAACCTTCGCGCCGATCCTGTACGTGATGCCGTTCAAGACGCTGGACGAGGCGATCGGCATGCAGAACGACGTGCCGCAAGGATTGTCGTCGGCGATCTTCACGCAGAGCCTGAAATCGGCCGAGCAATACCTGTCCGCGATGGGCAGCGATTGCGGCATCGCCAACGTCAACATCGGCACCTCGGGCGCCGAGATCGGCGGCGCATTCGGCGGCGAGAAGGAAACCGGCGGCGGACGCGAATCGGGTTCCGATGCGTGGAAGGCCTACATGCGCCGCCAGACCAACACCGTCAACTGGTCGGACGCGTTGCCGTTGGCGCAGGGCATCAAGTTCGACTTTTGACGGGACACGGGACACGGGACTCGGGACTCGGGACTCGGGACTCGGGACTCGGGACTCGGGACTCGGGAACAGCATAAAAACAGGATTGTCATTCCGGGGCCGTCGCCAGCTTCATCGGCGATGGAACCCGGACTGCGGAGGCAGGATGCCGGAGCGAACATCGGCGAAGCCGATGGCCCGTAGGGCGAGCCGCGGAGGCGGCGAGTAATCCATTTTGATCTTCATTTGCAAGCCACAGCAAATGGATTCCGGGTTCCGCGCTTCGCGCAGCCCCGGAATGACGCCGATGGAGATTTCCTGCAATGACATCACCCTTCGACTTCAGCGGGTATCGCATCGCGATCGCCGGCGGCAGCAAAGGCATCGGGCGTGCGATCGCGCTCGGCTTCCTGATGTCGGGCGGCAACGTGGCGGTGTGCGCGCGCGGACGCGAAGGCCTCGATGCGCTGGCGCGGGATGCGGGGCCGGATGCCGGCCGGCTGCACACGCAGACGTGCGACCTGGCGCAAGCCGACCAGATCGAACGCTGGATCGCCGATGCGGCGCGCGCGCTCGGCGGCATCGACGTGCTGGTCAACAACGCCACCGGTTACGGCTTCCGCGACGACGACGAATCGTGGCTGGTCGACTTCAACGTAGACCTGATGGCCGCAGTGCGCGCGTCGCGTTTCGCGCTGCCGCACCTCAGGCAATCGCAACGCGCCTGCATCCTGCACACCAGTTCCATCGGGTCCTTCCGCCCGCGCACGATGGGCCCACCCTACGCCGCGACCAAGGCGGCGCTGAACCACTACACGCGCACGCAAGCGTTGACGCTCGCCGAAGACCGCATCCGCGTGAACGCGATCGCGCCCGGCTCGATCGAGTTCGAAGGCGGCGTGTGGGCGCGTGTGCGGGAAGAGAAACCCGACCAGTACGCGCAGGTGCTCGGAACGATTCCGTTCGGCCGCTACGGCACCGCGGAGGAGGTCGCGCAGCTCGCGCTGTTCCTCGCCTCGCCGTTCGCGGGCTGGATCACCGGACAGATCGTCGCGGTGGACGGCGGACAATCCTTGCGGTTCTGAATCCTGCTGCGCCACCCTTTGCGGCGTGAGAACATAGACAGATTCCCGGCTGGAGTGGCGCAAGCATGAACACCGTGTACCCGCGCACCAGTTCCCTGGCGATCGTCAGCCTGATCTTCGGCATCCTCGCCTACATCTTCCTGCCGTTCCTCGGCGCGCTGATCGCGGTGATCTGCGGGCACTCGGCGCGCTCCGAAATCCGCCGCGCACCACCGGGCACCATCGAGGGCGACGGCCTGGCGCTGGCCGGCCTGATCCTCGGCTGGATCCAGCTTGCCTGCACGTTCATCGCGGTCGTGTTTGTCGTCCTGGTGCTGTTCGGCGCCATCGCTTTCAGCGGATTCCGATGAGCCACGGCCGTCCCGGATGAATGCCGCGAACGCCACCGAACGCTTCAGTGACCGCGTCGCGAACTATGTGCGTTACCGGCCGGACTATCCGCCTGCACTGCTGTCATGGTTGCAGGATGAACTCGGCGTCACGAACGATTGGCACGTCGCCGACGTCGGTGCGGGTACCGGCATTTCATCGAAACCGTTTCTGGACGCCGGCTACCGCGTGACGGCGGTGGAACCCAATGCGGCGATGCGCGCGGCCATGATCGAATGGCTGGGCGGCGTCCGCGGATTTCACGCGGCCGCGGGCAATGCCAGTGCAACCGGCCTGCCCGACGGCAGTGTCGATCTCGTGACGGTCGCGCAGGCGTTCCACTGGTTCGACCCCGAAAGCGCGCGCCGCGAATTTCGCCGCATCCTGCGTCCACGCGGGCTCGTTGCGATCTGGTGGAATTCGCGCCGCTTCGCGGGCACGCCCTTCCTCGAAGGCTACGAGGCCTTGCTGCAACGTCACGGCACCGATTACGCCGATGTCGCCGAACGCCACGCGGACGATGCGCAAATGCGCGCGTGGTTCGGTCCGGGGCTGCGCGGCGAAGCACGTTTCGAACATCGCCAGCGGCTCGACTTCGACGGATTGCGCGGCCGGCTGCTGTCGTCTTCGTACGCACCCCAGCCCGGCCATCCCGGTCACGAACCGATGCTGCAGGCGCTGCGCGAGCTGTTCGATGCCACCGCGGTGAACGGCGTGGTGGAAATGGATTACGACACGCGCGTTTTCGCCGGCGAGGTGGCGTGAACGTGTATTCGCACCTGCGTCCGCTGCTGTTCTCGCTGGAGCCCGAGAACGCGCACGGCCTGACGCTGTACGCCTTGGGTGTCGCGCAACGCAGCAACCTCATGCGCTTCGTCGCGCAACCGCCGCCACCGGATTTGCCGGTGCACGCGTTCGGGATCGACTTTCCGAATCCGGTCGGCTTGGCCGCGGGCCTGGACAAGGACGGTGAACACCTCGACGCGCTCGGTGCGCTGGGCTTCGGTTTCATCGAAATCGGCACGGTGACGCCGCGCCCGCAACCCGGCAATCCGAAACCGCGCATGTTCCGCCTGCCGGAGCACGAAGCGATCATCAACCGGATGGGCTTCAACAACGCGGGCGTCGATGCGCTGGTTCGCAATGTCGAACAGGCGCAGTGGCGCGGCGTGCTGGGCATCAACATCGGCAAGAACAAGGACACGCCGAACGAACGCGCCGCCGACGATTACCTGTTCTGCCTGGAACGCGTTTACCCGCTGGCCAGCTACGTGACCGTCAACGTGTCGTCGCCCAACACGCCCGGCCTGCGCGATTTGCAGGAAGGCGATTCCCTGCAACGCCTGATCGCGATGCTGATGGAGGCGCGCGAAAAACTGGGCGTGCAGCACGGCGCGCGCAAACCGATCCTGCTGAAGCTCGCGCCCGATCTGGATGCAGCGCAGATGGATGCGATCGCCTCCGCGCTGGGGGGTTCCGGCATTGATGGTTTGATCTGCACCAACACCACCGTCGATCGCACCGCCATCGCGGCCGCGCTGCACGCCAATGAACAAGGCGGCCTGTCGGGCAAGCCGCTGTTCGAGCAAGCCACCGCGGTGCTGCGCGGCATGGCGCAGCGGCTCGGCGAAAAAATTCCGCTGATCGGCGTGGGCGGCGTGCTGACGGGAAGCGATGCGGCGGACAAGTTGTCCGCCGGCGCCAAACTGGTGCAGATCTATTCCGGAATGATCTACAGGGGACCGTGGTTGCTGACGGAGTGCGTGGAAGAAATCCGCCGGCAACACGGTGAAGCGCATGTCGCTTGATGACGCGGGCGAAGCCGGTTTTGCCCTGCTCGAAAACGCTTCCTTGCGCGACCGCAACACCATGCGGGTGGATGCGCGCGCCGCATGGCTGGCCGAAATCCACGACGCAGAAGCGGTCCCCGCTTTGCTGGCCCACCCTGCCCTGCAAGGCAAGCCGCTGCTGTTGCTCGGCGAAGGCTCGAACGTGCTGTTCACCGGCGACTACGCCGGCGCGATCGTGACGATGGCAACGCGCGGCGTCGCAGTTCTCGATGACGACGGCAACGGTGCGCGCATTCGCGTGGCGGCGGGTGAACACTGGGACGACTTCGTGCGCTGGGCACTCACGCACGGCCACGCGGGACTCGAAAACCTGATCCTGATTCCCGGCAGCGTGGGCGCCGCGCCGATGCAGAACATCGGTGCCTACGGCGTGGAAGCCGGCGAGTTCATCGAATCCGTCGACGCCTTCGACATGCACGAACACCACTTCGTCCAGTTCGACAACGCGCGTTGCGAATTCGGCTATCGCGATTCGATCTTCAAGCGCCATCCCGATCGCTGGCTGATCACCGCGGTCACGTTCCGGCTGCCACGTGCGTGGACGCCGCGCATCGAGTACGCGGGCGTGCAGGACGAACTGCGCCGCATGGGCATCGAACATCCGGCGCCCATCCACGTCGCCGATGCCGTGGTCAACCTGCGCACCCGCAAGCTGCCTGATCCGAACCTGATCGGCAACGCCGGCAGCTTCTTCAAGAATCCGCTGGTGCCCGCCGCGCAAGCGGAACGATTGCGCGCGCAACATCCGCAACTTCCGTGCTGGTCCGCGCCGAACGACCTCTCGAAGCTCTCGGCCGCATGGCTGATCGAGGCCAGCGGCTTCAAGGGCGCACGCGAAGGCGACGCCGGCATTTCGAACCGGCACGCGCTGGTGCTGGTCAACCATGGACGCGCCAGCGGCGAACAGCTGTGGGCGCTGGCGCAACGCGTGCGCGAGGGCGTGCACGCGCGTTTCGGCGTCGTGCTGGAGCCGGAACCCCGCGTCATCGGCGCCATTGCGTGACCTGCAAGGCTGCTAGCATGGGACGGTTTTTTCCGCGCCCGCCGTGGTGGCGCGCACCGTCTTTTCCCGTCTTCCCGAGGAGTCATCGATGAAGAAGCACGGCAAGCTCGCTCCACTCGCGTTCGGCGTCCTGCTGGGCCTCGGCCTCACCTGCGGCGGCACGCAAGTCACCTTCGCGGCCGACGCACCCACCGCCGGTGCGACGCAGAACGCCAACGTCACCCGCGCCACGCTGGACAACGGCTTGCGCGTGGTGATCGTGCGCGACACGCTGGCGCCGATGGTGACCACGCAGATCACCTATCTCGCCGGCAGCTACGAAGCACCGCAAGGGTACCCCGGCACCGCGCACGCGCTGGAACACATGATGTTCCGCAATTCGACGGGCCTGACCGGCGCGCAGTTGAACGAGATGACCGGCAAGATGGGCGCCGACAACAACGCCTTCACCACCAACGACGCGACCCAGTATTTCTTCGTCGCGCCGTCGCAGTACCTCGACATGCTTCTGCACATCGAGGCGATCCGCATGCGCGGCGCGCAGCTCACCGACACGGACTGGAAGCTCGAGAAGGGCGCGATCGAGCAGGAAGTCTCGCGCGACATTTCCGATCCAGGTTATCTCGCGTTCCAGCAGGCCGAACGCACGCTCTACGCCGGCACCGGTTACGCCGAGGATGCGCTGGGCTCGCGGCCCACCTTCGACAAGACCACCGGCAAGGTGCTGCAGGGCTTCTACAACGACTGGTACCAGCCGAACAACGCGATCCTGGTGATCGCGGGCGACGTCGATGCTCAGGCGACGCTGGCCAAGGTGAAGGCCCTGTTCGGCTCGATCCCGAAGGGCGACGTGCCGGAGCGCACGCCCGTCAAGCTCGAATCGTTCACGCCGCAGACCATCACCAAGACCACGCCCGATGCGACCGGCAGCGTGCAATACCTGTTCCGCGCACCCGGCCAGCAGTCGAAGGATTACGCGACCATGCAGGTGCTGATGGACGTGCTCAACAACTCGCGCAGTGCGCTGTCCGAACTCGCCGCGCAAGGCAAGGTGTTGTCGGCCGATGCAGGCATGCAGCCGTTCGTGCACGGCGGCATCGGCACCGTCGAGGTGGGCTTTCCCACGGGCGGGAACGCGAAGCAGGCGCAAGCTTATCTCGATGGCGTGATCGCGGACGTGTTGAAGAACGGCGTGCCGGCCGACCTCATCGACGCCGCCAAGCGCCAGGAGAAGGTGCAGTTCGAATTCGCCAAGAACAGCCCGATGGAACTGGCCGAAGCGTGGTCGCAGGCGCTGGCGTGGCAAGGATTGAGTTCACCGCAGGAAGCGCTCGACCAGATTCTCGCCGTCACGCCGCAGGACGTGGATCGCGTCGCGCGTGAATACCTGAAGCCCGACCAGCGCATCACCGTGGTGCTGACGCCGAATCCGAACGGCAAGCGCCCGCCGGACAGCAACGGCTTCGGCGGTACCGAATCGTTCGCCAGCAACGACAAGCTGGATGCGCCGTTGCCCGAATGGGCGACGCGGCAGCTCGCGGATCTCAAGATGCCGCACTGGACGCTCGACCCCGTCAAGATGACGCTCGCCAACGGCATCACGCTGATCGTGCAGCCCGCCAACGTCAGCAAGACGGTGACCGTGGTCGGCCGCGTGGACAGCAACGAAGACCTGCAGGCGCCCAAGGGCCACGAGGGCGTCGACAAGTTGCTGGCGTCGCTGTTCGACTACGGCACCACCACGCTGAATCGCGCGGCATTCCACAAGGCGCTGGACGACATCGCCGCCACCGAATCGGGCGGCAGCCGCTTCAGCCTCGCGGTGCCTGCGGAGAATTTCGGCAAGGGCCTGCAACTGCTCGCCGACAACGAGCTGCATCCCGCGTTGCCGCAGGCGGCGTTCACCGTGCAGCAGCAGACGTTGTCGCGCACGCTGGCGGGCGAACTGCAATCGCCGCAATACAAGATGATGCGCGCCTTGATGAAGGGGCTGTTGCCTGCGGGCGATCCGGGCCTGCGCGAAGCCACGCCGAAGAGCGTGGACGCGCTGACGCTCAACGACGTGAAGGACTATTACGCCAAGGTCTACCGTCCCGACATGACGACGCTGGTGATCGTCGGCGACGTGACGCCGCAAGCGGCCAAGGCCGCGGTGGAGAAGGCGTTCGACGGCTGGAAGGCGACGGGCCCGAAGCCGGACGTGGTGCCGAAGCCGGTGGCGAGCAATCCCGCCAGTTACACCGTGGTGCCGAATGCCTACGCGTCGCAGGACCAGGTGCTGATGGGCGAGATGCTCGACCTCAACCTGCACAATCCCGATCGCTACGCGCTGCAACTCGGCAACGAAGTGCTGGGCGGCAACGGGTTCGCGTCGCGGCTGATGGTGGACATTCGCGTCAACCACGGCTACGCCTACGGCGCGGGATCAGGCATGAGCTTCGACCGCTCGCGTTCGATCTTCTACGTGCAGTACGGCAGCGATCCGGACAAGGTGAAGCCGGTGGACGGCCTGATCGTCGACAACATCGATGCGATGCGCGGCACGCCGGTCAAGTCCGACGAACTGACCAACGCCAAGCAGGCGCGCATCCGCTCGATTCCGCTGGGCGTGTCCAGTGTCAACAAGATCGCCCGTTCTTTGCTGGAGTGGAGCATCAACGGCGAGCCGCTGGACGAACCGATGATCGCGGCCAAACACTACCTCGACCTCGACGCGACGCAGGTGCAGGACGCGTTCAGGAAATACGTCGATCCCGCGCACATGGTGCAGGTGGTGCAAGGACCGGCGCCGAAGCAGCATTGAGTGTTGCCGAGTCGCGAAAAACCCAAGCCCGGTCGAAAGACCGGGCTTATCCGTTTCAGGGAATCGATTTCACGGACGACGCTGCGAGGTAGTGCCGCTCGCCTCTCGCGGCATCGAAATAGACGGCTGTCAGCACGCCGGTTTCCGGATCGACGAAGCGCTCGCCGGTGTCGGTCCAGCGCGGATCGGGACTTTCGTTTTGCACGGGTTTGTAGCGCCAGCGCTCGATCGCCAGCGCGATGATCAGGAACAAGCCGCCGATGATCAGTTGCGGCAGGAACAACGCGAGTGCACCGCCCACCAGCAACGCGATCGCCGCGATCAGCAGCAGGATGGCACCGACGACGTAGAGCGCGAGCATCAGCATGGCGATCAGGCCTTCTCGACCACCACCGCGGTGCCGTAGGCGACGATCTCGCTCATGGTCTGGCCGATCTCGGACGAATCGAAGCGCATCATCACCACCGCGTTGGCGCCCATCGCCTGCGCGTTCTGCACCATGCGGTCGGTGGCGTGGCGGCGCGCTTCTTCCAGCATCTGCGTGTATTCGTTGATCTCGCCACCGACGATCGAACGCAGGCCCGCCATCACGTTGCCGCCGATGCCGCGGCTGCGCACCACCAGGCCGAACACCTGGCCCTTGGTTTCGGTGATGCGATGACCCGCAACGTTTTCAGTCGTGACGATGATCATGGATGTCTCGCTTTTTATGTGTTCATTCGGAGCGGCTGTTGTCCAAAGTCAGGCCATGGATGGCCGCGGTGGTATCGGCTGAGCGGTTTGCTGCCAAGGTGCGGGGGAATTCAACGAAGCAGCGATCAGGGACGATCGCAAAAATTACCTTCGTGAGTTGCCCAGCAACCGCAGCAGTTCCAGGTACAGCCATACCAGCGTCACCATCAGCGCAAACGCGCAATACCACTCCATGTAACGAGGCGCGCCCTGTTCGACGCCGCGCTCGATCAGATCGAAATCCAGCACCAGGTTCAACGCGGCGATGCAGACCACGAAGACGCTGATCGCGATGCTGAGGGTGCCGCCGCCGAACAGGATTGAGGTATTGACGCTGGTGAACGCGGACAGCCCCCACGACACCAGGTACAGCAGCAGGATTCCGCCGGTCGCGGCGAACACGCCCATCCGGAATTTCTGGGTAACCTTGATGACGCCGCTGCGATACAGGAACAGCATCACCACCAGTACGCCGATGGATGCCATGATGGCCTGCAACACGATGCCGTGGTATTGCACCTCGAACAGCGCCGAGATGCCGCCGAGAAACGTGCCTTCCGCGAGCGCGTAAAGCGGCGCCGTCACCGGCGACCACGTCGGCTTGAACGCGCTTGCCAGCGCGAACACGAGGCCCGCGACCAAGCCGCCCCACAGGAACGGCTGCACCGCGGCCACGCCGGCCGCGGGATCGAGGGTTCCGCCGGCCAGCATGAAGCGGTGCCAGGTCCACGCGCCGGTGATCAGCATCAGCACCAGCAGCAGGCCGGTGCGCGCGATCGTGCCATTGACGGTCATCGGCTCGCCGGTGGTGACGGCGAGGTTCTGGAACGTCTTGTCGCGCAGGACGGGGTTGTTGGTTCGCAGGGCCATGGGGTTCTCCGGAATGCGATATGCGGCCAGTCGCGGCGGCGCCAAGCCACTCTAGCGGATGCCTCGCGACGTCGCCATGCATCAGACCACAGGGCGTTTCGGGGGTTCCGGATGCCGCGTCAGGCGGGGCTTGTGGAAGGCGCGTGTTCGGGCGGCCGCACGTCCGGCAGGAACACCGCGAGCAACCCGAGCAGCGGCAGGAACGCACAAACCTGGTACACGAACACAATGCCGAAGTGATCGGCGATCAAGCCGAGCACCGCCGCACCGAGGCCGCCGAGCCCGAAGCTGAAACCATAGAACAGACCGGACACCATGCCGATGCGATGGGTCAGCATGTCCTGCGCGTACACGATGATGGCCGGGAACGCCGAGGCCAGGATCAGGCCGATCACCACGGAAAGGCCCACCGTCCAGCCGAGCCCGACGTAGGGCAGCGCCAGCGTGAACGGCGTGCAGCCCAGGATCGAAAACCAGATGACGCGCCGGCGGCCGATCCGGTCGCCGAGCGGGCCGCCGACCATGGTGCCCACCGCAACCGCAAGCAGGAACACCGACAACAGATGGTCGGCGGTCTTGTCGCTGGCACCAAAACGGTGGATCAGGAAAAACGTGTAGTAACTGCTGATGCTCGCCAGATAGAAAAACTTGGAGAACATCAGCGCGAACAGGATGCCGACGGTACGGCGGACCACCGGTCTGGGATACGCCGGCGCATCGTTGGCCGCACGATGCGCGCCGCGTTCGTTGATGTGCGCGCTGTACCAGCGGCTCACGAAGGAAAGCACGATCATGGCCACGAACGCGAACACGCCGAACCACGCCACGTGGCTGCGCCCGAAGGTCAACACGATCGCCGCGGCCAGCGCCGGGCCGATTGCCTGTCCCGTGTTGCCGCCGATCTGGAACAGCGATTGCGCCAATCCGAAACGTCCGCCCGACGCCATCCGCGCGACGCGCGAGGATTCGGGATGGAATACCGATGACCCGCAACCGATCAACGCGACCGACAGCAGCACCAGCGGATAGGTGTGCGCAACCGACAACAGCAGCAGCCCGCTCAGCGTGAAGAACATTCCGATCGGCAACGAATACGGAAGGGGGTGCCGATCGGTGACGATGCCGACCACCGGTTGCAGCAGGGATGCCGTCAACTGGAACGTCAACGTGATCGCGCCGATCTGGATGAAGCTGAGGGCGAACTCGCCTTTCAGCATCGGATAGATCGCGACGATCACCGACTGCATCATGTCGTTCAACATGTGCACGAAGCTGACCGCGCCGATCACGCCGAAGCGCGTCGGCCTGGGCGGCCTCACCGCGGTCGGTTCCGCCTGCGAAACACCGGCGAGCGAGCCTGCGCCACCCGCATCGGTTCTAGCGGTATCCAGATCCATGCCACTCACTGCCGGGAAATATCCGAACGGCACTGCCGCACTGCGCAGCGCACGAAGCCACCATTATCACAGCCGCCGCACCGGCCGCGCCCGCCGGTGCGAAAGCGTGTATTGCATCAGGCGCCCGTCATCTGCGCCTTCAGGAATGCCTGCACCGAGGCATCCGGTTTGCCGAGCCAGGTAAGCTTGCGCACGGAATCGCCCGCGCCACCGGAAGCCTGCACCAGCAAGCCCTGCATCGCGTGCTGCGCGGGGTCGGTCAACAGGAACAGTTGCCCGCCCTGGCAATCGGAAGCCTCGCAGACGTGCGACAGCCACATCGTCTTGCCCTCGACCTGCACGCGCGCCGAGGGCGCCGGGTTGTCGCCACGCTTCGCCCATGCGGGCAGCGCGGATGCGCCATCCATGTCCGCGAAGGCTTTCGCAAAGCTCGGCCGCTGCAGGATCACCGATAGTAAAGGTCCATTGGTCAACGGCGGTGGCGGTGTCGCGGATGACGAATCCGCCGATGGCGTCTGCATCGGAATCGCCGAAGCCGCGGGTGGCGGCGTCGAGCTCGAAGCAGCAGGCGCGGAAGTCGCGGGCGGCGTGTCGTTGTTCGAGCACGCAGCGCAAGCGACACCCAACAGTGCAACGGCGGAAAGCTTCACGAAGACGTTCATGAGATCTCCAGGGGCTCAGGAAAACTTGTCAGCGGCGGCCACGATGTCGGCGTCGCCCGGCAGCACCAGCAAGGCCGCGCCCGCGAGCGGCGTGTAGGTATCGACACCCACCACGCGTTGGAGCGGTGTGGCACCCAGGCCGCCTTCCACGATCGCGGTGATGATGCCCTCGCCCACGCCCGCGCTCTTGCGGCCTTCGTCCAGCACGATGATGCGCTTGGCAGTTTTCGCCTGCTCGACGATGAACGCGTCGTTGAGCGGCACCAGCCAGCGCAGGTCCACCACGCGCACTTTCCACTTGCGCCGCTTTTCGATTTCGCGCGCGGCGCGCAACGCCATCGGCACGCCGTTGCCGAAGGTGAAGATCACCAGGTCTTTCGCCGATCCGTTGTACACGCGGCCCTCGCCCATCGGCATCGCTTCGCCCGGCGCGGGATAGCCGAACTGCCACTGGCCATCGCCGTGTTCGTACAGATCTTTCGTCATGTACAGCGCTATCGGTTCCAGCAACGCGCACACGCGGCCATCGACCTTGCACAGCGCCGCCAGCGTGCGCAGCATCGTCGCGGCGTCATCGCCGCGCGACGGGCAACCGACGACGAGTCCCGGAATGTCACGCAGCGCGGCGATCGAATTGTCGTTGTGGAAGTGGCCGCCGAAGCCTTTCTGGTAACCCAGCGACGCGATCCGCACCAGCAGCGGATTGCGGTACTGGTCGTTGGAAAAGAATTGCAGCGACGCCGCTTCGCCGCGGATCTGGTCGCAGGCGTTGTGGAAATACGCGAGGTACTGGATTTCCGGAATGGGCAGCATGCCCATGTTGGCGTAGCCCTGCGCCAAGCCCAGGATCATCGTCTCGTCGAGCAGCGTGTTGAACACGCGCGCGCCCTTGAAGGCCTTGTACAGACCCTTGGTGACGGTATACACGCCGCCCTTCTGCGCGACGTCCTCGCCGAACAGCAGCGACTCCGGATATTTCGCCAGCAGGTCATGCAATGCGGCGTTGATCTGCAAGGCCAGGTGTCGCGCGGGCTGCTTTTCCGGAAGCTTGTCGGCGCCGCCGAAGATCGCCGCGCGCTTGTCGGCATGATCGGCGCGTTCGGCTTCGGCGCGCACCGCCTCGGGCGTGTACGGCGCCAGCGGCTTCAAGACTTCATCGAGCGAAGTGAGCTTGGGCCGCCGGTCGGCTTCATCGGCGGCCTCGAAGCAGCGCTCGCGGATCGCTTCGTACTCGTCCAGCAGCGACTGCTTCGTATACGAGCCGGACTCCAGCGCCATCGCGGCCGAACGCAGCAGCGGATCGGTGGCTTCCAGCGCCATCAATTCCTCGAAGCTGCGCCATTCGATTTCGAAATCAGTACCGGCGTGGCCGGTGAGGCGCGTGGTCTTGAGATGCAGGAAAGTCGGGCGGCGCGTCATACGGCAATGTTCGATCGCTCGTGCGACTTGCGCGTAACCTTCCGCGAGATCGAGCCCGTCGGCGAAGAAATAATCGAGGTCCTTGCGATCGGCAAAGTTGTTGGCGATCCACCCACTCGGCGTCTTCACCGAAATGCCGATGCCGTTGTCCTCACACACGAACAGCACCGGCGCCGGCAGGCGCTGGTAGGCCGTCCAACCCGCCGCGTTGAACGCGGTCTGCGCGGTCGCGTGATTGCTGGACGCGTCGCCGAACGAACAGATCACGATCGAATCGTTCGGCACCGGAAGCTGGTGGCCGATGCGCTGCGCCTGTTCGATCGCGACCGCGGTGCCGAGCGCCTTGGGCAGGTGCGACGCGATCGTGGACGTCTGCGGCAATACCCACAGCGGCTTCGAACCCCACACCTTGTGGCGTCCGCCCGACGCCGGATCTTCGCTGCTGGCCGCGAACGACAGCGCCGAATCCATCACCGGATCACGTGGTTGACCATCAGTGCCCGGCAACTTGCGGAAGCGTTCGGCCATGAATGCGCCCGAACGGTAATGCAGGAACGCGGGATCGGTGTGACGCGTCAGCCGTGCGACCATCGCGTTGCCTTCGTGGCCCGACGAACCGATGGTGTAGAACACCTTGTTCTTGACGCGCAGCACGCGCGCCATCAAATCGAGGTGACGCGAGATCAGTTGCGATTCGAACAGCTCGCGGAAATCGCGTGCGCTGCATGTGCTGCCCGGCAACACCGGTGCGTCGTCGTGCGACACACCGCCCATGTCGCCCTGCCATTCGCGCACGAACTCGGTGAAGTTCGCATCGACGATCTCGGCGCGGTTGAAGCCCTTGTGGCGGGCGGGAATCGGGGTCTTGATGGCGTTCATGTCGATGCTGTCGAAGCGGTGCGTTCGGCGCGGCGCGCGAGCCATTGCTCGCGCGTCTGGCCCCAGATTGCGATGGGATCATTTGCGTAGGGTTTGGGCAATTGGCCGAAACCCTGGAAGGTCGAACCCAATCTCGTCGCGACCGCTTGCGATGCGGCATTTTCCGGCGCGATGCAATGGATGATTTCTGGCCAGCCCAATACTTCGAACGCCCAGTCGATCGCGGCGGTCGCGGCCTCGGTCGCGTAGCCCTTGCCCCATGCTTCACGCGCGAGTGTCCAGCCGATTTCGTCGCCGGGCCAGCCTTCAGGATGCAGCGGGCCCACGCGCCCGACCCAGCGGCCGCTTGTTTTTTCGATCACCGAGAACGGCGAAAACCCTTGAATGTGCCACGCACCGACATTGGCCAGAAACCGGTTCCATGCATCGAGACGGGGCTTGATGCCGCCGAGATGCCGCATGACTTCCTCGTGCTGTCCAACTGCCGCCCACGCCTCGAAATCTTCCAGCCGCGGCACACGCAGGATCAGCCGCGCCGTTGCCAGCACGGGTTCGGGCGATGGCATCGCATCGACCACTCCCGAATCACTTGGCCGGACGGTAGGTGCATTCCGGCGCCGCCGTCGCGATGTCGGGAATGTTGGGGCTGTAGCAGGTGTACTGCACGCTCTTCTTGCCCTGCTTGTCGGTCACGACCTTCGGCACCAGTTGCACGATGCCGTTGCTCACGCCCACCACCGGACTGAGGTAGACGTTGATGATCCCGCCCGCGCTGACCAGGATCGAGCTGATTTCCTGGCTGCTCATCTGGTTGGGCGCGGCGAGGTGCGCGTCGGTGTTGTTCGACGGCGGCGTCGGATTCGACAGGATCGCATTGGCGACACCGATCTTCGCCAACGCCACCCGCAGCGACGTCAGCGCGATGTGCATTTCGCCGGCGTTGACCGCGGCCATCGCGCTGCCAGAAGCCAGCATTGCGCCGAGTGCAAAACCGGCGAGCCATTTGTTGCGAGTTTTCATGAGCGGACTCCGAAGAATTTTTTATCTTCGTCATTCCGGACGCCGCGAAGCGGCGATCCGGAATCCAGTGCCTTCCACATTCATTCGAGCGTAAAGACACTGGATTCCCACTTTCGCGGGAATGACGACGTTCTAGAAAGCATTGATGCCTGTCAGTTCCCTACCCACCACCAGCTGATGCACCGTCTGCGTGCCCTCGTACGTCACCACCGACTCCAGGTTCAGCGCGTGGCGGATCGCCACGTGTTCGGTCGTGATGCCGGCGCCGCCCAGGATGTCGCGGCATTCGCGCGCGACGTCCAGCGCCATGCGCACGTTGTTCCACTTCGCCAGCGAAATCTGGCTCGGGTGGATTTTTCCCGCATCCTTCAGGCGCCCCAGTTGCAACGCCAGCAATTGCGCGGTGGTGATGCGGCGCGCGATGTCGGCCAGCCGCAACTGGATCGCCTGGTTGGCGGCCAGCGGGCGATTGAACAGCACGCGCTCCTGCGTGTAATCCAGCACTTCCTGGAGGCACGCCTGCGCCGCGCCGATCGGACCCCAGCTGATGCCGAAGCGCGCCGAATCCAGGCAACTCAACGGGCCGCGCAAGCCTTTCACGTTTGGCAGCATCGCACTGGCCGGCACGCGCACGTCGTCGAGGAACAGCGCGCTGGTCACCGACGCGCGCAGGCTCATCTTCTTGTGCACTTCCTGCGCGGTGAAGCCTTTCGTGTCCGTCGGCACCAGGAAACCGCGAATGCCGTCGTCGGTCCTGGCCCACACCAGCGCGACCTGCGCGAGGTTGCCGTTGGTGATCCACATCTTGGCGCCGTTGATCACCCAGTCGCCGCCATCCTGCCTGGCGACTGTTTTCATGTTGGCCGGATCGGAACCACCGTGCGGTTCGGTGAGGCCGAAGCAGCCGATCACCTCGCCCGCCGCCATCTTCGGCAGGTATTCGCGCTTCTGTTCCTCGCTGCCGAAGGCGAAGATCGGATGCATCACCAGCGATGACTGCACCGACGCGAAACTGCGCAGTCCGGAATCACCGCGTTCCATTTCCTGGCAGATCAGGCCGTAGCTGACCTGGTTCATGCCCGCGCCGCCGTATTCCTCGGGGATCGTCGCGCCCAGCAGGCCCAGCGATGCGATCTCCGGAATCAGTTCGGCCGGGAAGCGCGCCTGGTCGAAACAGTCGCCGATGATCGGCAGCACCTTGTCGTCGACGAAGCGCGCGACCGAGTCCTGCACCATGCGTTCCTCCTCGGAAAGCAGCGCGCGGACGTCGTACAGGTCGAGGGGGTTGAGGCGGGTCGCCATGCGAAATCCCGGATCGAAGATGAAGCTTGTTATTGTAGCGTTATCAAGGCCTGTGCGCCTTGGCCGTTTTCGGGTCGCCGATGGCGAACAGTCGCAACCGCGCCTGAATTTCTCGCGCGCACATTCAGCGCATTGCAAGCCTGAAAGTGTTGAACTTGCACCCCGGCTCCACATCCACGGCACAATCCATGTCCATCCTGCGCATCTATTTGCGCGTGCTCGGGCTGCTCGCACCCGAACGCGTGCTTGCGGTCGCGCTCACCGCGGCCAACCTGGCCTTGGCCGGCGTGTTCTTCCTGGAACCCATGTTGTTCGGCCGCGTGATCGATGCGCTGAGCAAGCCGCGCGGAAACGCGGTGATGTTCATCGGCGCCTGGGCGCTGGTCGGTTTCGTGGGCGTGGTGGTCGGCGCGCTGGTGTCGCTGCACGCCGACCGGATGTCGCATCGCCGCCGCCTCGGTGCCGTGCGCGCCTACTTCGAACACGTGATCGGGCTGCCGCTGTCGTTCCACGGCAACCAGCACACCGGCAAGCTGCTGCGGATCATGCACATCGGCACCGACAATCTGTCGGCGCTGTGGCTGGGCTTTTTCCGCGAACACCTGACCACGCTGCTGGCGATCGTGGTGATGATTCCCGTGGCCATCGCCATCAACTGGCAGCTCGCGCTGCTGATGATCGCGCTGCTGACGTGCTTCGTGATCTTCAACGCCATCGCGATACGGCGCACCCGCTGCGCGCAGGACCGCGTGCAGGATTACCACCATCGCATTTCCACCCGCGTAGGCGACGTGCTGGGCAACGTGACCGTGGTGCAGAGCTTCACGCGCACGCGCGAGGAAGTGAGCGGCCTGAAGCAGTTGATCTCGGAAGCGCTGGCCGCGCAATACCCGGTGCTGAACGGCTGGGCGACGCTGTCGGTGTTCTCGCGCGCCGCGAGCACCATGACGGTGGTGGCGATCTTCGCGCTGGGTGCCATGCTGCATGCGCGCGGCGAGATCAGCATCGGCGGCATCGTCAGCTTCGTCGGCTTCGCGCTGATGCTGATCGGCCGGCTGGAACAGTTCGCGACCTTCATCTCCAACCTGTTCTTCCAGTCGAATTCGCTGCGCGATTTCTTCGACGTGCTGGACACGCCGGCCGCCGTCACCGAAGCGCCGGACGCCGTCGCGCTGCCGCGTGTGCGCGGCGAGGTCGCGTTCGAGAGCGTGGACTTCTCCTACGAAACCGGCCGGCAGGCGCTGCGCGACTTGAGTTTCCGCATTCCCGCGGGCAGCAAGGTGGCCGTGGTCGGACCCACCGGCGCAGGCAAGACCACTGCGCTAAGCCTGCTGTATCGCGCGGCCGATCCGTCCAGCGGCCGCATTACCGTGGATGGCGTGGACATCCGCGGCGCAAGCCTGGAATCGCTGCGCCGCAACGTCGCGGTGGTCTTCCAGGAACCGGGGCTGCTCAGCCGCAGCATCGAGGAGAACCTGCGCATCGGTGATCCCGATGCCGACGACCGCGCACTGGAAACCGCGGCGCGCGCGGCGCAGGCGCACGCGTTCATCGCCGACAAGCCGGAAGGCTACGCGACCGCGGTCAGCGAGCGCGGACGTTCGCTGTCGGGCGGCGAACGCCAGCGGCTCGCGATCGCGCGGGCGATGCTGAAGGATGCGCCGATCCTGATCCTCGACGAAGCGACCAGCGCGCTGGACAACGCGACCGAAGCGCGCATCAAGCACGCGATGGATGCGCTGTGCCGCAACCGCACCACCTTCATCATCGCGCACCGGCTCTCCACCGTGCGCAATGCCGACATCATCCTGGTGCTGGATCACGGCCGCATCGTCGAACAGGGCCGCTACCAGGAACTGATCCTGCGCAACGGCCTGTTCGCGCAGCTCGCGCGTCAGGACGAGTTCGCCGACGACCACCGCCATGGCCGGCGCGAACCGGTGCCGCTGCACGTGGCTGCGTAAGCGTCAGGCTTTTTCGCGACGCCGCTGGTTGGAAACGCCGTGCGGCACGTGGCCCGTCGCCACGTGCTGCCGCGCCGACTCGACATTGATCGGCGAATCGTCGAAGAACAGGTCCGCGCCGAAGGCTTCCAGGAACGGGCCCTTGTCGCGGCCGCCGAGGAACAACGCCTCGTCGATGCGCACGCCCCACTGGCGCAGCGTCAGGATCACGCGCTTGTGCGCGGGCGCCGAGCGCGCGGTGACCAGCGCGGTGCGGATCGGGGAATCTTCGGGCGGAAACGCCGCCTGCAAACGATGCAGCGCAGCCAGGAAGTTGCGGAACGGGCCGCCGGACAGCGGTTCGTTCCAGCGCTCGGTTTCGTTGCGGTGGAAGGCGTCGAGGCCCTGCTCCTGCGACAGGCGTTCGGATTCGTCGCCGAAGATCACCGCGTCGCCGTCGAACGCGATCCGCAACTGGCCGGGATGCGTGGTGCCAACCTGCGAGGGCAGGATCGTCGCCGCCGCCACGCCCGAGTTCAGCGCGCGCGCGACGTTCTCGGCATTCGCCGACAGGAACAAATCAACGCCGAACGGCGCGATGTATTCGCTGGTCGCCTCGCCCGACGTGAACGCGGCGCGCGTAATCGCCAACCCGTGGTGCTGGATGGAATTGAAGATGCGCAAGCCGGTGTCGCCCGAGTTGCGCGACAGCAACACCACCTCGACGTACGGCGTGTCCGGCGCGGGCCGGTTCAACGCCAGCAGTTTCTCGACGACGGGGAACGCGACGCCCGGTTGCAGCACGTCATTCTCGTGCGCGATCTGGTAGGCGCGATACGCTTCCAGACCCTCGCGCTCGAACAGCGCATGCGATTCGGTCAGGTCGAACAGCGCTCGCGATGAAATCGCGACGACCAGCTTGTCATCGCTTGGTGCGGCATCGTCCCGGCCGGTTGCGTTCACGCGCGCAGTGTAGCGTGCCGCCATCAACCCCACAGCGGCCGCGACAACTCCACCAGCACCCACGCCATCAACGCGCTGATGGGCAGCGTGAGGATCCACGACCACACCATGCGTTCGACCACCGTCCAGCGCACCGCATTGAAGCGCTTGGCCGCGCCGACGCCCATGATCGCGGACGAAACAACGTGGGTGGTCGAAACCGGCAAACCGAACACGGACGCCACGATGATCACGAACGCGGAACTGGTTTCCGCGGCGAATCCGTTGATCGGGTGCAGCTTGACCATCTTGTGACCGAGCGTCTTGATGATGCGCCAGCCACCGCCCGCGGTGCCGGCCGCCATCACCAGCGCGCACAGCACCTTCACCCACACCGGAATCGGGAAGTGTCCGCCGACATCAGACACGCGCAGGAAGTGCAGCCATGCCGGCAGGTGATCGAAATTGTGCGCGGCGGTGGCGCCGGCCAACGCCAGCGCGATGATGCCCATGGTTTTCTGCGCGTCGTTCATGCCGTGCGACACGCCCATCGCCGCGGCCGACACGAGTTGCGCCTTGCCGAAAAAGAAATTGACGAATGGCGTGCGCCCGAACCGGCGCAGGAATCCGGTGCGATTGGCGAACCACGCGAACAGCGCGAACAGCGCGCCCATCACCAGAATACCCAGCACGAAACCGGCGACCGGCGACACCACCATTGGCACCAGCACTTTCGGGATCAACCCGCCGCCGCGCCACCAGTGGTTCGGATCCGTCGCCCAGATGATTGCGTGGAAGTTGCCATCGGCCGCCGCGAACGCGGCGCCGCACAGGCCGCCGATCAGCGCGTGCGAGGACGAGGACGGCAAGCCCAGCCCCCACGTGATCAGGTTCCAGACCGTCGCGCCCAGCAGCGCGCAGATCAGCACTTCGCCGCCGACCTGCAGCACGCCGGCATCGATCAGTCCCGTCGCAATCGTCACCGCGACCGCGGTGCCCCACAGCGCACCCAGGAGATTCGTCGTCGCCGCCAGCAGCACCGCCTGCCCAGGCGTCATCACCTTGGTCGCGACGACGGTCGCGATGGAATTGGCGGTGTCGTGGAATCCGTTGATGTAGTTGAACACCAACGCGATCACGATGACGGCGGTGAGGAGGCCGAGGCTCATTGCGGGACCGGGGAGAATCGTTTGTAGTTATTCGTCATTCCGGCGAAAGCCGGAATCCATTTTTTGCTCTTGAGAAAATCAAAATGGACTCCGGGTTCTGCTTCCCGGACCAAGCCCGTGAAGCAGCCCCGGAATGACGGCAAGTGCGTGAGGCACCAAGGTGAGCCGAGTCCCCAGTCCCGAATCCCGGCTCTCATGAATTCTTCAACACGATCGAGTAAATGACGTTGCCCACGTCCCGGCAACGATCGATGGCTTTTTCCAGCAGCTCGAACAGATCCTTCGTCAGCATCGTGCGGATCGGATCGTCGCTGCTGAGATAGAGCGTGCGGTAAGGCTCCAGCAGCAGCCGGTCGGCTTCCGATTCGGTGGCCTGCAGCCGATCCTGCAGTTTGCGCATGCGGCCGATGTTCATGCCATTGCGCAGCTCGCTGACCATTTCCGCGACGCCGTCGGTCGCGGCCATCAGCAGCCCGGCGCGCGACGCGAAGTCGATGCCTTCGACGCGCTTGGCCACGATCACGTAGCGCTCGGCGAACTTCTCGATGGTCTTGGGGATGCGGTAAAGCGCGGACGACATCGCCTCGATGTCCTCGCGATCCAGCGCGGTGACGAAGGTGTTGACCAGCGCCTCGCTGATCTGCGCCGCCAGTTCCTTCTCGCGCCGGCGGGCGGCGCGGAAACCGTCCAGCAGCATCGGTTCGCCATGGGCTTCCAGCAGGGCCTGCAGCGCCTTGGCCCCGTCATGGGCGGCGCCGGCGCTGGATTCCAGCAGGGTGTAGAAACGGTCCCCTTTGCCGAACATGGTCTGCAGCGAAAACATTGGCATCCACCCGTGCGCGAAATAATGCAAATGGTACCGGGCACCGCGTCGGTCAAACGCGGTTCCCTTTGCCACGTACCATGCTCCGCAGCGAAAACATGGCGATCCATCCGGTATTCGACCACGCATAGGTTACACGAGCGCGCCACCGGTCCGAAGCATTTGCGCTTGCTAAACTCCCCCCATGACCCATCTTTTGCGGCCCCGATGCTGACCGACCTCGGCCTGGTCCTGCTGCTGGCGCTGGGCAACGCATTTTTCGCGCTGGCCGAAATCGCGCTGATCGCGGCACGCAAAAGCCGGCTGCGCTACATGGCCCGCACCAGCACGCGTGCGCAGGTGGCGCTGCGGCTGGCGCAGCGGCCCGATCGTTTCCTGTCCACCGTGCAGGTGGGCATCACCATCATCACGCTGATCACCGGCGCCGCCACCGGTACCTCGATCAGCGACACCATCCGCGCATGGCTCACCCGCATCGGCGCCCCGGTCGCCGAGCATGCGTCGCTGCTGATCGGGCTGGTGCTCGGCTTCGTCCTGGTCACCACCATCAACATCACCGTCGGCGAACTGGTGCCCAAGCGCGCCGCGCTGGTCGCGCCGGAACGGATCGCGCAGATCGTCGCGTTTCCCATGCAGGTGATGTCATGGATCATGGTGCCATTCGTGTGGTTCCTCGACATCATCACCAGCGGCGTGCTGCGGCTGCTGCGGCTGAACCGCGTCACGCGCGAGAAAGTGACCGAAGAGGAAATCCGCCTGTTGGTGGCCGAAGGCGCCGAACAGGGCGTGCTGGACCTCGACGAACGCAACATGGTCAACCGCGTGCTGCGGCTGGGCGATCGCGCGGTGGACAGCGTGATGACGCCGCGGCCGCGCATCGCATGGCTGGATGCGGCGGCACCGCTCGCCGAGAATCTGGCGGTGCTGCGGGCCACGCCCTACTCGCGCTATCCCGTCTATCGCGAAGGCGAGGAAGAAGTGCTGGGCGTATTGGAAGTGAAGCGCCTGCTGCAATCGCTGGCGCAGGACCCGGATGCCGCCAAACAGCCGCGCCTCGACCTGTTCCGCAAATTGACCAAGCCGTTGTTCGTGCCCGCCACCACGCGCGCGCTGGACCTGCTGG
>JAZKBD010000039.1:40085-46904 GCA_040388785.1 Pseudomonadota bacterium
GGTCGGCCGCCCCGCGGGCAGCGGCAACGACGGCAACTCCGGCAACGCGTCCGCACAGCGCCGCGACGACGGCAGCTGGCTGGTATCAGGTTCGCTCGCCACCGACGATCTGCGCGAACTGCTGAAACTCGACGAACTGCCGAACGAAGAGGAAGGCGACTACTACACCCTCGCCGGCATGCTCATCGAAATGCTCGGGCATATTCCCGTCGAGGGTGAAAGCGCGACCTGGCACGGATTGAAGTTCGAGGTCGTCGATCTCGATGGGGCACGGATCGACAAGGTGTTGGTTTCGTCCATTGCGAAGGACGAGCAAGCCAGCGAAACGGATCTGGATGACGGTTAGCGCCGAGCGCTCCTTCGAAGTAACACGTTGTAAGCGTCGCAAAGTAGCGTTTCGTTTAGCCTATCGAGCTGGCAAATATGGCGTTAGCGCGGTTACGAGGGCCTCGTGCAATGTCTTAAACACGGCATCAGATCCAGATCCAAGTCCAATCTTCAAAAGCTCACAATACCGCTCCTGTGTCAGTCCCAGGCTGCTCGCGGCGGGACCAAGCAGCGGCTTTCCGGGAAAGACCTTGAGAAAGTCCATCGGATTACTTGACTGATGCGTCGTAAAAACCAGCCGCTCTTCCTCATCCCAAATACTCGCGGGCGATGTAACTGGAAGGGTCATCGGGATTTGGGAAACTAGCGTATTCCGCACAGCGGTTCGATCCGAATAATCGACTGGCGAGCTAAAAGCCCTTTCAAGCAACAACATAGATCTTGCTTTGAATCGCTCACAGATCAACTTGTTGATAAGCGAGTTTGTCATCCTTCGCTTGAACTGCTCAAACAGACTTGCGTAAAGTCCATCGATCGCGTCTTGGCTATGTCCCGAGTGCACGGCAATCGCAGCGTACACGTCTTTCAGAACATAGAGGCTCTCGACTTCATGCACGGAAAGCACGTGAATCCCTGGCAGACCCGTTAGCGCTTCGTCCGGCCAATGGTCCCGATCGATGATGCCACAAGCCGTAAAACCACTAACCACGGAGCTCGTCTGAAAGGCGGCCGTACATCGCTTCACACTTTCACAGCCGCCCACCGGAATCAAAGCCGTCTCGCGCCCATTGAACCACGCCCGAAGGAGTTCTTGGTCCAGACTTTTCTCCTCGCGACCCTCGCAAAAAATAAGCCTCGACGCATAAACCGAGAATGACGCAGCGCCTAATATGGAAGCAACGTCATCTTGGGGCAATCGGGATCCCGAATCGATCAGTTCGGGGGGCTGGTTTGGACGCACCAATATGACCTTTGCATCTCGCCTGGAGAGAGCAAAATTCAAATCATGGGTCACATACACAAATCGCTTGGATGGGCATAGACTTTCGAGCGCATCCCAAAATCTAACCGCTAATCGTGAGTGGAAATGCGTTTCCGGTTCGTCGACTACGATTAGTGAGTGATTAGTGTCAAATACACGCCCGGCAAGATAGAGGCCAGTTCGCTCACCGTCACTCATGTGCTTCGCGGTGTATGAAGCTGATGCCAAATAATCGTTGGTTACCGTGGCACTGAAGTCGCTGAACTTTATAGAACGGCCTGGAAAGACGATTCCCCACAGCTCTTTTGTACGCGTCAAAACGGTCTCATTTAGATTGCTCGGTTGAACTCCATTTCTTAGCTCGTCATACACCCGCATCGCTTCGACGGCGTGCGAACTCCACAACTTTCCGAACAGTGCATCAACATCCGCCACCAGTTCCCAATAGTGGCTGCGCCGTTGGTTGGCTCGATTTTGTAGCTCATTTGTGGCTGTTTGCAGTGTCCAGTTCGGAATCTGATCCGGTATTGCGATGTTGCGTAACGCGGGAATGAACTCCGTATCACCGGCTTGCGCCATCTGCACTGCAAGCCGCGTCTTCCCAGAGCCGTTTGCGCCAAGCAGCACGACAGGACCCGAGCCACCAACCGGTTCGGATAAGTTCGGAATGTTTATTACCATTTTCAGAATCCCCAATAGCTTGCCTGACGATACTACGAACCCGTGTCACCGCTTTTGTGCGAAGAAAGGGATCAGGTTCAATTTTCTATCACCCCTTCGACTCGCCAGCCAACTTCGCCATCCGCTCGGCATCCGCGAGCACGCCGTGCAGAATGCGCAGTTCACGCGCATCCGGCATCGCGCGGTGGAACAGACGCCGCAGGCGGAGCTCGATGGTCTCGGCGGAGCGGCCCTTGTGGAAGTCGATCGCGTGCAGGGTCGCGAACAGGTGCTCGAAGAAGCGTTCCATCTGTTCTGCGGAGGCGGACGGCGCGTCGTGATCGGGCGGTGATTCGGGAACGTTGCCCAGCATCGTCATGTGCAGTTCCCACGCCATCAACTGCACGGCCTGCGCAAGATTGAGCGACGAAAATTCCTCGACGCTGGGAATGCGGATCATCGCGTGGCACATCGACAATTCTTCGTTGTCGAGACCGGAGCGTTCGTTGCCGAACAGCAGCGCGATTTCATTGCCCTGCCGCAACAGCGGCGCGATTTCGCCCACCGCGGCGCGCGGGTCGAGTTCCGGCAGGTTCACGCCACGGCGGCGGGCGGACAGGCCGTACACGCGGGTGCAGTCGGCCACCGCTTCCGGCACGCTGCCGACCACGGCCAGGTTCGCCAGCACGTCGTCCGCACCTGCGGCCATCGCGGTGACCTGCGGATCGGGATAGTGCTGCGGCGCCACCAGCACCATGCGCCAGAAACCCATGGTGCGGATCGCGCGCGCGGCCGAACCGATGTTGCCGGGATGGGACGTGCGCGACAGCACGAAACGGATCGTTTGCGGCGCGGGCGGGATGGAGGCGGTGGATTGGTTCATCGTGCAAGGTTATCAGCATGATTTTGCCGTCGTGCCGTAATGCCCCCCTCACCCCAGCGCTACGCGCTCGGCCTGCGGCCGCCTCTCCCCCAATCGATGGAGCCAATTGGGGGAGAGGGAGACAAGCGCGCGGCGCGTCCGAACCACGTCCCTGCTAAAATGACCCGGCGCCGCCCCGTGCGGCGCGTTCTTTTTCAAATCTCCGGAATTCCTTCGCCATGGCCCGACCCATCGTCACCGTTGCGATCCGTGCCGCGCGCGCCGCGGGCAGCGTGATCCTGCGCTACATGAACCGCCTCGACAGCCTGGCCGTGATCGAAAAGCACCATCTCGATTTCGTATCGGAGGTCGATCGCCAGGCCGAGCGCGAGATCGTGCGCGAGCTGAAGCGCGCCTATCCGGACCACGCGATCCTGGGCGAGGAAACCGGCGCCTCCGGCAAGGCCGGCGCGCGCTTCACCTGGGCGGTCGATCCGCTGGACGGCACGCACAATTATTTGCGCGGCATTCCGCATTTCGGCGTCTCGCTTGCACTGCTGGATCGCGGCGAACCCGTGCACGCGGTGATCCTCGATCCGGTCCGCAACGAGATCTTCACCGCCAGCAAGGGCGATGGCGCGTTCCTCAACGACCGGCGCATCCGCGTTGCGAAGCGCGAGTCGCTGGATGGCGCGATGCTGTGCACGGGTTTCCCGTACCGCGAGCGCCGCCACCTCGATGCGCAGCTCGGCATGAGCCGCGAACTGCTGAAGCGTGCGGAAGATTTTCGCCGCACCGGCTCGGCCGCGCTGGATCTCGCGTGGACTGCGTCCGGGCGTTTCGATGGCTATTTCGAAACGGGCCTGAAAATCTGGGACATGGCCGCGGGCTGCCTGCTGGTACGCGAGGCCGGTGGACGCTATGGCGATTTCATGGGCCGCGAGGGCTTGCCCGAATCCGGCAACATCGTCGCCGCCAACCATCTGCTCGCGGAGCAGATCGTCGAGACGATCGCGCCCATGCTGACTTCGGAGTTGAAACGGTGACGCACGGAACCCGGATTGATTCGCGACATCCCTGTCGCTCACCCTTCGGGCCGCCTTCGGCGTTCGCGTTTGCAGTCCTGCAAACGCAGTCGTTTCACTTCATCCGGGCTACGCAGGTCAACTGCCGGCCTTGATCGTCGCCAGCGTGGGCGCGGCGTGCCCGGCCAGTGCGTCGAGGTAGCGCTGGTACAGCACCGCCACGCGCTTCACGTACACCTGCGTTTCGGCATACGGCGGCACGCCGCCGTACTTCGTCACCGCGCCGGCGCCCGCGTTGTAGGCGGCCGCCGCCAGCTTCACGTCGCCGTGGAAATCGTGCAGCAGCAAGGCGAGATAGCGTGCGCCGCCCGAGATGTTCTGCGCCGGATCGAAGGCGTCGCCCACGCCCAGATCGAACGCGGTGCCAGGCATCAGTTGCATCAAGCCCTGCGCGCCCTTGTACGACAACGCGCGCGCGTTGAATCCGGATTCCGCGTGGATGATCGCGCGCAGCAGCGCAGCGTTCACGCCGCTCAGCTTCGCGGCCGAACGGATGTCATCGCCATACGCGGCCAACTGCAGCGGCACGGTGTTCCAGTCGATCCTCGAATGCACGTTGCACGCATAGCATTCGACGATGTAGGTGAACAGCATCTTCGCGTTGCGGCCCTGCGCCAGGGAGGCGACGTTGGTGTACAGCACGGTGCCGTTCTTCTGCACCACGCGATACACCGCGCCGCGTTTCGGCGGCGTCGGTTTGTCGGCCTCGAGCTTCAGCGGAATCGGCGCAGTCGCCGAAGGCGCGGGCGCGCTGGCGGCGGGCGCGGGCCTGGGCCGTTCGGGCGCCAGATCGACGCCGAGCACGCGCGGCAGGATCCACGTGCCCAGCGTATCCAGCGCCACCACCGGGAACGGCTGCCACGCCCGTTTGTCGACCTGTGCCGTTGCCGGCACGGCATTGTCCTCGCCCAGCGGCGTGATCTTCAGTATCGCGGGATTCGCCTTCACGGAACGCGGCGGCTGGCCGGGCAGCGTGGCGCCGCTGGGTTGGTTGTTCTTGTGCGTGGTGTGCTGGCTGGCTTCGACGCGATGCAGCGAAGCGGTGTGCCACTGGCCCAGCTTCACGCAATTGCGATAACCCGCGGTGCTGCTGACGTAGGCCAACTCGCCGCCCGCGCCGGTGCAGCGATAAAGCACGCTGGCGGCCGCCGGCCCGGCCCACGCGAAGGCCAGCAACAACGCGCACGCGAACACGATCCGCCAATGCGAATCGGAATCAGGGCGAGGCTCCCGGCGCCAGCCGCCGCGCGCCCCCGGGCGGGAAACGGCACTCATGGGATCGCAGTGTGCCCCTGCGGGCGGTCCTTGCCAAGCCGCAGCGTTCACACTTCGGGGCCGGAAGTTCGGTCCGCGGCCGTTGCGAAGCTACAATGCGGGTTTGATCGCGCGCTGCTTTCCTCCGATGGCTGATACCCCTGCCCCCGCCAAAGCCGGATCCAAAAAGTCCGATTCTGGAAAGCCTGATTCTGGAAAGCTCTTCATCGAGACCCACGGCTGCCAGATGAACGAGTACGACTCCCGCAAGATGGAGGAAGTGCTTAGCGCCGAGCGCGGCATGCTGCGTACGCAGGACGTATCGCAAGCCGACGTGATCCTGGTGAACACCTGTTCGATCCGCGAAAAGGCGCAGGAAAAGGTGTTTTCGCAACTCGGCCGCTGGAAGGAATTCAAGCAGGCCAACCCAGGCGTGCTGATAGGCGTCGGCGGTTGCGTGGCGAGCCAGGAAGGCGCGGCGATCGTGGAACGCGCGCCGTACGTGGACATCGTGTTCGGCCCGCAAACCCTGCACCGCCTGCCCGATCTGATCGACGCGCGCCGCGCGACCGGGCAGCCGCAGGTCGACATTTCGTTTCCCGAGATCGAGAAGTTCGACCGCCTGCCCGAGCCACGCGCCGAAGGTCCGAGCGCGTTCGTGTCGATCATGGAAGGCTGCTCGAAATACTGTTCGTTCTGCGTGGTGCCCTACACGCGCGGCGAGGAAATTTCGCGGCCGTTCGATGACGTGCTGGCGGAAGTCGCGTCCCTCGCCGAGCAGGGCGTGAAAGAGGTCAACCTGCTCGGCCAGAACGTCAATGCGTACCGCGGGCCAATGTTCGACGGCGGCACGGCCGACCTCGCGCTGTTGATCCGCGCGATCGCCGAGATCGACGGCATCGGGCGGATTCGTTTCACCACCTCGCATCCGCTGGAGTTTTCCGATTCGCTCATCGCGGCCTATCGGGACGTGCCCAAGCTCGCGAATTTCCTTCATTTGCCCGTGCAGTCGGGTTCCGACCGCGTGCTCGCGATGATGAAGCGCGGCTACACCGCGCTGGAATTCAAGTCGAAAATCCGCAAGCTGCGCGCGGTGCGCCCGGACATCTGCATCTCCTCGGATTTCATCGTCGGTTTCCCCGGCGAAACCGATGCCGACTTCGAGAAGACGATGCAGTTGATCGAGGACGTTGGTTTCGACCAGTCGTTCTCGTTCATCTATTCCAAGCGCCCCGGCACGCCCGCAGCCAACCTGCTGGACCCGACGCCCGACGCGGTCAAGCACGAACGCCTGGCGCGCCTGCAGGCCACGATCAACGCGCACGCCGCAAAGATCAGCGAGGCGATGGTCGGAACGACGCAACGCATCCTCGTCACCGGCCCGTCGAAGAAGAACCCGAACGAGCTCACCGGCAAGACCGAGAACATGCGGCAGGTGAATTTTGCCGGCGACGCGCGTTTGATCGGCCAGTTCGTGGATGTCGTGATTACCGCTGCACTGACAAATTCGCTGCGTGGACGTCTGTCCGGGCGAGAAGCAGTCGTGATGCCATGATGGTTATCCTCGTCATTCCGGCGCAGGCCGGAATCCATTTTGCCTTTGCTCTCGACGCCATCGGGACACATGAAGTCAATTTGGATCCCGGCTT
>JAZKBD010000039.1:46914-65823 GCA_040388785.1 Pseudomonadota bacterium
GACGATGTTTGGATCGGTTGCGGCGCATGACCGAAGGCATCATCCAGCACGACTTCACCCTCGA
This sequence comes from Pseudomonadota bacterium, assembly GCA_040388785.1. Taxonomy (GTDB): domain Bacteria; phylum Pseudomonadota; class Gammaproteobacteria; order Xanthomonadales; family Rhodanobacteraceae; genus 66-474. Next base: position 46,979 of record JAZKBD010000039.1, read on the forward strand.
ACCCGACGACACGCAGCGGCTCGCCAACCTGTGCGGCCCGTTCGACGAGCACCTGCGCCAGATCGAGCTGCGGCTCGGCGTCGAGATCAACAATCGCGGCAACGTGTTCCGCGTGATCGGCGAAGAACCCGCGGTGAAGTCCGGCGAGCGCGTGCTGCGCAATCTCTACGAAGCGACCGAGCACGAGACCTTGAACGGGCGCGCGCTGAACCTGCGACTGTCGGAAGCGGGCGTCGATGCGCTGGCCGAACAGCAGGCGGAAGACGCGCAGGAAGTCGCGATCAAGGTAAAGCGCGGCACCATCCGCGGGCGCGGGCCGAACCAGGTGCGCTACCTGCACGCGATCGCGACGCACGACATCAACTTCGGCATCGGCCCGGCCGGCACCGGCAAGACGTATCTCGCGGTCGCGAGCGCGGTCGAGGCGCTGGAAACCGGTCGCGTGCAGCGGCTGATCCTGGTGCGCCCCGCGGTGGAAGCCGGCGAAAAGCTGGGCTTTCTGCCCGGCGATCTTGCGCAAAAGGTCGATCCGTATCTGCGCCCGCTGTACGACGCGCTGTATGAAATGCTCGGCTTCGACAAGGTCGCGCGCCTGATCGAGCGCAGCGTGATCGAGATCGCGCCACTGGCTTACATGCGCGGACGCACGCTCAACGATTCGTTCGTGATCCTCGACGAGGCGCAGAACAGCACGGTGGAGCAGATGAAGATGTTCCTGACCCGCATCGGCTTCGGCACAACAACGGTCGTGACGGGCGACGTCACGCAAGTCGACCTGCCGCGCAATACGCGTTCGGGCCTGCGCAACGTGATCGAGGTGCTGCGCGACGTCGACGGCATCAGCTTCACCTTCTTCACCGCGCGCGACGTGGTGCGGCATCCGCTGGTCGCGAAAATCGTGCGGGCCTACGAAGCCGCCGAGGAACGCAATGGCGAAGCCGCGCCTTGAGGTTGGCATTTCGTATGCCGCGCCGCGACGCGGCGTCCCGACCTCGGTGAGTTTTAGACGTTGGGTGGAGGCCGCGTTGCAGGGCGCGCGCCATATCAAGCCCGCCGAACTGTCGATCCGCATCGTCGGCGCACGCGAAGGCCGCGCGCTGAACCGGCAATATCGCGGCAAGGATTACGCCACCAACGTGCTGTCGTTTCCGGTCGAACTGCCGCGCGGTTTCGCTTCGCCGCTGCTCGGCGACCTGGTGATCTGCGCGCCGGTGGTCGCACGTGAAGCGCATGCGCAAGGCAAGTCGCCGCGCGATCACTATGCGCATCTCACCGCGCACGGCGTATTGCATCTGCTCGGGTTCGATCACCAGAACGAGCGCGACGCGACGCGCATGGAAACGCTGGAGACGCGGATACTGGCCGGGCTCGGCATCGCCGACCCTTATGCCGCCTGAAGCGGCCCGACACGTAAAAACGCCTGCTCCCGATATCCGCTAGAATTGAAGGTCCGCCCCCTCCGGGGACGTGTTCCAGACCCATGTCCGCAGAACCCCCAAGTACCACTGGCCCCGCCCACCGTTCGTTGTGGGATCGTTTGGGCCACATGCTCTCAGGCGAGCCCCGCAACCCGGAAGAACTGCTCGCGGAGCTTCGCGAAGCGCAGAACAACGGCCTGCTCACCAGCGAGACCTTCGCGATGATCGAAGGCTCGATCCGCGTCACCGAGATGGTCGTCGGCGACGTGATGGTGCCGCGCGCGCAGATGGTCACGATCGACATCGACGATGACCTGACGACGATCCTCGGGACGGTGATCGAATCCGGCCACTCGCGCTTCCCGGTGCACGGCGAGGACAAGGACGAAATCCTCGGCATCCTGTTGGCCAAGGACCTGCTGCGCCGCGGCCAGGACGGCGCGCTCGACGTGCGCGCGCTACTGCGCCGCGCCGTGATGATCCCCGAATCGATGCGCCTGAACGTGCTGCTCGCCGAGTTCCGCCGCTCGCGCAACCACATGGCGGTGGTGGTGGACGAGTACGGCGGCGTCGCCGGACTCGTGACCATCGAGGACGTGCTGGAAGAAATCGTCGGCGAGATCGACGACGAGCACGACGATGCCGTGCCGCCGAAGCTGATCGTCGCGCAACCGGACGGCAGCTGGCTGGTCGATGCGCTCACGCCCATCGAAGACTTCAATCTCGAGTTCGGCACCGTGTTTCCGGACGAGGAATACGACACCGTGGGCGGCCTCGTCACCGCGGAGATCGGCCACCTGCCCGATCCCGGCGAAACGGCGACGCTGGCCGACTACGCGTTCGACGTGACCCGCGCGGATGATCGCCGCGTGTTGCAGTTCCGGGTGCGCAAGCTGACTGGCGAATAGATGGATGATGCGCAGGCGGCTCAAGCCCTCTCCCCCGAGCGGCTGTTGTGCTCGGGGGAGAGGGTTGGGTGAGGGGGTGAAGTATTGAATGCCGTTGCGGCCACGTCGTGCGCCGATTGTCTTGCCCCCTCACCCCAGCCCTCTCCCCCACCGTTGAATCCGTTGGGGGAGAGGGAGTAAAGCTGCGCCGCCCTTATCATGTGGCGTTTTCACCATCAGCATGCCAACCGCAATGCGCATTTCACTCCGCTCGAAACTCCGTGGCGCGTGCGCGGCTATTTCCCTGCTGACGTGTTTCCTGCTTCCGCCCCTCGCCCGCGCAGGCGTCATCGACGCGCCCGGCGCGGACCTGCGCGTGGACCTCTACACCTATGGCCCCGGCTCGGCGTATTGGGAACGCTTCGGCCATGACGCGCTGGTGATCACCGACGCTGCCAGCGGCGAGGCGTACGCGTTCAACTACGGCCTGTTCGATTTCGAGCAGAAGGATTTCTATCTCAACTTCGCGCGCGGGATCATGATCTACCGCGCCGCCGCGTGGCCGGCCGCGGACGACATCCAGGAATATTCCGGCGAAGGCCGTTCGATCACCGACCAGCACTTGAATCTCACGCCGGCGCAGCGCACGGCGTTGCGTGACTTCCTGGTCTGGAACGTGCAGCCGGAACACTCGCGTTACCGCTACCGCTACTTCGCGGACAACTGCACCACGCGCGTGCGCGATGCCTTGGACCGGGTGCTGGGCGGCACGCTGGAGACGCAGCTCACCGCGCCCGCCGCGCGCGATGAAACCTACCGCAGCGAAACCGACCGGCTGATGTCGGGGCAACCCTGGCTGATGTACTTGCTGGACCTCGGATTGGGTCCCTACGCCGACCAGCCGCTGACGCGCTGGACCGGTGCATTCATTCCGGCGCGGCTGATGGTCGAGTTGCGCGGCGTGCACGGAACGGATGGCGCTCCGCTCGTGCAATCGGCAACGGTGTTGTCGCCGCAGCGCCTGCCCTCGCCGCCCGCCCACGCACCCGACATGCGCTGGCCGCTGCTGATCGCGGGGCTGATCCTCGGTATTGCGTTCTTTGCGGCGGCCTGGCTGCGCGACGCGTACGACATCGAACGCTGGTGGTTCGCGGTCGTGGGCACGGCGTACGCGCTGCTGGCGGGCATCGCCGGTGCGCTGATGCTGGTGCTGTGGTTCGGCACTGCGCATCGCGCCGCGTGGGCGAACGAAAACCTGTGGCTGTTCAATCCGCTGGCATGGCTGGCGATTCCCGCGCTGCTGCGCGTGCGCAGGCCCGGCGCCGCAACTACCCGCCTCGGCATCGGCGTCGCTGCGCTGATGGCGCTGCTCTCCGTCTTCGCCCTTTTCTCCAAGCTCTCGCCCGCGTTTCCGCAGCACAACCTGCCGTGGATCCTGTTCGCGTTGCCGGCTTGGCTTGGGCTGTCATGCGGCCTCTGGATGATGCGAAGGCCTTTCGTCGGCAAATGAACGCGAATAAGGGCAAAGCCCGCTTTTCATTTGCGCTCCTTTGCGTTCATTTGCGGACTGGACGTTTTGATTTTCCACATGCGCGCCGATCACGCATAATCAGGGCATGGACACCCCGGCCGCGAAATCCATGGTCGCCAACTGCGCCGCCTACAGTGCGGACGGCAGGAAGATCCGCGACATCACGCTGGACGAGATCAGCGATTTCCTGGCCCAACCAAGCGGCTTCGTCTGGGTGGGCCTGGTCGAACCGGACGAAGCGTTGCTCGAAAAGCTGCAGGGCGAGTTCGGCCTGCACGAGCTCGCGGTGGAAGACGCGCACACCGCGCACCAGCGCCCCAAGATCGAAGCCTACGGCGATTCGCTCTTCGTCGTCGCGCAAACCGCGCAGATGACCGAAGGCAATATCGCGTTCGGCGAAACGCACATTTTCATCGGCAAGTGCTACCTGTTGTCGGTGCGCCACGGCGCTTCGCGCAGCTATGCGCCCGCCCGCCGCGCCTGCGAGCAGGCGCCGGAACACCTCGCCCTCGGGCCGAGCTATGCGCTGTACTCGATCCTCGATTACATCGTCGACAATTACCTGCCGATCGTGCAGGACTTCAAGGAAGAATTGCAGGACCTCGAGCACGATGTTTTCAGCGACGCCGCCAACCGCGACGTCACCCGCCGCCTGTATGGCATGCAGCGCGAGCTGCTGACGCTGAAGCTCGCCGCGACGCCGTTGCAGGACATCCTGGGCCAACTGGTGCGCCTGCATCCCGAGGTGATCCGCGACGAAGTGCGGCCGTATTTCCGTGACGTGCAGGACCACGTCACGCGGGTCAGCGATGCGATCAATTCGATGCGCGAGATGCTGGGCGCGGCGATGAACGTGAACCTGTCGCTGATCACGGTGCGCCAGAACGAAGTGGTGAAGCGGCTCGCCGGCTGGGCCGCGCTGCTGGCGGCGCCGACGCTGCTGGCGAGCTGGTACGGCATGAACTTCCACGACATGCCGGAACTCGCCAAACCCTACGCCTACCCGATCATCATCAGCATCACCATCGTGGTGTGCATCACGCTCTACGTGGTGCTCAAGCGGGCGAAGTGGCTTTGATTTCGACCGGCTGCACCACCGGCGCACGCCGCGACATCCACAACAGCAGCAAGCCGACGATGATCAGCGGAATCGACTGCACCTGGCCCATGGTCAGCCAGCCGGTGTGCAGCAGGTAGCCGAGTTGCGGGTCGGGCAGGCGCACGAACTCCACCGCGAAACGGAACACGCCGTACATCAGTCCAAACAGGCCGGACACCGCATAGCGATGCCGCGGCTTGATCGAGAACACCCACAGCACGGTGAACATCACCACGCCTTCGAGCAGGAACTCGTACAGCTCGCTGGGATGGCGCGGCAGGTGCCCGCCGAACTGCTGGTAAGTTGCCTGCCAGAGCGGATGCGCCGGGAAACGCAGTTTGCTGCCTTCGATCACGCCGCCGAAAACGTAGGCATGGTCTTCGACGCCCGCGTGCGGAAAGATCATCGCCCACGGCAAGTGGCTGGGCTTGCCCCACAACTCGCCGTTGATGAAGTTGCCGAGCCGGCCGAGTCCGAGCCCGATCGGCACCAGTGGCGCGACGAAATCCACCACGTCGAAGTAATGCCTGATCGTCGCATGGTGCCGCCACCACCACCACAGGCTCGCCGCCAGCACGCCCAGCAGGCCACCGTGGAACGACATGCCGCCGTCCCACACGCGGAAGATCTGCAGCGGGTCCGTCCAGATCCAGTCGATCGGCTGGTAAGTCAGCATGTACCAGATGCGGCCGCCGACGATGATGCCCAGCATCACGTAGAACGCGAGGTCGAGGAACGAATCGCGATCCACCGCCAGCCTGCCCTTGCGGCGGCGGTACTCGCCGAGCGCGAGGCCGCCGATGAAGCCGCCGAGGTACATCAAGCCATACCAGCGCACGCCGAACGAGAACACGTGGAAGGCGATGGGATCGATGTCGACGATGAAGGGATGCGCCATGGAGCGGCCCGATGCAAACGGTGACCGGGCATTCTAGCGTGCGACCGGCGCCACCACGCCGCGCTTCCAGCGTCATGCATCTGCGAAAATGTGCCGATGGCCTCCCGCGACGCTTTCATCCTGCCCGATGTCCTGGCGTCCGGCTTGCGCGTGGTGTTCTGTGGCACCGCGCCCGGCACGCGCTCGGCGCGCGAGGGCGCGTACTACGCGCATCCGGGCAATCATTTCTGGCGCACGCTGTTCGCGATCGGCCTGACGCCGCGGCTGTTGGCGCCGTCCGAGTTCCGCGAGGTGCTGCAGTTCGGCATCGGCCTGACCGACGTCGCCAAGCATCATTTCGGTTCCGACGCGGAGCTTCCGCGTGTCGCGTTCGATGCTGCGGCCCTGCAGCGCAAACTGGCGCGTTACCGGCCGCGCATCGTCGCATTCACCAGCAAGAACGCGGCGCGCGCGGGACTCGCGCTGGGATCGCGCATTCCCGATTACGGCGAGCAAGCCGCCGTGATCGCACAAACGCGCGTGTTCGTGCTGCCGTCACCGTCGGGGCAGGCGCGCGGGTTCTGGAACGTCGAGCCTTGGCGCGAATTGGCAGAAGCGGTCGCGCATCCGTAGCCCGGATGGAGGCGTGCAGCGCCGCAATCCGGGGTTTCATCGAGGCGTGCCCCGGATTCCGCCGCTTCGCGGCTTCATCCGGGCTACACGATCAGGTCGTCGCCGCGCCCGACTTCCGCACGATCAGCATCGCCAGTTCCAGCGACTGCTCGTAGTTGAGCCGCGGATCGACGGACGATTTGTACGCGCGGCCGAGGTCGGCTTCCAGCAGGTTGCGCGCGCCGCCGAGGCATTCGGTGACGTCCTCGCCTGTCAGTTCGAGGTGCACGCCGCCGAGACGCGAGTTTTCCGCGGCATGGATGTCGAATGCCTGCTCCAGCTCGCTTCGTATGTTCGCGAAGCGGCGGGTCTTCACGCCGTTGCCGAGCTTCTCGGTGTTGCCGTGCATCGGATCGCATACCCACAACACGCGCCGGCCGGTCGCCTTCACCGCGTTGATGAGGCGCGGCAGGTGCTGGCCGATGCCGCCCGCGCCCATGCGATGGATCAACGTGAGGCGGCCTGGCTCGTCGTCGGGATTGAGGATGTCGATCAACGCCTGCAACTGGTCGTCGTGCATCGCCGGACTGATCTTGACCGCGACCGGATTGCGGATGCCGCGGCACATCTCCACGTGCGCGCCATCGAGCGCGGCGGTGCGCATGCCGATCCACGGGAAATGCGTGGACAGATTGAACCAGCCCCACTGGCGCGGCACCTGCCGCGTCAAGGCTTGCTCGTAAGGCAGCAGCAGCGCCTCGTGCGAGGTGTAGAAATCCGCGCGCTGGAAACTCGCGATGGGCTCGCCGGCAAGCGTCTCCATGAAGCGCACCGCGTCGGAAATGCCGTCCACCATCTTCCGGTAATCGGCTGCCAGCGGCGAGTGGTCGACCCAGGCCAGGTTCCAGTATTCGGGGTGGTGCAGGTCCGCGAAGCCGCCGTCGATCAGCGCGCGCACGAAGTTCATGGTCATCGCCGAACGCGCGTGGCCTTCCAGCATGCGCGCGGGATCGGCGCGCCGGGCTGCGGCGGTGAATTCGGGACCATTGACCAGGTCGCCGCGATAGGCCGGCAAGGTCACGCCGTCGATGGCTTCGGCGTCGGCCGAACGCGGCTTGGCGTACTGGCCGGCGAAGCGGCCCACGCGCAGCACCGGCATGCGAAGGCCGTGCACCAGCACCAGGCTCATCTGCAGCAACACCTTCAGGCGGTTGGCGATCACCTCGTTGTTGCAGTCCGCGAACGTCTCGGCGCAATCGCCGCCCTGCAGCAGGAAGCGCTTGCCATCCTGCGCGTCCGCCAGTTGCTGCTTGAGCGCCAAGATTTCCCATGACGTCACCAGCGGCGGCAACTTGTCCAGTCTGGCGAGCGCCGCCGCCAGTTCGGCCGGATCGTCGTACCGCGGCATCTGTTCCGCGGGATGCGATTGCCAACTGTCGACCTTCCACGGCCGTGCTTCGCGAACGGGGCGCAGCGGCGCGCGTGATGGGGATTCCGAAGTGGCCATCTCAATTCCTCATCGCGCGCAACGAAGGTGCGCGCGCCAACTTGCTGGCGCGCGGGCGCGGCAGCAGCGCCCAGATGCCGAGCACGACGTACCAGATCAGCGTCCAGCCAGCCATCGACAGGCCCAGGAACTTCCACGTGACCTGCGCGCAATCGCCGGAGCCGCGCAACATCGTGGTGATGAATTGGCCGAGCGGAATGTAATGACCTTTCAGCTGCGCCAGCAGCATGTCGAAGCCGGCACCGCACGCGGGGATCTGGTCAGCCGGCAATGATTGCAGCCACAGTTGCCGCGCCGCCATCGCGACACCGAACGCGGCGCCGATCAACACCAGCACGACGTAGGCCCAACGCCCGCCGCCGCGCGGCGCGTGCACGCCGCCGACGAGGAACCACAGCCCCATCCAGATGAACGCCACGCGCTGCAGGATGCACAGGTTGCAAGGCATCAGGTGCAGTTGCTGCTCGGCGTACAGCGCATAGCCCAGCAGCGCCACGCAAATCACGAAGCCGAGCAGGAACGCGGTGCGGAAGGACCAGCGGAGGGGGTTCATGGGTACATTGCGAGCGGATGGACGTCCAACAGTAGCGTTTTCGCGGTGACGTGTCATGCGCGGCAACAAAAACCCGGCCTAGGGCCGGGTTTTTCATCGAAGCGATTGCAGCGGATCAATCCTCCGCGGCGGGCTGCGCCTGCGGACGATCGACCAGCTCCACGTACGCCATCGGCGCGTTGTCGCCGTCACGGAAACCGCACTTGATGATGCGCAGGTAACCGCCCTTGCGTTCGCGGTAGCGGGGCCCAAGTTCCACGAACAGCTTGCCGACGGCCTGCTTGTCGCGCAGGCGCGCGAAGGCGAGGCGGCGATTGGCGACGCCGTCAACCTTGGCCAGCGTGATCAGCGGCTCGGCGACGCGGCGCAGCTCCTTGGCCTTGGGCAGGGTGGTGCGGATCAGTTCGTGCTTGATCAGCGACGCCGACATGTTCTTGAACATGGCTTCGCGGTGGGAACTGGTCCGGTTGAGTTTGCGTCCGGATTTGAGGTGGCGCATGGTGGTGCTCTCTCTGTTTTATCGTTATGAAAATCCGGCTCGTGCGTCCGGATTTCCGCGGAATTCCGCTATTGAGTTGTAAGTCGCTCGCTTCGCGAGCTGTCAGTCGGGTGCCTCGCACCCTGTGAATGAGTCAGTCAAAACGAAACCGTGCGAGCACTCTGTCTATTTACCCTTTACTTGCTGACAGTCCGCAGAGCGGACGACTGGCTGGTCTTATCCCAGTTGCATGCCGCTGGAAATACCCGCCGGCGGCCAGTTCTCGAGCTTGGTGCCGAGCGCGAGGCCTTTGGCGCCGAGCACGTCCTTGATTTCGGTGAGCGACTTCTTGCCGAGGTTCGGCGTCTTCAGCAGCTCGACTTCGGTCTTCTGCACCAGGTCGCCGATGTAGTAGATACTCTCGGCCTTGAGGCAGTTGGCCGAACGCACGGTGAGTTCGAGGTCGTCGATCGGACGCAGCAGCAGCGGCGAGATGCCGCTCTTGTCCTTCTCGGACTCGGTGGCTTCGCGGCTCTTGAAATCGCCGAACACGGACAGCTGGTCGTGCAGCGTCTCGGCGGCCTGGCGGACCGCATCATCGACCGCCACGGTACCGTTGGTTTCGACGTCGAGGATCAGCTTGTCGAGGTTGGTGCGCTGCTCGACGCGCGCGGCGTCCACCGAATACGCCACGCGGCGCACCGGGCAGAACGACGCGTCGATCTGCAGGCGGCCGATCGCGCGGGTTTCCTCGTCGGGGTTGGTGCGGCTGACGGCGGGCTGATAGCCGATGCCGCGACGCGCCTTCAGGCGCATGTTCAGCGCCACGTCCTTGGTGAGGTGGCAGATCACGTGCTCGGGATTGACGATCTCCACCGTGTGATCGGTGGTGATGTCGCCGGCCGTGACCACGCCCTTGCCCTTCCTGGACAGACTGAGGTTGGCTTCGTCGGTGCCGTTGAGGCGGATCGCGACGCCCTTGAGGTTCAACAACACCTCGATCACGTCTTCCTGCAGGCCTTCCAGCGTGGTGTACTCGTGCAACACGCCGTCGATTTCCGCTTCGACGATCGCCGCACCGGCAATGGAGGACAACAGCACGCGGCGCAGCGCGTTGCCGAGCGTGTGGCCGTAACCGCGCTCCAGCGGCTCGACGACGACGCGGGCGTGATTGGGGCCAACCGGCTCGACCTTGAGGCCGCGCGGGCGCAGGACGTGAGTGGAAGAGACTGCCATGGGCTACACTCCGGAATATCACTGTTGGAGCCGCACAGGATTGGGGCTCCGATGGTTCTTCGCCGGACGGCAGGCCGTCCGGTTTGCATCGCTGGCGTCGTTCCGGCAAACGGCCGAAACGCGCCGGCTGCGACGCTTACTTCGAATACAACTCGACGATCAGCGCTTCGTTGATGTCGCTGGGCAGGTCGCCGCGATCCGGCATGGCCTTGAACACGCCCGCCGCGTTCTTCGCGTCGAACTCGATCCAGCCCGGTCGCAGGTCCATGCTTTCGGAAACCTTCATGGCTTCCTGCACGCGCAACTGCTTCTGTGCGTTCTCGGTGAGCTTGATCTCGTCACCGGGACGCATCACGTACGACGGCACGTTGACCTTCTTGCCGTTGACCATCACGGCCTTGTGCGAGACCAGCTGGCGCGCCTGCGCGCGGGTCACTGCGAAGCCCATGCGGTACACGACGTTGTCGAGGCGGGCTTCCAGCAGGCGCAACAGGTTTTCGCCGGTGTTGCCCTTCAGCTGGGTGGCCTTCTTGTAGTAGTTGCTGAACTGGCGCTCGAGCACGCCATAGATGCGCTTGACCTTCTGCTTCTCGCGCAATTGCACGGCGTAATCGGACGGCCGCGAACGCTTCGCGGCAACGCCATGCTGGCCGGGCTTGTTGTCGAACTTGCACTTGGAGTCGATTGCGCGCGCCGGACTCTTCAGCGACAGGTCGGCGCCTTCGCGGCGGGCCAGCTTGCAGGTTGGACCAATGTAACGTGCCATGTCTTCAGACCCTCCGCTTTTTGGGCGGACGGCAGCCGTTGTGCGGAATCGGCGTGACGTCGATGATGTTGGTGACCTTGTAGCCCAGCGCGTTCAACGAACGCACCGCCGACTCGCGGCCCGGGCCGGGGCCCTTGATGCGCACTTCCAGCGACTTGACGCCGTAATCCAGCGCCACGCGCCCGGCCTTCTCGGCTGCGACCTGCGCGGCGAACGGAGTCGACTTGCGCGAACCGCGGAAGCCCGCGCCGCCTGAAGTCGCCCACGACAACGCGTTGCCTTGGCGATCGGTGATGGTGACGATGGTGTTGTTGAACGAAGCATGGACATGGGCGACGCCATCGGTGACGATGCGCTTGGTCTTCTTCTTCGGCTTGGCAGCTGGTTTGTCCATGGGGTGTCCGTCAGTGAATCTTGTTCAATGTTCGATGGGCGCTTATTTCTTGATCGCGCGGCGCGGACCCTTGCGGGTACGCGCATTGGTGCGGGTGCGCTGGCCGCGCGCGGGCAGACCGCGGCGGTGGCGCAAGCCACGATAGGTGCCGAGGTCCATCAGGCGCTTGATGCTGATGCCCACTTCGCGGCGCAGGTCGCCTTCCACGCTGAACTTCGCCACTTCGCGGCGCAGGTTTTCGACCTCGCCCTCGGACAGCGACTTGATCTGGGTGGCCGGGTCCACGCCCGCCGACTCGCAGACCTTGCGCGAACGGGTGCGGCCGATGCCGTAGATGCTCTGCAGGCCGATCCAAACGTGCTTGTTGACCGGCAGGTTGACGCCCGCGATACGTGCCATGTGGGTTGCTCCACCTCAAATGCGTTGCCGATTCGGCAAACTGTCAATTATAGCTTGAAATTCATCCGAATGGGGAGTAGTCCCCGCCCGGCACTGCTGCCCACCGATCAGCCGGCGCGGGCTATTTGCGGCGCAAATTGGCCTTCTTCAACAAACTGTCGTACTGGTGCGAGACCAGGTGCGCGGAAACCTGCGCCCGGAAGTCCATCGCCACCACCACCACGATCAGCAGCGAAGTGCCGCCGAAATAGAACGGCACGTGCCACTCGGTCTGCATGAACGTGGGAATAAGGCAGACCGCAGCCAGGTACACCGCGCCCGCGCCCGTCAAGCGGGTCAGCACGGCGTCGATGTAATCGGCCGTCGCCTTGCCCGGGCGCAGGCCCGGGATCAGCGCGCCGGAACGCTTCAGGTTATCCGCGGTTTCCTGCGAATTGAACACGATCGCGGTGTAGAAGAACGCGAAGATGATGATCATCGCCGCGTACACAATCATGTACGGCGGCTCGCCCGGCGTCAGCGCGGTGGTCAAACTTTGCAACCAGTGCATCTGGCCGGCGTTAGAGACATACGACGACACGGTGGCAGGGAACAGGATCAACGAAGAGGCGAAAATCGGTGGGATCACGCCCGACATGTTGATCTTCAGCGGCAGGTGTGAACTCTGGTTCTGGTACGCGTTGGCGCCACCCTGCCTGCGCGCGTAGTTCACCGTGATCCGGCGCTGCGCGCTTTCCATGAACACGCAGAACGCGGTCACGCCCAGCACGATCATCACCACGATCAGCACCTTGATCGCGGAAAGCTGGCCGTTGCTGGCCATCGTGAAGGTCTGCGTGAGCGCCTGCGGCAGGCCCGCCACGATGCCCGCGAAGATGATCAGTGAGATGCCGTTGCCGATGCCGCGCTCGGTCATCTGCTCGCCCAGCCACATCAGGAACATGCTGCCGGCAGTGAGCCCAATCACTGAAGCGAAAATGAAACCAAAACCCGGGTCATACACGATTGGCACGCCATTGGCGGTGCCCTGATGCTGTAAGCCGGTCGCGATAAAGAATGCCTGTACTGCGGAAAGTCCCACCGTGCCCCAACGCGTGTACTTGGTCATGATGCGCTGGCCCGACTGCCCTTCCTTCTTGAGCTGCTGCCAAGCCGGCAGTACCGAACCCATCATCTGCACCACGATCGATGCGGAGATGTACGGAATCACGCCCAGCGCGAACAGCGAAAAGCGCGCCAGCGCGCCGCCCGAGAACATGTTGAACATGCTCATCAGGCCGCCGCCCTGCTCGATCATCCGCGTCATCGCTTCCGGGTTGACGCCGGGAACGGGAATGAACGACCCCAGCCGGAACACGATCAGCGCGCTGACCACGAACAGCAGGCGCTGACGCAGCTCGGTCAACTTGCCGAACTGGGCCAGCGGATTGGACGATGTCTTGCCTTGGGCCAAGATGCTTACTCCACCGAGCCGCCGGCGGCTTCGATCGCCGCCTTGGCGCCTGCGGTTGCCAGGATGCCGGACAGCTTCACCGCGCGACCGATCTCGCCCTTCTTGACGAGCTTGACGCGCTTGGCGCGGCCATCGACCAGCTTGGCTTCGCGCAGCACGGTCAAATCGATCGCGTCCTGCTTCAGGCTCGCGAGCTGGTACAGGAACACCTGTTGCGCTTCGGCCTGCTTCTTGGAGCGAAAACCGACCTTGGGCAAGCGACGCTGCAGCGGCATCTGGCCGCCTTCGAAGCCGACCGTGTGCGTGTTGCCCGCGCGCGCGTGCTGGCCCTTGTGGCCACGGCCCGCGGTCTTGCCGAGGCCGGAACCGATGCCGCGCGCGACGCGGCGGCGTTCCTTGCGCGCACCCTTGGCGGGTTTCAATGTGTTCAAACGCATGACTTACTCCTCGACCCGGACCAGGTAATTGACCGTATTGATCAGGCCACGCACCTGCGGACTGTCCTTCAATTCGCGCACGTCGCCGGTGCGGTTCAGGCCCAGCGCCTTGACGCTCAGGCGATGCCGCGACCGTACACCGCGCAAGCCGCCCACGAGACGCACCTTGACGGTGCCGGTGGTGGTGGATTTCTTAGCCGCCATGACCCAGCTCCTCGACCTTCTTGCCGCGCTTGGCCGCGATGTGTTGCGGGCTCGCGACCGACTGCAGGCCCTTGATGGTGGCGCGCACCAGGTTGATCGGATTGCGCGAGCCGACTGCCTTGGCCAGCACGTCCTTCACGCCGACCACTTCCAGCACGGCGCGCATCGCGCCGCCGGCGATCACGCCGGTACCTTCGGAAGCCGGCTGCATGAACACACGGGCCGCGCCGTGGTTCGCCTTGACCGCATACCAGATCGTGCCGTTGTTCAAACCTACGGTGACCATGTTGCGGCGCGCACGCTCCATCGCCTTCGAGATCGCGACCGGCACTTCACGCGCCTTGCCGTATCCAAAGCCGACCTTGCCGGCGCCATCGCCCACCACGGTCAACGCGGTGAAGCTCATCTGCCGACCGCCCTTGACCGTCTTGGCCACGCGGTTGACGGCGATCAGCTTCTCGAGCATCCCGTCCGAATTTTCGCGATCGTTGCGATCGTTGTTCGCCATTGTTTTCACCTTGCGCCCGCGAAGTGCGGGCATTTGCTTGCGGCATCAAGCCGCTTGGAGTTGTTGTGTGCTTCAGGGGCGAGGGATGAGGGGTGAGTAAAAGCGATCCGAAAACACGCCCTCGCTACTCGTCCCTAATCCCCGCTCTTAGAACTTCAAACCCGCTTCGCGCGCGGCATCCGCCAACGCCGCGACACGCCCGTGGTAACGGAAACCCGAGCGGTCGAATGCAACCGACTCGATGCCCGCGGCGCGCGCCTTCTCGGCGATCGCCTTGCCCACCGCCGCGGCGGCGGACTTGTTCTTGGTGGCCTTCAGGTCACCCCGGATGGCTTTCTGCACGGTCGAAGCGGCGGCCAGCACGGTCTCGCCATCGGCGGCGATCACCTGCGCATACAGGTGCTGCCCGCTGCGATGCACGGAAAGACGCGGCACGGCCAGCTTGCGGATACGTGAGCGCGCGGACTTGGCGCGGCGCAGACGCGATGTTTTCTTGTCGATCATGGCTTAAGCCTTCTTCGCTTCTTTCAGCGTGATGCGCTCGCCGGCGTAACGTACGCCCTTGCCCTTGTAGGGCTCCGGCGGACGGAAGCCGCGGATCTTGGCGGCGGTCTGCCCGACCTGCTGCTTGTCGGCGCCCTTGATGATGATTTCCGTCGGCGACGGCGTTTCCAGCGTGATGCCTTCCGGCGCCGGGAACACCACCGGGTGCGAGAACCCGAGCGACAGGTTCAGGCTCTTGCCCTGCAGTGCCGCGCGGAAACCCACGCCCACCAGTTCCAGCTTGCGCTCGTAACCCTGGCTGACGCCCTGCACCATGTTGGCCAGCAGCGCGCGGGTGGTGCCCGCGAACTTGGTTTCGGCGGTGCCGTCGGCGCAAGTCAGCGTGCCGCCGGCATTCGTGATTTCGACACCCGGGATCGCGTGCATCTTGAGGGTGCCCTTGGGGCCCTTGACGGTGATCCCGTCCGCGGCCACCTGGCATTCGACGCCCTTGGGCAGCGTGATGGGTTGTTTGGCTACTCGTGACATGTCAGATGCTCCGTCCTGCTTACGCGACGCGGCCGATCACTTCGCCGCCCAGACCCTGGGCGCGCGCCTGCGCGTCGGTCATCAGGCCGGACGAAGTGGACACGATGGAGATGCCGAGACCCCCCATCACCTTCGGCAATTCAACCTTGCCGCGATAAACGCGCAGGCCGGGACGGCTCACGCGCTCGATGCGCTCGATCGCTGGCTTGCCCTCGAAATACTTCAGCTTGATTTCGAGGCTGGCCTTGCCTTCGCTTTCGGTACGGCGCGAATCCAGCACGTAGCCTTCCGACTTCAGCAGGTCGGCCAACGCCTGTTTTACCTTCGAAGCCGGCATGCTCACCGTCTGCTTGCCCATGGCCTGGGCATTGCGGATGCGGGTGAACATATCGGCGATGGGATCAGTCATGCTCATGGGTTGTTCCTGTTGCCTTGCATCGATATCCGATGGTTTGAATCAGCTTCGCAATTTTGGGTTCGATCCCCGGTACCCGGGATCGGGGACCCGGAAGATCAAGAGCCGCGAGCTTTTGCTTCTCCGGGTCCCGGGTACCGTGGTCCCGGCGCTTCACCAACTCGCCTTGCGCAGCCCCGGCACGTCGCCGCGCATGGTCGCTTCGCGCAACTTGCTGCGGGACAGGCCGAACTTCGCGTACACGGCGCGCGGGCGGCCGGTCAACGCGCAGCGGGTGCGCAGGCGCGACGGGCTGGAGTCGCGCGGCAGCTTCTGCAGCTTGGCCGCGGCGGCCATCTTCTCGTCGTAGCTCGCATCGGCGCTGGCGATGACCTTCTTCAGGTCGACGCGCTTGCCGCCATGCCGCTTGATCAGCTTGGCGCGCTTCAGGTCGCGGTTCACCATGGATTTCTTGGCCATACGTCTCTCGTCAGTTGCGGAACGGGAAGTGGAACGCTTCGAGGAGCGCCTTGGCTTCCGCGTCGGTTTTCGCGGTGGTGGTGATGCAGATGTCCATGCCGCGCATCGCATCGACCTGGTCGAAGTCGATTTCCGGGAAGATGATCTGTTCCTTCACGCCCATGTTGTAGTTGCCGCGGCCGTCGAACGCGCGGCCGGACACGCCGCGGAAGTCGCGCACGCGTGGCAGCGAGATATTGATCAGGCGATCCAGGAACTCCCACATGTTGGCGCGGCGCAGGGTGACCTTGCAGCCGATCGGCCAGCCATCGCGGATCTTGAACGACGCCACCGACGTGCGTGCCTTGGTCACGATGGGCTTCTGGCCGGCGATTTTCGCCATGTCGGCGGTCGCGTTCTCCAGCACCTTCTTGTTCGCGGCAGCTTCGCCCACGCCCATGTTGAGCGTGATCTTGCTGATGCGCGGAACCTGCATCGGGTTCTGGTAACCGAAGCGCTTCATCAGCGTCGGCGTCACTTCGTCTTTGTAGATTTTTTCGAGGCGGGTCATGGCTCAGGTCCTCATGCGTCCACGACTTCGCCGGTGGAACGGAACACGCGAACCTTGCGCCCGTCGCCGAGCGTCTTGCGGCCCACGCGTGCGCCCTTGCCGGTGGCGAGGTCGTACAGCATGACGTTGGAAATGTGGAGCGGGGCTTCGCGTTCCACGATGCCGCCCGGCTGCTGTGCCTGCGGGTTCGGCTTGGTGTGGCGCTTGACCATGTTGATGTTCTGCACGAACACGTGGTCGCCCGCGACGCGGGTGACCTCGCCGTGCTGGCCCTTGTTCTTGCCCGCGATCACGAGCACCGTGTCGCCTTTGCGGATGCGATTCATGGTGAATTCCTTACAGCACTTCCGGCGCGAGCGAAACGATCTTCATGAAGCGTTCGCTGCGCAGTTCACGGGTGACCGGCCCGAAGATGCGGGTACCGATCGGCTCGAGCTTGTTGTTCAACAGCACCGCGGCGTTGTCGTCGAAGCGGATCAACGAACCATCCGGACGGCGCACGCCCTTGGCGGTGCGCACGACCACGGCGTTGTAGACCTCGCCCTTCTTGACCTTGCTGCGCGGAATCGCGTCGCGGATCGAAACCTTGATGACGTCGCCGACGCTGGCATAGCGGCGCTTGGAGCCGCCCAGCACCTTGATGCACATCAGTTCGCGTGCACCGCTGTTGTCTGCCGCGGCCAGCATGGATTGCATCTGGATCATGTTCGTCGACTCCTCATTCCGCGGCGCGCGCCAGCACTTCCACGACGCGGAAATGCTTGGTCTTGGACAACGGGCGGCATTCGGCGATGCGCACAAGGTCGCCCTCGTGGCACTCGCCCTTTTCGTCGTGCGCGTGCAGCTTGCTCGAACGGCGCAGCAGCTTGCCGTACAGGCCGTGCTGCTCCTGGCGTTCGATCACCACGGTGATCGTCTTGGCGCTCTTGGCGCTGCTCACGCGGCCATCGATCGTGCGCGCGCTGCCCTTGTCGACTTGTTTGTTGGTGTCGTTCATCGCGCCACTCCGTTCTGCTTCTGTCCCAGAATCGTCGCGGCGCGCGCGATCTCGCGGCGCACCTTGGCGAACTGGTGGGTCTGTGCGCTCTGGCCCTGGGCCTTCTGCATGCGCAGGCTGAACTGCTCGCGTCGCAGGTCGGCGATGTGGTCGGTCAGTTCCTGCGCGGATTTGCCGCGCATCTCGTTGATATCCATTACAGCAGCGCCCTGGTCGCGAATTGGGTTTGGATCGACAGCTTGGCCGCGGCAAGGCGGAACGCCTCGCGCGCCTCGGCTTCGGTGACGCCTTCGATTTCGTACAGCATCCGGCCGGGCTGGATCGGCGCGACCCAGTACTCGACGTTGCCCTTGCCGGCGCCCATGCGGACTTCGATCGGCTTCTTGGTGATCGGCTTGTCCGGGAACACGCGGATCCACAGCTTGCCGCCGCGCTTCACGTAACGCGTGATGCAGCGGCGCGCCGCTTCGATCTCGCGCGCGGTGATCGCACCACGGGTGGTCGCCTTCAGGCCGAACTCGCCGAAGCTGACAAGGTTGCCCGACAAGCTGAGGCCCCGGTTGCGGCCCTTGAACTGCTTGCGGAATTTGGTGCGTTTTGGCTGAAGCATGTTGGTGGTTCCTTACTCTGCCGACTGCCGGTCGCGGCGCCCGCGAGGGGCGCGCTCGCGGCGCGGTTCGTCGTCGCGGCTTCCGCGTTCGCGGCGCGGCGACGGGCCTTCGTTGCGATCCTCTTCCTTCGCCTGACCGATGCTCGCGAAGTCGAAGATCTCGCCCTTGTAGATCCACACCTTGACGCCGATGACGCCATAGGTGGTGTGCGCTTCGGCCAGGCCGTAATCGACGTCGGCGCGCAGCGTGTGCAGCGGCACGCGGCCTTCGCGGTACCACTCGGAACGCGCGATCTCGGCGCCGTTCAGGCGGCCGGCGACGTTGACCTTGATGCCCAGCGCGCCGAGGCGCATCGCGTTCTGCACCGAGCGCTTCATCGCGCGACGGAACATGATGCGGCGCTCGAGCTGCTGCGCGATGGA
>JAZKBD010000040.1:0-38765 GCA_040388785.1 Pseudomonadota bacterium
TGATTTGCAAAACCATCAGCGTGTGCTCTTTGTATTGCGGGCCGGGAATCGTGGCCCAGGCCGGAAAGCCGCGCACGGCTGGTTGGCCGTTGACCTTCGATACGCCGAACCAGCCGGTGGTGTCGAACCGATGGCTGCCGAGGGCAGTGACCCCGTGCAGTTTGCCATCGCGGCTCTGCGTCGCGCCGAGGCTCAACCATGGACGCTCGAATGTCGAGCGCTGACCCCAGTACAGCGCCGGGTGCGCATTGAAGATCTGCAGGCCGCTGCCCAGCAGGATCAAAAGGCAGATCGCGTTGATCCAGTGCATGATCCGGAGCGGCAGTGTGTGGCGGTAAACCACGCGACGCAGTTCCCGCGCCGGCGGCGCCGCGGCCGGCGAAGAGGGCATTGCGTCTTCGGGAATGCTGGCCATGTCGTGTGCACTCCGACCGATCGGATGAGCTTACTCGCAATTCCATTCGCTGGAGGGTGCACCGGGGTTACATCCCACGGGTGGCCGGCGATATGCTCCCCGATCGTCCATCCACGATCCGGCGCCGCGGCGCCGCAGGAGAGCCGCCATGTCCCTTGCAGGCAAACGTATTGCGGTCACCGGCGCGTTCGGTTCGCTGGGCGCGGCGGTGGTGCAGGCCGCGCTGAAAGCAGGCGCGCAGGTGGCGGCGATCGACCGTGCCGACGCGCCGGCCGCTGCGGTCGACCTCGGCGCTGCAAAAGGTTTCGGGGGCGTCGATCTTGCCGATACCGCGCAGGCGAAAAATGCGATCGACGCGGCCGCGAAGGCACTGGGCGGCTTGGACGCGCTGGTTAACATCGCCGGCACGTTCCGTTGGGAGACGCTGGCCGATGGCGGCCCCGAGACGTTCGATCTCCTGTATCGCATCAACCTGCGCACTGCGGTGGCGGCCAGCAAGGCTGCGCTGGCGCACCTGCCGGACGGTGGGCGCATCGTCAACATCGGCGCGGCGTCCGCGTTGAAGGCCGGCGCGGGCGTGGGCGCCTACACGGCTTCGAAATCCGGCGTGATGCGTTTCACCGAGGCGCTGGCCGAGGAATTGAAGGAACGCGGCATCACCGTCAACGCGGTGCTGCCGTCGATCATCGACACGCCGCCCAATCGCAAGGATATGCCCAAGGCGGATTTCGGGAAGTGGGTCAAGCCGGAACAGCTCGCCGGCGTGATCGTGTTCCTGCTGTCGGATCAGGCGTCCGCGATCACCGGCGCGCTGATTCCGGTGACGGGGCGGGTGTAGCCGTACATTTCGTCATGCCGGCGAAGGCCGGCATCCATCGTGCGCAGGCGAATTGCACTCGAGGATTGGACCCCGGCCTGCGCCGGGGTGACGAGCAAAAGCGCGGTTACGCATTTTCGAGGTGATACCGCGTCGCGGTTTCCACTTCGCGCTTCGAGCCCAGGAACACCGGCACGCGCTGGTGCAGTTGCACCGGTTGCACATCGAGGATGCGTGAACGTCCGGTGGTCGCGGCGCCGCCGGACTGCTCGACGATGAAGCTCATGGGGTTGGCCTCGTACATCAGGCGCAGCTTGCCGCCCTTCGATTTCACCTTTTCGTCGAGCGGATAGATGAAGATGCCGCCGCGCGTGAGGATGCGGTGCACGTCGGCCACCATCGACGCCACCCAGCGCATGTTGAAATCGCGCCCGCGCGGACCGGTCCTGCCGGCCAGCAGATCGGCGACGTAATGCTGCATCGGCGCTTCCCAGAAGCGCTGGTTGGACATGTTGATGGCGAACTCGGAGGTCTCTTCCGGAATGGTCGCGTGGGCGCGCGTGAGCCGGAAGCTGCCCTGTTCCCGATCCAGCGTGAACACGTTGACGCCGTGGCCGGTGGTCAGCACCAGCAGCGTCGAAGGGCCATACACGCAGTAACCGGCCGCAACCTGCAGCGTGCCGGGTTGCAGGAAATCCTTTTCGCTCGGCTGCGTCACGCCTTCCGGACAACGCAGGACCGAGAAGATCGTGCCGACGGAAATGTTCACGTCGATGTTGCTGGAGCCGTCCAGCGGATCGAACAGCAGCAGGTAATTGCCTTTCGGATACGCGTCGGGCATCGGATGCGGATCGGCCATTTCCTCGGACGCGCAGGCCGCGAGGTGGCCGCCCCACGCATTCGCTTCCAGAAGAATCTCGTTTGAAAGCACATCCAGCTTCTTTTGCGCCTCGCCCTGCACATTCACGCTGATCGAATCAGCGGTGCCGGCCTCGCCCAGCACGTCGCCCAGTGCGCCCTTGCCGACCGCAATCGAAATCCGCTTGCAGGCACGCGCGACCACTTCGATCAGCAGCCGCAGGTCGGCGTTGATGGCGCCGTGGCGGCGTTGTTCCTCGATCAGGTGCTGGGTCAGCGATATGGGCTGCATGGCGAAGTCCGCTTGCGGGGTGCGCCATTGTCCCGGCTTCGTGCACGGCGTGCCACTCGCTGCTGACAGCACGTTGTCAGCAGGAGGTGCGCACACTGGCTCCCGCATCCACTACCGGAGTCGCACCGATGTCCATGTCCCCCGTCACCTTCTTCCACGCCCCGAACAGCCGCTCCGCCGCCACCCGCGCCTTGTTCGAGGAACTCGGCGTGCCCTTCGACATGGTCTCACTGGATCTGAAGCGCAATGAACAGCGTTCTCCCGAGTACCTCGCGATCAATCCCATGGGCAAGGTGCCGGCGATCCGCCACGAGGGTGCGCTGATCACCGAGCAACCGGCGATCATGCTGTACCTGGCCGATCTGTATCCGGAAAAGCATCTCGCGCCGGCGATCGATGATCCGCTGCGCGGGCCGTACCTGCGCTGGATGGTGTTCTACGGTTCCTGCTTCGAGCCGGCGATCATGGATTTTTCGGCCAAGCGCGAATCGATGCCGGCGATGCAGTGCGGCTACGGCGACTACGACAGCGTCATGCATGTCATCGCCGCGCAACTGCAGCAGGGTCCCTGGTTGCTGGGCGCGGGCTTCACCGCCGCCGACGTGTTGTGGGGCGGCGCGCTGAACTTCGCGCTGATGTTCAAGCTGGTGCCGGACTGGCCCGTGTTCCGGACTTACGTCGAGCGCGTGCAGTCGCGGCCAGCGATCAAGCGTGCGTCAGAACGGGACCAGGCGCTGGCACGCGAGCAGGAGGAAACGCTGGCGGCGTGACGGCTGTGGCCTTCCGCGCATGATCCCGCGATCATGCGCGGATGCGCCGCGCCGACCGACTGTTCCTCATCATCCATGCGTTGCAGGGCCGCCGCACCGCGTTGCCGGCGCGGCGGCTCGCCGACAGCCTGGGCGTGTCGCTGCGCACGGTGTATCGCGACGTCGCCGACCTGCAAACCTCGGGCATCGCGATCGAAGGCGAGGCCGGCGTCGGTTACCTGTTGCGCAAAGGTTCGGACATCCCGCCGCTGATGTTCACCGCCGAAGAACTGGAGTCGCTGGTGGTGGGGACGCGCTTCGTGCGCGCGTTCGCGGGCGAACGACTGGCGCACGGCGCGCAAGCGGCGATGCTGAAGATCGATGCGGTGCTCCCGGCCGAATTGCGCGGGCGCGCCGAACGCTCGCGCGTGTTCGTGCCGCAACGCTGGTACGAGGCGAAATCCGGCGTGGTCGATG
Source organism: Pseudomonadota bacterium (assembly GCA_040388785.1). Classification (GTDB taxonomy): domain Bacteria; phylum Pseudomonadota; class Gammaproteobacteria; order Xanthomonadales; family Rhodanobacteraceae; genus 66-474. The sequence continues at coordinate 3,609 of JAZKBD010000040.1, forward strand.
CGCTGCACGAGGCGATCGAGTCGCGGCGCGTGCTGAAGCTGGAATACCGAGACGCGGACGGCAGCACCAGCACGCGCGAAATCGAACCGCTTTGCCTCGCATGCTGGGGGCCGGTCTGGACGCTCGGCGCGTGGTGCCGCCTGCGCGTCGGCTTCCGCAATTTCCGCCCGGACCGCATGCAGTTCGTCGCGACCGGTGAAATCTTCGTCGAAACGCGCGAACGCGGCCTGGAGGCGTATCTCGCCCACGCGGGCGTGCCGCGCCAGCGGATCGAGTGACGGCACGCTCGATTTGCGATGGGTTCCCATATGAAGTAAAGTGTAAATGAACTTCATGGAGGAACCACCATGAAACACGCCGAACGCATCGAAGACGCACGAAGCATGGATCGGGCGCAACCGGAATCCGGCCTCGGCGGACCGGCGCTGCGCACCTTCTTCAACCTGGCCGAGCGCTGGCAATTGCGCGTGGCCGAACAGCGCAAGTTGCTGGGCGATCCACCGGAATCCACGTTCTACAAGTGGAAGCGCGAACGCGGCGGCGCGCTGTCGCGCGACACGCTGGAACGCATCAGTTACCTGCTCGGCATCTTCAAGGCGCTGGCGATCCTGTTCCCGCAGCCCGACCGCGCCGACGCGTGGCTGCGCAAGCCCAACAGCGCGCCGGCCTTCGGCGGCAAGAGCGCGCTCGAGCGCATGCTGTCCGGCAATGTCGCCGACCTGTTCGTGGTGCGGCAGTACCTCGACGCGCAACGGGGCTAACAGAAGCGTAAAAAGTCTTGTCGTCATTCCGGGGCTGCGCGCAGCGCAGAACCCGGAATCCATTTTGATCTTGCTCGGTCCAACGAAAAATGGATTCCCGCTTTCGCGTGAAAGACGGCACTTAAGTCTCGGCCTTCGAGAAGCCACACATTCAAACTTCGGCGATGGCATCGAACGACCCGCCCCTCCACCGCATCCGCTGGCAACGCGCGTACCGCATCGTCCCCAGCCGTTTTCCGCCGGTGGGCGTGTTCGATGCGATCGCCGATCCGAAGGATCTGGACGCGCTGTACCAGGTCGAAGCACTGACCAATCCGCGCCTGCGCGAGGAATGGGGCGAGCTTGCCAACGTGCCGAAGGAGCATCGCGTCAGCGGCCCCGGCACCACGCCGTTGATGGCGGCGTTCACGCATCTCAACCCCGATGGCAGCCGGTTTTCCGACGGCAGCTACGGCGTGCTGTATCTCGCGCACGAGTTCGATACCGCGGTCGAGGAAACCGTGTACCACCGCGAACAGTTCCTCGCCGCGACCAAGGAACCGCCGATCGACATCACCATGCGTTGTTACGTCAGTGGCGTGCACGGAATGTTGCACGACATCCGCGGCGGCTGGAAAACCGAGCACGATCCGGGCAGCTACGCCGCGTCGCAGAAGTTTGGCGCGAAGCTGCGCGGCGAAGGCTCGAACGGTATCGCCTACGACAGCGTGCGCTGCAAGGGCGGCGAATGCGCCGCGCTGTTCTATCCCGACTTGGCCTCGCCCTGCGTGCAGGGCAAGCACCTGATCTATCGCTGGGACGGCGAGCACGTCGCGCAGGTGCTGGAGGTCAGTGCGATGAAGCGTCCGAAAGCTGTGTAGAAATCAACGATGCGAGAGATCTATGCATTCCTCGCACGACGTGCTGCGCGCTGCGATCTGCGCAACAGCATGCCCCAGAATCTCGACTCAACCCATAATTTGGCCTCACCCGCCGCTGCCAAAATGGCAGCCAGTATCATCGTAGCGGTTCCGTTGCTTTTGTCACCGCCAAGATATCGTCCAAAGCCATACACAAATATGAGTGCCGAGACAGACGCGAGGATGTAGGCGTACAGCTTGAGGCGTCGCAGCGTTCGGGAAAGTTGCTCGGCAGTCCTTTCCGACTCGGCCGCTTTCGCAGCGACCAGAACATCGCCGTAGTCAGCGATATCTGAATCTCCCAGTTGTCGGCGTGCGAGTTCGGCGCGCAATATCATGTCCGCGACATCGGTCAGTTCGCCCTTCGCTGCAATGCCGAGCAACTCATCGTCGGTCAAAGATCGATAGTGGCGTGTCAGATCGTCTGCGCTTTGCACTATCGATTGCTCAGGAAAGCCGCAATGTTTCTCTCAGGTGTTGGCGTTCACGCATCTTCCGTTTTCATCCACCCCTCACCCGTCCCGCGATGGATCACGCGGTCGCCGTCCTGCACGGAACCGGCGGCGAATTCGGGCTGCTCCTTGAGGCGCGCGTAGATCGGGGTGAAGTCGGGTTGCGTCGCGTCCATCAATTGCTGGAAGCCGTCGATCACGAAATAGGTTTGCTGGTAGGTGTCGATCTTGTACTTGGTGCGCATGATGCGCTCGAGGTCGAAGCCGATGCGGTTGGGTGAATCCGATTCGAGGCAGTAGATCGATTCACCCTTGGAACTGACGATGCCGGAACCGTAGATGCGCACGCCTTCGGGGGTGTTGATCAGCCCGAACTCGACCGTGTACCAGTACAACCGCGTCAGCTTCATCAGCGCGTCGGGCCCGAGCTTGTGCGCCTTGACGCCGCCGCGGCCGTAGGCCTGCACGTAGTCGGCGAACACCGGATTCAGCAGCATCGGCACATGGCCGAACAGGTCGTGGAACAGGTCGGGTTCCGACAGGTAGTCGAGTTGTTCGGGCTTGCGAATCCACCAAGTCACCGGAAAGCGGCGGTTGGCCAGGTGATCGAAGAAGATCTCGTCGGGCAGCAGGCCTTCGACGCCGACGATTTCCCAGTTCGTGCCGGCCTTCAACACCTTGTTCAAATCCTGGAACTTCGGAATCGCGTCCGGCGACATGCCGAAGCGCTCCTGGTTCTCGATGAATTCGTTGCAGGCGCGGCCCTTCAGCACCTCGCGCTGGCGGCGGAACAACGTGGACCACACCTCGTGCTCGGTGCGCGTGTAATCGGCCCACGGCTGCTCGACGGTCGCGGTGGTGTAGATCGGAACGTAGCCGCGGTCGGTTTGCTGGTGTTCGACGCGGCGTGGCGTGGTGCTCATGGCGAAACCCTCACATATATATGTCCAGTGTAAGACCTCGCCCGCCGGGATGCCCGTGAACGGGCGTGCCGGTTAAAGTAGCGCCCTTGATTGGCGTGGAGGCCCCGACTTTGGGTCCGTTGCGTTGTACGTGGCGTATTCCGCTGATGTTGCTGGTGGTGCTCGGCGGCTGCCTGCTGGGCATTTTCCTGCTGCCGCATGGTCCGAAACCCGGCACGGCCGGTGCGGCGCTGCTGCGCAACTGGTCGCGCCTGTTCCTGCGCTGCTTCGGCGTGCGCGTGGAGCGCGTCGGTGAACCGCTGCACGATCCGGTGATGTTCGTCGCCAACCATGGATCGTGGATGGACATCACGGTGCTGCATGCCGTGCGGCCGGCCGATTTCGTGGCCAAGGCCGAGATTGGCCGCTGGCCGCTGGTCGGCTGGATGGCGCGCCGCGGCGGCACGATCTTCCACCAGCGCGGCAGCACTGATTCGCTGGCGCAGGTGATGGCGGTGATGAGCGACCGCTTGCGCACCGGCCGCAGCATCGCGGCGTTTCCGGAAGGCGGCACCGCGCCTGCCGGCACGCTGAAGGTTTTCCACGCGCGCATCCTGCAGGCGGCGCTGGATGCCGCGGCGCCTGTGCAACCGGTTGCACTGCGGTATCTGCGCAATGGCGTGCCGGCGCCCGACATGCTTTTCACACGCGGCGAAAGCTTCCTGCACAATGTCGGCCGCGTGCTGGCCACGCGCACGTTGACCGCCGAGGTGCACTTCCTCAAGCCGGTGGTGTTCGATCCGGACGGCGGCCGCCGGCGCATGGCCGAAACCGCGCGCGCCGAAATCGCGCAGGTGCTGGGAATCCCTGCATGACGCCCACCGCGGACGATGATTTCCGCCCGTCGCGGTGGTTGCGCAGCCCGCACCTGCAATCGATGCTGGCGTCGAGTGCGCTGCGTCGCGTGCTGCGCGGCAAGCGCGCGCGGCGACTCGAACGCAATGCCGAATGGGTGACGCTGGATTGCGGCGATGGCGTGCGGCTCACCGGCTGCCGCACCGTGCAGGACATTGCGCCGCAATCGCGCGGACTCGCGGTGCTGTTCCACGGATGGGAAGGCAGCACGCGATCCACGTACGTGCTGCAGAATGGCGCGCGTCTGCTGGAGGAAGGTTGGGACGTGTTCCGCCTCAACTTCCGCGACCACGGCGACACGCACGCGCTCAATCCCGGCATCTTCCACTCGTGCCGCATCGATGAAGTGGTGGGTGCGCTGCGCGAAGTGCAGCGACTGTATGCGGCGCGACAGATGGCGCTGATCGGGTTCTCGCTGGGCGGCAACTTCGCGCTGCGCGCGGCACTGCGGGCGCCGGATGCGGGCATCGACCTCTCGCGCGTCATCGCGGTGTGCCCGGTGATCGATCCGCACGCGGGCCTGTTCCAGCTTGAACACGCGCCGCGCATGTACCACGACTACTTCATGTGGAAGTGGCGGCGCTCGCTGAAAGCCAAGCAGCGCGCGTTCGCGAACGCCGAACTGTTCACGCGCCACGATCTGCGCGGCACGCTGCGCACGCTCACCGAAGCGCTGGTGCTGAAGCACACCGACTTCGGCAGCCTCGACAACTATCTGGATGGCTATTCGGTGGCCGGCGATGTCTTGGCTGGCTTGCGCGTGCCGACTTCGATCCTCGCGACGTGCGACGACCCGGTATGCCCCGCGACCGACCTCGCGACGATGACCTTGCCAGCATGCGTCGAGGTCACGCTGACCCGTTACGGCGGCCATTGCGGCTTCATCCGCGATCGGCATCTCGGCAGTTGGGCGGAGGATTACATCGCCAGGAGGCTGGCAATGCCAACATCAGCCGTACCGATCGAAGCCGCTGTTGTTGAAAACAAGGCCATGGATGGCCGAGTTGATGCTGCCAAATGCTGAAGCATCCGGACATGCACTCGGCCTCATTGCGCAGCGATCATGGACGATCGCATGCTTTTGTGAAAAGTCAGGCCATGGATGGCCGAGTTGATGCTGCCAAATGCTGAAGCATCCGGACATGCACTCGGCCTCATTGCGCAGCGATCATGGACGATCGCATAAATAAAGGCATCCCATGCTCGAAGACCTGATCCAGTTGCACCAGGCCGGACGCCTCGCCGAAGCCGAGGACGGTTATCGCCAATTGCTTGCCGCCGAACCGGAAAACGCCGAGGCGCTGCACCTGCTCGGCATCCTGCGCGCGCAGCGCGGCGATTTGCCGGAAGCTTATGCGCTGGTGAACCGCGCCAGCGAATTGGCGCCCGACAACGCTGCCAGCCAGCACACCCTGGGTGAGATGTACCTGAGCGAAGGCCGCCTCGACGAAGCGCAGCAGGCTTACGACGCAGCGCGCCAGTTGAATCCCAACCTCGCATCCGCGCATGCGGGCCTCGGCCAGGTGGCTTTCCTGCGCGGCGACATCGACGGCGCCGAAGCGCATTTCCGCGTCGCCTTGCTCGCCGACGAAAACGACGTACAGGCCTTGACGGGACTCGGCAACGTCGCGCAGTGGCGCGGCGATTCGGCGCGCGCGCTGCAACTGTTGACGCAAGCGGCTGCGCTGGCGCCAGGCGATGCGTTGATCCAGACCAGTTATGCACGTGCGATGCTGGATGAAGGCATGCTCGATTTCGCCGGCCGCGCGCTCGACAATGCACTGGCCGCGAAGCCGGATTACGCGTTGGCGCAGGTGTTGCGCGCCGACCTGCACGTGCGCAAGGAGGAATTTGCGGCCGCGCAACCAATGTTCGGATCCCTGCTCGCGCGCGGCGAGCAGGCCGCCGCCGCGCACACCGGGCAGGGCGACATCGCGCGTGCGCAAGGTCGCCATGACGAAGCCATCGCGCATTACGACGAAGCCCTGCGCGCGCAATCCGACCTGCACCATGCGGCGATCCGGCGTGCCGATGCACTGGCGCGCAGCGGCCGCGTCGTGCAGGCGATCGACGACCTGCGCTGGTACGTCGCAAGCCATCCCGACAGCGTCAAGGCGCACATCGGACTGGCGCAGCTCTTGAGCCAGACCGCGCGCTATGACGAGTCGATCGCGGTGTGGGCCGAGGCCGAAGCGCGCTGGCCCGACAACCTCAACGTGCGCGCACAGCACGCGCTCACGCTGGACCAGGCCGGCCGCAGTGACGAGGCGTTGGCCAAGGCCGAACTCGCGGCGGCATCACCGCGTCCGGCATTGGCGATGTTGCGCGCCCGCGGCGCCTTGCTGGCGGGCGATCCCGCCGCGGCGATGCAACGCCTGCAGCGCATCGACGAGCGCCTGCTGGAAGGCAGGCCGCTGTTGGCGCGACGACGGGAACGCCTGCTGGGGTTGGCCTTCGATGGCCTCGAACAATGGCCGGATGCGGTCGAAGCTTTCCTGCGCGCGCAGCGCATGGGGCCGGTCCAGTTGCCCGACCTGCCTTCGCTCGAGAAAGACACCGAGTCCGCGTTGCGCCAGCTTTGCAACGAACCCGAACTTGCCGACACGCGCGGCCTGCCGCCGATCCTGCTGTGCGGCTTGCCGGGTTCCGGCGTGGCGCAGATCGCGGCGCTGCTGGCCGACCAGCCCGGCTGGTTCGTGCGGCGCGAACGTTTCGAGGCGATGCCGGATTTCATCAGCGCGCCCTTCGATGCGCGGCTGCTGCAGCCGCTCGACCAGACCGCGCTGGCGGTGCTGGCGCGGCGCTATCAGCGTCCGCTCGACCGCGCCCGGGTGCCGGAAACGGCGCAAGTGGTCGACTGGTTGCCGGTGCTCGACGCGCGCGTCATTCCGGCCATCAAGCGTGCGCTGCCGGGCACGCGGCTGCTGATCGTCGCGCGCGAGCCGCAGGACATGCTGGTGGATTGGCTGGCGTTCGGCTGGTCGCAGGGCTATTCGATGCCCGACCCGCTGACCGGCGCGCGCTGGATGCGGCTGGCTGCCGCGCACCTGGACCTGGCCGCGCGGATGCTGCCGGTGTTCCGCGCCGATCCCGATGCGCTGCTGGCGAAAGGCGGCAGCGCGTCGCGGCGGCAACTCGGCGAATTCCTGGGCTTGCGCGACGTGGCGTGGGGTCCGCTGGCGCGCGGTGCGCGCCGCGGTCGCGGCGGCTTGCCGGTCTGTTTCAACGCCGGGCACGCGGCGCATTACCGCGAAGTGTTGTCGGAAGCGTTTGCGGCACTGGACGGCTGAGAAGTTTATTTTTGCGATCGTCCCTGATCGCCGCACGAGCGAACGCAGCGTGTGCTGCTCGGCTCAAGGGCGTCGGGGCACCACCTCGGCCATAAAGCCGCCGTCCATGGCCAGGAGCTCCGTGGCCTGACTTTCCACCAAAGCGTTCGCGCCTTCATCACACCATTCAAGGTAGTTTTGGAGGTTCAAGTGCGGAGAACCGTCATGCCCGGATCGTTGCGCGCAGCGTTGCTTCTTTCCGTAGGGCTGGCCGGATTGGCCGGGCTCGCTTCCGCGGCGCCGCCGCTGCAAAACCTGAAGGTGCCCGCGGGCTTCCACGTCTCGATCTTCAGCGCTCAGGTGCCGAACGCGCGCGAGATGGCGCTGGGCACGCGCGATACCGTGTTCGTGGGTTCGGGCGAAGGCAAGGTGTATGCGCTCTCGGGCACGACGGGTGGCCGTGCCGAACACGTGTACGTGATCGCGAAGGATCTGCAAATGCCGATCGGCGTCGCCTTCCGTGATGGCGCGTTGTATGTGTCGGCCGTCAGCAGGATCGTCAAATATCCCGATATCGAAGCGCACCTCGCCGATCCGCCCAAGCCGGTCGTCGTGACCGACAAGTTGCCGAGCAAGACGCATCACGGCGGACGCTTCATCGCGTTCGGCCCCGACGGCAAGCTGTACGTGCCGATCGGCGCGCCGTGCAACATCTGCAATCCCGGTCCGGATTTCGCGAAGATCATCCGGATGAACGCGGACGGCAGCGGCTGGCAGACCGTCGCCACCGGCATCCGCAATTCGGTCGGTTTCGATTGGCAGCCCGGCACCCACACGTTGTGGTTCACCAACAATGGCCGCGACGAGATGGGCGATGACGTGCCGGACGACACCTTGAACCGCGTCGGCAAGTTGGGCGAGAACTTCGGGTATCCGTACTGCCACGCGGGCAACGTGGTCGATCCGGAATTCGGCAAGGGTCATGCGTGCAGCGAGTTCGCGCAACCCGCGCTGCGGCTCGGCGCGCACGTGGCGCCGCTCGGCATGCGCTTCTACGTCGGACAGATGTTTCCCGCCGCGTATCGCGACGCGATTTTCATCGCCGAGCATGGTTCATGGAACCGTTCACGCAAGGCCGGCTACCGTGTGGTGGCAGTGCACGTTGGCAAGGATGGAAGGGCCACCGGCTCACAGCCGTTCCTCACCGGTTTCCTGGATAGCCAGACTACCCTGGGGCGCCCCGCCGACGTGCAGCCGATGCGCGACGGCAGCCTGCTGGTTTCCGATGACGACAACGGCGTGATCTATCGGGTGAGTTACGACGGGAAATGAGCGCGATGCAAATCCGCAGCGACAGCTTCAGGAACAACGCCGCCATCCCGGCCGAATTCGCGTTCGGCAAGCCGGGCGACCGCGGCGAAGCCTGCGTGCAGTCGGGCAACCGCAATCCGCACCTCGCGTGGCACGACGCGCCCGCTGGCACGAAGTCGTTCGCGCTGGTCTGCATCGATGGCGACGTGCCCAGCCGTGGCGATGACGTCAACAAGCAAGGCCGCACGGTTCCCGCCGATTTGCCGCGCGTCGATTTCGCGCACTGGCTGATGGGCGACGGCGTCACGCCGCACGGCAAGCGTGATCCGAAGGGGCCAGCCGGTTCGCGCCAGGGCCGCAACGATTTCACCGGCTGGTTTGCCTCCGATCCCGCGATGGCCGGCGATTACCTCGGCTACGACGGCCCGTGCCCGCCCTGGAACGATGCGCTGCTGCACCACTATTGCTTTCGCGTGTACGCGCTGGACATTCCGCGCCTGGACCTGCAGCAGCCATTCGGCTGGGCGGAACTGCAAACCGCGCTGCACGGTCATGTATTGAGCCAGGCCGAAATCATCGGTACCTACAGTTTGAATCCCGCCGTGCGATGACACGGCGCCACGCAGGAGAAGCACCATGAGCCAGGACATCAGCAACGAACAGGCACGCAACGGCGGCCACGAGCGCATCGAACGCACCGCCACGCGCGTGAAGGAAGGCACCTCCAGCGCCGTCAGCGGCGCCAAGGAAAAATTCGACGCCGCGGCCGACAAGGTCGAATCCGGCTTGCATCGCGCCACCGACGCCAGCGCGCGCGGCGCGGAACGCGCAGCCGACAAGGCCGAGGAATGGCGCGATCGCGGCTCCGAACTCGCGTCGCGCGCGCGTGAACGCGCGGACGATGTGATGGACAACGTCCGCGATTTCGTGCGCGAGAAACCGGTGCAATCGGTCGCGATCGCGCTGGCGGCCGGCTGGCTGCTCGGCCGCCTGCTCGGTCCGCGCCGCTGAACGCGTGACCTGAGCGAGTCAGGACGACATCGTGGGCGTCGACACGGAAGATCACGCCGGGGAGTCCTCGGCCCGCAGCGGCGGGACTGAAGCGGGTCCCGCGTTCGGCGCGGTGTTCAGCGCGGGCGCGGATCTGATGCAGGCGCTGCGACGCGTCGCGACGGCGCTGACGGCCCTGATCGTCAGCGAAGCGCGCGTCGTGCGCGCCAGCGTCGCGGTGGTGTTCCTCGGCAGCGTGGCGCTGGTGGCGTTTTCGGTTTCGCTGTGGGCGTGCGTGGTGGCGCTGATCGGCTGGGCCTTCATGAAGGCCACCGGTTCCATCGGCCTTGCGCTGGGGTTGCTGGTGGTGTTGCACCTGATCCTGGTGTCGGTGATCTGGATCGGCATCAAGCGCGCGATCGGCCACGCCAGTTTTCCGGCGACGCGCGTCGAACTGCATGCCTTGGGCAACGAGTTGCGCGGGCACATCGCACGTTTCCAGCACGCTTCCGCGCCGCCAGAGCGGGAGAAGACGCCATGACTTATTTGCGCACCTTGAAGGAACGCGAACGCGCGCTCGCCGCGAGCCGGCTTGCGCGCGACGATTTGCGCGGCGCGGTCGGCGAGGTGATCGGCGCGTATCAGGCGCACCCCATGCCGGTCCTGGCGGGCGCCGCGGGTGTCGGTTTCGTGCTGTCGCAATTGCGTGTCGGGAGCGGCCTCGTCCGTACCGGCATGCGCATCGCCAGCGGGCCCGCCTGGCAACTGATCCGGCAATACCTCGCCATCTGAGCGGCGAGCGCGAGGCTAAACTGACGGCATCGCCGATCGTGCAGGGGTAAACGCAAACATGCCGCCGCCGATTTCGCTACCGACGCCCGCCCAGATCGCCGCCCGCAAGCTGTCGAACAAGTCGCCGCGGCCGGCCGGCGGCAAGAAGCGCCCCAGCTCCTCGGAACGCCGTCGCGACCGGCGCCTGCGTGCGCTGCGCCTGCCGTTGACGATACTGATGCTGCTGGCCGTCGCGGCCGCGCTGATCTTTGCCAGTCCGCTGCTGATTCCGTTGTTGCTGGCCGCGTTCATTGCACTGGGGCTGAATCCGATCGTGGCCGGACTCGCGCGCGTGCACGTGCCGCGCATGCTCGGAAGCATATTGCTGATGCTAGTGGTGGGCGTCGGCGTCGGCGCGGCCGTGAATGCCCTGAGCACGCCGGCCGCGCAGTGGATCCGGCAGGCGCCCACGGTGATGCGCGACGTCGGCTTTCGATTGAATCGAATGGCCCGGCCGCTGACCGAAGTCAGCCATGCGGCGTCGCGTTCGCTGGCGGGCATGGGCGTGGTGGCATCGGCGCCGACCGTGCAGGCGGCACCGGCGCCGACGTTCTCCTTCGGCACGGTGTTGCAGGCGGCGCCGCGCGCGCTGGCGGACACGTTGACGGTGGTGCTGCTGGTGTTCTTCTTCCTGACCTATGGCGACCACATGCGCGCGCGGCTGGTCACCGCATCGCCGCGCTTCCGCTACCGGCGCATCGCCGCGCGCGTGGTGCGCGGCATCCAGGAAGAGCTTTCGCGTTACCTGCTCACCGTCACCATCATCAACTGCTGCCTGGGCAGCCTCACCGCGCTGATCCTGTGGGCATGGAAGATGCCCGATCCACTGTTGTGGGGCGGCGCCGCCACGCTGCTCAACTTCATGCCCTACATCGGCGGCATCACCACCACGCTGTTGCTGATCGTGGTCGGACTGCTCACTTTCCACGATCCCGCACACGCGCTGTTGCCGGCGGCCAGCTTCGCGGTACTGGCGATGCTGGAAGGCAACGTGGTGACGCCGATGGTGATGGGCAGCCGCATGCGACTGTCGCCGGTCGCGATCCTGGTCTGGTTGCTGATCTGGGCCTGGATGTGGGGCATCCCCGGTGCGCTGCTGGCGGTGCCGCTGCTGACCTGCGTGAAACTGGTCGCCGAGTGGACGCCGGGATGGGAGTGGTTTGCGAAGATGGTGGAGCGTTGACGCGCCGGTCTTTCGGACGGCCGCGATTTGATCTTGCCGTCATCCCGGCGCACGCCGGGATCCATTTTGATCTTGGCGATACGAAGCAGTTTCGTTTTGGTTTCGTTTGTCCAGGGTCAAGCGGGCACCATGTGAACGCGGCAAAATATGCGACATGAACACGCAGGCGGCACAGGCCGACGAGGCAAGGATCAACCAGGCGCGCGCGCACGCGGCGCAGCACCGCATCGCGGAGGCCGAAGCGGTTTACCGTGACATCCTGAAGACGGCGCCGGACACGCCGGAAGCGCTGAACTTCGTGGCGATGTGCGCGCTTGCGCGCGGCGAACTGGCTTCCGCGCAGCGCGACCTCGAACACGCCGCGCGCGCCAATCCGGTCGAGCCCGAAATCTGGAAGAACCTCGGCATCGTGCACCTCGCGCAGCACCGCGGCGACGACGCGCTGGATGCGTTCGACCGCGCGCTGGGTCTGGAACCCATGCATTTCGCATCGCGCCTGCATCGGGGCGCCGCGCTGGAACAACTGGGCCGCCTCGACGAAGCGACGGTGACGTATTACGGCGCGTTGTCGGCGGCGCAGAGCCACGGCAAGTGGCGCAACGACATGACCACGCCGCCGGGGCTGCGGCCCGCGGTGAAGCACGCGATCCAGTTCGTGGATCGGCACCGCAAGCGGATCTTCATGGATTTGCTGCAACCGCTGCGCGACAAACATGGCGCCACCTCGCTGGCGCGTGTCGAGCAGGGCCTGGAAATCTACCTCGGCGACCGGCCGGCCAACTATCCCGACCCGCGCCAGTACTGCAAGTTCTTCTACGTGCCCGGCCTCACCGCGACGCCGTACTACCCACGCGAACTTTTTCCGTGGCACGCCGAACTCGAACAACACACCGCCACGATCCGCGACGAATTGCGGGCCGTGTTGAACGAATCCGTCGGGGTGGAACCGTTCCTCGGCACCAACGACAACACGCTGCTGAAGCAGCAGAACCTGCTGGACGGCACACGCGGCACGGCGGAGTGGAATTCGTTCTTCTTCCATCGCCACGGCGAAGTGTTCGAACAGAACGCGCGACGCTGTCCGCGCACCACTGCGATTCTGGATTCGCTGCCGCTGGTGCACATCCGCGGCCACGCGCCGGAGGTGTTGTTCTCGATCCTGACGCCCGGCTCGCACATCCTGAAACACCACGGCGTCACCAACACGCGACTGGTGACGCACCTGCCGCTGATAATTCCGGAAGATTGCGCGATCAGCGTCGGCGGCATCGAACATGTGTGGCAGGAAGGCCGCTGCGTCACCTTCGACGATACCTTCGAGCACGAGGCGTGGAATCGCAGCGACAAGGTGCGCGCGGTGATGATCCTGGATTCGTGGCATCCCGACCTCAGCGAAGCGGAACGCGAGGCGGTCGCGCTGCTGGTCGGCGGCATCGGCGATTTCAACCAGGCCGCAAAAGTCGCCGCGCCGCCGAAGGATTGATTTTCCGTTCGTCCTGAGCGTAGGCCCCGTCTTCAATAAAGACGGGGCCGAAGTCGAAGGACGTGTTCGCTTCGACTTCGTTCGCTGCGCTCACTACGCTCAGCGCGAACGGTCCAATATCACGCGATGTTCTGCAGCCAGCCCGCATAGATCGCGCCCAGCAGCGCCGCGCCCAGCAGGATGCGGTACACCGCGAACACGGTGAAGCGATGCGTGCGGATGTAACGCAGCAGCCACTTCACCGCGATGAACGCGACGATCAGCGACACGATGAAACCGATGGCCAGCGCGCGCCAGTCCTCGTGCGCCGCGCCACCGCCATGCCACACCTTCAGCAATTCGTAGGCCGTTGCCGCGTACATCGTCGGGATGCCGACCAGGAATGCGAACTCGGTGGCGGCGGGGCGGTTGGACGTGCCGAACAGCATCGCCGCGAAGATCGTCGCGCCCGAGCGCGAGGTGCCGGGAAACACGCCGGCGATCATCTGCGCGATGCCGACCAGGATCGCGACCGGCCACGTCACCTTCGTGCGATCGGGCATGCGCGCGGCGGCCTGTTCCGCGGCGATCATCCAGACGCCGCCGATAACGAGCGCCCACGCGATCGGCGTGATCGTTTCCGGCAGCTTGAAGCCGTAGTGCGTCACGATCAATCCCAGCACGCAGGTGATCAGGAACGCGACGATCAGCTTGAACAGGTAATCGCGCGTGCCGGGATCGCGCCATTGCGTCAGCAATTGCCAGATGCGTTGCCAGTACACCAGCGTGATCGCGAGGATCGCGCCGGCCTGGATGCCGACGATGAACAGGTCCGAGCGGTGGCCCAGCCAATGTGTGGCGATCAGCAAATGACCGGTCGAGGAAATCGGCAGGAATTCAGTGATGCCTTCGATGATGCCGAGCAGGATGACATTCAGAAGATCGTGCATGGGCGCGCTTCAGCGGAAAAGTCGCGCAAGTGTACGCGGGGAACGCGAGTGCGGCACAGCGGTTGAATCGCGCTGCAATCCTCAGAATGGCGCTTGCGCGGTCGCGCGGGTTGCACCGTCGGCACTATGCTTGCTACGGCGGGCTGCTTCGTTCGTAGCCCTGCAATGCAACGCCACCGTCGCGCGTTCCGTGATTCACGCGGGCGACGCCACCGCAGCTACTTCGAGGCATCCACATGGTGATCGACCCACAGCCGCGCTATACACGTACCGCCATCTTCCTCCATTGGCTGATCCTCGCGCTGCTGATCGCGCAATACAGCATCGCCTGGACGATGCCGCACATCGGCCGCAACACGCCGGTGAGCACCCTCATCGGCCTGCACTTCTCGATCGGCGTATTGATCCTCGGCGTCATCATCATTCGCCTGATCTGGCGCGCCATCCACGGCGAGCCCACGCCCTTGGCGGGCGTTCCGCCGTGGCAGGTGCGCTCGGCGCGCGTCATCCACTGGCTGCTCTATCTGCTGCTGGTCATCGTGCCGGTGCTGGGCTGGATCAATGCCTCGTACCGCGGCATGCCGGTCATGTTCTTTGGCCTTGTCCAAGTGCCGCCATTGGTGGGTGCCCACGACGCCGCCTGGCGCTGGACCGGCGACATCCACACCCTGATTGCGGAATACGCGATCCTGCCGCTGGTCGGCCTGCACGTCGCGGCGGCGCTGTACCACTATTTCATTCGCCGCGACCGCGTGTTGCAACGGATGCTGCCGGGCGTGTGACGGCGCGCGGTTGCTTAGGTTTCACGGGCGATCCAGCGGGCTCAACACGCCGCGGCCACCGCGGTTCAGGACGTGCGTGTAGATCTGCGTGGTGGCGACGTCCTTGTGACCCAGCAGTTCCTGGATCGTGCGGATGTCGTAGCCGTTCTCCAGCAAGTGCGTCGCGAAGCTGTGGCGCAGCGTGTGCGCACTCACCGGTTTGACCAAGCCGGCGCGGGCGCGCGCCGACTTCAACGCTCGCGACAGCGTGGCGTCGTCGAAATGGTGCCGCCGCAGCGTGCCGTCCAGCGGATCGCGTGATCGATTGGCGGACGGAAACACGAACTGCCAGCCGAACTCGGCCGCGGCGCGCGGGTACTTGCGGGCCAGCGCGTGGGGAAGCCGCGTCGTGCCAAATCCCGCTGCAAGGTCTTCGCGATGCAGGCAGCGGGCTCTCTCGACTTCCCGTTGCAGCGGATCCACCAGGCTGCGCGGCAATACCGTGCGGCGATCCTTGTTGCCTTTGCCTTCACGCACGGTGATCTCCGCACGTGCGAAGTCCACGTCCTTCACGCGCAGGCGCAGGCATTCCATCAGCCGCATCCCGGTGCCGTACAGCAAACTGGCGATCAGCCACGGACGCCCATCCATGGCGGTCAACAAACGGACGACTTCGTCGCGGGTGAGCACCGTCGGTACGCGTCGGGGACGCTTGGCTCGCACCACCTGGTCCATCCACGGCAGCCGCACGCCCAGCACCTCACGGTAGAGGAAGAGCAGCGCCGACAGCGCCTGGTTTTGCGTGCCGGCGGCAACGTTTGCACGTACCGCCAGCGAAGAAAGGAAGCGTTCGACCTCGGGGCCGCCCATCGTGCGGGGATGCCGTTTGCCGTTCGCAAGGATGAAACGCCGGACCCATCCCGTGTACGCCTGTTCGGTGCGCAGGCTGTAGTGCTTGAGCCGCAAGTGGCGGCGAACCTCGTCCATCAGGCGCGGCGCGTTCGATCCGCCGCTGCGTGTCGTTACGCCCGCATTTTCGCCCCTCATTTCCATTACGCCCCGCATCCGCAACATTGCACGGCAACTTAAGTTCCGCGCAACGCCGCAACAATCAGGCAAGGCCTTGATTCGATGTAGGCTTTCGCCTTGACCTTGCCGGAACGCCGCAGGAAGATGCGTGCAACACTCCGGTTACGGGGTCTACTTGGCGTTAGACCGCTCAATGATGTATTCGGGATACGGGAATCCTTCCTTGTCCTTCGCGCGTCGTGCGCCCAATGCATCCCAGCGGGCATTGCAAAGGCAATTCTCGGCCGGGTCGTCGCTCACGTCGGTTATCGCCACTCCAAGCGCGGCAGCTAGTTCGCCAACCGTCTCGCAGTAAATCTTGTTGCCGTCTTTCCACACTTCGGCTTCGGTGCACATTGCGGTTTCCTCGCGTCGCGGTCTAACTGCTCAATCCAGGCGGACCCGCTACGCGGGCCGCTGATTTCGGGTGTTAGGGGCAAAGATGATCGGGTTGGTTTTCTTGGCATTAGCTTCGTCTTTCCCGCAGCGGGCTGTAACCCCGCCTGCGGTGGTTGAGTGCAAGCTATCTATGTACCCGGTCAATGCGCGTGGTCGCGCCGGTCGTGCGGCTATTCTCTCGCCAGGTGAGGTTTCATCAATCACCGTAGCCACTGATCCAGTTACCGGCCTAAAGCTGTGGCACGTCAGCCTCAGCCCTAAAGGGGCGGCAAGCAATCTTGCGTACACCCAATCTCACATCGGCGGCAAAATTGCCATCTTCTGCGGCGCTCGGCAGGTTCAACAGGCCACTATTCAGGGGGCAAGCTCCAGTGAGTTTGAGGTGTCGGCCCCTAACAGTTCGTCCAACCGGACACTCACCCGCTAACGCGGGTTCGCGCCGGTTAACTCAAGCGTTAGGCAGCATGTTCAAACTTCCTGCCATCATGTTCGCTGCCGTAGCACTTGCTGGGTGCAGTGGCATCGCCACGCACGGGCGCACAAGCAATTTGGCATCGTTCACCGAAACGGACAGCTCAGGCCACCAAGTGCGTCAACTGTCTTTCATTTTCACTAACGAGCCGGCGCAAACCTGCATCGCCGGTGATTGGAAGAAGGCCGAGGTCATCGAAGGCGCCGCTGGTTACACGCACAATCCGGCGTACACGCTCGAGAACGGAAGGCTCGAGGTTCTGTTAGTCAATCAAGTGTGCGATTCTTACGACTCCTATGTTGGCAAGCTTTCAAACGGGCAGTTTCACGGTGAGCATGTAGCCTATGGCTTGGGCTTCAGCAAAACACTGGGCAAGGTGTCGGGTGCATATGCAAACAAGTAGCATGCTGCCTAACAACTCAATCCAGCGGACGCGCTGCGCGCGCCGCTGATTTCGGGCGTTAGATGCGCGAGGGAAATGCATGGCGACACCGAGTCATACACAACGAGTCCTGTTCGGCACGCTTTCGGTTCTTTCGTTTGTCATCGCCGCAGTTGCATTCTTCGCCTTCCGGCAGAGCTTTGTGGTTACGTGCATCGTCCTTCTTGCGGCGGCGGCCGGGGCACAAGCCGCTCGGCGCGCGCGGGGGCTGCCAGCGGTAGCTAGTTGGAGCCCAGAGAAGCAAAAGGCTTTGGCGTTAAAGCCATGGCATTGGCTAGTTGGGCTTGCGTTGATTGGGTTGGTCGTCGTTTCAGTGGGTTGGCTGTACAGCATTGCGCAAAATGGCTATAACGGCTCTGTTTTCTCCCTGTATTTCTTTGCTGTCACGTTCCTCATTTGCGGCTTATGGTGGGCAATGCTTTTCACAAGGTGGCTGCATCGGCCGCGCATCTAACTATTCATTCCAGCGGACGCGCTGCGCGCGCCGCTAAATTCAGGCGTTAGGTTGCTCATGTCCTCATCGGTAAGCCAACTCATTGGCAACTCTGCAAAGCTCGCCTTAATCCTCGTTGGCTTATTGCTTACCGTGGTGTTCGCGCCTGCGCTGGTCGCCGGCCTTGCTGCAGCGTCGGATATCAAAAGCGAGTTCCCGTTCTTTGCAGCCGCCTGCTGCGGGCTCATCGGCATCATCTCAGCATGGGCACGTGTGCTCTTGGGCAGTAAACGCTTGCGCAAAGCTCCGGTACTTCGTTGGTCACTTTGTTGCGGTCTATTTCTTGGCACGGTGTTGGCCATTTGGTTAGTCGCCGGCGTAGGGTTCAAGTCAGGCAATCCAGTATCACTGGCGTATTTTTGTGCGGCTATCGTTGGTGTTCTGCTTCTCATGGGCACAGTCCGGTTGCATCATGCAACCGCAACCTAACTACTCATTCCAGCGGACGCGCTGCGCGCGCCGCTAAATTCAGGCGTTATGTGGCAACAGGGGAGACTGTCGTATGTCGTGGGTTTTTATTCTGGTCATCGTCGTTATCGTGGCTGCCGTCTTCCTCGCAGTCGCGGGCAAGAAAGCGGGCACTGGTTCCAAGGTCGGCTTTCCGTACATTCCTGCAAAGGCCCTATTCTCACCCGCTGAGCGCTCGTTCCTTGGCGTACTCGATCAGGTCGTAGACCCAGAGCATCGCGTTTTTGGCAAGGTGCGTGTCGCCGATCTCGCCACTGTCAAGCCGGGTTTGTCCCCGTCGGCGCGGCAAGGGGCGCTCAACCGCGTTGCGGCCAAGCACGTCGACTTCGTGGTGTGCCGTGCTTCGGATCTGTCGGTTGTTTGCGCCGTGGAGCTCAACGACAGTTCGCACGCCGGTAAGCGCGCGCAAGCACGAGACGAGTTGCTTGCCAACGTTTGCGCGGCTATTGGCTTGCCGTTGTTCCAAGTGCCGGCCAAGCGCGCATACTCCGTCCAAGAGCTGCAATCGCAGTTTGCCTCGGTCGTCGGGGTGGCTCCGGCTGTCGCAGCGGTTGCCACATAACCATTCATTCCAGCGGACGCGCTGCGCGCGCCACTAAATTCAAGCGTTAGGCATGCTCAACTTCCTCGAGTCCCTACCATTTCCAATTACCACGCTCATCGTTGCTGGTTTATCTGTGGCAGCAACGGGGCTGCTGTACGTTGCGGGTCTTCGCAAGCTCCTTTGGGCTGCGGCGTTTATTGTGTCTTTTGCAATCTCTTACTGCGTCTATTGGTCCGCCGTTTGGTTCCGGCCAGATCCACCCGTCGCGGAGTACTCGGCTTGGGCCAATCTTTTCATCGGCCTCTGGTTTGTCTTCAGCACTCTCGCGTCAACAGCTTTTGCTTGGGTGTTGCTGAAGGGTAGGCGCGCAAGAGAGCATGTCTAACTACTCATTCCAGCGGACGCCGGTCCAACGCTTGCGCTCTTACAAACCTTGCGGCGCCGGCGCCGCTAAATTCAGGCGTTAGGCACCACACGCATGAACCTCGAAGATCATATAAAGCTCAGCGATCTGAAAGGCCAGTGTCTACTGGTGGTCACTGATTGGGAGCTTTTCGATTTCCTTGATGATGTATTTACCGATCAAGGCTTTTCCACTCAGCTGGTCGAGCCTTGTGGCACGCCGCAGCAGTACCAACTTTTGTTCGAGCCCGGCGTTTCAAGTGCAACCGTGCATAGCATTTTGCTTCAGGTAGGTCCGGATGAGATTCATCGCATCGCTCAAATCAATGCTAGTGGTTCGACTAATGGTGGTCGCGATGCCTAACAGTTCATTGCAGCCGACCGTCAATCCGCTACGCGGCTTGTCGGCGGTTGAATTCAAGCGTTAGCTGGCGAACAATGTTCCAATCACTACTCGGTGCTGTTCCAATCATATTGTCAGCATTGCTGGCAGCTTGGTTCTTGGCCAAGGTTCATCCAGTTTGGCTTCGTTGTGTACTGATTGCCGTTATGTCCTTCGCAATCTCGCTTGGCTGGGTCGGCTTGGCATCTCTGTCCGGGTCACTCGGGCCTTATGACCAATCATGGAAAGCATGGCGCCTGCTCGCTGAAATTGTGTGGTCTATTTATGCTTTGCTAACCTGCTCACTCGCAACTATTGTGTTTTCTCTTTTTCGCAACCGGCGCAGAAATCCGAATGCCAGCTAACTACTCATTCCAGCGGACGCGCTACGCGCGCCGCTAAATTCAGGCGTTAGGGCGCATGCAGAGCATTTCGCTATCCGTGACTCGCATTTCGCGCATCGCCATCTCCACGAGCGCAGCTTTGGCCGCTGTCCTTGCAACGGTTTACTTCTATCATCCAGCGCAGCACCTGGTACACGAGCTCACCAAGCCGGTCACAGTCCGCCCACCAATATCTGGGTCTGTCATCTTTTTATGGTAGGCCGATAGCTGGCGTAGAGCTGCGAATCGGTGGCAAGACTGGGAACAGCTGGCAACCCTGTGCAAATCTACCTGTAGTTGCGGTCTCTGACAAAGACGGAAAGTTCAAAGTCCCAGCCAGAACGAAACCTCACTTTATGGTGGGCCGCTCAAAGTTCATTCCCGCTGAGGTATGCGTTACGCGAGGCACAGAGCAGTTGGCCGGGTGGTTGTCCTTCTTTACCCTAAACAACACGCTGGCCAAGGTAATCCGCTGTCAGCGTCCAATCATCGGGCCGGTTGGCCCAGAGAACGACACGTGTTACATCAGTGCGCCCTAACTACTCATTCCAGCGGACGCGCTGCGCGCGCCGCTAAATTCGGGTGTTAGGCATCAATACGAACATGCCGAGTTCTCGTACAAATGCTGGGCGCGTAAAGTGGGCTTTGTACTTCGTCGTTGCATTGGTTGCACTCAACTTTGCTGCATTCATCGTGGGCAGCTTCTATCTGGGTGGCGACGCTCTCAACGGTTACACACAAGCCGGCCACTACTTCGTTTGCGCTCACGGTGGCTGCACAGAGGTTTCGCGCTCCGCTTGGCTATACAGTTACTGGCATGCGTTTTCAGCCCTAGTCGGTCTTGTACTTTTTGTGGTCATTGGCTTTGTATGCAAAGCTTCCGGGCATCGCCTGTGCGGGCATGCCTAACAGTTCACTCCAGCGGACGCGCTGCGCGCGCCGCTAAATTCAGGCGTTAGAACTACATGATGACAATACGCCAGTACGTGACAGGAAGGGCGCGCTTGTGCATGGCGGTAGCTATAGTATCTTGGTTGCTCTTTGCCGCGAGCGGTGTGTTTGCTCGGTTCGTACATTACCCAGCTCTCACCATTATTGGCTTCGCAGGTTTTGGTGCGGCTATCCTTGGCCTAATTTTTTTGGTTCGTTGTCCGCGCTGCGGCGGCATCCTCGGTGGCTTCCCATTGTCCTTTGGCAAAATGCGTGTCAACTTTTGTCCGTATTGCGGTGTCCGCTTCGATGAACAGTTGTAGTTCTAACTATTCATTTTAGCGGACGCGCTGCGCGCGCCGCTAAATTCAGGCGTTAGGCAACATGCAAACCGAATATCGCCTCGTGTTTGATAGCTCGTACTGCCGGCAAATGATTGGGCGGTACTATCGGCAACGCCCGCTAATCATTCGCCCGGTTGGGCAATTCGTTCTGTTGTCTATGCTGTTTTTGCTGGCGTGGGTGGCGGTTATTGGGCCGCACGGGTCTTGGGTCATGCCCGTAATCATCGGGCTTTGCCTTTGCGTCGTAGGTCCGGCCTTGGTCAAATGGGGCGTATTGCTACGTATGCGCTCGCGGGCCAACTTCGGCACCGCGTTTGAGGTCACGGTTGCTGATACCGGCATCAGTGCCAGTGGCACGCACACTAGCGGCAAGTGGGAGTGGCCTGCATACCCAGAGGCAGTGCGGTTCAGGGACGGTCTGCTTCTTATGCGGCGAGGCGTAATACGTTGGCTGCCAGATTCCGGCCTGGTTCAAGGCAGCCCTGCGGAGGCAACTAAAATTGTGTCAGCAAAGTGCAAACTTCGGCATATTGCCTAACAACTCGGTCAAGCGGACGCAAACCCGCTGCGCGGGTTGCGCGCTTAACTCAGGCGTTAGAACCCGCATGAAGTGTCCTTGGCTGGTTGCGATTACCGTCGCATTTGCGTTCCCGGCGCACTCCGGGACAACTGATGTGGTCACAGAGTTATCGCACCGGACGGGAATGTCCGTAACGGAGCTAAACTCCCTTTTGTCGCACTGTGAGAGCACGCAGCTCAGTATGAATACGTGCGCATTCCGAGACTTGATCGCCGCAGAGATAAAGATGAACCAACTGATTCAAGAGCTATCTTCGCGCCTCAACCAAGCCGACAGGCAAGCATTGGCAAAAGAGCAAGCAAATTGGTCGTCTCACGAGAAGGCCAAATGCAACGCGTTCACCGATCGGGACGTTGGCCAAGGCTCAATGCGCCCGTTGGTCTACGGGAACTGCATGAGTGCAGCAACGCAGGAGCGTATCAAACAGCTACAGAGCAGGCGCGCTTCCTATCCGTCAACCGGGTTCTAACTACTCATTCCAGCGGACGCCGGTCCATCGCTTGCGCTCTTACAAACATTGCGGTGCCGGCGCCGCTAAATTCAGGCGTTAGGCGGCATGAGGCGGATCATCGCCTTACTAACCGTTCCGGCCCCGCTACTGCTGGCGTCATTCAGGAGGAACCGTGAGCTCACGCTTTCTGGCTATCATTTTCGGATCCATTTTCTGGCTCGGGCTTTCGGTAGCTAATTCGGCACCACCGGACGATGCCGTTCTGGGGACTTGGAAGCTCAATGTCGAGAAATCAAAATTCAAGCTTGGCCCGGGGTGGCAAAGCCAAATCCGAGAGTATCAGGCCACTCCGACAGGAGTTTCAGTCACCTGGACGGGCGTTGGTGCGAAGGGCGAAAAAGTGCAGGTGAGTTACACCTATAAATATGATGGCCGGGACTATCCGATGACAGGCTCGGCAAGCTATGACACGTTGAATGCCGTGCGCGTCGATGCACTGACCGTCAAGTCAGAAGAGAAACGAAATGGCAAAGCGGCTGGCATTGCTGTGCGCACAGTATCGCCAGATGGGAAAATCCTGACCATCACCGACGATGGTACAAACAGAAAAGGCCAGCCGTTCTCGCAGGTTCTAGTGTTTGACAGGCTATCCGGCGCGCATGCAGGTTGAGGGGCAGTAGCATGCCGCCTAACAATTCATTCAAGCCGACGCCGCTTCGCGGCTTAATTCAGGCGTTAGGCGCCATGAAAGTATCAAGCACTTTCGCAATCATCTTGGCTCTCTTTTCCACTGCTGCGTGGAGCGCATCCAAATGTGTCCTACCGAAGCCGCTCAAGGACGAGGCCGAGCACTCGGATCCTATTATCTGGGGCCCGGTGGTTCGTATGACGGCAACTGGCATCGCTGTTAAAAATGACGCGAGACCGAACGCCGTGACCGTCTCGATCCACTTAAACAACAAGACGGTATTCTTTGATATGCAGGCAACGCAAATCAGGAGGCCTAACGCTGACGCCAAGGTGTATGTTTGGGTGTGGTTGGAAGGTTGCGCCACCAACCCTTCGCATTATCCTGCGGCCGCACTAATCGTTGCGCCGTTGCACCGCGGGGCCTAACTACTCGTTCAAGGCGAACGGCTTCGCCGCCGCTAAATTCAGGCGTTAGGCCGCTGGCGATGCCGTCGACGCCGTTTCGCCAAGCTGCACTCAATACGCCATCCAGGGTGAGGTGCAAAGACATGAAACCTATGACGAGTGTGCTGTTGACGATTGCGCTGGGTTGTTCGCTTTCCCTGTCGGCGTACGCGCAGCAGGCGCGCTGGGGCAAACCAGGTGAAGCGACGGTCAAGCTGATCAAGGCCAGCGAAAAAATGTGGCTGGATGCGGACTGCAGTCCGCAGCCGGGCCTCAAAGATGTCTTTGCCGACGATTTCCAGGGCACGTCCCCAAGCGGCGAACGCTATGGCAAGAAGCAGGCGATGGCCACGCCCAATCCCCCTCCAGCCACCGATTGCCGCTTGGGCGACATCACCGTGCACTTTTTCGGCGATGCCACCGCACTGGCCTATGGCAGCGAGAGCAGCCTGCGCACTAACGCGAACGGCGAGGTTGAAAAGCGTTGCTTGGTTTGGACCGACACTTGGCTTAAACGCTCCGGTCGCTGGCAGATCGTGGCGGCACAGGACAACCAAGTGCGTTGCAAATAACCCGGTAATGGGACCGCAGTCGCGGGGGGCTGACGCGGCTGTAGAGGCCGAAGGGTGCTACAAAGCTAGACCCGCCCCCATACTTTGATGTAGCTAGCATCCAATGACGCGGCCTAACATCTCGGTCAACGGGACGCTCACTCCGCTACGCGGGTTGCGCCGCCTACCTCAGGCGTTAGGCTGCATGTCAACATCGCACCTTGGGAAGAATCACAAGCGACGCAGCTGGGTGCGATCGATGTCACTGTACGGCCTTCGTGCACAGCAAGCCTTTCAGCTTTTTACTGCTCAGTTCGGGCATTGGTGGCCGCGCGACCACTCATACTCAGTGAGGTACTCGCCGGCATCGAGCAGAATCCGGCGCTCGCCATAGAGTGAACTACGCAATTTTGAACCAGAGCTTTTGGAATTGGTTATCATCAGGCGCTTCGATGGAGCAGACACCTGGAAATTGCTCGACTGAGCGCTTGCCGCGATATGCACTTACGCAGCCAGGAAGAAGTACGATGAAAAGCATTTTGGCAATCGCTTTGGTGTCGCTTTTAAGCTGGTTCGGAACGGCTTCCGCCCACAGCGTAAAGCTTGCGGGTGACGAGACAAAGGCAAGGCAGGTCTGGATCACGTTTGAAGCCTGGTTATCGTCGTATTCCAGGTCTGATCTTGCCGGAGTGATGTCGATTTTCGACAGGGAAATCGAGTTCTCGTTTCAGGGCGCCAAGGACCAATCCTATGGCGACATGGAGAAATCCTACGTTCGGGACTTTGCAACAAAAGAGCCGGGCACTGCCTGGGTGCCGACTGTCGAGGAGGTCTATGCCGACAGCCACATGGCGATTGTTCGCGCCGTCTGGGAGCTTAGAACGCAAGAACCTGACGGGAAAACCGCGATCGGCGCGAGGAATCGAAGCATGGACGTGCTACGTTTGTCGAAGGACGGCAAGTGGCACATCTTCCGGTCAATCAACTATCCCGAAAAAGCCGTTCCAAACGAGGGCTAACCAGCAGCAGAAATTGCTGCCTACTTTTCCGGCGGACGTGCATTCGCTGCGTGGCTTCGAATTCGGGCCGGCCTCATCGTTTGGACAGGCGCTCGCGGGCGAGGGCCAACGAATCCGGGCAAACGTCGATTCGTGGCGCCGCTTGGCTCATACTTCCGGCTGCACGGGCAGCACTCACGCAAGCGAGGTGGAGACATGGCACGCATAACCGGTATCGGCGGCGTCTTCTTCAAGGCGCGGGACCCGAAGACGCTCGCTGCGTGGTATCGCGACCATCTCGGGCTGGACGTGCAGGATTGGGGTGGCGCGGCGCTGCGTTGGGGCACGCCCGAAAACCCGAGTGGCACCACGGCCTGGAGCCTGTTCTCCGCCGACACGACGCATTTCGCGCCGAGCGCCGCGCCGTTCATGGTCAACTATCGCGTGGATGATCTTGATGCGCTGCTTCAGGCGCTTCGGAACAGTGGCTGCAATGTGATCGGCGGTCCTGACGAGTCCGAATACGGCAAGTTCGGCTGGGTGCTTGATCCCGAGGACAACAAGATCGAGTTGTGGGAGCCGCCGGCGGGTCAGTGACGGTGGCCT
Source organism: Pseudomonadota bacterium (assembly GCA_040388785.1). Classification (GTDB taxonomy): domain Bacteria; phylum Pseudomonadota; class Gammaproteobacteria; order Xanthomonadales; family Rhodanobacteraceae; genus 66-474. The sequence goes on from JAZKBD010000040.1 coordinate 28,942, forward strand.
CACGACACCATACTGGAAGGCGGCGGTGACGGAACCGTCGCGATAACCGTCCGCGCATTCGCCGATCCGTCTTCCCCGGCGCCGACGTGTCGGTGTGCGAGGAAAGGATGCACGCGTGGGTGCGCATGGCCGACGGCGTGAGCACATCGACCGGGTTTCGCGGCGTTACCGATTCCTTCAGTTTGGCGAACGCGTGGCGTGTCGCCGATCGCGGCGATCAGGGCGCATCCGGTGCGCGACGAATCGCGCATCCAAGGGTTGACGGCACCCGCGCGACGCAGGGACAATGCGCGCGCCGAAAGGGCGCGTCGCGCCCGCCGGCACTGTCCTCCATTTCAGATGACCATGGACGTACACCCTAGTCGCACCGCCGTGACCCGCTTGCATCGGGTGGCGGCGGCAAAAATCGAACCGACCCGCGGCGATCGCGCCCGGCCGGCTGGTACCCGCCTCGACTAGGCGTCTCCGGCCCGACCTCGCGGTGCTGCGGCACTGCTTTGAGGAGATGGGCCATGAACCTCCTTCGCAATTTCATTCGTGCGCGTCTGGCCGCCCGTCATGCGCATTCGCACCGCCGCGACGGCCGCCGCCGCGAGTGGAACGTGACCGTGCCCGCGACGCGCGGGGCACAGTAATGCGGTCGTCCACGACCGACGGCGCAACCAGGATGTTTGCAGCAAGCAGCCATCCCTGGCCGGTCGCCCGGTTTTCACGACAGCCACGTCGAAGGGGCCATGCGTTGTGGCCTCCGCCACATATGCGCGCGTGCCGTGTTTTTGCCGGCGCGGCGCGAAAGCGAACGCCATCTCCTGCATCGATGTAAGCCCGCGGCGCCATCACTCGTTCCGCGGATGTGTGTTCTCCGCCATGGAAACGCGTGATGTTCGGATCTCCTCCTCAATCCAGTGCGAACGCCGCGGGCGGCAAGACCCGCGCAGCGCACGCGCGGCCGATGGTTGCGGATACCGCGTGGATGGACGACGCGGCGTTGCTGGCTTCGCTCGACACCACGCACGCCGGCCTCGACGCGGAACAGATCGAAGCGCGCCTCGACCGCGATGGCGTCAACGAGGCTTCGCACGAGAAGCCGCCGCACTGGTCGCTGCAGCTCGCGCGCACCTTCAAGAACCCGTTCATCCTGGTGCTGCTGGTGTTGGCGGGCGTGCAGCTGGCGACTTCGCCGGATGACCTGACCGGGCCGATCATCATCGCGGTGATGGTGTTGATCAGCGTGGTGCTGAGCTTCACCCAGGAATTCCGCTCGTCGCGCGCGGCCGAGAAACTGAAGGCGATGGTGCGCAACACCGCGACGGTGACGCGCCGCGCCTCCGATGGCCACAGCGAACGCATCGAAGTGCCGGTGGTGGAACTGGTCTCCGGCGACATCGTGCATCTCTCCGCCGGCGACATGGTGCCCGCCGACCTGCGCCTGCTCGGCGCGAAGGACCTGTTCATTTCGCAGGCGATCCTGACCGGCGAATCGCTGCCGGTGGAAAAAACCGCGCCCGAGCACGCGCAGCAACGCGACGGATCCGCCGAGCCGCTGGATCTGCCGACGGTTTGCTACATGGGCACCAACGTGGTCAGCGGCAGCGCGATCGCGGTGGTGGTCGCCACCGGGCCGCGCAGTTACCTCGGCTCGCTCGCGCACACGCTCACCGGTCAGCGCGTGGAAACCAGCTTCGACCGCGGTATCAAGAGCGTTTCGTGGCTGCTGATCCGCTTCATGGCGGTGATGGTGCCGATCGTGTTCGCGATCCAGGGCTTCGGCAAGGGCAGCTGGCTGGAAGCCTTCCTGTTCGCGATTTCGGTCGCGGTGGGACTGACGCCGGAAATGCTGCCGCTGATCGTCACCGCCAATCTCGCCAAGGGCGCGCTGGCGATGAGCAAGCGCAAGGTGGTGGTGAAGCAGTTGAACGCCATCCAGAACTTCGGCGCGATGGACGTGCTGTGCACCGACAAGACCGGCACATTGACGCTCGACAAGATTGTGCTGGAGCGCCACCTCGACCTCGATGGCGAGGAATCCGACGACGCGCTGGAATATGGCTACCTCAACAGCCACTTCCAGACCGGCCTCAAGAACCTGATGGACAAGGCGGTGCTGGCGCACCGCGACCTCGAACATTCCATCGCGAAGTGGAAAGTGGTCGACGAGATTCCGTTCGACTTCCAGCGCCGGCGCATGTCGGTGGTGCTGACGCAAGGCGACGGCGAGGACCTGCTGGTGTGCAAGGGCGCGGTCGAGGAAATGCTGTCGACCTGCGCGTTCGCGCGCGAGGGTGAACGCGAAGTGCCGCTGACCGACGCGCGCCGCGAGAGCATCCGCGCGATGACGCACGAGTTGAACGAGGACGGCCTGCGCGTGTTGATCGTCGCGGTCAAGCGGCAGCCGGCGGTCGGCCGCGCGTACGGCATCGCCGACGAAGCGGGCCTCACCGCGATCGGCTGTCTTGCCTTCCTCGATCCGCCCAAGGACACCGCGCACACGGCGATCGCGGCGCTGCATCACCACGGCGTCGCAGTGAAGGTGATCACCGGCGACAACGAGGCGGTGACGCGCAAGATCTGCCGCGAGGTCGGCCTTGACGTCACGCATTCGGTGATGGGCCGCGACATCGAGGAGCTGGACGACGCGGCGCTGGACGAGATGGTCGCGCGCACCACCGTGTTTGCCAAGATGTCGCCGCTGCAGAAATCGCGTGTGGTCGAATCGTTGCAGCGACGCGGGCACACCGTTGGGTTCCTCGGCGACGGCATCAACGATGCCGCGGCGCTGCGCCGCGCCGACGTCGGCATTTCGGTCGACACCGCGACCGACATCGCCAAGGAGTCGGCCGACATCATCCTGCTGGAAAAGAACCTGATGGTGCTGGAAGAGGGCGTGCTGGAAGGCCGCATCACCTTCGGCAACATCATCAAGTACATCAAGATGACGGCCAGCTCCAACTTCGGCAACGTCCTCTCGATGCTGATCGCCAGCGTCTTCCTGCCGTTCCTGCCGATGCTGCCGTTGCAGATCCTCGTGCTGAACCTGCTCTACGACATCTCGCAGCTGTCGATTCCGTTCGATCGCATGGACGAGGAATACATCCGCCGCCCGCGCAAGTGGGACGCGGGCGACATCGGCCGCTTCATGTTCTGGATCGGGCCCACCAGTTCGGTGTTCGACGTCACCACCTTCATCCTGCTGTGGTTCTGGTTCGGCGCGAATTCGACGGCGCCCGCGCACCAGGCGTTCTTCCAGTCGGGCTGGTTCGTGGAAAGCCTGCTGACGCAGACGCTGGTGGTGCACATGATCCGCACCCGCCGGATTCCGTTCGTGCAGAGCGCGGCAGCGGCGCCGGTGCTGGGCCTTACCACCGCGATCATCGCGATCGGCATCGCGATTCCGTATACCGTGCTCGGCCACAAGCTCGGCATGGTCGAATTGCCGCTGGACTATTTCGGCTGGCTCGCCGCGACCGTCATCGCGTACTGCGCGCTGACGCAGTTCGTGAAGACGATCTATATGCGCCGGTTCGGGAGTTGGCTGTGACGCAGGGGCGTACACTGCCGGCACAAGGAGGATCGCATCCATGACAGCCATTTACGACTTCGAAGCGAACCTGCTCGACGGCACGCCGCAGAAACTCGCTGCCTATCGCGGCAAGGTGCTGCTGATCGTCAATGTCGCCTCGAAGTGCGGCTTCACGCCGCAATACGAAGGGCTGGAAGCGTTGTACCGCGCGCACCACGACCAGGGTTTCGAGGTGCTCGGTTTTCCATGCAACCAGTTCGGTCATCAGGAACCGGGTGACGCCGACGCGATCAGGAATTTCTGCGCCGAGAAATACGGCGTGACGTTTCCGCTGTTCGCCAAGATCGACGTCAACGGCGCGAACACGCACCCGCTGTACAAATTCCTGAAACACGCCGCGCCCGGCGTGCTGGGTTCGGAAGCGATCAAGTGGAATTTCACCAAGTTCCTCGTCGATCGCGACGGCAACGTGGTGCGGCGTTATGCGTCCGCCGACACGCCGGAGAAGATCGACAAGGAGCTTCGCGCGCTGCTGCAGTACCCCGCGGTTTAGGTTCGTCCCGGACTGGCCGTGCGCGATGCGAGACATCGGCTCGGCGTCCGCTTCGCCGTCGCTTTCACGATCCCTGCAAGCCGGAAGTTCCTTCGCCGTGGTACACCGACGGGCGTGGCATTGGCCTTCGGGAATGGCATGATTGGCGCCGCACATGAAGCTTCTGCTGGTCGAAGACTCCGAACGCCTGCGCGACAACCTTGCGCGCGGCCTGCGCGCGTCCGGCTTCACCGTGGATGTTGCCGGCGATGGCGTGGAAGCCAATGGCTACCTGGCCGCGTACGCCTATGATTTCATGGTGCTGGACCTGGGCCTGCCAAGGCTGGACGGTTTCGGCGTGTTGCGCGCGCTGCCGGCCGGCGGCGAACGCCCGCGCGTGCTGGTGCTGTCGGCGCGCGACCAAGTCGGCGATCGCGTGGACGCGTTGAATGCCGGCGCCGACGATTACCTGGTCAAGCCGTTCGCGTTCGAGGAACTGGTCGCGCGCCTGCACGCGCTGGCGCGGCGTCCAGCCGAGACGCAGGCGGACGTGCTGGAACATGCAGGCGTGCGGCTGGATGCGCAGGCACACCGCGCCACCGCGAACGGCACCGCGTTGCAGCTCACGCCACGCGAGTTCGCGTTGCTGGAATTGCTGCTGCGGCATCGGGGACGAGTATTCAACCGCGCGGCGATCCTGGAGCGGATCGCCGGCAGCGAAAGCGAGGCGTCGGATCGCAGCATCGAGGTGGTCGTGTTCGGCGTGCGCCGCAAGCTCGCGGACGCGGGCTGCGCCAGCCTCATCGAAAACCGGCGCGGCGCGGGGTATTTGATCCCGTGAGCGCACGCGCGAAAACATTCTCGTTGCGCGCGCGCTTGACGCTTCTGCTCGCACTTGCGGTGCTGGTGGTGTTCGGGGTGGCGGCCAAGATCGTGGACTGGCGCGCCGATACCGAGATGCAGCAGCGCTTCGACGCTTCGCTGCTGTCACGCGCGCAATCGCTGGCAGCGCTGACGCAGGTCGAAAACGGACGCATCGCCGTGGACGCGGAGAATGCCGAAGCCAACGTGTTTCCCGGCAACGCGGAATCGAGCTGGTACGAACTGCGCTGCGGCGACTCCGTGATCGCACGTACCGCAGAAGTGCCGCCGCCGCTCACCGCCGGCGCGCAGCCGGTGTTCGCGGATGCGGTGTTGCCGGGCGGGCGTTCGTTGCGCGTGGTCGCGTTGCGTTTCGCACCGGTAAGCGAGGGCCACCGCACGAGCGCCGCCGCATCGACATGTCAACTGCGTTACGCGCTCGACAGCGGGCCGCTGGACAACCTGCTGGACGCGCTCGATTTCATCCTGCTCGCCAGCCTGCTCGGCGCCTGCGTGCTGGTGATGCTGGCGACGCCGTGGCTGGTGCGGCGCGGGCTGCGGCCGCTCAGCGTCCTCGATCGCGCGATGGCGGACATCGGTCCCGATGCACCCGGCGGACGCCTGCCCGCAAGCGGCACCACCGAGCTCGCGCCGCTGGTCGCGCGCATCAACGAGGTGCTGGCGCGAATGGACGAAGGGCTCGCGCGCGAACGGCAATTCGCGGCGGGCCTGGCGCACGAGTTCCGCACGCGGCTGGCCGAATTGCGCACGCTGGTGGACGTGGAAACGCGCTATCCCAGCGGACGCGATGCGCACAGCCTGCTCGGCGAAGTCGGCAGCATCGGCAAGGAGCTCGAGGCGACCGTGACCGCGCTGCTGCAGCTGACGCGCATCCAGTCGGGGCTCGAACAGTCGCAAGCCGAAAGCGTGCCGCTGCTGCCGTTGCTGGCGCGGGTATGCGCGCGCCACCACGACGACGCGCATGCGCGCGGCGTGCGCATCGAATCCGAAGACGCGTGTCCGTCTGACTTCGCGATCAAGGCCGATCCCGTGCTGCTGGAAATCGTGCTAGACAACCTGCTCGGCAACGCGGTGGCGTACGTGCCGGCGGGCGGCAGCGTCGACCTGCGTGCGATGCACGACGGCATCGAAGTGTCCAATGCCGCGCCCACGTTGCACGCGGAGGACCTTGCGAATCTCGGCCAGCGCTTCTGGCGCAAGGGCGCGCAGGGCGCGGGCCACGCGGGGCTCGGGCTCGCACTGGCCGCGGCAGCGGCGCGTGGGCTGAAGATGACGCTGCGCTACGAATTGCGGGACGGCGCGTTGTGCGCCGCGTTGCGCTGGAACGCTGATGCGGATTCGCGCGCGGCAGGCTAGCCGGGCGTCCGCCGCCGCATCGCCAGCGAGTAGAGCACCGGCATCACCACCAGCACCAGCGGCACCGCCGCGAACATTCCGGCGATGATCGCGATCGCCAGCGGTTGCTGCATCTGCGAGCCGCGGCCGATTGCCAGCGCCAGCGGCGACAGGGTGAGGATCGCGGCGATGGTCGACATCAGGATCGCGCGGGTGCGGTTGTGCCCGGCCGCCAGCAACGCTTCACGCAGCGTCAGCGAGCGTTCGCTGCGCGCGGCCTCGGCCTGGATTTCCGACAGCTCGGAAAAATAGAAGATCGAGAGTTCGGTGACGATGCCGACGATCATCGTCATGCCCATCATCGACGAGATGTCCAGCTCGGTGCCGGTGACCCACAAGCCGATGAACACGCCGCAGATCGCGAGCAGCGGCTGGATCATCACCACGATCGCGGCGCGGAAGCTTTCGTACAGGAACAACAGCAGGGTGAACACCAGCGCGATCGCGGTCAGCAGCACGATCGTGAGGTCGTGGAATGCGATCTGCTGCTGCTGGTACAAGCCGCCCAGTTCGTAATACATCCCGGCCGGCAATTCGCCGCGGCGGTCGAGCAGCTTCTTCACGTCGCCCATCGTCGATCCCATGTCGCGGCCCTCGATGCGTCCGGTCACCGCCAACATGCGCTTCAGGTTCTCGTGGCCGATTTCGGGCTGGCCGCGCTGCTGGCTCAGGCTCGCGACGCGCGACAGCGGGAACACGTGGCCCTGCGCGTCGCTGATCGGCAGCGCCGCGAGCTGTTCGATTTCGGCGCGATCGTGCGGTGGCACCCACACGCGCACCGCGACCATCTTCGGCCCCTGCGGCAGTTCGGCCGCGACCGTGCCCAAGACCGCCGCGGACACCTGGTCGGCCACGCTGCGCGGATCGAGACCGAGCAAGCCTGCCTTGACCGGATCGATGTGCACCTCCAGCGCATCGCCCGCGGGGTTGATGCCGTTGCGCACGCTGACCACGCCATTGATTTTCGCGAGTTGCGCGGCCACTTTTTTTGCGGTTGCGTCAAGCTGGGTGACGTCGTCGGAAAACAGCTTCACTTCGATCGGCTCCGGCACGGCGGTGAGGTCGCCGATCATGTCTTCCAGCAACTGCGCGACATCGATGTCCAACCCCGGCACCTTCGCCGCGACTTGCTCGCGGATCTGTTCCATCACGGCTTCGGTCGATGGCCGCGAGCCATTCTTCAGGCGCACGAAGAAGTCGCCGCGATTGGCTTCGGTGAGGCCGCCGCCGAGCTGCAGGCCGGTGCGCAGGGACCAGGTGTCGACGTAGGGATTCGCCTGCAGCACCGCGCCCACCTTTTTCAGCAGCCGGCTGGTTTCCTGCAGCGACGTGCCGGGCGCCGACAGGTAATCGAGCACGAAACCGCCCTCGTCCATCTTCGGCATGAAGCCGGTGCCGACCGACTTGTAGGCGAAGAAGCCGGCAACCACCAGCGGGATCAGGCCGAGCAGCAGCAGCACCGGCCACTCCAGCACGCGCAGCAGCACGCTTTCGTAGAAATGCATGCCGCGCTGCCACAGCCGCGAGGGCGCGCGTTCCTGCGCGTGGCGTTCGTCGATCAGGCGTTCGGCCAGCAGCGGCACCACGATGAAGGTGAGCAGATACGAGATCACCAGCGCGCTCGCCATCGTCAGCGACAGCGCCTTGAAGAACGCGCCGGTGACGCCGGTCAGAAACGCCAGCGGCAGGAAGATCACGACGGTCGCGAGCGACGATCCGGTCTGCGGACGCGCGAACTCGCGCGCGGCGAAGGCGATGCGTTCATGCACATGCCCGCTCATGTCGCGCAGCCGGCGCATGATGTGTTCCAGCATCACCACCACGTCGTCGATCAGCAGGCCGACCGCCGCCGCCATGCCGCCCAGCGTCATCATGTTGAAGCTCATGTTCAGCAGCTTCAGCAGCAGCGTGGTGATCGCGAGTGTCGCCGGCACCACCAGCAGCGCGATCAGGATCACCCGCGTGTTGCGCAGGAACACGAACAGCACCAGCCCCGCGAGCACGATGCCGATCAGGATCGCGTCGCGCACGCTGCCCGCTGCCCCGCGCACCAGTTGCGTCTGGTCGTACCACGCCGCAATCTTCACGCCCCTGGGCAGTTGCGGCGCGTACGACGCGATGCGCGCCTTCACCGCGTCGACCATCGCGATACTGTTGGCGGCCGGTTGCTGGAACACCTGGATCAGCACCGCGGGGCGGCCGTCGGCGACGGTGCTTATCCATTGCGGCTGCACGCCGCGCGTGACCGTCGCGACATCGCCAACCCGCACCGCGCCACCAGGTCCGGCGCGCACCACCACGTCACGCAATTTCTGCACGCTGTCGGGCTGGTTGTCGGCCAGCAGCAGGAACAGCTTGTAGTGATCGGCGAGCCGGCCGAGCGCTTCGATGTCGGCGGCCTGCGACACCGCGCGCGACACGTCGGCGAGCGCCAGGCCCTGCGCGCGCAATTTCGCGGGACCGACGTCGATCTGCAGTTCACCGATTCCGCCACCTTGCACGTCCACCCGCGCGACACCGGTGACACCGGAGAGCAACGGGCGCAACTGGTATTGCGCGAGGTCGTAAAGCTGGGCCGGGTTCAGGCTGTCGCTGCGCAGGCTGTAGGCAACCACCGGTTCGTCCGCGGTCGGATCCATCCGCAGCGCATGGATGCGCGTGCCCGCGGGCAGGTCGGGCAACACCTGGCTTGCCGCAGCGTTGACCTCGAGGAACGCGCGCGCCATGTCCGCGCCCCAGTCGAAGTCCACGTCGATTTCGGCGCTGCCGCGGCTGGTGGTGGAACGCACGTCGCGCACGCCGCGCACGCGGCGGATGGCTTCCTCGACCGGCGTCGTCACCGCGACCACCATCTGCGTCGCCGGGCGATCGCCCGCGTCGATGTCCACGCGCACGCGCGGGAACGAAACGTCTGGGAACAGCGCCACCGACAGGTTGAATACCGAAGCCAGGCCGCCCAGCGCGAGGATCAGGACCAGGAACAGCAGCGAGCGGCGGTGCGCCTGGAACCACGTGGCGACGTTCATTGCGCCGCGGTTCCCTGCGCTGTGCCGCTTGCCGGCGCCGATGCACGCACCGGATCGCCGTCGGAAACTTCATAGCTGCCCAGCGTGATCACCGGCGCCCGTGCGTCCAGTGTGCCTTCGACGCCGACTGGGCTGCCATTCGGCGCAAGCACTTTCACGTCGACACGCCGGGCTTTGCCCCGTTCGACCTGCAGGACGAAATCGCCTTGTTCGTCGCTCTGCAGCGCGGCGCGCGGCACCGCCCACGCCTTGACGGGCGTGGTCGCGATACTCGCCGAAACCGCGGTGCCGGCGGGCATCGCCGTTTTCGCATCGAGCGTGGCGACCACGTCGACCAGGTGCGTTTGCGGGTTCACCGCGTTGCCGATCATCGCCACCGTGGCATGCAGCGGTGGCACGCCCTGCGCCGCGTACACAGGGTCGAGCGTGACCGGCATGCCCGCCTGCACTTCGGCGGCCGCGCCGGGAT
>JAZKBD010000040.1:38775-51155 GCA_040388785.1 Pseudomonadota bacterium
ACGGATCTTCATCCCCGCGAGATGCTCGGGCGTGAACTCAGCCCCGAGCGTTCGGTCGACCTCCTGGATATAAAGATCGGCCAGTCCGGCCTGGGTTTTGGGCATTGCCAGCCGCGCCTGGACTGGATCGATCCCGAGTTGCGCGGCCAGCGCCGCATTCGGCGTGAACTGCAGCAACGTCATACCCGCCCCGACACGCTGGCCACGTTGCACGTCAAGCAGCGTGACCACGCCATCCGCCGGTGCGCGCAGCGTGACGACGGTCTGTTCGCCGCCCAGCTTCGCCTGCGCATCCAGCGCGGCCTGCGCATCCGCCAAGGCCTTGCGCGCCGTGTCGAGCTGCGCGTTGGTCGCGAGTTTTTCCGCGTGCAGGCGCACGTTGCGGGCAAGATCATCGCGTGCGACCTGCACGGCGCTTTGCGCCTGCAGGTACGCGCTGCGCGTGGCGGGATCGGTCGCAAGCTTCAGCAGCACGTCACCGCGCTTCACGCGCTGTCCGGCGAGCGCGTCGGTGGCGGTGATCTCTCCTGCCTGCGGCAGGCTGAGCGACAGCGCGTTGCGGCTGTCGGCAGCGAGTTGTCCGAACGCGGCGACTTGCGCATGGAAGGTTTGCCGCACCGGCATCGCGGTGCCGACCTCGACCGGCGGTTGCGCTTCGTCGCTGGGCTTGCCCGATGAGCAAGCCGCCAAAAGCGGAAGCAGTCCGCAAATAAACGCGAATGAACGCGAATAGTGCAAAAAGAAAATGCAGAAGGTTTTTCCGCTTTTATTTGCGTTCTTTGCGTTCATTTGCGGACAAGATGCCTTTGCTCATTTTTGATTGTGCCGCGGAAGGCCAGTTGCCCACCAGCGCATCCAGCGCGATCGCGGTTTCATGGGTGTCCTGTTCCAGCGCCAGCAACGCGCTATCGGCGGCCAGTGAATTTGCGCGGATCGCGAGATAGGTGGGCCAGTCCAGGCGGCCCGCGGCGTAGTTGGTCTTCGCGGCGTCACGCGCGGCGGCGAGTTGCGCGGCGTGTGCGGCGAGGCCCGCGTGCCGTGCGCGATCGGTTTGCAGATCCTGCAGCAACTGCTGCACCTCGTTGCGATCGGTGAGCAGTCGCGCGGAGTATTCATCATGCAGCTGCTGGCGCGTCGCGCGCTCGACCGCGATGTTGCCGCGATTGCCGTCGAACAGCGGGAGTGACAGCGAAACGGACAAGCCATTGCTGGAGATGTTGCTGTTGTCGCGGGCTTTCACGAAGCCCACCGTAATCGCCGGGAACTGCGCCAGGACCGCCGCGCGCAGTTTTTCGTCCTGCGCGCGATAGCCGGACGCGAGCGCCAGCAGGTCGGGGCGGCGCCGGGCCATGTCGGCCAGCGCGCGTTGCACTTCGCTTGCACTCGGATCGACGCTGAATGGCGGCCCGGCCAGATCAAGCGGCACGGCGGCGTCGAGCCCAAGCAGATCGTGCAGGTCGTGTTCCGCCTGATGCAGTTGCCGTTGCGCGTCGCCCAGTTGGTTGGCGGCATCGGCCGCCGCGTTCAGTCCCGCGCCGGCGACGTCGTAGGTGAGGTCGCCCGCGTGCAGCGCGCGCGTGATTGCGCCCTGCAACGGCGCCAGCGCCGTGCGTTCGCGTTCCAGCCGCGCGACGCGTTGGCGCAGGAAATACACGCGATCGAACAGCGTACGCGCCTGCGCGATGGCCTGCCATTCGCTCCACAACAGATTCAAGTCGACTTCGCGCGCGCCGGCACGTGCCGATCCCACGCGCGCCGGCCGCGTGATCAGATTGCCGAGATCGAACGTCAAGCCTGCGGTGTACGCGGTAGTCGTACCCGGCGGACTGCCGGCGGCCGGACGATCGTGCTCGTAGTTCAGCTGCGGATCGGGCAGCAGGCCCGCGGCGTACGCCTGCGCGTGCGCCACGCCGGCCTTGTCGCGTTCCACTTTCAGTTGTGGATCGTTGGCGACCGCGAGCATCGCGACTTCGGTGACATCGAGTCCGTTTGCGGGGTCGAATGGATACGCGCGCAGCGCCGGCGTCGGCATGGATTGCGCCGGAACGGTGATGTCCTCCACCCGCCGTGGTCCACGACCGCTCGCCAGCGGCAGTGGATGAAACGTGGCGCAACCGGCCAGCGCGACGAACACGGTCAGGAGGATCGGACGGAGCAGGGGCACCGGCAATTCGGGCATCCCGACAAACTGTCAGCGCACGCTTAGGCGGTGCTTAGGAATGAACCGGGCGGAAGGACAGCGCCGTGGGCGGGCGGCCCGTCGCAGCGAGGGAACGATGGCCGTCGTCATGCCGGATCGGGTTTGGCCTTGCGGGCCAGCAGCGCACGCAATTCGTGCTTGTCGGTCTCGTCGAGCGCGCGTTCCGATTGCTTGCGGATCAGCGCGTCGAGGCGCTGCTGCGTGGTCTGTTCGGCAAGCTTGTTCAACGCGTCGGTGAATTCGGTGCGCAGGGCTTCGGGCTCGCCGGGAAATTCGGTCAGCGCCAGCTTCTGCAACGCCGCCGACTCTTCGCGTTCCGCGAAATGTTCCAGCAGCATCGCGGTGTTGATGCCGGGCCGTTCCTGCAGGAAATCCAGCAGTTCGGCCAGGAGCGAAATGCCCGGCTTGTCGAGGCCGGCGAAGGCATACGGCAGCTTGACCTCCTGCGCCAGCGCGGGGTTGGCCAGCAGCATCGCGATCGCGCTGCGCACCAGGGTGCGTTTGGGCGTGTTGGCGGGAGGAGCGGACTTGCGCGCCGGCATTGCATTGGTGGAGGGGGCCGCCTGCACGCCGGTGCGCTTTTCCAGTTCCGCGAACATCAGGTCGCGGAACGCGCCGTCGGGCAATTTCGCGAGCAACGGCTTCGCGTGTTCAGCCAGGCGCGCGCGGCCGTCCAGCGTTGCCACGTTCACGTCGTGCGACAAGTACGCGTAGAAATATTCCGACAGCGGTGTCGCGTTTTTCAGCCGTGCCTCGAAGCCCTCGCGCCCCTCCTTGCGCACCAGCGAATCCGGATCTTCGCCTTCCGGCAGGAACAGAAAGAATGCCTGGCGTCCGTCGCGCATCCGCGGCAGCACCGATTCCAGCGCGCGCCACGCGGCGCTGCGTCCGGCGCGGTCGCCGTCGAAACAGAAGAACACGTCGGGCGCGGCGCGGAACAACAGTTCCGCGTGTTCGTTGGTGGTCGCGGTGCCGAGCGTCGCGACCGCTTGCGTGACGCCGGCCTGGTGCAGTGACACCACGTCCATGTAGCCCTCGACCACGATCAGCCGTTCCAGTTTGCTGTTCGCTTGCCGCACCTGCCACAGCGCGAACAGCTCGCGGCCCTTGTGGAACAGCGGCGTCTCGGGCGAGTTGAGGTATTTCGGACCGTCGCCTTCGAGAATCCTGCCGCCGAACGCGATCACCCGACCGCGCCGATCCAGGATCGGAAACATCAGCCGTTCGCGGAAGCGGTCGTAGCGTTTGCCGCCGTCGCCGCTCGAAAGCATCCCGGCCTGTTCCAGCATCTGCGTGCGCGCATCGCTGATGCCGAGCGCGCGCTTCACCGCATCCCAGCCGCCCGGCGCCCAGCCGATGCGGAAGCGTTCGATGATGTCCTTGTCCAGCCCACGCTTCTTGCAATAAGCCCTCGCCGCCGCGCTTTCCGGCAGCGCGCGCTGGTAGAACGCCGCCGCGGCATCGAGCAATGCGTATAGATCGGTGTGGTCCTCGCGCGGACGTGCAGGACCACCTTCGTGCGGCACGGTCAGCCCGACCGACTGCGCCAGTTCCTCGACCGCGTCGGGAAATTCCAGGCGGTCATACTCCATCAGGAACTTCACCGCGCTGCCGTGCACGCCGCAGCCGAAGCAGTGGTAGAACTGTTTGGCCGGGCTGACGTAGAACGATGGCGTGCGTTCGTCATGGAACGGGCAGCACGCGGTCCATTCGCGGCCCGCGCGCTTCAGCGGCACGCGTTGCTGCACCACGTCGACGATGTCGACGCGGGCCAGCAGTTCGTCGATGAAGCGTTCGGGGATCAGGCCGGGCATGGCCGCCTAGCATGCCACGCACCGGGATCGCGGGCATCACGCCGGATTCCGGGTTGCCGCTCTGCGCCGTCCGGAATGGCGGGAGCGCAAGATTTGGCTTCCCTACGAATGCGTGCGCCGATACTGCACCGCTTCAGCGAGATGTTCGCGCGCGATGCGCGGCTTGCCGGCAAGGTCGGCGATGGTGCGCGCGACGCGCAGCACGCGGTGGTAGGCGCGTGCGGACAGCGAGAGCTTTTCCAGCGCGCGTTCTAGCAGGGCGCGTTCGGTGTTGCCGAGCGCGCAGTCGCGTTCGATTTCGCGCACCGTGAGCATGGCGTTGGACTTGCCCCCGCGATGCATGGCGATGCTGCGTGCCGCGACGACGCGTGCCCGCACGCTGGCGGAATCCTCGTCGTGCGCGCCGCGCTTGGCGTCCAGCTCCGACAGCGGCATGCGCGGCACGTCGCAGAGGATGTCGATGCGGTCCAGCAACGGTCCGGAAATGCGGCCGCGATAGCGGGCGATCGCGTCGGGTGTGCACCGACAGCGGCCATCGCTGTCGCCGGCATAACCGCACGGGCAGGGATTCATCGCGGCGACCAGCTGGAAGCGCGCCGGGAACTCGGCCTGGCGAGCGGCGCGCGAAATGACGATGCGGCCGGATTCCATCGGTTCGCGCAGCACTTCCAGCACGCGACGGTCGAATTCCGGCAGCTCGTCGAGGAACAGCACGCCATGGTGAGCGAGCGAGATTTCGCCCGGCCGCGGATGCGAGCCGCCACCGACCAGCGCGACGCCGGACGCGGTGTGGTGAGGCGCGCGGAAAGGGCGTTGGCGCCATTGCCCGACGTCGAAGGCTTCGTTGGCGACCGAGCGCACCGCACAGGCTTCGATGGCTTCGGCGTCGGTCATCGGCGGCAGGATGCCGGGCAGGCGCTGCGCCAGCATGGATTTGCCGGTGCCCGGCGGGCCGATCATCAGCAGGTGATGGCCACCGGCCGCGGCGATTTCCAGTGCACGGCGCGCCTGCAATTGTCCGCGCACGTCGGCGAGATCGGGAAGATTGCCGTCAGCGTGATCGATTGCATTGGCTGCAGGCGCGGGCAACGCATCCACGCCGCGCAAATGCGCGCAGACTTCGGCCAGCGTGCGCGCGACGCGCACATCGACATCCCCGAGCAGCGCGGCCTCGTGCGCATTGCCCGAAGGCACGATCACGCAACGCTTGCCGTGGCGTGCGCGCAGCAGCGCCGGCAACACGCCCGATACGGGCCGCAGTTCGCCGGACAACGCAAGTTCGCCCAGGAATTCGCAGCCCTTCAGCGCTTCGCCGGGCACCTGTCCCCCGGCGGCGAGGATCCCGAGGGCGATCGCAAGATCGAAGCGGCCGCCGTCCTTGGGCAACTCCGCAGGCGCGAGATTCACCGTGACGCGCCGGGCCGGATATTCGAACTGGGTGTTCTGGATCGCGACGCGCACGCGGTCCCGCGCCTCGCGTACCGCGGCTTCCGGCAGGCCGACGATGGACGTGCCGGGCAGCCCGCCGGAAAGATGCACTTCCACCGTGACCAGTGGCGCTGCGACGCCTTCGGAAGCGCGCGTGAGTGCAACGGCGAGGCTCATGCCACTTTTACCTCCCCGTGCGCGGCTTTCTCCAAAGTCAGGCCACGGAGTTCTTGGCCATGGACGGCGGCTTTATGGCCGTGGTGATGCTTGCGATTCGAAGCGCACGAATTTACTGGAACCGTCCGGCACCGCCGCGATCAAGGATGATCGCAAAAACTGTGGTCAGGCCTTCCGCGCCGCTTCCAGGTCGGCCACGCGGCGTTCCAGTTGCGTGACCTGTTCACGTGCCCGGTCGAGGACGGCGCGCTGGGCGTCGAACTCCTCGCGGGTGACAAGGTCGAGGCGGCGCAATCCATGCGCCAGCACATCCCTGAAATTGGCTTCCATGTCGTCCCGCGCCTGCGCCAATCCCGGAGGAACCAGGGTGGCCAGCCGATGCGCGAGTTGGTCTATGGAGTGCACGTCGATCATGTCGTTGCCTCGATGGGTCCACAGGTTACGGCGCAGCGCGTGCCGTGCCCATCGGTGGACGTCGTGTAGTGGTGTAGGGATTGTCCTACATGGTAATTGCGTTCATCCCTGAACGCCGCTTCGCGGAGCTTTGTCGCGCGGTGCCGGCTACGGATTTGATGGACATCACCTCGGCCATCCATCGCCTTGTTTCAACAACAGCCGCTTCGATCGAAACACTTTATTTTTCTCTCCGGTAATATCCGGCCATGAAACTGATCACCGCCATCATCAAGCCGTTCAAGCTGGACGACGTGCGCGAGGCGCTGTCGGACGTGGGTGTCAACGGCATCACCGTCACCGAAGTCAAGGGTTTCGGACGCCAGAAGGGCCACACCGAGCTTTACCGCGGCGCGGAATACGTGGTGGATTTCCTGCCCAAGGTGAAACTCGAGATCGCGCTGCCCGACAACCTGGTCGAGCGCGCGGTGGAGGCGATCAGCCACGCAGCGCGCACCGGCAAGATCGGCGACGGCAAGATTTTCATCTCGACGCTGGATCAGGTGATCCGCATCCGCACGGGCGAACTGGATGCGGATGCGCTCTAGTGCGATCGTCCATGATCGCTGCCTCGCTGTAGTTCCTCGCGACGGGAAGCGCTTTCGGATAACGAACACCACCTCGGCCATCCATGGCCTGACTTTTCACGAAAGCAGGCGAGCCTGACTTCTCACGAACGCTGCTTCGTTTGAATGGTCGACAGCGCTCGCCGATGGTGCAGCAGCAATCCCGCGTAGTACGCGATGTAGTACCCGATCAGCAGGCCGAAGATGGCCATGGTCAGCGGGCTGCGCTGGTACGCGGCGTAATCGCCCGCAGCGCCGTGTGACATCTGCGGATACAGCACCATGAAGCGGTACAGCAGGCGGCCGAGCAACAACGCGGTCAACGCCATGCCGATCCACGGATTCGGGAAGTAGCAGTCGTTCTGGCCGTCGATTTCGAAGCGCGTCAGCTTGAACGCCGACAGGCCCAGTGCGATGCCGCCCACCAGTCCAACGCCGAGTCCGGCCGCGAGGCGCGGATGGACGAACCCTTGCGCGGCGACCAGCACCGCAACCACCGCAAGAAAGCCGACGCGCGTCCACATGCGCCTGGGCTGGATCGGCTGGCGGCCGAAACTGCGGCGCGTGCGCGCGTACAGCCGCCACACGATCAGGGGCGCGACCACGATGGGGACGATGACATTGGGGGTCATGCGCGGGGTACCTCTTCACGCGATGCGATGGATTGTGCAGGAAATCTGGAACCGGGTGGCGTGTCGTTTGTCATGCGCCTTGCATGACCTGCCGTCAGCGCTGACACCGAGGGCACCAGTACGTCATCCGTTGTCCCAGCACTTCGGCGCGGATCGGCGTGCCGCAGACTTTGCAGGGTTCGCCCGCGCGGCCGTACACGAACAACTCCTGCTCGAAATAACCCGGCGCGCCGTCGGGTGCCAGGAAATCGCGCAGCGTGGTGCCGCCGCGCGTGATCGCGTGATTCAACACGCGCCGGATTTCTGCCGCGATCCGCGCATAACGCGCGCGCGACACCGCGCCCGCCGCGCGCCTGGGATGCACGCCGGCCGCGAACAGCGCCTCGCTGGCGTAGATATTGCCGACTCCGACCACGATCGACTGGTCCATCAGGAACGTTTTCACGGCCGCGCTGCGTCCGCGCGACGCATTCCACAGCCAGTCGCCGTCGAACGCGTTACCCAGCGGTTCCGGACCGAGGTCCCGCAACAGCGGATGCGTTTCGCCGGGCTTCTGCCACAGCAGGGATCCGAAGCGGCGCGGATCGTTGAAGCGCAACGCCTGGCCCGAATCAAGGATCAAATCGTAATGATCGTGCGTCCGCGGCGGCACGCCCGGATCGGTGACGCGCAACGAACCCGACATCCCGAGGTGCAACAGCGCGCTGCCGGCTTGCGTGTGCAGCAGCAGGTATTTCGCGCGGCGTTCCACTGCATCGACGCGCTGGCCGGGCAGCTTCGTGGTGATCGCGCGCGGGATCGGCCAGCGCAAATCCTTGCGTCGCAATACCACCCGCTCCACCACGCGCCCGGTCATGAAGGGTGCGATGCCGCGGCGCGTGGTTTCGACTTCGGGCAGCTCGGGCACCTACTCACCTTCCGGCTTCGTGAGCATCACCTCGGGACTGTACTGCCGCGGCACCAGCGCGACTTTGTCGCCCACTTTCACGTAACGCAGTTCGTCGATCGCGGTGAGGCCGCCGTACTCGAGCCGCACGCCATCCACGAGCAACGTTGCCGAAGGATGATCCAGTCCGATTCTGGTCGGGTCGATGGCGGCGGCTTCCATCCAGCGCGAGACCGGCGTGGCGGCAAGGTTGGCGAGGCGCTGCACGCGCGCATCGTCGGCGCGCGCTTCGGAAGGCTTGACCCGCCACCAGCCATCATGGCGCTTTTCGAACACCTGTGGCGCGACCGGCGGAATGTCGAGTTCGATTTTCGTCACTGCATCAGGATCGAGCGAGGTGATCGTGGGTGGATCGCGCAGGTATTCGCGGCGCCCGACCCACAACACCGCCGCGACCAGCACCGCCGCGACGATCGCGAGCACGACGAGATTGCGGTTCGCGCGGGTCAACGCCGGCGCCGCCGCCAGTTGATCGCGAGGCCGATCAGGATCAGCAGGGCCGGCAGCGCGATCAGATAACCGAAGGTGAGCGCGCCGAGTTGCGCGCGCGTCGGCTTCATCACCGCATCGGGTGCGGGCTGCGCGATGCCCGCGAGCGCATCGTCGCCGAGCAGCCAGTCGAACGTGCGCTCACCCAACGCGAGATTGCCGGCATCGCCGATGAACGCGTTGGACAGGAAACCGCCGCCGCCGATCACCACCACGCGTTGCTGGTTCTTGTCGGGGCTGGTCGACAAGCGACTCAGCGCGTAACCGAACGTGAGCGGCCCTTTCAGCGCGCCGGAGTTCGGGTCGAACGTGGCCTGCGCGGCGTCGACGGGCGCGGTCTGGTTCCAGCTGCGCGCCCCCGACTGCAGGATCGGCTGCACGTTCCACTGCGCGCCCGGCAATGCGGCCAGCGCGGCCGCGCGCGGAAACACGGCGTTGATGGCGAAGCCGTCGGTGATCGTTTGCGGCGGATACTGCGAAGTCACCAGCATCCGCGGATCGCCGGTGGCGGTCGCGCTTTGCGCGTCGAACAACTGCCCCGGCAAACGCTTGACGCCCAGCGCCTGCGCCAGCGGCGCCAGGCCGAGATCGTCGTTGCCGGGTTCAGTGAGCCACAGCAGGTTGCCGCCATTCGCGACATAGTCTGCGAGTTTCTGCACCGATGACGGCAGCAGCGCGGCTTGCGGACTCGCGAGCACCACGAGGTTCGCATTGCGCGGCACTTCGGCGGCTTGCGCGAGGTTCAGCGGCAACGCGCGAATGCCGCGCGTCGAAAGCCGCTGCACGAAGGCGCCGAGGTCGGCCGGATTCTTGCCGGTCGCGTCGCGCTCGCCGTCCCCGGTGATGAATGCCACGAGCTTGTTGCCGCCGCGCGCCAGCCGCACCAGTGCGTCGGAAAAACCCGGCTCGTCGACTTGCGTGACATGCTGCGTGCGGTTGTTCCACGTCACGATCGACTCGCCATCGGTCGTGATGTTGGCATCCTGCGTCGCGACCGGATCGGCATCGGGGTCGACGAACTTCAGCGCGATGTCGTGCTTGAAACGCTGGTAGCGATCGATCAGCAGGCGGGTGCGGGTGCGCAGATCGCCCGGCCGCGCGTAGCTGGTGATTTCGATCGGGCCTTTCAGCTGCTGCAGCAGCGACTGGCTCTGCGGCGTGATCGTCGCGCGCGCACCGGCACTCCAGTCCGCGGTGAAGCCGAAACGCGCCGACAGCGTGGCCACGCACATCGCGATCACCACGCACAGCAGCGCGTACAGCCATCCCCTCCAGGCGCCGCGCATCAGCCGCGCTCCCGTTCCGCGCCGACGCGGCGTATCGCGAGCGCCAGAGCAAGCGCGACGACGATGAGGAAATACACGATGTCTTCACTGCGCATCAATCCGCGCATCGCGGGTTCGAGATGCGTGTGCAGCGCGAAGTAACCGAGCCAGCCGCCCTCGCCGCCGCTGATGCGCACGCCGGCATCGATCAGCGACAGCCCTTCGCCGATCAGCAGCGCCGCGGTCGCGGCGAGCGCAGGCTCGGACGTGAACGCCGAACAGGCGATGCCGATCGCCGTGAGCGCGGCCACGCACAGCGCGCTCGCGATCAGCGCCGCGCCGAACTGGCCCCAGTCGGGATGGGTCGCTCCGCCGAGCACCAGCGGCATCGTCGCGACGATGATCAGCAGCAGCCACAGGAACACCAGCCGCGCTGCAAATTTTCCGAACACGATCTGCGCGCCGGATGCGCCGGAGGCGGCGAGCAGCGCAAGCCGTTGCGCGCCGCGATCGCCGGCCAAGGCTTGCATCGTGATCAGCGGCGCGATCACCAGGCAAAGTTGTATGTAGTTGAGCAGATACGGCGCGACCACCGCATCGACGTAACCGGGTCCGCTCGCGGGGCCGGGTACCGTGGGCTGCGCGTGTATGAACGCGGACACGCCCAGCAGGAACTGCCAGGCCATCATCGCCAGCGCGATGCCGGCCAGCGTCCAGGCGAACGGACGCACGGCAAGCCGCTTCAGATCGATGCGCGCAACCGCGAGTGCGCTCATGCCGCGACGCTCGCGGGTCGCGACACGATCGCGCGGAACTGTGCATCGAGTTTGCCGCGCCGGGCATCGAGGCTCGCGTCGAGTTTCGCGTCATGGCGCACGCGGCCGTCGTGCAGGATCACCACGCGATCGCACATCGCTTCGACCTCGGCGAGGTCGTGGCTTGACAGGATGATGCCGCGCTTCGGCTTCAGCTTGCCGATCCGTTCGCGCAGCTGCGCAGCCTGCACCGGGTCCAGTCCGTTGCCGGGTTCGTCCAGCACCAGCAAGTCGGGTTCGTGCAACAGCGCCTGCGCCAAGCCGACGCGGCGCTTCTGTCCGAGCGACAGCTGACCGCACAGGCGTTGCGCGATGTCATTCAGTTCCAGCCGCCCCAATTCGCGTTCGCTGGCTGTTTTGCGCGCAGATTTCGGCAAACCGCGCAAGCGGCCACAGGCATCCAGTGATTCAGCGACCGTCAATTCCGGCCACAGCGGGACACTCTCCGGCACCCAGCCAATACGGTCGCGTAGGGTGCGAGCATCGTCATTCACGTCTTTGCCGTCGATGCGCACGCTGCCCGCGTCGGGCTGCAACACGCCCGCAATGATCGCCAACGTCGTCGATTTGCCGGCGCCGTTGACGCCAAGCAGGCCAAGCACCTCGTCGCGACTCAGGCTGAACGAAACGTCCTGCAACACCGGATGCCCCGACAAGCGGCGACTCACGTGGTCGAGTTCCAGCAACGCCGGCGTCGAAGCCATCAGGTTACGTCGATGTAAAAGCAGTTGAAATCATTGTCGCGGCCATCACATTGTTTAAGCAAGCCTGTGGCGACGATGGGGTTTCTGCCCTAGACTCCATGGCACGGGTTTGCGTTGGCCCGTTCCCTTTCCTGCGTGATCCGTGATGCTCAATACCCTGCTCGATTTTGCCGCGCACGGCCTGGCGAATGCCGGCTGGCTCGCGATTCTTTTGTATGTGCTGGTGACCACCCAGCTCACCATTTTTGCCGTCACCCTGTACCTGCACCGCAGCCAGGCGCATCGTGGCGTGGAGTTTCATCCCATCGTGGCGCACTTCCTGCGTTTCTGGAACTGGCTCGCCACCGGCATGGTCACCAAGGAATGGGTCGCGGTGCACCGCAAGCACCACGCACACTGCGAGACCGAGGAAGATCCGCACAGCCCGCAGGTCGAGGGCATCGGCAAGGTGTTCTTCGAAGGCGTCGAACTGTACCGCGTCGCGGCTGCCAACAAGGCGGACATCGAGAAATACGGTCGCGGCACGCCGGATGACTGGATGGAGCGGCACCTCTATTCGCGTTATCCGATCCTCGGTGTCTCGTTGCTCGCGGTGATCGATCTCGCGCTGTTCGGCGTGCTCGGCGGCGCCGTCTGGGCGCTGCAGATGATCTGGATTCCGTTCTGGGCCGCGGGCGTCGTCAATGGCCTCGGCCACTGGTGGGGTTATCGCAACTTCGAAACCGCCGACAAGGCCACCAACCTCACGCCGTGGGGCGTGTGGGTGGGTGGCGAAGAACTGCACAACAACCACCACGCGTTTCCGAGTTCGGCGAAGTTCGCGCTGCGCAAGTTCGAAGTGGACATTGGCTGGGTGGTGATCCGCGGACTGGAAAAGGTCAGGCTCGCGAA
>JAZKBD010000041.1:0-6782 GCA_040388785.1 Pseudomonadota bacterium
TCATGCTCCAATCCTCTCAAAGGTTGGAGCCTCCGAGAAAGCCGGGGCGGTTCACTACCACATAAACGACTGCTTTGGGTCGGGTGCGCTGCTTGGGCAGCACGCGCAATGTGTATTGTGCGTGACTCAAACCGCGACCTTGCGGATGGGAACGACATTGCTGCCCTGTTTCAGCGCATCCAGATAGTCGGCCCACGCCTGCATCATCCTCTGACGTTCGTCCATGTATTGCGCCAGGTTGTAAGTACCGCGAATGGAATCGCGGTCGCGATGGGATAGCTGGCGCTCGATGGCGTCGGGATTCCAGCCGAGCTCATTCAAGCGTGTCGACGCCATGTGTCGAAAGCCGTGGCCGGTCATTTGCTCGGTGGTGTAACCGAGCCGCCGCAGCGCGGCGTTGACGGTGTTCTCGCTCATTGGCCGGTGGCGTGTACGCACGCCGGGGAACACCAGCGGGCCGTTCCCGGTCAACCTTTGAAGCTCTCGCAAGATTGCCACCGCTTGTGATGCCAGCGGGACGATATGCGGCGGTGTCCGCGGATTCTCCTTCGCTGCTTTGCGCAATTTGCGGTGGCTCGACGGAATACGCCATTCGGCTTCGTCAAGATCGACCTCGCTCCATTCCATCGCGCGCAGCTCGCCGGGTCGCTGAAACAACAGTGGTGCCAGGCGCAAAGCCGCGAGCGTCACGGGGTGCCCCTGATAGCCGTCGATGGCCCGAAGCAACTCGGCAACCTCCTTCGGTTCGATGATGGCGGCGAAGTTCCGTGCATCAGCCTTCGGCAGTGCGTCTCGGAGATCCGCGGCTGGATCGCGTTTGGCGCGACCTGTGGCGATGGCATAGCGGAAGATCGCGCTTACCGTCTCGCGGATGCGGCCAGCAGTGTTGAGCGTTCCACGCTTGACCAGGCGCCGCAGCATCGACAGCACTTCGGGCGCTTCCAGTTCCGCAACAGGCTTGTCGCCAATCCAGGGGAACACGTGATTTTCCAGCCATGCCCGAACTTTGGTGCTCTGGTCTGGCATCCATTCGCCACTCCTGGTATCCAGCCATTCGCGCGCGATAGCCTCGAAACTGTTTTCGGCAGCCAGATGGCCCGCGAGCTTGTCCAGTTTGCGCTGCGACGCTGGATCAATGCCCCCGCGCAGCTGAGCCCGTGCTTCATCACGAAGCTCTCCCGCCCGCGCCAAGGAAATTTCCGGGAAGACCCCCAAGGCAATCCGCTTCTCCTTGCCCCCATAGCGGTATTTCCAGCGCCAGTACTTCGCACCTGTCGGCATCACCTCCAGGTACAGACCGCCGCCAGCGGCGAGCTTGTAGGGCTTGTGGCGCGGCTCTGCCTTGCGAGTCGCCAGCGCCGTCAGCCGTTTGGACACCGCCGCAGATTCCACCATTTGTGCCCCCATCCATTTTCGAATGTTCCCCCAATTGTGCCCCCATATTCCCCCGGATTCAAGAAAACTCGATGGGACGTCAGTGGACACGAAGTCACAAAAAAACCCGCTGCTATGCGGGTTTCAGAGGCTTCCTGGGACTTTCTGAGATTCTCTAATGGAGGCCAGGGTCGGAATCGAACCGGCGTACGCGGATTTGCAGTCCGCTGCATGACCACTCTGCCACCTGGCCGGTGACGGAAACGCGGCGCCTCACGAGGCCGCTTTCCAACCGAAACCGCATTGCGCGGCCCGGAAACAACAGACCCCGGCGTACCGGGGTCTCGAAAACCTGGAGCGGGAAACGAGACTCGAACTCGCGACCCCGACCTTGGCAAGGTCGTGCTCTACCAACTGAGCTATTCCCGCGGAGCCGGCAATAATACGGGGGCCGGAGATTCGGATCAAGCCTGTGGAGCGTCCCCTTCGCCCGGCATGCGACCGCTTTTCAGCACCGGCCATGCGGCCTGCATGTAGGCCAGCCCCGACCAGATGGTCAGGACGGCCGCAAATACCAGCAGCCCCTCGCCCACTTTCCACGCGCGCAGCACGGTGGCGTCCTTGTCGCGTTCCCACAAGAGAATCAGGATCGCGACGATCTGCATGACCGTCTTTAACTTGCCGATCCACTGCACCTTGACGCGACCGCGCTCACCCACGAACGCCATCCATTCGCGCAGCGCGGACACCGTGATCTCGCGCCCGACGATCACGGCGCTGGTCACCGCCAGCAACCAGGTGGGATGGCTCTGCACCAGCAGGAACAGTGCGACCGCCATCATCAACTTGTCGGCGACCGGATCGAGGAACGCGCCGAACGCGGATTCCATGTGCCAGCGGCGCGCGATCCAGCCGTCCAGCCAGTCGGTCACCGATGCCAGCGCGAACACCACCACGGCGGCGATGTTGGCGAAACGGAGCGGAATCGATGCAATCGCATCGTGCGAATAGAACACCAGCACCATCACCGGCAGCAACAACACCCGGAACAAGGTCAGCCAGGTCGGCAGGTTGATGCGCACGCGTCGCTCCAAATGATCTGCACCAGTGTCGCACAAGCCCGTCCGCGCGTCATCGCATGATGCGAATGGTTTGGCCCTGCGGCACCTCTCGGCGATGCCGCGATCAGGACGATCGCACGAATCACCCGTGCAGGAACGCGTGGATGCGCTCGGCCAGTTCGCGATTGATGCCGCGCACGGCGCACAGCTCCTCGACGCCCGCAGCCATCACGCCGGCGTGCCCGCCGAACGTCTTCAGCAAGGCCGCACGGCGCGCGGCGCCGATCCCGGGCACATCCTCCAGCATGCCGCGCTCGCGCGCCTTCTCGCGGCGCTTGCGATGGCCGGTGATCGCGAAGCGATGCGCTTCGTCGCGCACCGCGTCGATCAGGTGCAGCGCCGGCGAATCGGGACCGGGTTCCAGTTCGCGGCCGCTGTCACCCAGCACCAGGGTTTCTTCGCCTTCGCGCCGCGACGGGCCCTTGGCGACGCCCACCACTTCGATTCCGGCGACGCCGAGTTCGCGCAACACGTCCAGCGCCTGCGCGACTTGGCCTTTGCCGCCATCGATCAGCAATATATCCGGCGCTTCGCCTTCGCCACGGGCCAGCGCTTTGAAGCGCCGCTCCAGCGCCTGCCGCATCGCAGCGTAATCGTCGCCGCCGGTGATGCCGCGGATATTGAAGCGGCGGTAATGCTGCTTCTGCGCGCCTTCGGGACCGAACACCACGCACGACGCGACGGTTTCCTCGCCCAGCGTGTGGCTGATGTCGAAACATTCGAGTCGTTGCGGTGTTGCATCGAGTTGCAGCAAGTCGCGCAAGGCCTCGAAACGCGTGTGCAGCGTCTGTCGGCTCGCCAGGCGCGCCAGCAATGCGGCCTCGGCATTGCGCGAAGCCAGCTCCACGAAACGCGCGCGCTCGCCGCGCACGCGCCATTTCAAGATCACCTCGCGATCGCGCTGCGCGGAAAGCATCTCGGCGAGCGCCGCCGCGTCGGAGGGTTCGCGATCGCACACCACTTCGGCGGGTGCCGGCTGGTCGAGGTAGTACTGGGCAAGGAACTGCCCGAGCACGTCTTCGGGCGCCGAGTCGAACGCCAGCTTCGGGAAGTGCGCGCGCGAACCCAGGCTGATGCCATTTCTGAAAAACAGCACCGACACGCAGGCGATGCCGGCTTCGACACGGCACGCAAACACATCCATGTCGGCGCTGGCGCCGTGCACGTAGTGGTGCGCCTGCAACCCGCGCAAGGTCGCGACCTGGTCGCGCAGGCGCGCGGCGCGCTCGTAGTCCTGATGCGTGCTGGCCTCGTCCATCGACGCGGCGAGTTCCTTCACCACCGCATCGCTGCGGCCATCCAGGAACATCATGGCATGGCGCACGTCTTCGACGTATTCCGCGGTCCCGATGAAGTCGACGCACGGTGCGGTGCAGCGGCCGATCTGGTATTGCAGGCACGGACGCGAGCGGTTGCGGAAATAACTGTTCTCGCACTGGCGCACCTTGAACAGCTTCTGCATCAGCGCCAGGCTTTCGCGCACCGCGTGCGCGCTCGGAAACGGCCCGAAGTAACGGCCCTTCTCGCGCTTGGCGCCGCGGTGGAACACGATGCGGGGAAACGGATCTTCCGACACGAAGATGTACGGATAACTCTTGTCGTCGCGCAACATGATGTTGTAGCGCGGCTTGAGCGACTTGATCAGTTGCGCTTCCAGCAGCAGCGCCTCGCCCTCGGTGCGCGTCAGCGTCACCTCGATGCGCGCGATCTGCGAAACCATCGAGGCGATGCGCGGTTCGAGATTCGGCTTCAGGAAGTAGTTGCCGACCCGCTTCCTGAGATTGCGCGCCTTACCGACGTACAGCAGCGCGTCGCCCGCATCGAACATGCGGTACACGCCGGGCGAAGTGGTGAGATTGCGAACGAAGGCCTTGCCGTCGAAGGCCGTTGCATCGGAAGGCATGGCGTCATTGTAGCGGCGCCGGGATTGCGTCCCTCTGCGACGCAGACGTCATTCGCCCACTGCCACGCGCTCGCAGGTGCCGCGTTCCGGATCGACGCGCAGGATTGCGTGGTCGTTGCGATCGGCCACCCACAACATGCCCGCCGCGAAGGACAGGCCCTGCGGCTCGTGCAGCGGATGATCGAATTCCAGCGTCGCCAACTCGGCGCTGTAGGGATCGAGCACGCACAGCCGGTCGTTGCAGGTGTCGGCCACGTATACCCGGTTTTCCGCTGCCGCCAATCCGGAGGGAAAGGCCAGCCTGGCCTTGCGTCCCGTGCCGTCCAGCCGTCCCGGTTCCCACGGCGACGATCCTGCCAACGTGGTCAGTGCGAGATCGGCGAAGCGCAAACGGCGGATCGCATTGCCGCCGGAATCCGCCACCAGCAATTGTCCCGGCATCAATGCGAGTGCGCCGGGCTGCGCCAGCGAAGCCTGCCCGCCGATGCCGTCGCGCACGTCGCTGCGTCCGTCACCGGCCAGCGTCGCCGCGCGCTCTGCGGCAAGGTCGACGCGCACGATCTGGTTTTGTCCCGTCGCCGCCACGTAGAGAACGTCGCCGTCGGCGGCGACCGCTTGCGGCGCGTTGATCGACACGCGCAAGCCGGAACCCTGCGCCTCGACATCGCCATAGGCAGGCCGGCCGGCGCCGAGCACCGTATCGACCTCGCCGGTGTCGAGGCGAATCCGGCGCACGCAATGGTTGCCGGTATCGGCGACGTACAGGCACCCCTGGCTGAGCGCGAGTCCCTGCGGCAACTGGAACCCGCAGGCCGAAGACTGCCCGTCCCAATTCCCGGGCGTGCCCGAACCGAACTGCCGCAGCACGCGGCCGTCGTGGCTGCATTCGAGAATGCGATGATGTCCCGTGTCGCTGACGAACAGGCGCCAATCGGTCGCCAGCACGTGCGCCGGGAATGCCAGCGGACCGGCGATGTCCGTGCGTATGTTCTCCAGCAGGTCGGGCATCGGCCGCACGTGCGCGGGCGGCAAACCCTCCTGCAGGCGCGCGACGGCTTCCTCGATTTCCGCCGCGCGGCCCTCGCCCACGAAACGCGCCGCGAGCTGGCCCTCCGCGTCGATCAAGAGCGTGGTCGGCCACGCGGGAATCGAATACAGCATCCACGCGAGCCACTCGGGATCGTTGGCGACCGGCGCGCGCAAGCGGATGCGCTGCAGCGCCTTCAGCACCGCGGCGTCCGACTGCTGCGAGACGTAACGCGGCGTGTGTACGCCCAGCAACACGAATTCATCGGGATGCTTGCGTTCGAGCAGGCGCAGCTCGCCGAGCAGATTGATGCTGCTGGTGCTGGTGGCGTTCCAGAACACCAGCATGACGACGCGTCCGCGCAATTCGGCCAGCCGCAATCGTCCGTGGCGATTCACCCACTGCAGGGCTTCCGGGATTTCCGGCAGCATCTCGCGCGGCCCCTCGGCTTTGAAGGGCATGTCACCCGGCATCATGGTCCGTTGCCTTTTTCGACCGGTCGCGCGGCGAGGCGCAGCGCCAGCGCATCCACGCCGCGCCGGATCAACGCCAGCACCCGGCGGAAATCCTCGCGCGTGCCGGTGTACGGATCGGGTACGTCGCCTTCTTCGCCCGCGTGCGGACGCGCGAGTCCCGCAGCCACCAGGAAACGCTCGGGTGGCGGCGTGTCATTCGGCACGCGGCGGCGCAGTTCGGCCAGGGTCGCGCGGTCGACCGCCAGCACCATCGAGAAACGGCTGAAGTCATCCTCGTGGAATTGCCGCGCACGATGCGGGGTGAGGTCGAAGCCTTCCGCGCGTGCGGCGGCCACCGCGCGCGGATCGGCGCCCTGCCCCACGTGCCAGTTGCCGAGCCCGCGCGAGGCCACCGGCACGTGCAGCCCGAGTTGCGCGAATTCCGCGCGCGCGACGTATTCCGCCGTCGGCGAACGACAGATGTTGCCGAGACACACGAACAACACACCGGGCGGCGGCAGGCTCACGTCACGGCGCTCCCGCGGCAAGCGTGCGTTCGGCGCGCACAAGGTCTTCTTCGGTGTCCACGCCCGGGGGAAAACGCTCGGGCGCAACGCGCACCGCGATCGCGTGGCCGTGCTCGAGCGCGCGCAACTGTTCGAGCGACTCGGCACGTTCCAGCGGCGTCGCCGGCAAACGCGCGAACGCCTTGAGGAAACCCGCGCGATACGCGTAGATGCCGATGTGACGCAGCACCTCGACCCCCGCTGGAATCGCCGAACGGTCGCGTGCCAGTGCATCACGCGCCCACGGCACCGGTGCGCGCGAGAAATACAGCGCGCGTCCGCGCAGGTCGCGCACCACTTTCACGCAGTTGGGATCGAACCATAATTCGGCCGATT
>JAZKBD010000042.1:0-5820 GCA_040388785.1 Pseudomonadota bacterium
ACCATCCTGGGGCACCTTCCCCCGCGGGCGGGGGAAGGGAAGCGCGCTATTTCATCTTCGCCGCGAGCGTCGCACCCAGATCCGCGGGCGACTTCACGGTGGTGACGCCGGCCTTCTCCAGCGCGGCGAACTTGGCGGCCGCGGTGCCCTTGCCGCCCGAGATGATCGCGCCGGCATGGCCCATGCGCTTGCCCGGAGGCGCCGACGCGCCGGCGATGAACGCGACCACCGGCTTGGTGACGTGTTCCTCGATGAACTCGGCCGCCTCTTCCTCGGCGCTGCCACCGATCTCGCCGACCATGATGATGCCCTCGGTCTGCTTGTCGTCCTGGAACAACTTCAGGCAGTCGATGAAGTTCATGCCGTTGATCGGGTCGCCGCCGATGCCGATGACCGTCGACTGGCCGAGCCCCACGTTGGTGGTCTGGAATACGGCTTCGTAGGTGAGCGTGCCCGAGCGCGACACGATCGCAACCTTCCCCGGCTTGTGGATGTGGCCGGGCATGATGCCGATCTTGCATTCGCCGGGCGTGATGATGCCGGGGCAGTTCGGGCCGATCAGCACGCTGTCGGGATAATCCTTCAGCACGTTCTTGACGCGCAGCATGTCGAGCACCGGGATGCCTTCGGTGATCGCGACGATCACCTTGATGCCGGCGGCCGCGGCTTCCATGATCGCGTCGGCTGCGAACGGCGGCGGCACGAAGATCACCGAAGCGTCGGCGCCCGTTTCATCGACCGCATCGCGCACGGTGTTGAACACCGGCAAGCCGATGTGTTCGCTGCCACCCTTGCCGGGCGTGACGCCGCCGACCAGCTTGGTGCCATAGTCCAGCGCCTGCTGCGAGTGGAAGGTGCCCTGCTGGCCGGTGAAGCCCTGGCAGATGACTTTGGTGTTTTTGTTGACGAGGACGGACATGGATGTCTAAACCTTTTTCCTTGTTTCCTTCCCCCGCTTGCGGGGGAAGATGGCCGAAGGCCGGAAGGGGGCGGTCAACGCGAGTGCTGCCCCCACCCCAACCCTCCCCCGCAAGTGGAGGAGGGAGAAAGCGTCACGCGGCTTTCGCGGCGGCCACGGCTTTCTGCGCAGCGTCGTTCAGGTCGTTCGCGGGCGTGATCTTGAGACCGGAATGGCTCAGCAATTCGCGGCCCTTCTCGACGTTGGTGCCCTCGAGACGCACCACCACCGGAATCTTCAAACCGACTTCCTTCACCGCCGCAATGATGCCTTCGGCGATCAAATCGCAACGCACGATGCCGCCGAAGATGTTGACGAGGATGCAGTTCACCTTGTCCGAGGACAGGATCAGCTTGAACGCCGCGGTCACGCGCTCCTTCGTCGCGCCGCCGCCGACGTCGAGGAAGTTGGCGGGTTCGCCGCCGGCCAGCTTGATCACATCCATGGTCGCCATCGCGAGGCCCGCGCCATTGACCATGCAGCCGATGTTGCCGTCCATCGTGACGTAGTTGAGGTGCTCGGCCGCGGCTTCGGCCTCGGCCTTGTCTTCCTGCGACACGTCGCGCATCGCGGCCAGTTCCGGATGGCGGAACTCGGCGTTGTCGTCGGAATTGACCTTGCCGTCCAGCGCCATCAGGTCGCCGGACGCAACGATCGCCAGCGGATTCAATTCGACCAACGACAGGTCTTTCGCGTTGAAGAGTTTGTACAGACCCAGCATGATCTTCGAAAGCTGGTTGACCTGCTTGGCGTTCAAGCCCAGCGCGAAACCCAGTTCGCGGCATTGATAGGGCTGCAGGCCTTCGGTGAAGTTCACCGTCACGGTGTGGATTTCGTCCGGCGTTTCGCGCGCGACCTGTTCGATGTCGACGCCGCCGCGCGCGGAAGCGATGAAGGTGACGGCCTTCTCGCCGCGGTCGATCAGCACGGAAAGGTACAGTTCCTTGGCGATGTCGGTGGCTTCGGTGACCAGCACCAGGTTCACCGGCAGCGCGCGGCCGCCCGACTGGTAGGTTTCCATGCTCTTGCCGAGCATGCCTTCGGCGGCAGATTTCACTTTGTCGAGCGAGTCGCAGAACTTCACGCCACCGGACTTGCCGCGTCCGCCCGCGTGGATCTGCGCCTTCACCATCCACTGCTCGCCGCCCAGCGTGCGCGCGGCTTCCACCGCTTCCGCCGGCGTCGAGGCGACCTTGCCCGGCGGCACCGCGATGCCGAATTCGGCAAACAGCTGCTTGGCCTGATATTCGTGAAAATTCATGCAGGAGCCTCGTGGTTCACGTGGTTCAAAGGATTGCCGGCGGCGACCTGGGCGCCGTCCCGTGCCGCGGGCATCGATCACGCAGACACGACAGCCGCCTATTGTTGCGGCGCACGGCGGTCATGTCCACCGCCGAAAAGTCCGAAAGCGACTAGCAACACCGCGCCCACAGTGATCGCGGAGTCGGCCACGTTGAACGCGGGAAACGACCACGCGTGCCAATACACCTGGACGAAGTCGGTGACCTGGCCATGGATCAGGCGGTCGATGAGATTGCCAAGCGCGCCGCCGACGATCAGTGCCACCGGCAATGCGGTGCGCCAGTCCCGACGCGGCGTGCGCGCCAGCCACACGGCCAGGCCGGTGCACACGACTACCGCAAGAATGCCGAACAGCCACGTCTGCCATCCCGATGCATCTTGCAGAAAGCTGAAAGCCGCGCCGCGGTTGAAGGCCAGTGTCCAGTTCAGCACGTGCGGGATCACCTGGTGCGGCATGAACGGCACCAGCCAGTGGCGCGCCATCGCCTTGGTGATCTGGTCCAGATCGATCACCAGGAACGAGACGATCAACCACGGCAGCGCGTTGGGTTTGGGCAAGTTGCTCAAGCGGGTTCCTCGGAAGTGACGCACACGAAAGCGCGCATGATAGCCGCGCCTGCGCGTCAATCTTCCTGCATGACTTTTCGCGCAACCGGCAGGATCGCCGCGGTCCAGCGCGCGTACTGCGCGCCGGAGGGATGCAGGCCGTCGGCGACGAGTTCATCGCGCGATCCGGTTGCGCGAGAAAGCGTGGTCACATCGATCCAGTGCGCGCCGACGCCACCGGTTTCCGCGCACGCAACGGCGTTGAACGCGTCGATCTCGCGCGCAACGCGCGCAGCGTCCCGACCTTCGCGCGCGGCGAACGGCGTGACGCCCCAATCGGGAATAGACACCACGATCACGTGCGCGGCAGTCCCGCCGGCGAATTCGATCGCGCGTAGCAGCAGATCGCGGAACTGCGCGCGGTATTCGTCGACCGATCTTCCGCGGTACTGGTTGTTGACGCCGATCAGCAACGTGACCAGGTCGTACGGCGGCGCGAACGACGCCGCGTCCATCGCCGCCGCCAGTTCGTCGGTGGTCCAGCCGGTCATCGCGATGATTTGCGGATCGGCAATGTCGATGCCGTCCTCGCGCAACCGCTCGACCAGTTGCACGGGCCAGCGTTCGCCGGACGCGACGCCTTCGCCGATGGTGTAGGAATCGCCGAGGGCAAGAAAAGTTGCCGGCACGCTCAAGCCACTCGCACGTTCGGCTGTTCGTCGGCCATGCGTTCCAGTACCCGCTCGATGCGCGCGAACACGTCGGTGATTTCGGACGCCTCCGGCAGCAGCGTGATCCGGAAATGCCGGCTCGCCTGCAGGTTGAAGCTGGTTCCGGGCACGACCAGCGCATGTTCCTCGTCCAGCAGCCGCATCGCGAAGGTGTTGTCGTCGAAGCCGGGCAATGCATCGGCGCGTACCGCCGGGAATGCATACAGCGCACCTTCCGGCGCGACGCATTCGAGAAACGCGCTGCGGGCGATGCATTCCAGCGCCGCGCGACGCGATTCGTACAAGCGTCCACCTGGCGCGGTCAGCGCCGAGATCGTGTCCGGCCCGGTCAGCGCAGGCTCGATCGCCCACTGCGCCGGAACGTTCGCGCACAAGCGCAGCGCGGCCAGCAACTGCAGGGCGTCGCGGTACGCTTCGACACGCGCGCCATCACCCGACAGCGTCGCCCAGCCGATCCGGAAGCCGCAGGCGCGATGCACCTTCGACAAACCCGCGAATGTCATGCATGGCGCGCCGCCGGCCAGCGAGGCCAGCGGCGTGAACGGTGCGCCGTCGTAGCGGATGTCGTCATAGATCTCGTCGGACAGCAGCAGCAAACCGTGCCGTTCGGCGATCGCGACGATCCGCTCCAGCAGCTCGCGCGGATAGCACGCGCCGGTCGGATTGTTCGGATTGATCAGCACGATCGCGCGTGTGCGCGGACCGCACAGCGCCTCGAGTTCGTCCGGATCGGGCAGGTGCGCGCGCGATGCGGGGCACGCGTAATAGCGCGGCGTGCCGTCGTTGAGGATGGTCGCGGCGCTCCACAGCGGATAGTCGGGCGCGGGCAGCAGCACCTCGTCGCCGCTGTTCAACAGCGCACGCAGGGCGAGGTCGATCAGCTCGCTGACGCCATTGCCGATGAACACGCGCTCGATACCGGGCACGTCGATGCCGCGTTGCCGCTGCTGCGCGACGATCGCCTCGCGCGCGGATTCCAGGCCCTGCTCGTGGCCATACGCATCGCTGTCGGCAAGGTGTTCGGCGACCGCGGCGGTGAGATGCGCGGGCGCGCGGAAACCGAAGCGGCCCGGATTGCCGATGTTGAGCTTCAGCACCTCGTGCCCGACGGCTTCCAGCGCGCGCGCGTGGCGCGTGAGCGTGCCGCGGATCTCGTAACGGACCTGGGCGAGATGGAAGCCGGGATGAACGGAGGATGTGCGCATGGCTGCAAACGATCGAGGGATCGGGCATGCTAGCGCCGATTCAGGCGTCCGCAAACACCCAAACCGACTCATTGGACGGGCAATCCCCGCCATGGCAACCGCATCCACGCAATCCCTTCCGGCGCTGCAACGCATCGGCTGGCAGGGTGCCCTTCCGCCTCTGCCGCCGGGACACGTGCTGGCCCGCGTGTCGGCGCAACACCGCGCCGGCTACGAAGTGCATGACGGCGAACACGCGTTCAACGTGCAACCGGCGCCGAAATTCCTGAAGCGCAAACTCGATCCGGCCGAGCGGCCCGCGGTCGGCGACTTCGTGGCCATCGAAACCGGCACGCCGCCGCACATCGTGGAAGTGCTGCCGCGCCGCGGCGTGTTCGAGCGCGCGGCCGCCGGCGAAAAATACCAGCGCCAGATCATCGCCACCAATATCGACGTGGTGTGCGTGCTGACCGGGCTCGATGGCGATTTCAACTTCGCGCGCATCGAACGTTATCTCGCGCTCGTTGAAGGCTCGGGGGCGCGCCCGGTGGTGGTGTTGACCAAGCGCGACACGGTGGACGATGCCGAAGCCGACGCGGCCATCGATGCGCTGCGCAAGCGCCTGCCCGCCGCCACGCCCGTGGTCGCGATCAACGGCAAGGACGCGACGAGCGCCGCCGCACTCGAACCGTATCTCGCGCCCGCGAGCACCGTCGTGCTGGCGGGCTCATCCGGCGCCGGCAAATCCACCCTCACCAACACCTTGCTGGGCGAAGACCGCATGGCCACCGCGGCGACCCGCGCCGGCGACGATCGCGGCCGCCACACCACCAGCCATCGCGCGCTGCTGCCGTTGCCCGGCGGCGCCTGCCTGATCGACACGCCCGGCATGCGCGAACTGAAACTGACCGGTGACGAAGACCTGGAACTGTTCGACGACATCGACGCGCTGACCGAGCAATGCCGTTTCGCCGACTGCGGCCACGGCAACGAGCCCGGTTGTGCGGTGCGCGAGGCGCTGGAGGCGGGTGAACTCGATCACGAACGCTGGCGGCATTACCTGAAACTGCGCGACCAGCGCGCCGAACAGGCGACCCGC
>JAZKBD010000042.1:5830-7621 GCA_040388785.1 Pseudomonadota bacterium
CTTTCAGGTGGCTGCGCACCTTGCTCGGATCGAACCGCGTCTCGCCGTCCACCGTGCGGGCCAGGTCCTTCTCGACGACGTTGGAACCGGGCACCCAATGGTCGTGGATGGCGGAGTTCATGCGGCGCTGGTAGTCGCCCGCCTGGCCCCAGAGGTCCTCGCGCTCGAGGTCACTGCGCAGCCCTTGCCGGTAGCCTTGCACCTTTTCGAGGAGCGCCTGCGCGGCAACCACGAACCCATCCGCTCGCCGCGGCACCGCGGCTGGCAGGAACGCGAATAGCGCAGCATGGACGCCGCCGCGCCAAGCGCCTTGCGTCGCTGCGCTGCGCTCGACAAGCGATTGGTGAAAGCGGTGCGCGACATCCGGGTGCTCGACACCGTGGCGTGGCCGGTATCCGTGGAACGGCGTTTCCTCGAAGACCTGCATCGCGGCCGCGAAACGCTGCCACGCTTCGAGTACCGCGCGCCGGATTTTTCCACGCAGCGCGCGGAACTCGATGCCATCGCGTCGAAAGCCGACGCTTCGCATCCGCTCGGCGCTTACCTCCAGCGCAGCGCGGCATCCTGGCAAACCGCGGCGCGCATGCTGGAAGCGGTCGGCACCGATGGCGTCACCGCGCCGTCGATCGAACTCTACGGCAGGCCGGGCGACGCCCTGCCGGGCGGCACGCAAACCAACCTCGACGCGGCGCGCTGGTTTCTCGACATCGCCGAGGAAATGGGCAACGGCGAGGCGTTGCCCGAAGCCGAATACTGCATCCCCGCCGAAGTGCTGCGCTCCAAAGTGGCGGTGTTTGCCGACTTCCACCGCCGCTTGGCGACGACACGGCGCATGGCAGGCGAGCGTGAGCGCATGCTGCGGGCCGAGGCCGCCCGCGCGGAGGCCGAGCGTGCCAGCGCCGCGAAGGACCATTTCCTGGCCATGCTTTCCCATGAGCTGCGCACGCCGCTCTCTCCCGTGCTCAACACCCTTGAGCTGATGATGGACACCTCCTCCGGGCAGGCGCCGGAACTCCGCGCGCAGCTCGAAACGATCCGCCGCAACGTCGTCCTCGAAGCGCGGTTGATCGACGACCTCCTCGATCTCACCAAGGTCAGCCGCGGCAAGGTCAGCCTGCGGCTGGAAGCGGTGGACGTGCAGGAGGCGATCCAGAATGTGCTCCATATCTGCGAGGCGGAGATGCAGGAAAAACACATCACCGTGAATGTGTCCAAGCTGGAACTCCAGGCCATGGTGCGCGCCGACTCCGCACGACTCAAACAGATCCTGTGGAACCTGATTCGTAACGCGGTCAAATACTCCTCCCCGCACGGGAAGATCGACATTGCCCTGGCGAGGGAGAAACGCGGGCACATCTGCATTCACGTCACGGACACAGGCTGCGGCATCAGTCCGGAGCTGCTGCCAAACATCTTTGAGGCCTTTCGCCAGGGCATGCACACCACCGGCGGTCTTGGCCTGGGTCTCGCCATCACCCGCTCTCTCGTGGAGCTTCATGGCGGCAACATCGAAGCCTACAGCGAGGGCCTGGGCTGCGGCGCGACTTTTTCCGTCTGCCTGCCCGCCGCGGCACCGGACACCCTGCCTTCTCCCGCCGCGAGCCGGAAGGATCAGCCCGCCGCCCCCACGGACGCGCCGCGGCGCACCGGTCGCATCCTGCTGGTGGAGGACCACACTGACTCCCGCGAAACTTTGGAGCGCATCCTCCGCCATCGCGGCTACACCGTGGAGACCGCTTCAAGTGTCGCCACCGCCCTGGAACTCACGCACAAAGCCCCTTTTGATGTCGT
>JAZKBD010000043.1:0-8362 GCA_040388785.1 Pseudomonadota bacterium
CTTCATCAGGCCGATGTTGCCTTCCTGGATCAGGTCCAGGAACTGCAGGCCGCGATTGGTGTATTTCTTGGCGATCGAAATCACCAGGCGCAGGTTGGCCTCGACCATTTCCTTCTTGGCGCGGCGGGCCTTGGCTTCGCCGATCGACATCGCGCGGTTGATCTCCTTGATGTCGGTGAGCGGCAGGTACAGCGCGCGCTCGATCTCGGTGAGCTTCTGCTGCTCCAGCACGATGTCGTCGCGATGGTTCTTCAGCGCCGGCACCCACTTCTGGCGCTTGCGCGCAAGTTCGGCTGTCCAGTCGAGGTTGGTTTCGTTGGACGGGAACAGTTCGATGAATTCCTTGCGCGGCATGTGCGCCTGGCGCACGCACACGTCCATGATCACGCGCTCGTGCTGGCGGATCGCGGCCACCACTTCGCGCAGCTTGCGCACGAAACTGTCGATCAGCGCGGATGGAAGCTTGAGCTTGAGGAATTCCTCGCCCATCTTCTCGCGCAGCTTCTGCGACTTCTTGTCGGCGACGCCGAACTTGTCGGCGGTTTTCTGGAACTTGCCGTACAGCTCGCGCAGCACGTCCATCCGGCGCGCGACCTCGACCGGATCGGGACCGCTGGGGCCGGCCGCTTCCTCGTCGCCGGCGGCAGCCTCTTCTTCTTCGTCGTCGGCGACGTCCTCGTCGGACGCAGCCTCGGCTTCGGGGGCGGCCACGCCGAATTCCTCGGCGGGGATTTCCTGGTCGGCGAAACCGGCCAGGATTTCGCTCATGCGGCGCTTGCCGTCGAGGTGCAGATCGTATTCTTCGAGCAGCAGGCCGATCGCCCACGGAAAGCTGGACAGCGCGGTCTGCACCTGCGTCAGGCCTTCCTCGATGCGCTTGGCGATCGCGATCTCGCCTTCGCGGGTCAACAGTTCCACCGTACCCATCTCGCGCATGTACATGCGCACCGGATCGGTGGTGCGGCCGACTTCGGCGTCCACCGCGGACAGCAGCGCGACCGCTTCCTCGGTGGCGGTTTCGTCGTCGTCGGTGCTGACCCCTTCGGCGCTGATCGTGTCGGTGTCGGGTGCGATTTCATGCACCTCGATGCCCATGCCGTTGATCATGCCGATGATGTCTTCGATCTGCTCCGGATCGACGATGTCGTCGGGCAGGTGATCGTTGACCTCGGCGTAAGTCAGGTAACCCTGCTCACGGCCTTTGGTGATCAACTGCTTGATTTCGGATTGCTGCTGGGGGAGGTTTTCCATGGGGGTATTTGACACGACAAGACCGCTCAGTATAGCAAAATGGAGGTGATCGGGCGATGGATCAAGGCCGAAAAAACGTGACGGGACAAGCGGCTAGGCCGGATTCGGCATGCAAGAATCGGCCCAAGTGCCCGGCGAAGCCGCTTCTGGCGATGTTCGAAGCGGCTGTTGTGAAAAATCAGGGCAGGATGCCCGTTCTGGTGTTCGCCGAAGCTGCGAAACATCGGGTTATTGCGGCGCTGATCACGCCGCGGTCATGGACGACCGCAAAAGCATGGTCACGGGCCCATCGTTGACCAGCCGAACCTGCATATGGGCACCGAAGCGGCCGGTTGCAACCCTCGGATGCGCGGCGCGCGCGAGTTCCACCAACCGGTCGAACCCGCGGCGGCCTTCTTCCGGCGAGGCGGCCGTGGTGAAGCTGGGCCGCATGCCCTTGCGGGTATCGGCGGCCAGCGTGAATTGCGGAACCAGCAGCAGCCCGCCGCCGGTGTCGGCAAGCGACAAGTTCATCTTGCCCGCGGCGTCGGAGAAAACCCGATAACCGAGCAAACGCTCGCATATCCGTCGCGCTTGCGCCTCGCCGTCGCCGGGCTCGACCGCGACCAGCACCAGCAAGCCGGCATCGATCGCGCCCACGATTTCGTCGTCAACGACGACCGATGCAGAGGTGACGCGCTGGAGGAGGGCGATCATGGTCTGGACTCGGGACTCGGGATTCGGGACTCGGAACTCGGAACTCGGAAAAGCGTAACAACAATGGCGTCATTCCGGGGCTGCCGCGGGCGAAGCCTGCGGCAGAACCCGGAATCCATTTTGATCTTGCCTGCATAAGGAACAGCAAAATGGATGACGCGTCGCTCCTGCGAAGCGCCTTCGGGCCATCGGCTTCGCCGATGTTCGCTTCGGCATCCCCGCCTTCGCAGTCAGGCGTGCGCCGGGATGACGGCATTGGGTGTTTTTGTTCTTCGCTAAACTCCCGCGATGCACTGGTACACGAAACTCGCCTACGGGCTGATGTGGCTCGCCGCCCGCCTGCCGATGCCTGCGTTCCGCGCGTTCGGTGCCGGGCAGGGTGGCTTGTTCTGGATCAGCAACAGCCGCAAGCGGAGGGTCGTCGAAGCCAACCTCTCGCTGGCGCGGCCCGATCTGGACAGCATCGCGCGTCGTGAAGTTGCGCGCGCATGCGTGCGCGAATGCGGCATTTCGCTGGCCGAGGTGTTCGGCATCTGGACGAATCCGCGCCGGACGCTTGCGAGTGTGCACGAGGTGTGCGGTGAAGAACTGTTCAATGCCGCGCTCGCCGCCAGGCAAGGACTCATCCTGTGCGCGCCGCATCTCGGCAGCTGGGAAGTCGCCAACTACTGGATCGGCGCGCGCACGCCGTTCGCAACGTTCTACACGCAACCGCGCCATCCTCAGGCCGAACTGCTGCTGCGGAAATTGCGCGAAGGCGGCGCCAGCATCCAGTTTCCGATCGACGATTCCGGCGTGCGCCGCGTGTTCCGGCATTTGAAGGACGGCGGCGTGGTCTCGATCATGCCCGACCATGTGCCGCGCGCGGGCAGCGTGGTGGCGCCGTTCTTCGGGGTACCGGCGCTGACGATGACGCTGCTGCCGCGGCTCGCGCAGCGCACCGGCGCGCGCGTGCTGATGCTGTTCGTCGAGCGTCTGCCGCAAGGATTCCGCGTACACTTTCGTGAATCGCCCGCGGCGTTGCTCGCTCCCGATCCGCAGGTTGCGTGCACCGCGATGAATGCGGCCATCGAAAGTTGCGTGCGCGATGCATTCCCGCAATACCAGTGGAACTACAAGCGCTTCAAGGCGCGCGAAGGCAGCGGCCTGACCGATGACGCCTACATCGCGACGGGTGTGCGCACGTGAGATGGTACGTAGCCCTGACCTGGTGGACGTTGCGCGCGCTGGGCCTGTTGCCGCTGCCGCTGTTGTATGCGATCGGAACGGCGCTGGGCTGGCCGCTGTGGTGGCGCAGGCATGCGCGCGAACGCGTGCACACCGAAGTGAACATGCGGGTCGTGCATCCGCAACTGGATGACGCGGCGCGCGACGCACTGGTGCGCGAATGCCTCGTGGAAACCGGCCGCGCCGTCACCGAAATGGCGGCGGTGTGGGGGCGTGGCGCGCGGCGCGCGCTGGAACTCGTGCGCGAGGTCGATGGCCTCGAGCACTTCGCTGCCGCGCTGCAAGCGGGGCGCGGGTTGATCGTCGCGGCGCCGCATCTCGGCTGCTGGGAGCTCTTGAACTACTGGCTGTGCGCGCGGACGCCGATCGCGATCCTGTACGCGCCGCCACGCAACCCCGCGTGGGAAGCGCTGCTGGTGCGTGCACGCGGCGACTTGCATCCGGAACAGGTGCGCGCCGAGGGCGCGGGCGTGCGCGCCTTGTACAAGCGCCTCGCCGCAGGCGGCGTGGTCGGCATTCTTCCGGACCAGCAGCCCAAGCGCGGCGAAGGCCAGTTCGCGCCGTTCTTCGGGCTGGACGCCAACACCATGGTGCTGTTGCCGCGCATCGCGCAACGAACGGGCGCAACCGTGTTGTTCGCGTTTGCCGAGCGCTTGCCACGCGGTGCAGGTTTTCGCATCCGCGTTCTGCCGGCGCCCTCGGGCATCGCCGATCCCGATCTTCGCGTGGCATGCACGGCGTTGAATCGCGGCGTCGAGCAGTGCGTCGAACTCGCGTTTAGGCAGTACCAGTGGACCTACAAGCGCTGGGCCGAGCGGCCGGACCCGCACGAGCACGATCCGTACTGGCTGGCGCGCAATGGAAGGATTGACGAATGGCGCCGATGACCTGCATCGAAGACTTGCGGCGGC
The DNA here is from genome assembly GCA_040388785.1 of Pseudomonadota bacterium. Classification (GTDB taxonomy): domain Bacteria; phylum Pseudomonadota; class Gammaproteobacteria; order Xanthomonadales; family Rhodanobacteraceae; genus 66-474. Next base: position 4,086 of record JAZKBD010000043.1, read on the forward strand.
TGTACCTGAAACGCGTGCCACGTATGTTCGTGGATTACTGCGAATCGGGCTCGTGGACCGAAACCACGTTGCGCCGCAATCTCGAAGACTTCGCGCGCATCCAGCTGCACCAGCGTGTCGCGGTGGGCGTCGAAGGCGGCACCACGACCACGACGATGCTGGGCGAAGACGTCGCGCTGCCGGTCGCGCTGGCGCCGGTCGGCCTGTGCGGCATGCAGTACGCCGATGGCGAAATGCTGGCGGCGAAAGCGGCACTGGATTTCGGCGTGCCGTTCACGCTCTCGACCATGAGCGTGTGTTCGATCGAGGACGTGGCCGCGTACGTGAAACGGCCGTTCTGGTTCCAGTTGTACGTGATGCGCGACCACCGTTTCATCGAGCGCCTGATCGATCGCGCCAAGGCGTGCGGTTGCTCCGCATTGGTGTTGACGCTGGACCTGCAGGTGATGGGCCAGCGTCATCGCGACATCAGGAACGGGCTTTCCACGCCGCCCAAGCCGACGCTCAAGAATCTTGCAAACCTTGCGCTGCATCCGCGTTGGTGCCTCGGGATGGCACGCACGCGTCGCCATCAGTTCGGCAACATCGCCGGCCACGTCGAAGGCGTCAGCGACATGTCCTCGCTGTCGGCGTGGACGGCCGAACAGTTCGATCGCGGCTTGAACTGGAACGACGTCGAATGGATCAAGCGCCGCTGGGGCGGCAAGCTGATCCTGAAGGGCGTGCTCGATCCCGATGATGCATGCCGCGCGGCGGAGTGCGGTGCGGATGCGATCGTGGTGTCCAACCACGGCGGGCGCCAGCTCGACGGTGCGCCATCGTCGATCAGCGTGCTGCCGGAAATCGCGGCGCGTGTGGGCCGCGATTGCGAGGTGTGGCTGGATGGCGGCGTGCGTTCGGGCCAGGACGTATTGAAGGCGCTGGCACTCGGCGCGCGCGCGGTGATGATCGGTCGCGCGTTCGTGTACGGACTCGGCGCCCTCGGCGAAGCTGGCGTCACTACGGCGCTGGAACTGATCCGGCGCGAACTCGATTTGACGATGGTGTTGTGCGGCGTGCGCACGATCGCGGAAATCGACCGCAAGGTCCTGCACGAACGCTGGGCGCTCAGCGCAACAGGACGAGCGCGGCCAGCGCCGCGGTGATCACCAGATACGGAATCGACCACGCGTGGAAACGCCAGCCGATGCCGCGGCTGCCGTCGAGGCGCAGCGCGATCAGGTTGGCCAGCGAACCGATCATCAGGCCCGAGCCGCCGACGTTCACCGCCGCCGCGAGCAGCGTCAGGTTCGGTGCGTAATGCTGCAGCGCCACTGCGGCCGGCACGTTGCTGATGAGCTGCGACAGCACGATGCCGCCCGCGAAGGTCACGCGCGGATCGCGCCACGCCAGCGCGCCGACGTGCGTCTGCACGAAGGGCAACGCGGCGAGATGACCCAAGCCCACGAACATCGCGGCAAACGTCACCAGCAACAGCCAGTCGACGCCGGCCAGCACGCGCCGGAAAAACACGAGGCCAATCGCGATCACGAGCAAGGCCGCAGGCACCGCCCAGCCCTGTTGCAACGCGAACACCATCGCCGCCAGCAGCAGCGCGGCGCCGATCGCAAGCGGCGTGTTGGTCGCGGCATGCTCCACGCCACCTTCGTCGAATTGCAGCGGCGTGGTCGAAAATGCAAAACCGCATGCAACCAGCAGGACGACCAGCAGCACCGCGCCGGCCGGCGCCAGCGCCGCGATGTAGCGCCACAGGCTCAGGTGCGAGTGTTGCCACAGCAACAGGTTCTGCGGATTGCCGATCGGGCTGAAGGTCGAGCCCGCGTTCACCGCCAACGCTTCGAAGATCACCAGCCGCTGGCGCGGAATGCGCGCGATGCGGTCGATCGCCAATGTCAGCGGCACGATCAGGAACAACGCGACGTCATTGGTCAGCACAGTCGCGAGCGCTGCCGCGAGCAGCACCAGCACGAACGCCAGCGCGCGCACGTCGTGCAGCCGCGTGACCAGGTGCAGCGCGAAGCGCTGCACGTGACCGCTCATCCGCACGCCCTGGGTCAGGATCAGCAGACCGCACAGGCCGGCCAGCGTCGGCAGGTCCAGCCAATGCAGGTATTGCGATGGCGCGCTCGGGTTCGCAATTGCAAGTGCGAGCACCAGCAGCAACAGCGCCTGCAGCAGGTGGTCGCGTCGAAGGCGGTGCATCAGGGCGGAGGACTCGGACACGGGCTTCCCGGCAGTTCGCGACATGCTGCACGGTGGATGGCCGTCGGTAAAGGGCCGCACGCGCCGTTCACGCGCGGCCGCGCATGCTGGAAGACATGTCGTCGCGTGAACTATGGCGGTGGTTGCTGCGTGGCGTGCTGGTCGTCGTTGCCGTCGGCGCCGTGACCGCGTTTTTCGTTTCCGGCGCGCAGAAACACCTCGACCTGGAAACCTTGCAACACAGCCGCGCGTGGCTCGCCGCCATGCAGGCGGCGCATCCGTGGCGGCTGGCGTTCACCTTCCTCGGCGTGTTGATCGCGATCGTATTGCTGTCGTTGCCGTTGCTGACCGTGATGACGCTGGCGGCGGGCGCGATCTTCGGCTTGTTCGAAGGCACGGTGCTGATGTCGTTCGGCTCCGCGATCGGCGCGGTGCTGGTGATGCTGGCGTCGCGGTTCGTGTTCAAGGACGCATTGCGCCGCCGGTTCGCGCACCGCCTGCACAAGATCGACGCGGGCATCGAACGCGACGGCGCGTTCTACCTGCTCAACATCCGGCTGGTGCCGATCTTCCCGTTCTTCATCGTGAACCTGCTGATGGGCCTGACCCACATGCGGGTGTGGACGTTCTACTGGGTGACGCAGATCGGCATGCTGGTCGGCACCGCGGTGTACGTGAACGCCGGCACGCGCGTCGCGGAAGCGCACAGCGCGCGCGAGCTGGTGTCGATGCCGATGATCGTTTCGCTGGCGCTGCTGGCGGTGCTGCCGTTCGCGTCGCGCTGGATGATCAAGCGTGCGCGGCATTGGCGGCACGAACGGCGCTGGCATCGGGCACGCTAGATCCCCGCATACCACTGGTAGCCCTGGTCTTCCCAGTAGCCGCCGTTGCCGTCGCCGATGTCCCCGAATGACGCGACCAGGTCGATGCGGCGCAGGTACTTCGCCATCTTGTAGCCGAGCTGGCGCGGCACGCGCAGGCGCAGCGGCGCGCCGTTCGCAATCGGCAACGTCTTGCCGTTCAATTCCCACGCCAGCAGTGTTTGCGGATGGTACGCATCGTCGAAGCCCAGCGATTCGTAGTACTCGCTGTCGTCATCCATCGCGTCGTAGCAACGGAACACCACGTAGCGCGCCGCCTGGGTCGGCTGCGCCATTTCAAGCACGCGCGACAACTGCACGCCGGTCCACTTGCCGATCACGCTCCAGCCTTCCACGCAGTCGTGGCGAGTGATCTGGGTGCGGGTCGGCAGTGCCCGCAAGGCTTCCAGTGAAAGCGACAGCGGATGCGCGACCAAGCCGCCGACGGCGAGTTTGTAATCACGAAAACCGCCGGCGACGAGTGCGCGATATTCGGCTGATTGTGGATCGGTGCTGCCGTTGGCGCGGAACACCGGCGAGATGTCGGCTTCGCTGTATTCGCGTGCCATCGCATTGCGCGACAGCGCGCGCTGCGCGGCGTGGTTCAACGCGGTCGCGCTGCCCAACACCTTCGGCGCCCAATCGGTTCCGGAAAGTTTGTCGCAGCCAGCCACGGCCACCGCGCCGGTCAAGGCCAGCGCATCGCGCAGGAAACGGCGGCGCTTATTGATGAGTTTCATCACGCGCCTCCGCTGTAATCGCAAAGCGACCGGTGATGATGGAGCGCAGGTTGTTGCCGACGCCGGTCACGATCACCTCGAAAATGTGGATCAGGAAGAACGCGATGAAACCCATCGCGAACAGGAAGTGGATGCTGCGCGCCGATTGCCGGCCGCCGACCGCATCGACCAGCCAGCCGAGCACCGAATCCATCCGCGGCGACATCGCAAGCCCCATCAGCACCACGCCGCCGCCGAAAAAGAAGATCACCACCAGATAGGCGATCCGCTGCAGCACGTTGTAGCGCGCGGCAGCTTCGCCGTGCGGATGGCGCAGCAGGGCATGGTCGATGATTGAGCGGCCGATGCCGCGCCAGTCGCTGCGCGTGGGCACGAGGTCGCAGGTGAGGTGCCGCGTCCACAGCGCGTACAGGAAAAAACACGCGCCGTTGATCACGAAAATCCACGCGAAGAAGAAATGCCACGCGCGGCCCAT
>JAZKBD010000044.1:0-12487 GCA_040388785.1 Pseudomonadota bacterium
CGCAAATTGCGCGAAACCGTTCCCGACGACGCCGAACTCGCGCGGCTGCACGGCGTCGCGCTGTTCATGTTGGGACGCAGCACCGAGGCGCGCGGCGCGTTCGAGCAAGCCGTGCGCCTTGCGCCGTCCAGCGTGGAAGCGCGCAGCAACCTGGCCAGCGCGTTGCAGGCGGACGGCGACGTGGACGGCGCGGTGGCGTTGCTGCAACAGGTCGTGCGCGATCGCCCGGACGATCCGGCGCTGCACAACAACCTGGCGAACGCGTTGCGCGCCGCGGGCGATGACGAAGGCGCGTGCCAGGCGTACCTCGCCGCGCTCGCGCTCGCGCCCGACCACTTCGGCGCGACCGTCAACCTCGCCGCCGCCGAATTGTCGCTCGGCCGCACGGCGGACGCCGAAGCGCGACTGCGCGGCGCGCTCGCGCGCCAACCCCATCCGCAAGCGCTGCTGCTGCTGGGCCACACCTTGAACCGCCAGCAACGCTACGCCGAGGCGCAGGTGGTGTACGAGCAGGCGGCGCAACTTGCGCCCAACGCGGCGCAGTTTCCGTACCAGGCCGGCCTGATGGCGGACGAGCAGCACCATTTCGGCGAGGCCGCGCAGTTTTACCGGCGTGCGCTGCAGCTCGATCCCAACCTGCACCTCGCCGAAGGCCAGTTGCTGTTCGTGCTGCGGCGCGAATGCGATTGGCCGGCGGCGGAACCGCTCAGCCGCCGCTTCAAGGCGCGTGCACTGGACGGTTCCGGTTCCGTCGACCCGTTCGTGTTCCTCGCCGAAGATGCCACCGCTGCGGAGCAACTGGCGTGTGCACGCGCACGCGCCGCGCGCGTCGAGCGCGACATCGAGCCGTTTCGCCGGCACCTGAAGTTCACGCATTCGCGCCTGGCAGGCGCCCGATCGTTCAAGGCGGGCTTCGTCTCGGCAGGTTTCCATGCGCATGCCACCGCGCTGTTGACCGTCGAAATGTTCGAACAGCTTGGCCGCCGCGATGACGTCGAAGTGCACCTGTTCGCCACCACGCCGGACGACGGCAGCGACGTGCGTGCACGATTGCGCAAGGCAGCGCATGCATTCCACGACGTCGCGCAACAACCCGTCATCGCGATCGCGCAGCGCGTGCACGACGCGGGCATCGACGTGCTCGTCGATGTGGACGGCTGGTGCGCGGGCGGCGTGCCGGGCGTCTTCGCGTTGCGGCCCGCGCCGGTGCAGGCAAGCTGGCTCGCGTATCCCGGTACCACCGGCGCGCCGTTCATCGATTACCTGATCGCCGACCGCTTCCTCGTTCCCGAACCGTTGCAGCGCTTCTGTTCGGAATCCGTCGCGTACCTGCCGCGCTGCTACCAGCCCTCCGACAGCACGCGTGTGGTCGGTGCGCCGCCGCCGCGCGCTGCGTTCGGCCTGCCCGACGACGCGACGGTTTTCGCGAGCTTCAACAATTCATGGAAGCTCAACGCCGCCAGCTTCTCGCGCATGTGCGCGGTGCTGCGCGAAGTGCCCGGCAGCGTGCTGTGGCTGCTGGACTACGGCCACGATGCCAATGCGCGCCTGCGCGACGCCGCACGCGTGCGCGGCCTCGATCCGCACCGGCTGGTGTTCTCGCCCGCGCTGCCGCATCTGCAACACTTGGCTCGTTACCAACTGGCCGACTTGTTCCTCGACACCAATCCCTACAACGCGCACACCACCGCGTCCGACGCGATCTGGGCCGGCTGCCCGGTGCTGACGCGCCCCTGCGAAACCTTCGAATCGCGCGTCGCCGGCAGCCTGAACCACCACCTCGGCATGCCTGAACTGATCGCCCGCGACGACAAGGCCTTCATCGACACCGCCATCCGCTTCGGCAACGACCGCTCGGTGCTCGCCGCGCTGCGTGGACGTCTTGCATCGCAGCGTGAAAAGTCGGGCCTGTTCGACATGCAAGCCTACGCGCAGGATTTCGCAGCGCTGTTGCGCACCATGCACGAATGTTTTCTGGCGGGCCTGCCACCACAGTCGATTGCGCTTCCAGAGCAAGTCGCGCCGCAGGAGTAAGCTCGAGCCGTGACCGCCAAAGACCAATTCGTTTCCTTGAGCCTGTGCGTACTGACCGTGTCGGACTCGCGCACGCTTGAAACCGACAGCTCCGGTCAGTTCCTCGCCGACGCGCTGACGGAGGCCGGACACCGGCTGCACGAGCGCAAGTTGTTGCGCGATGACCGTTACGCGATTCGCGCCCAGGTTGCGGCGTGGATCGCCGATGCCGCGGTGCACGGTGTATTGATTACCGGTGGCACCGGCTTCACCGGGCGCGATTCGACGCCGGAAGCGGTGCTGCCGCTGCTGGACAAGGAGATGCCGGGCTTCGGCGAACTGTTCCGCGCGGTGAGCTTCGAAGAGATCGGCACGTCTTCCTTGCAGTCGCGCGCGTTCGCGGGATTGTCCAATCAGACGTTCGTGTTCGCGTTGCCGGGTTCGACCTCGGCATGCAGGACCGCGTGGGAAAAATTATTGCGCGCGCAACTCGACGCGCGGACGCGGCCGTGCAATCTGGTGGGGTTGTTGCCGCGGTTGGGTGAGCACTGATTCCCGCAGCGAGCGTATTGAAGAGCCATCGCTCTCGCGCTGCGCGCGCGTTCGCTGCGCTTCGCCCTTCCTGCGGAAGGGGGAGGAAAAGCGCGCGCACGCGGCCGTGCAACTCCTGCCCCCTCACCCAACCCTCTCCCCCAACGATGAATCCATTGGGGGAGAGGGAGTCCTGCTTCTCTTCGCCTGCACGGCCAACGCCAACTCAATCCGTGGTGAAACCTTGCAGGTTCCGGGGCGACATTTCCTCGCGTTGCACCTGCGCCACCCGCGCGGCCGGCGGTCCGTGGTGCAGCCATGCGAACAACGCGGCCAGCGCTTCGCTGCTGCCCGAAGCCAACACTTCCACGCTGCCGTCGTTGCGGTTCTTCGCGTAGCCGGTGATGCCCAGTGGCAACGCGAAGTCGCGGGTCGAGGCGCGAAAGAACACGCCTTGCACCCTGCCGGTCACGATGAAACGCGCGCAGGCCATTGCTCAGTGCTTCGCCGCCGCGGCGATCGCCGCATCCAGCAGCCTGGCGTCGACGGGGCCAATGAAATGTTTCGCCAGATGGCCATCCGGCGCAATCAGGTCGGTGGTCGGCAGGCCCACGGGCATTTGCCATCCGGCCGGCGGGTGCTGCATGTCGATGCGCGCCAGCGGGTAATCGACCGGATGCTTGCGCGCGAACTTCAACACGTCTTCGAGCGGCTCGGGCTGATAGGCAAGTCCGATGGCCGTGACGTTCTTGTGCGCGGCGAGGTATTTCGAGATCGCCGGCATTTCGGCGATGCATGGCGAACACCACGTCGCCCAGAAATTGACGATGACCCACTTGCCGCGCTCGGCGGCGAGGTCGAAGGTTTTCCCGTCCAGCGTCTGGATGTCCAGGCGTGGCGCGCTTTCCGCCGGATGCGCCTGCGCGAAGCCGACGGCCGGCGCGCACGCCAGCAAGGCGAGCAGCGAACCACGACACAACGAAGCACGCATCACGACGGCCGATCCTCCGACTGCACCGCTTCCGCGGGCGATGCCGGACAGAATAGCTCGCGCAGCGGCACCCTGAGGTTTTTTTTCAGCGCGGCTTCGGCGCGTTGCAGGGTCACCCTGGCCTCGGGCGCGAGTCCGGTGGCCGCGCGCTGCAGCGCCACCGCATCCTGCGGCAGCCGATAGCCGCCCGCGTGGAAAAGATCGTCGGCGCACACGCTGTCGAGATCGCGCGCCACCAGCCAGCCGCCGCCTTCGGCGCGGCGGATCAGGCCGGCGCGTTGCAGGTCATCGAGGTAACGCTGCAACAGGTCGGCGGTGAGGAAACGTTCGCGCGCGCGCAAGCCCGCGTCGTCCAGCGCCGCGCCCGCGCGTTGTGCTTCCGCGAAGCGCTGCACCACGCGCATCAGGCCGACGAATTCGCAACCCGGCGGAAGCAATTCGTCGCTGTGGCGATATTCGAAGGCATGCATTGCCGCGGCCAGGATCGCGCCCAGCAGCACGATCACCCACGACAGGTACACCCAGATCAGGAAGATCGGGATCGCCGCCAGCGCGCCGTACACCTCTTTGTAATTCGCGACGCCCTGCACATAGGCCGCGAAACCCTTGCGCGCGAATTCGAACAGCACGGCCGCCACCAGCGCGCCGGTGATCGCGTCGCGCCAACGCACCCTGCAGTTGGGCACGGCCTGGTACAGCACCGAAAGTCCGACCCAGGTGATCAGGAACGGGGCCAGCAACCACAGGCGAAAACCGCCGACGCCGCTCCCGGCGACCCCGCGCCACAGCGGCTGCGCGTACACCCACGAACTGACGCCCACGCCCGCCGTGACCAGGATCGGGCCGAGCGTCAACGCCGCCCAGTACAGCAACAGCCGCGCGGTTCCCTTGCGCCGCGAGGCGACGCGCCAGATGCGATTGAAGCGATCCTCGATGCTGGCCATCATCATCAGCGCGCTGGCCAACAGGAACAGCACGCCGAACAGCGTCAGCTTGCTGGCGTTGTCGGCGAACTGGAGCAGGTATCCTTGCACGGTCTCACCGGCCGCCGGCACGAAGCTGCGGAAGATGAAACGGGTCACGCTGTCGCGCAGGCCGGCGAACGCCGGAAACACCGACACGATCGCGATCACCGCCGCCAGCATCGGCACGATCGCGAACAGCGTGGTGTATGACAACGCGCCCGCGGTTTCGAAGCACTTGTCGTCGAGGAACCGCTGCCACAGGAATCGCCCGAACGCTTGCAGGCGATCGCGGCGCGTACCCTGTTGAATGGCGGGCGTGGCTCGCATGCCGCGAGGCTAACAGGGTGTTGGACAACACGCCGTTAGCGCGTGCCACGGATAGCCCGCCGCGACTGCTTCATGCAATTACGCCGAAAGGAAACTTCAAGGCTCATGGAAATCCTGATCCTGTACTACAGCCGCAACGGCAAGGTTGCACAGCTCGCGCGCCTGATCGCGCGCGGCGTCGAGGAAGTCGAAGGCGTGCGTGCGCGCGTCCGCCAGGTGCCGCCGGTGGGCCCGCTCACGCAAGCCGCGCAGCCGCCGGTGCCCGATGAAGGCGCGCCGTACGTGGAACCGCGCGACCTGCACGAATGCGCGGGTCTGGTCATGGGCAGCCCGACGCGCTTCGGCAACATGGCCGCGCCGATGAAGCAGTTCATCGATTCGACGCCCGCGGAATGGGCATCGGGCGCGCTCGCCGGCAAGCCGGGCGCGGTGTTCACCTCGACGTCGACCATGCACGGCGGACAGGAATCCACGCTGCTCTCGATGATGATTCCGCTGTTGCATCACGGCATGCTGATCGTCGGCCTTCCGTTCACCGAGCCCGCGCTCAACACCACCACGACCGGCGGCACGCCTTACGGCGCCAGCCATGTGTCCGGCGTCGACCGTGACCGCCCGATCAGCGACGACGAACGCACGCTGGCTCGCGCGCTGGGCCGGCGCGTCGCGGATGTCGCGAAACGCCTGGCGGGGAAGCCATGAGCGTCATCCTGCAGCGACGCATCGGCTTCGCGGCCTGGGGCGCGCTGGCGCTTTTGCAAATCGCCTGGCACGCATGGTTGCTGCCGCCTGCGCATATGCCGGTCGCGGCGGCGCTCGTGATTGCATTGCTGCCGCTGGCGATTCCGCTGTTGTACTGGCGCACGCCCACACGTGCCCTGCTGCTGGCGGGCATGATCTGCCTGTTCTATTTTTGCCACGGCGTCGCCGAGGCGTACGCGGCGCCGGCCGAGCGCGTCTTCGCGGGCATCGAAATCGTGCTGGCCGTGATCGTGATCCTGGCCTGCGCGCGCATGCCGAAGCGGCGCAGTAAGCTGACCACATGAGTTTCGTGCAGCCCGCAGCGCAGCTCGCCGATCCGTATCGCGGCGACCGCGTGCTGCAGTCGTGGCTGGCGCGCGTGCTGCCCGAGGCGCAGCGGCGCGCGGCCGAAACCGACTTCATTGCGCTCGCGGATTACGCGCAGCGCACGTACGCGCGGCAGACGTCGACCGTTGCCAGCGAACCCGTGCTCACGAATTTCGACGTCTGGGGCAACCGCGTCGACCGCATCGAGCTGACGGAAACCTGGCGCGAAGGTCCGGGCATCGCGGCTCGATACGGACTGGTTGCGGATGGACACGACAGGTCGCTGGGCGAATTCGCGCGCGTGCAGCAGTTCGCCAGGGTTTACCTCTACCACGCCGCCAGCGCGTTCTATTCCTGTCCACTGGCGATGACCGACGGCGTCGCGACCACGTTGCGCGATGCGCCGAATGCGGGCTTGCGCGAACGCGTGCTGCCGCACCTGCTCAGCCGTGATCCCGCGACGTTCTGGATCAGCGGCCAGTGGATGACGGAAAACACCGGCGGCTCGGATGTGGGAAACAGCGAAACCACGGCACGCCGCGGCGCCGACGGTTCGTGGCGCTTGCACGGGCGCAAGTGGTTCACGTCCGCCATCAACGCCGAATTCGCGCTGGCGCTGGCGCGGCCGGAAGGCAATCCCGCGGGCGCGGATGGTCTTGCCCTGTTCGGCATCGAGACGCGCAATACCGATGGCTCGTGGAACGGCATCGTCATCGATCGCCTGAAGGACAAACTCGGCACGCGCGAGTTGCCAACGGCCGAGATCCATCTGCACGGCACGCGCGCGGAGTTGGTGGGCGACACCGCGCATGGCGTGCGCGCGATCGCGCCGGTGCTGCAGGTGACGCGCTTGTGGAATGCCTTCGGCTCGCTCTCGACGATGGCCCGTTGTCTAGCGCTCGCGCGCGACTACGCGGGCAAGCGCAGCGTGTTCGGCAAGCCACTGATCGGGCAGCCGCTGTTCGTCGATGCGCTGGCTGGTTGGGAAGCGGAATTCGAAGCCGCATTCCATCTGGCGATGGAAGTCGCGCTGCTGTTGGGCCGCATCGAGTCGGGTGCGGGTGACGAACGCGATGCCGCGCTGCAACGCCTGCTGACGCCGCTGGCGAAACTGTGGATATGCAAACTCGGCGTGCACATCGCTTCGGAAACGGTCGAGGCCTTCGGCGGCATCGGTTACCTGGAAGACAGCGGCATTCCGCTGCTGCTGCGCGACGCGCAGGTGTTTCCTATCTGGGAAGGTTCAAGCAACGTGCAGGCGCTGGATTTCCTGCGCGCGCTGGAAAAACTGGGGATCGAGCCGATCATGGACGCAGTCGATGCGTGGATGGAAGCCGCCGACGGCGTGGTTTCCGATCGTGACGCTGAAGCGATTCACGGCGCCGCGCGCCGTGCGGACATCTGGCTGCGCGATCACGCGGGGGACAGCGCTGCACTGCAAGCGGGTGCATTGCGCCTGGCCACGACGTGCGCGCGCAGCACCGCCGCTGCATTGCTGGCCCGACATGCCGCGTGGGCGCGGCGCGCGCGGCACGACACCGCATCGGCGGACGCGCTGCGCCGTTTCTGCGCGCACGGACTCGATCGCATCATCGCTTTCTGATGTGCATCGTCTTGCTCTGATGCATCGCGATCCGAAGGTCAGTGATTTGCGCCGTGCGCCTGCGACAGATCAATCGCAGATTTTCCCACCAAAGCTTCGTAACCCATTCTCCCGCAGGAAACGACCTGCCAATTCAGAGTAACCGATTCACCAGGACGCAGCGCAGGAGCAAGATCCATGGACGCGTAGACAACGCCGCCCGTGGAAAACTTGACTAACGCTATGCCGTTGAATCCGCCGCCACAGCTACCCGAGCTCACCGACGATTTTACGAACATGACCACGCCGTTGAGGTCAGGGTGGTGCGAGAAAGCGGAAACGAGTGATAGCGTCCCGGCAAACGCGATGATGGCCGCCAGGCAGACTGCCGGCGCAAGCTGCTCCGCTTCCCACATGAAGTGCAACAGGTGTCGCCGCAAATTTGGCGCCAAGACGGGGTGCCGTTGCCGGTGTTCACGCTGGCGCCAATACCCGTGTGTCGACAGCAGCAACCCGGTTACGAACCAATACACCGCAAGCCAAACCACGACGCACCAAAGCGGCCCGAGCTGGAGGAATCCGCAAACCATCCGGGAACGACGTGTGCGCGCACGAGCGCAAGCCACGGTAGCCAACTGCCTGCGCGGATAGCTTCGGCCAAAGCCGCTGGCAACGGGCTCGACGCCAGATAGAGCAGCACATGTGCGCAGCCGAAACCCAATGTCCACTCGACATGCCGCTTCCGCGTGACGCGCATCCTTCCACCTCCGGCATGAACGTCTGGGCTGCCAAACCACTATATGCAATTTTGACGCCGTGATGGAAACCGCGGTGGCGGACCCACGATTGTCAGCCCCGAGTTCTTGCGGTCGATCGGGCGGAATGCTCCGGCATCCACCCGACGACGATGTTAGGGGTTTTGACCCTCGACGCCTGCCTTTTCAGCGCGCGCCGCGTAAAACGCCGCGATGTAGCCATCCAGTGATTGCGATTCGATCGCGTCACGCAATTCGCGCATCAACGTGAGGTAATGATGCAGGTTGTGGATCGTCGCGAGCTGCGAGCCGAGGATTTCGCCGCAGCGGTCGAGGTGTCGCAGGTAAGCCCGCGAGAACCCGCCCGCGCAGGCGTAGCACGCGCAGCCTTCTTCGATCGGCCGAATGTCGCTCGCGAACTTCGCATTGCGGATGCGCAACGTACCTTCGCGCGTGAACAGGAAACCATTGCGCGCGTGCCGGGTCGGCATCACGCAATCGAACATGTCGATGCCGCGGCGCACCGCTTCCACGATGTCTTCGGGACGCCCGACGCCCATCAGGTAGCGCGGCTTGTCGGCAGGCAAGCGCGGGCACGCTGATTCCAGCGTCGCGTTGCGTTCGGCTTCCGGCTCGCCCACCGCGAGGCCGCCCAGTGCGTAACCGTCGAAACCGATTTCGAGCAGGCCTTCCGCGGAATGCGCACGCAAGTCGTCGTGCACCCCGCCCTGCACGATCCCGAACAGCGCGTTGCGGTTGCCGAGTGCATCGAATGCGCGTCGTGAACGCGCGGCCCAGCGCAACGACAGCTCCATCGATTCGCGCACCACGTCCGCGTCGACGGGCTTGCCATCGATTGTGTACGGCGTGCATTCGTCGAACGACATCACGATGTCGGAGTCGAGCACCGTCTGGATGCGCATGGATTCCTCGGGCGAGAGGAACACGCGCGAGCCATCGACGGGCGAGGCGAAGGTCACGCCTTCCTCGGTGAGCTTGCGGCGCTCGGCCAGCGAGAACACCTGGAAGCCGCCGGAGTCGGTGAGGATCGGCTTGTTCCAGCCGATGAAACGGTGCAGGCCGCCGAATTCGCCGATCACGTCCAGGCCGGGACGCAACCACAGATGGAACGTGTTGCCCAGGATGATTTTCGCGCCGACGTCATCCAGATCACGCGGCGTCATGGCCTTCACGGAACCGTACGTGCCGACCGGCATGAACGCCGGCGTTTCGATCACGCCGCGCGGCAGCGTGATGCGGCCGCGGCGGGCGGGACCAGCGGTGGCGAGCAATTCGAATTGCATCGCACTCATGCGCTGCGTTCTCCGGGAAACACCAGCATCGCATCGCCATACGAATAGAACCGGTAGCGCTGCTCGACCGCGTGCTTGTACGCCGACAGCACGAACTCGCGCCCGGCGAATGCCGACACCAGCATCAGCAGCGTCGATTCGGGCAGGTGGAAATTGGTGATCAGGCCGTCGATGCTGGTGATGCGATAACCGGGGAAGATGAAGATGCGGGTCTCCCCCGCGAATGGTTCGACCTCGCCACTTTTTCCGCGCGCGGCTTCGAGCGAACGCACCACGGTCGTGCCAACCGCGATCACGCGCCTGCCGTGCGCGCGCGTGTGGCGGATTTTCTCTACCAGTTCCGCACCGACGTTCAACCATTCGCGGTGCATCTCGTGGTCTTCGATTTTCTCCTCGCGCACCGGCTGGAATGTTCCCGCGCCCACGTGCAACGTGACGTAGCCGAAATCCATGCCCCGCGCGCGCAATGCATCGAGCAACGGCGTGTCGAAGTGCAGCCCGGCCGTCGGTGCCGCGACGGCACCCGGCTGGCGCGCATACACCGTCTGGTAGCGTTCGCTGTCGCGTGCGTCGTCGGGCCGCGCAATGTAGGGCGGCAGCGGCATGTGGCCGATCCGCAGCAGCAGCTTTTCCAGCGGTTCGCTGCACTCGAAACGCAGTTCGAAAAACTGGCCGTCGCGGCCGAGCACGCGTACCGGCGTGCCGTCGTCGAGTTCGATCAGCCCGCCCTCACGCGGTTTCTTGCTGACGCCCAGCATCGCCACGGCGGTGTGCGTTCCCGTGACGCGCTCGAGCATGATTTCGACCGCACCGCCGCTGGGCTTGCGGCCGAACAGGCGCGCCGGCAGCACGCGGGTGTCGTTGAACACCAGCAGATCGCCGCTGCGCAACAACTGCGGCAAATCATGAAAGGCGCGATCGCTCAATGCCTCATGCGCTGCATCCAGCACCAGCAGGCGACTGGCGCTGCGCTCAGGCAATGGTTGCTGCGCGATCAGATCGATCGGCAGGTCATAGTGGAAATCGGACTTCTTCACGACTTCATTCGATGATGCGGCGGTTCATTATCGCCGATCGATGCCGGCAACCGCGTTTTGCGACGTACATCGAACAAACTCAGACCGCCAGTTGCGTGGCGACTTGCCAGAGATTGCCCCAGCGGTCCTCGACCGTGGCACGCCTATCGCCCCACGGCGTCGCAGCCGGTGGATCGATCACACACACTCCGCGAGCGACAGCCTTGGCAAAAGTGGCGTCGACATCCGGCACGTATACATACAGACATGCAGGAAACACGGGACGGACTCCACCACCATCACTGATCATCACGATCGAATCGCCGATCCGCAGCTCGCTGGGCCGGCCCACCTGGTATTCGCCTTCCGCTTCAAAAACATCCTTGAGAAAGGCGATGAGGCCCTCGACGTCACGATGGAAGATCCGCACCGTGATCGTCGATCTGCCGGATGGCTGGAACTTTTTCAATGGCGTGTCTCCGCGATGTTCAAAGCCAGCCTTTCTGCCGCGCCAGCCGATAGGCCTCGATGCGGTTGGCAACGCCCAGTTTGCCGATCGCCTCGGACAGGTAATTGCGCACGGTGCCGTGCGACAGGTTGAGCTTGGCCGCGATGTCGCCGGCGCTCTGCCCCTCGCCCGCAAGCCGCAGCACCTGGCGCTCGCGGTCGTTCAATGGATCGGCTTCCGTCCACGCTTCCAGCGCCAGTTCCGGGTCGATCGCGCGGCCGCCGCGATGCACCAGCCGCAATGAATCCGCGAGTTTTTCGGCCGGCGCGTCCTTCAGCAGGTAACCGGACACGCCCGCGTCCAGCGCGCGGCGCAGGTAGCCAGACCGCGCGAACGTCGTCACGATCACGACCTTGATCGGCAACTCGTGGCGCTGGATGCGTTGCGCGAGTTCCAGACCGGTCAGGCCCGGCATCTCGATATCGGAAATCAGGATGTCCGGTTTCAGGCGTTGCATCTCGCGCCACGCGGATTCGCCGTCGGCGACCGAACCCAGCACCTCGATGTCCGGTTCCAGCGCCAGCAGCGCGGCCAGCGCGCCGCGCACCATCGCCTGGTCCTCCGCGAGCATCACGCGCATCATGCGTGGCCGCCTGCGCGCTGCGCCAGCGGCACCACGTTGGCGCCGGGGGATTTCGCCGACGGCGGGTCCACCGCGGCGGCCGCCGGCAGCGGCAATGCCACTTCGATGCTGGTGCCACGCCCGCGCGGCGATTCGATCGCGAGCGTGCCGCCGCGCGCCTCGATGCGTTCGCGCATGCCGGTGAGCCCATTGCCGCGTTCGTTGACGCCGCCCCGGCCATCATCGCGCACGCGCATCACCACGCGCTCGGCGCCGGTGATCACGGTCACCTCGACGCGGTTGGCGCGTGCATGCCGCTGAATGTTGGTGACGGCTTCGCGCAGCACCAGCGCCAGGCAGGTCTCCACATCGACGGGCAGCGCCTGCGGATCGTGCCAGTACTCCATCTGCACGCCGGCCGCCTCCAGCAGCAGGCGCGCGGATGCGAGTTCCGCCGCCATCGCCGCGGCGCGGATGCCGCTGACCGCGCTGCGCACCTGCGACAGCGCTTCGCGCGCCACGCGCGCGACGTCGGCCATTTCGCGATGCGCGGCGGACGGATCGCGTTCGATCAGGCGTCCGGCAAGCTCCGACTTCAGGGCCACCATCGACAAGGTGTGTCCCAACAAGTCGTGCAGGTCGCGGCCGATGCGTTCGCGTTCTGCGCTGGCGGCAAGCCGGCGCACCTCGTCCATCGACAGCCGCAAGTCGGCGCGATGCCGCCGCTGGATGCGGTCGGTGATGATCAGGCCCGCAATGATCGGGCACAGGATCCAGACATTGATCAGAGACTGCCAGTTGTACCCGAGCCAGAACCACTCGAATCCTGGCAACGGGCGCCGAAGAAGGCCGAGAA
>JAZKBD010000044.1:12497-64788 GCA_040388785.1 Pseudomonadota bacterium
AGCCACGACCATCGCCAGCACGAGCGCACCGGACTTGCGCGGGCTGCCCGACGCGGCCGCCACCGAACAGGCATAGATGAGGTAGGTGAGGGCAAAAGGATTGAGCGGCGTAACCCCCATGCCGATGACGAGAATTGCCAGCGCGCACCAGACGATGTGCCGCCGCGGACACAGATGCGCGCCGACATACACCAGCATGAAAACCGGCAGGCTGAGCATGGTCGCCCAGAGCCAATGCGGGAAATGCGCGAAATCTTTGGCGTCGAAGAAGAACGCGGGCCCGAACAGCCACACCAGCCATACCAGCCACACCCACGGCGTGACACGTCCATACCAGCCGCGGGCGTCCTGCATCGCCATGCACAGGGACGAATCGGGCGCCGCCTTGAATATCACTTGCCAGCTCATGGGTGCATGGTACGCGTTCGGGGTCATGCCGGCGTCACCACACGTACGGCACGAACCGCCGCGTGCGTTGCATGTAGTCACGGTACGGCTGGCCGATGCCTTCGCACAACGCGCGTTCCTCGACGCGCACCCGATATTCGTAACCTGTCAGGGTCCCCAGCACGACCAGCACGAGACTGAGCCAGTTGGTCATCGCAAGTCCCAGGCCCAGGACCGTCACCATCGCGCCGGTGTAGGAAGGATGACGGATCAGCCGGTACGGCCCCGCATCGACCACGTACTGGCCGGCACGCGTCGCCACGCTGCGGGTAAAGAACCTGCCCAGCACCTTGATTGCGTACCAGCGGAACGCCGCGCCTGCCAGCATCAGCACGATGCCCGTCCAGAACACCGCCGGCTGCTGCCAGGCAATCGTCGCCGCCGGCACGCCGAAGGCTACGGTGAACGCGATGAATATGCCGACGAACATCGACACCATGATGAGCGCGTAGGAACCGCGGTCGCGACGTTGCGCGCCCTTTTCGGGATTCTGGAAAAACGTGCCGACCCATTCCGGCGCGTAGCAAATCACCAATGCGACGTCGAGCGCGATCCAGTAGAAATGTTCCTGCGCGATCAATGCAATCATGTGCGGCTTCCCGAACCGATGAACCCGATGCCGCACATTCTGCGTCGATGTCCCGGCCGCGCCCATTCGCGGTCGTCAAACGTCGCGTGTGACAGCCGTCATGCCGCACCCCACGGGGTTACGCCGCGCCGGACCGCCTGCTAGAATCACGGGACGTTTTCTTTTCCGCGTTAACTACTTACGGGCGATGTCGCGTCGACAGCGCCGCGCCGGAGGCTCCCATGAAATCCATCGACATGCTGCGCGAGTTGCGCAACCACGGCGGCAAGATCCGCACCCACGGGCTGGACGATGCCACCATCGAGCGCTTCGCCGGGCAGGATGCCGACCTCGCGGGCGCGATCGCCGACGCGCATGCCGCGTTCACGCAACTGAAGACGGCGCAGCCCGAAGTGCTGGGTATGGACGAGGACAAGCAACTGCACGCGGTGCAGTCCGGCTTCGTCAACTTCTATCCCGATGACGCGGTATGCCCGTTCGTCGCGCTGGCCGCGCGCGGCGCGTGGATCGTCACCCTGAAGGGCGCGGTGCTGTACGACTGCGGCGGTTACGGCATGCTCGGCTTCGGCCACAACCCGCCGGCGGTGATGAAGGCACTGGCCAGGCCGCAGGCGATGGCCAACGTGATGACGCCTTCGCTGGCGCAGCATGCCTTCACCGAAGCGCTGCGCAAGGAGATCGGCCATCACGCCGGCAAGCATCCGTTCGCGAAGTTCATGTGCCTCAACTCGGGGTCCGAAGCGGTGACGCTGGCCGCGCGCATCGCCGACGTCAACGCCAAGCTGATGACCGATGCCGGCGCGAAATACGCCGGCCGCACCATCAAGCGCCTGGTCGTGAAGGGCGCCTTCCACGGCCGCACCGAGCGTCCGGCGCTGTATTCGGATTCCTCGCGCAAGGCCTACGTCAACAACCTCGCCAGCTTCCGCGACGAGCATTCCGTGATCGCGATCGATCCGTACGACGTGGCCGCATTGCGCCGCGCCTTCGACGAGGCCGAAAAGAACGGCTGGTTCTTCGAGGCGATGTTCCTGGAACCCGTGATGGGCGAAGGCGACCCCGGCCGCGCCGTCAGCACCGAGTTCTACGCCGCCGCGCGCGAACTGACCGAGGCGCACGGCTCGCTGCTGCTGGTCGATTCGATCCAGGCCGGTCTGCGCGCGCACGGCGTGCTGTCGGTCGTGGATTACCCCGGCTTCGAGAAGCTGCCGGCGCCGGACATGGAAACCTATTCCAAGGCGCTCAACGGCGGGCAATTCCCGCTGTCGGTGCTGGCCGTCAACGACCGCGCCGCGGGCCTGTACAAGAAGGGCATCTACGGCAACACCATGACCGGCAATCCGCGCGCGCTCGATATCGCCTGCGCGGTGCTGGCGGAGATCACGCCCGAACTGCGCGCGAACATCCGCACGCGCGGCCCCGAACTGGTGAAGAAGCTCTCCGCGCTCAAGGACGAACTGGGCGGCCTGATCACCAAGGTGCAGGGCACCGGCCTGCTGCTCTCGTGCGAACTGGCGCCGCAGTTCAAGTGCTTCGGCGCGGATTCGATCGAGGAATACATGCGCGAGCGCGGCATCAACGTGATCCACGGCGGCACCAATTCGCTGCGTTTCACCCCGCACTTCAGCATCAACGAAGCCGAGGTGGACCTGCTGGTGGCGCACGTGCGCGAAGCGCTGAAGCACGGGCCGCGGCAGGCGGTCGAAGCCAAGCGCGCCGCGGCATAATTGCCGTCCCTGGCACCGCCCTGCACGTCCATGTGCAGGACTTTCAACAAAGGCAAACGCGAGCCTGTCGAACCGTGATCGCGGCAGGCTCACTAACGCTCCTCTAACACGACGCCCACCGGCACCTGAATCGCCTTGCGCGGTTCGGGTATTGGTGGGCGCACATTTATTCCGCGTCACATACCCGGGGGTATAGTTCGCAGCGCCGGCAACTGCCGGTAGCGATTTCCACCAGGAGAGAAATCATGCGGATCCGTAACTCGATGTTGGCGCTGGGCCTGAGCCTCGGCGCGCTGGCGGCCGCCCCGGCTTTTGCCATGGGCGCGCAAGCCGCTTCGTCGGCCAAGCCGATGACCGCGCAGCAGCAGAAGATGGCCAGCTGCAGCCACGAGTCCAAGGGCATGAAGGGCGACGCGCACAAGAAGTTCATGAGCGATTGCCTGCACGGAAAGACCGACACGGCAGCCACCGCCGCCAAGCCGACGCAGCAGGACAAGATGAAGTCCTGCAATGCCGATGCCAAGGCCAAGGCACTCAAGGGCGCCGAACGCAAGACCTTCATGAGCACCTGCCTCAAGGGCTGATCAGCATCGGCCGACGCAACGAAAAACGCCCGGCACACGCCGGGCGTTTTTTCATGCGCGAAAGCAAGGCGCGACGATCAGTGCAGCCACCACCACAGCAGCAGCGCGGCCACGATCGCGACGATCGCCCAGCCAATGATCTCGATGTACTTGTGCAGCAGCTTTTCGGCGCGTTCGCCGCCCAGCCGGATCAGGCCCGCGACCAGGAACACGCGCTTGCCGCGGCCCACTGCGATGCCGCCGAGGAACGGCAGGATCGGCATGCCGACGATGCCGCAGGCCCAGCTTGCGACTTTCATCGGGATCGGCACGAAACCCGCCGCGACCAGCAGCCAGAATGCTTTCCACGGATGCGCCTTCGCATCCGCCCCGAGCGTATGCACCAGCGATTCGAGATGCGGCAACCAGCCCATTTGCGCGAGCAGCGGCTTCACCACGTCGAAGGCATAGTGGCCCAGTGCGTAGCCGACCAGCGAACCCAGCAGCGAAACGAACAGGCTGAGCGACGCGAACTGCCACCATCTGCGCGGGCGCGCCAGCGTCATCGGCGCCAGCATGATTTCCGGTGCGACCGGGAAGATGAAAGCTTCGACGAAACTCAGCAGCGCGAGGCCGACATCGGCGCGCGGCTTCGCGGCCCACTCGATGGCTTTTTCGTAGAGCGGACGGAAGAGTTTCATGCTGACGGTACGCGCATCTTCAACCCTCAAGCTCCGTCATTCCGGCGACTGCGAGCGCAGCGAGCGAACGCCGAAGGCGGCCCGAAGGGCGAGCGCGTAGCGCGAGTAAAGCCGGAATCCATTTTTTGTTTCTGAAAAAAGCAAGATGGATGACGCGCCGCTCCTGCGGCGCGCCCTTCGGCCATCGGCTTCGCCGATGTTCGCTCCGGCATCCTGCCTTCGCAGTCCGGCCTGCGCCGGGACGACGATCAAGAGCAATATCGCTCCAGGCGTGTTCAACCCAGGCCGCCCAACAGCGGTACGAAGCTCACCGGTTCCAGTTGCTCTTCGTGCCATGCGTCGCCCTCGCGACGCAGTCGCGTCAATCGCTGCGCCCCTGCCGGGCCCAGCGGCGCGACCAGCACGCCGCCGTCCGCCAACTGGTCCTTCAACGCTCGCGGCAACGATTCGCCCGCGGCCGTCAACACGATCGCGTCGAACGGGGCCTCGGCAGGCCAGCCGATGTTGCCGTCGTCATGCCGCGAACGGATGTTCTCGATCTTCATGTTGCGGAACAGGCGCCGCGCCTTGCGCAGCAATTCCTCGATGCGCTCCACCGTGTAGACCGTCTCCACCAGCGAAGCCAGCACGGCGGCCTGGTAACCGGAGCCGGTACCGATTTCCAGCACGCGTTTCGGCACGCGCTCTTCGATCAACAATTCGGTCATCCGCGCGACCACCCACGGCTGCGAGATGGTCTGGCCCAGCCCGATCGGCAAAGCGTTGTTTTCGTACGCGCGCGCCGCCAGCGCCTCGTCGAGGAACAGGTGCCGCGGCAGGGTGCGGATCACGTCCAGCACGCGCGCATCCTTGATGCCTTCCGCGCGCAACGCTGCGACCAGCCGGTCGCGCGCGCGTTGCGAAGTCATTCCGTGCCCGCGCGCGGATGCCGCCGCGGCACCGAAGGGATGGGTCATGCCGCCTGCTCTCCCTGCAATTGCGTGGTCAATCCGCCGATCCACTTCGAGACTTTTTCCAGCGCCTGGAAGCGCGTCAGGTCCACGTGGATCGGCGTCACCGAAATGAAGCCGCGGCGCACCGCGTCGAAATCGGTGCCGGGACCGGCATCATCGGCATCGCCCGCGGCGCCGATCCACCACACCACGCGTCCGCGCGGATCACGCTGTGCGATGCACGGCGAGGCGCGGTGGCGGCGGCCAAGGCGCGTCACCTCGAAACCCGCGATTTCATTCCACGGCCGATCCGGCACGTTGACGTTGAGGATCGTATCGGCAGGCAGCGGATCGACCAGCAGGCGCCGCATCAGCAGCGAAACGGCGCGCGCAGCGGAATCGACGTGATGGCCGCGGCCATCGTGGTGTTCGCCGGCGCCGGCCAGCGAAACCGCGATCGCGGGCAAGCCGAGGAACCGCCCTTCCATCGCCGCCGACACGGTGCCGGAATAGATCACGTCGTCGCCGAGATTGGCGGAATTGTTGATGCCCGAGACAACGATGTCGGGGTCGTCGTCCAGCAAGCCCGAAAGCGCGAGATGCACGCAGTCGGTCGGCGTGCCCGCGACGCGATAGCGTCCGTCGTCCAGCCGCACCACGCGCACGGGCTGGTCGAGCGTGAGGGAATTGCTGGCGCCGGAGCGGTCGCGGTCGGGCGCCACGACGGTCACTTCCCCGAGTTCGGCCAGGTGCTCGGCGAGCACGAGGATGCCGGGCGCATCCACCCCATCGTCATTGCTCAACAGCACCCGCATCGTCGCCGAACCCCGAAAGTCATGCATCACAGCGAACAAGTTTAGCGGAACGCTTTGGCCACGCCGCCCGTCAGTTGCTGGATGCCGATGCCGGCGCGACGCTGGAAGCCGAAGGCGGCGCGGCGCTCGCCGCGCGCGCAGGCCCGTTGACGACCTGATAGAAAACCTCGCCCGGCTTGATCAGGCCGAGCTGCGAACGCGCTCGCGACTCGGCGGCATCCTGGCCGTGCTTCAGGTCCTCGACATCGGCGTGCAGCGCGTCGTTGCGCTGCTTCAGCTTGGCGTTCTGCGCCTCCTGCTCGGAAACACGCGCGCGGATCGCGCGCAGGTCGCGCATGCCGCCGTCGCCGACCCACAGCTTGATCTGCAGACCGATCAGCAGGGCAATCAAAATGAGGGCAAGCCACTTGAGCATGTCAGTGCGACCGTCCCTGATCGCTGCACGACGAAACACGCGGATCGGCGGAATCAGTCGTTCCAGCCCAACACCGGAACGGGCTTCCGTGCCCTGCCCTTTCACGAAAGCCGCTCAGTACTTGGCTCACTGCATTCTCAGCCGGGCAGTACCGACAGGTTCGGATACGCATCGCGGCCAGCATACTTCGCCACGGCACCGAGTTGTTCCTCGATCCGCAGCAACTGGTTGTACTTGGCGATGCGGTCGGAGCGGCACAGCGAACCGGTCTTGATCTGCGTGGACGTGGTCGCGACCGCGAGGTCGGCGATGGTGGTGTCCTCGGTCTCGCCCGAGCGGTGCGACATCACCGCCGCGTACTTCGCCTTGTCGGCCATCGCCACGGCTTCCAGTGTTTCGCTGAGCGTGCCGATCTGGTTCACCTTGATCAGGATCGCGTTGGCAATGTGATTGGCGATGCCTTCGCGGAAGATCGCCGGATTGGTCACGAACAGGTCATCGCCCACCAACTGGATCTGCTTGCCGAGTTTTTCAGTGATCAGTTTCCAGCCGGCCTGGTCGCCTTCGGCCAGACCGTCCTCGATGCTGATGATGGGGTACTTCGCGCACCAATCGGCATACAACTCCACCATGCCGGCGGCGTCGAGCTTGCGATTCTCGCCCTTCAGGTCGTACACGCCGTTCTCGAAGAACTCCGACGAGGCGGGATCGAGCGCGATCCAGATCTGCTTGCCAGCCTTGTAACCCGCGACGTCGACGGCTTCGAGGATCACCTCGATCGCTTCCTCGTGCGTGCGCAGCGCCGGGGCGAAGCCGCCTTCGTCCCCGACCGCAGTGTTCATGCCGCGCTTCTTGAGTTGCGTTTTCAGCGCATGGAAAACTTCGACGCCCGCGCGTAGTGCGTCGGAGAACCGATCGAAGCCCGCCGGCATCACCATGAATTCCTGCATGTCGAGGGGGTTGTCGGCGTGCACGCCACCGTTGATGACGTTCATCATGGGAACGGGCAGCACCGGCGTGCGATCTCCGGCGAGGTACTTCCACAACGGCTGCCTGCGCGACGCGGCGACCGCGTGTGCGGCGGCGAGTGAAACGCCGAGCGTTGCATTCGCGCCAAGGCGTGATTTGTTGGGCGTGCCATCCAACGCGATCAACTTTTCATCCAGCCCTTTCTGGTCGGCGGCGTCGAAGCCCGCCAGCGCTTTCGCGATTACGCCGTTGACGTTGGCCACCGCCTTCAGCACACCCTTGCCGAGATAGCGCGCCTTGTCGCCATCGCGCAGTTCGACCGCTTCACGCGTGCCAGTGGATGCACCCGACGGCACGATCGCGCGGCCGAACGCGCCGTCGCCGAGCGTGACTTCCGCTTCGAGCGTGGGATTGCCACGGCTGTCCAGCACTTCGCGGGCGTGGATGGTTTTAATCGTGGTCATATTTGTTCTTGAACTCGATTGATATTTTTTCGTCATTCCGGACGCCGCGGAGCGGCGATCCGGAATCCATTTTTCTATTTTTTGAAAATCAAAATGGATTCCGGGTTCCGCGCTTCGCGCGGCCCCGGAATGACGACAACCTTTATAGCTGCGCCACTTCGAGAAACCCGGCGCGTTTGGTCGCCACGTCGAGTTCCTTCAGCGTCCCCAGCAACGCTTCCATCTTGCCCAGCGGCCACGCATTCGGACCGTCTGACAACGCCTTGTCCGGATCGGGATGCGTTTCCATGAACACGCCCGCGACGCCGACCGCGACCGCGGCGCGCGCCAGCACCGGCACGAATTCGCGCTGGCCGCCGGACTTCGTGCCCTGCCCGCCCGGCAACTGCACCGAGTGCGTCGCATCGAACACCACCGGACAACCGGTATCGCGCATCACCGCCAGCGAGCGCATGTCGGACACGAGATTGTTGTAACCGAAGCTCGCACCGCGTTCGCAAACGAGGATCTGCTCGTTGCCGACGGCGCGCGCCTTCTCGACCACGTTCTGCATGTCCCACGGTGACAGGAACTGGCCCTTCTTGATGTTCACGGGCTTGCCGACGCGCGCGACCTTCTGGATGAAATCGGTTTGCCGGCACAGGAATGCCGGCGTCTGCAGCACGTCGACCACTTCGGCGACTTCGTCGAACGGCGTGTATTCGTGCACGTCGGTGAGCACCGGCACGCCGACCTGTTTCTTCACTTCGCCGAGGATGCGCAGGCCTTCTTCCATCCCGAGGCCACGGAAACTCTTGTCCGACGTGCGGTTGGCCTTGTCGAAGCTGGATTTGAAGATGAAGGGGATGCCGAGCTTCCCGGTGATTTCCTTGAGCGTGCCGGCGGTGTCGAGTTGCAGTTGTTCGGATTCGACCACGCACGGGCCGGCAATCAAGAAGAGTGGTTGGTCGAGACCGACTTCGAAGCCGCAGAGGTTCATCCGCACGCACCTCTGTTCTCGTCATGCCGGCGCAAGCCGGGATCCATTTTGATCTTGGCGAGCCTGCAAATGCGCAATGGATTCCGGCCTTCGCCGCAATGACGAATGGGAGGAGCACGTCGCACGATGTTCATCCCGCCGCTTCCTTCGCAAGCCGCGGCGCATCGCGCATCGCCTTGTACTCGCGCGCGGCCTGAACGAACCCGTTGAACAAGGGATGGCCGTCGCGCGGCGTCGAGGTGAATTCCGGGTGGAACTGGCAGGCCAGAAACCACGGATGTTTTTGCACCGGCAGTTCGACGATCTCGACCAGGTCATCCACCGACACGCCGGCGATCACCAGGCCGGCTTTCTCCAGCCGCTCGCGGTAGCGGTTGTTGAATTCGAAGCGGTGGCGATGGCGCTCGCGGATGGTGTCGGCGCCGTACAGCTCGCGCGCGATCGTCCCTGCCTTCAGCAGGCATTCCTGCGCACCGAGGCGCATGGTGCCGCCGAGGTCGGACGTTTCGTCGCGGCGCTGTACTTCGCCTGCGCCCTGCGTCCACTCGGTGATCAGCGCGATCACCGGATCGGCGCAGTCGCGATCGTTTTCGGTGGAACCCGCGCCCGCCAGGCCCGCCATGTCGCGCGCGAACTCCACCACCGCCGCGTGCATGCCGTAGCAGATGCCGAAATACGGAATGCCGCGCTCGCGCGCGTATTTCACGGTCTGGATCTTGCCCTCGAATCCGCGCTTGCCGAAACCGCCAGGCACCAGGATCGCATCGGCGTCGCGCAGCACCGCATCGGGGCCACGCGTTTCGATGTCTTCGGAATCCACCCATTCGAGGAGGACGCGCGTGGCATTGTGGATGCCACCGTGGCGCAGTGCTTCGCCCAGCGACTTGTACGCGTCCTTGTGTTCGACGTACTTGCCGACGATGAAGACGCGCACCTCGTCCTTCGGGTTTTCCACTGCATCGACGGTGCGCTGCCACTGTGAAAGGTCGGTCGGCTTGGCATCGAGGCGCAGCCGGTCGATGACGATGTCGTCCAGGCCTTCCTTGTGCAGCCACAACGGCAGCTTGTAGATGGTGTCGGCATCGGCCGCGCTGATCACCGCGCTTTCCGGCACGTTGGTGAACAGCGCGATCTTGCGGCGTTCGGATTCAGGCAGCGGCTCCTCGCAGCGACACACCAGGATGTCGGGCTGGATGCCGAGCGCGCGCAGTTCCTTCACCGAATGCTGGGTCGGTTTGGTCTTGATTTCGCCGGCGGCCTTGATGAACGGCACCAGCGTCAGGTGCATGAACAGCACCTTGTCGGCGCCGCGTTCGATGCGAAGCTGGCGCGCGGCTTCCAGGAACGGCTGCGATTCGATGTCGCCCACCGTGCCGCCAATCTCGACCAGCGCGACATCGAAACCGCGCGTGGCTTCGTCGATCACGTGCTTGATCTGGTTGGTGATATGCGGGATCACCTGCACCGTGGCGCCCAGATAATCGCCGCGGCGCTCCTTGCGGATCACCGCCTCGTAGATCTTGCCGGTGGTGATCGAATTCTTGCCCGACAGCCGCGTGCGCACGAAACGCTCGTAATGCCCCAGGTCCAGATCGGTCTCGGCGCCGTCGTCGGTGACGTACACCTCGCCATGCTGGAACGGGCTCATGGTGCCGGGATCGACGTTGATGTAAGGGTCGAGCTTCATCAACGTCACGTTGAGGCCGCGGGCCTCGAGGATGGACGCCAGCGACGCCGATGCGATGCCCTTGCCAAGCGAGGACACCACGCCGCCGGTGACGAAAATCAGGGAGGTCATGATCGGACCGCTCGTGGAAAGGCATATTCTAGCGGCACGTTTCCGCGCGCGCGACCCCGCGGCGGATTTCCCCCGCGCGCGTGGATTCGCCACAATAGCGTTTTCAGCGTGGATGCACCGCAATGAGCCTCGCCAACATCCCCGAACGCATCGCCGCGCTGCGCGACGCGATGCAGCAGCGCGGCATCGCCGCCTGCATCGTGCCTACCGCCGACCCGCATCTTTCCGAATACCTGCCGGAGCACTGGACCGCGCGCGAATGGCTGTCGGGCTTCACCGGTTCGGCGGGCACGCTGGTGGTCACGCAAGATTTTGCCGGATTGTGGACGGACTCGCGCTACTTCTCGCAGGCCGAACGCCAGCTCGCCGGCAGCGGCGTGGAATTGGTGAAGTTGAACGTGCCGCATACGCCGGAGCATGTCGAATGGCTGTGCGCGCGCGTGCACGCGGGCGACAAGGTCGCCTGCGCCGCCGACATGCTGTCGCTCGCCACCGAGCGTTCGTTGCGCAAGCAGTTGGCGAAGCACGGCGCGGAATTGGTGGAAGACGACCTGCCCGGCGCGATCTGGAACGATCGCCCGCCGTTGCCGCACGCGCCGGTCTACGAACATCCGCTCGACTACGCCATCCACGGTCGCGCCGAAAAGCTTGCGGACGTGCGTGCAGCGATGAAACGCGCGGGGGCGACCCATCACATCGTTTCCGCGCTGGATGAAATCGCCTGGGTGCTGAACCTGCGCGGCAGCGACGTCGAATACAACCCGGTGTTCCTCGCGCACCTGATGATCGACGCGCAAGGCGCAACCTTGTTCGTCGAGCCAACAAAACTGCAAGCTGTTCCCCCTCCCCCGCCTGCGGGGGAGGGTCGGGGTGGGGGAAAGAGTGCCTCGAACAAGCACGAAACTGGATCGCAAGTTTCGCCCCCATTCGCCCTTCGGGCACCTTCCCCCGCAAGCGGGGGAAGGGATTTGATCGGCGCACTCGCGGGCGATGGCGTGCATATCGCGCCCTACGAATCCATCGCCGACGCACTGAGCAGATTGCCGCAAAATACGAAACTCCTGCTCGCACCCGCGCAGGTTTCCGCCGCCATTGCGCATGCAATTCCCGGGCACGTCACGCTGGTCGAAGCCACCGGCCCGATCACCGTCGCCAAGGCGCGCAAGACCGCGAAGGAAATGGAGCACGTGCGCGAGGCGATGCGCCGCGACGGCGTGGCGCTGGTGCGCGGCGCGCGCTGGCTCGAAGAATCGCTGAAACGCGGGGAACGCCTGACCGAACTCGACGTGGACGCAAGGCTGCGCGAACTGCGCGCGCAGCAACCGGGCTTCATCAGCGAAAGCTTTTCCACCATCGCCGGCTACGAGGCCAACGCCGCCTTGCCGCACTACCGGGCCATGCCCGACTCGCACGCTGAACTGCATGCGAAGGGCATGCTGCTGATCGATTCCGGCGCGCAGTACCTCGGCGGCACCACCGACATCACGCGGATGTGGAGCCTGGGCGAGACCACGACCGAACAGCGTCGCGACGTCACGCTGGTGTTGAAAGGCGTGGTCGCGCTTTCACGCGCGAAGTTCCCGCGCGGCACGTCCGGCCAGCAACTGGATGCGCTGGCGCGCGCGCCGATCTGGGCCGCGGGCGTCGATTACGGCCACGGCACCGGCCACGGCGTCGGCTATTGCCTGAACGTGCACGAAGGTCCGCAGTCGATTCGTCCGCCACGTTCGGGGCAGCACCTCGAAGCGATGGACGTCGGCATGATCACCTCGATCGAACCCGGCATCTACAAGCCCGGGCGGCACGGCGTGCGCATCGAGAACCTGGCCGCCACGATTCCCGCGGGCAATGGCGAATTCGGCGAGTTCCTCGGCTTCGAGACGCTGACGCTGTGTCCGATCGACACGCGGCTGCTCGACCTCGCGCTGCTGGACGCAAACGAAATCGCGTGGCTCGATGCTTATCACGCCAGCGTGCGCGAACGGCTCGCGCCGCTGCTCGACGCCGCCGCCGACCGGGCGTGGCTGGATGCGCGCTGCGCGCCGCTGGCCCGGGCGAAAGCGGCCTAGCCGCTGAATGCGATGTGCGCCAAGCTCAACAGAACCGGTGCGTTCTGGTAGCTTACGCGGGTTCCGTTCCCGAGGATTCACCGTGCCGCGCCGATCGATGCCGCTGACCCCGCGTGCACTGGCTTTCGCGATCACGCTGGCGGTCGCGCCCGGCATGGCGCTGGCGCAGGCGGGCACGGATGTCTGCCAGCTCGGCGCGTTCACCTGCCCGGTGGTGAAGAACGATTTCGCGCTGTGCAAGAAGAATGACCTGCTGAATTTCTACGAGCCGGGCCTGCCTACCGAAGGCGATCGCGAAGCCAGCCCGGCGCAGGTTTACGGCGATCGGTTCAACAGCCCCGACAGCAATCTCTTCCACCTCAGCGGCAACACCTCGCTGCAGCGCCTCGACCAGTTGCTGCGTGCGGACGACCTTACCTACAACGCCGACACCACCGCCTACGACGCCGAAGGCCACGTGCGCTACCAGGAACGCGGCATGCTGTTCTCGGCGGACAACATGCGCGGCACCACCAATCCCGAATACGGTGTAGCCAACCACGTGCAGTACCAGTTGCTGACCTCGCGCGGCAACGGCGTGGCCAGCCAGGCGATCATGCTGGACCAGGATCGCGACAAGCTGCACGACATGACGTATTCGACCTGTGACCTCCACCACCGTGTGTGGGAGATCACGGCGAAGACCATGACGATGAATCGCGATGAGGGCGTCGGCCGCGCCCACGACGTGACCATGCGCCTGAAGGGCGTGCCGTTCCTGTGGCTGCCGTACATGCGCTTCCCGCTCGACGACCAGCGCCAGACCGGTTTCCTGTACCCCTCGTTCGGCCAGCGCAGCCGTGCCGGCTTCTTTGCGTCGATTCCCTTCTACTGGAACATCGCGCCGAACTACGACGCCACGTTCACGCCGGTGTGGTACGCCGATCGCGGCGGCATGCTGGACAGCCAGTTCCGCTATCTCACCCCGATCACCAAGGGCGAGATCGATTTCGATTACATGCCCGATGACAAGACCACCGCTACCAACCGGTGGTATCTCACCCTGGGCAACCAGACCAAGCTGCCATGGAACCTGGTGTGGACCACCGCGATCCGGCGCGCGAGTGACAAGGAATGGTTCCAGGACTACGGCGAAAACCTCGCGACGTCCACCGTGACCTTGTTGAGCTCGTCGTCCTACGTGACCGGCTCGGGCGAGTGGTGGAATGCCGGCGCGGGCGCCGACTGGTACCAGATCGTCACGCCGGGAATCTCCGACTTGACCGCGCCGTATCGACGCATGCCGCGGTTGTTCTTGAACGCCGACCGGCCGATCGGCGGCCCCGGCGGGCCGGAATGGGGCATCAATGCTGAGGCCGTGCGCTTCGTGAAACCCGAGGCGATCGGCGGCGACCGCTTCGATTTCTATCCTTACCTTGCCTGGCCCCTGCAAGGCGCGGCGTGGTTCCTGCGCCCGGAAGTCGGCGTGCGGTATACCGCGTACAACCTGCCGCAGCCGGTCGCGGGCAGCGATACGGAACATCCCTCGCGCACCACCCCGATCGTCGATGTCGACGCGGGCCTGATCTTCGAGCGCGACGTGCACCTGTTCGGCAGCGACTACACGCAGACGCTGGAACCGCGCGTCTATTACCTCTACGTGCCGTACCGCAACCAGAACGACCTGCCGTTGTTCGACACCCAGCCGCTGACGTTCGATTTCTGGCAGTTGTTCACCACCAACAGTTTCAGCGGTGCCGACCGCCAGATGAATGCCAACGACCTGTCGGTGGCGCTGACCACGCGCTTCCTGGATTCCGAGGGGGTGGAACGCGTGTCGGCCAGCATCGGCCAGATCCGCTATTTCGATCCGCAGAAGGTCACGCTGTTTCCCGGCGGCAAGGCGGTGGACTACTCCGGTTCCAACTACGTCGCCAACCTCACCGTTTCGTTGAACGACAACTGGCGCCTCACCTCCTCGCAGCAGTGGAACCCCAACACGGATGAAACCGATGTTTCCACCGTCGGCCTGCAGCGGCGCCTGTGGGGCGACGGCATCGTCAACTTCGACTACCGCTACCGGCGCGGCCTGCTGGAACAGGCCGACATGTCGGCGGAAGTCCCGGTGGGCGCCGCCTGGAAGCTGGTCGGCGGCTACACCTATTCGCTGCGCGACAAGCGCGCCGTGGATTCCTTCGCCGGCATCGAATGGGACAGCTGCTGCACGGCGGTGCGCCTGCTCACCCGCCATTACGTGTACGACTACAAGGGCGATTCGAACAGCGCCATCATGTTCGAAATCGAGTTCAAGGGCCTCGGCGCGTACGGCGAGCGCACCGGCACGTTCCTGCGCAATGCTATTCTTGGCTATCAGTAAGTTCCGTCCGGCCAGGATACGGGCCGCCCGAACCCTCAACTTTCTCGCTGCCGGGCTGTCCAAGCCGGCGGCTGTGCGGGAATCCGCTCCGCCCTCCGAATCCGGTCACCCATCACGAACATGAAACCATTGCACCTTGCCAGCCTGGTCCTGACTTTCGCGGCGGCGGCGTTCGCCCTGCCCGCTTCCGCGCAATTGCTCAGCCCCAACGCGCCGCCCACCAGCGCGCAACCGAATTCGCTGCTCGGCGAACAGACCCCCGCATCGAACGGCGTCCAGCCGCTGGACCGGATCGTCGCGGTGGTCAACGACGGCGTGATCCTGCAGAGCCAGCTCAACCAGACGATGGGCACGGTGGCGCACCAGATCCAGCAATCGGGCGGCCAGTTGCCGCCCACCGACGTGCTGGCCAAACAGGTGCTGCAACGGTTGATCCTCAACCAGTTGCTGGTGCAGAAGGCACGCGACGGCGGCATCCGCATCTCGGATGACCAGGTCGACGCCGCGGTCGCCAACATCGCGCAGCAGAACAAGATGAGCGTGCCGCAGATGCAGGCGGCGATGCAGCAGCAGGGCGTGGACTACACCTCGTTCCGCGACCAGTTGCGCGACCAGTTGCTGGTGCAGGCGCTGCAGCAACAGGTGATGCAGCAATCCTCGCAGGTTTCCGATGCAGAAATCGACAATCTCATCGCCAGCCCGGCGTTCCGCCAGGGCGAGGTGCACCTGGCGCGTATCCTGATCGGCCTGCCCGAAGGCGCCGACGCCAGGCAGATCGCCGCGGCGCAAGCCAAGGCCGACCAGATCGAGAGCGAACTGAAAGCCGGCAAGGATTTCGCGGCCCTGGCGGTCAGCAATTCCAGCGCGCCCGAAGCGCTGGACGGCGGCGATCTCGGCTGGCGGCGGGTGGATGAACTGCCGCCGGCGGTCCAGCAGATCGTCAACGCGCTGCAGCCGAACGGCATCACCGAACCGCTGCGCGATGCGTCGGGCTTCACCATCCTCAAGCTGGAAGGCAAGCGTGCGCCGGGCGAGAAACAGATCGTCACCGAATTCCACGCGCTGCACCTGATGATCAAGCCCACCGCCGTGCTGAGCGAGCAGGGCGCGCACGACAAGATCGAGAAGCTCTACAACGAAATCGTCAACCAGAACGCCGACTTCGCCAGCCTGGCCAAGCAGGATTCCGATGATCCCACCACCGCCAATGCCGGCGGCGACATGGGCTGGTTCACACAGGATGACTGGGGTTCGCAGGTCGGCAAGGTGCTCGCCGGCATGCAGCCCGGACAGGTCACGCAGCCGTTCAGGAGCCCGGACGGTTCCTGGCACATCATCAAGCTGCTGGGCACCCGCCAGGCCGACAAGGCCAAGGACATCGAACGCGCGCAGGCACGCCAGGCCATCGCCGAACGCAAGGGCCGCCAGGCCTACGAGCAGTTCCTGCGCGACACCGAATCCTCGGCCTACATCAGCATCCGCGTTCCGGAATTGGCCGACGCGAATCCCTACTCGAGCAGCGCCGTCCAATGATCGGCGGGCCGGCCACATGCCGGTCCACACGACTCCCGCGCCTCGCCATCACCAGTGGTGACCCCGCGGGGGTCGGCCCGGAACTGGTCGCGCGGCTGGCGGCGTCGCCGCTCGCCGCCGACCTCGTCGCGATCAGCGACACCGGGCTGCTGCAGCGTGCCGCGCGACGCTGCGGCGTCGCGCTGAAACTCGAAATCGACGACGGCCGTCCGCGCAACCTGCGCGCGGCGGGAAGCCTGCGCGTGCTGGAAGTGCCGCTGCGCGCCGAAGAAGTGCCCGGCCAGCTCGATCCTCGCAATGCGTTCCATGTGCTGAACACGCTTGCGCAGGCCACGGACGGCTGCATCGACGGCACGTTCGACGGCGTGGTGACGGCGCCGGTGCAGAAGTCCGTGATCAACGATGCGGGCGAACACTTCACCGGACACACGGAACTCTTCGCCGAACGCGCGGGTTGCGAAGCGGTGATGATGCTGGCGTCGCCCGAACTGCGCGTCGCGCTCGCGACCACGCACCTGCCGTTGACGAGGGTGCCCGCCGCGATCACGCGCGAATCCCTGGTGCGCACCTTGCGCATCGTGCATGCGGAACTGATCGCGAAATTCGGCATCGCCGAACCGCGCATCGCGGTGCTGGGCCTCAACCCGCACGCGGGCGAAGCCGGCCATCTCGGCCGCGAGGAAATCGACACCATCATTCCCGCGCTGGAGGCGTTGCGCGGCGAAGGCATGCAACTGATCGGGCCGCTGCCCGCCGACACCGCGTTCGTGCCGGCGATGCGCGCGCGTTACGATGCGGTGCTGGCGATGTATCACGATCAGGCGCTGCCGGTGCTGAAATCGGAAGCGTTCGATCGGACCGTCAACATCACGCTGGGGCTGCCGTTTGTGCGCACGTCCGTCGACCACGGCACCGCGCTCGACCTCGCGGGCAGCGGACGCGCCGATCCTTCCAGCATGTTCGCCGCGGCGGAGATGGCATTGCAGCTCGCGGCGCGGCGCGCGCGCGGCTGAACCGCGATGTCCGCGCGCCCCAAGAAGCACTACGGCCAGCATTTCCTGCACGAACGCGGGGTGATCGAGCGCATCGTGGCCGCGATCGCGCCGCGGCCGGACGACCGCATCATCGAGATCGGCCCCGGCGAAGGCGCGCTCACGCTGCCGTTGCTGCAGGCCGCCGGACATCTGACCGCGATCGAACTGGATACCGATCTGATCGAACCGCTGCGCGCGCGCGCCGCAGGCGTGGGCGAACTCGACATCATCCACGCCGACGTGCTGAAGGTGGACCTGACCGCGCTGGCGAACGGCGGCAAGCTGCGCCTCGCGGGCAACCTGCCCTATTACGTGTCCAGCCCGATCCTGTTCCACTGCCTCGCGCACGCCGCCGCGATCACCGACATGCACTTCATGCTGCAAAAGGAAGTGGTGGACCGGATGGCCGCGGCGCCCGGAAGCAAGGTCTATGGCCGTCTGTCGGTGATGCTGCAACTGGTGTGCGGGGTCGAGCCGTTGCTGCGGGTCGCACCGGGCGCATTCCGGCCGCCACCCAAGGTCGAATCATCCGTCGTGCGCCTGACGCCATTGCCGCAAGCACGATGCCCCGATCCTGCGCTCTCCGCGAAAATCGACAAGGTGGTTCGCGCCGCCTTCAACCAGCGGCGCAAGACGCTCTCCAATGCATTGCGCGGACTGCTCGACGCCGATGCGATCCGCGCGACGGGCATCGATCCGCGCGCGCGCGCAGAAGACGTCGCGGCCGCCGGTTTCGTGACGCTGGCGCGCCATGTGACTTCCGACAGCTTGCAGCACGGACCGAATCTCGCCGACAATGCCAGTCAATGAGTCCCCGGCCCACCACCACCGACAAACCGAGCAAGCCGCGCGAGCCCGAGCCGCACGTGATCGAGGTCGACGTGGACGCGCGCTACGTGGCCGAGCAGTCCAAGCCGGAAACCAACCGTTACGTATTCGCGTACGAAATCACCCTGCGCAATCTCGGCATGATGCCGGCCCGGTTGCAGACGCGGCATTGGGTCATCACCGATGCCAACGGCAAAGTCGAGGAAGTGCGCGGCGATGGCGTGGTGGGCGAACAGCCGCGGCTGCAGCCGGGCGAAAGTTACAGCTACACCTCCGGCGCAATCCTGGAAACCCAGGTCGGCACCATGCGCGGCACCTACCTGTTCCATGCCGATGACGGCACCGACTTCGAGGCACCGATTCCCGAATTCGTGCTGTCGGTGCCGCGAACCCTCCACTGACCGCGCCGGAATCCGCACATGGCCATCTACGCGATCGGCGATGTGCAAGGTTGCTATCCGGAACTGCAGCGGTTGCTGGAACGCCTGCGCTTCGATCCTGCCGCGGATCGCCTGTGGTTCTGCGGCGACCTCGTCAACCGCGGCGGCGAATCACTGGAAGTCCTGCGGCTGATCCACGGCTTGCGCGAACACAGCATCGTCACGCTCGGCAACCATGACTTGAGCCTGCTCGCGATCGCGGTACGCGAGCCGGAGGCACGCGCACGCACCAATCCCGACTTGCGCCGAGTGCTGGAAGCCGAGGATTCGACCCCGCTGGTCGACTGGCTGCGCTCGCAATCGATGTTGCATCACGACGCGTCCCTCGGCTTCACCCTAGTGCATGCGGGGCTGGCGCCATCGTGGACGCTGAAGCAGGCGCTGCACATCGCCCAGGAAGTCGAGCGCTCCCTGCGCGGTCCCGCCCATCGCGGCCTGCTGCAACGCATGTTCGGCAATCGTCCAGCGCGCTGGTCCTCGAAGCTGCACGGCCAGGATCGGCTGCGTGCCGCCATCAACATCTTCACGCGCATGCGTTATTGCGATGCGAACGGCCGCATCGATTTCGATGCGAAGGGCGCACCCGGTTCGCAACGCGCGGGCCTGTATCCGTGGTACGAAGTGCCCGGCCTGAAATCGCGCGACACCCGCATCGTGTGCGGGCACTGGTCCGCGCTCGGACGCTTTGCCGGGCTCGGCATCTATGCCATCGACACCGGATGCGTGTGGGGCGGCAAGTTGACCGCGCTGCGGCTCGATGGCGAGGAACCCGAGTTCATTGCGGTGAATGCGGAGCCGCACCGCAGCCGCAAATAGCGCCCGTCATTCCCGCGCAAGCGGGACTCCAGTGCCTTCACCGGATGTCGCAGCCGCAGCAGAGACACTGGTCCCCGGCTTTCGCCGGGATGACGCCAGGAGCATCGGGTCAACGAAGACCCGTCTCGTTGCGCGCAATCACCATCCGCTGGATCTCGGACGTACCTTCGTAAATCTCGGTGATCTTGGCGTCGCGGAAGTAGCGCTCCAGCGGCATTTCCTTGGAATAACCCATCCCGCCATGAATTTGCACGGCTTGGTGGGTGATCCACATCGCGGCTTCCGACGCGGTGAGCTTCGCGACCGCGGCCTCGGTCGAAAACCGCGCGCCGGTTTTCGCGGACTCCTGCTTCATCCATGCCGCGCGCAAGGTCAACAGTTGCGCGGCATCGAGCTTGGACTTCATGTCGGCGATCTTGGCTTGGGTCATCTGGAACGAGCCGATGGATTGCCCGAATGCCTTGCGGTCCCGCGAGTATTCCAGCGTCGCCTCGTAGGCCGCGCGCGCAAGGCCGACCGCCTGCGAGGCGATGCCGATGCGGCCCGCGTCCAGCACGCCCATCGCGATCTTGAAGCCGTGGCCTTCCTGGCCGATCACTTCGTCGGGCTGCGCGCGATAATCGACGAATTCGATTTCGCAGGTGGCCGACGCGCGGATGCCGAGTTTCGGTTCGGTCTTGCCGCGGCTGAAACCTTCGCGTGCGGTGTCGATCATGAACGCGGTGACGCCGCGCGCGTGCTTTTCGGGTTCGGTCATCGCGAACAGCAGAATGTATTTCGCGACCGGACCCGACGTGATCCAGCTCTTCTTGCCATTGATCACGAACGAACCATCTGCCTGCTTCACCGCGCGGCAGCGCATCGCGGTCGCATCGGAACCCGACTGCGGCTCGGTGAGCGCGAATGCCCCGATGGCTTCGCCCGATGCGATCGGCGTCACGTACTTGTGCTTCTGGTCCTCGCTGCCGAACTTCAGGAGGCCATTGCAGTAAAGCGTATTGTTGACGCTCATGATGGTCGAGTGCGCGCAATCGGCCGCAGCGATCTCGATCATCGCCAGCACGTAGCTGATCGAATCCATCCCGGCGCCGCCGTATTCGGCCGGCACCTCGATGCCCATCAGGCCGAGCTTGCCCATCTCGCGGATGTTGTCGAGCGGAAACTCGCCGGACTTGTCGAAATCGGCCGCCACCGGCGCAATGCGTTTCTGCGCGAAATCACGCGCGATCGACTGGATCTGCAACTGCTCTTCGGAAAAATTGAAATCCATCGCG
Organism: Pseudomonadota bacterium; assembly: GCA_040388785.1. Lineage (GTDB taxonomy): Bacteria > Pseudomonadota > Gammaproteobacteria > Xanthomonadales > Rhodanobacteraceae > 66-474. The sequence continues at coordinate 33,247 of JAZKBD010000044.1, forward strand.
ACACCTCTGTGCTGTCGAGCGCCGTGACCATGGCTGGCGCGCCAATCCAACTCGACATCATACCGCCGCCGGGTGCGTCGCTTTAATTTATCTCTCTATCCTGATATAAAGATGGAATGCTGGATCTGGTTTCCGCCACCGCGTTGCTGCGCGTGCTGTCCGACCCGACGCGGGTACGGCTGCTGGCGCTGCTGCGACGCGAGGAATTGACCGTCGCGGAACTGTCTTCGGTGCTGCGGCTGGCGCAGCCGCGCGTCTCCACGCATCTCGCCAAGCTCAAGGAAACCGGGCTGGTCCGCGATCGGCGCGCCGGCGTGTCGGCGTACTACCGTTTCAACGAAAGCGGTTTTGACGGCGCGGCCGATCTTCTGCGTGCGCTGGAAGATGGCGTCGACGACTCCATGCTGGATGCCGACGCGCAACGCCTGCCCTTGGTGCTGGCGTCGCGCGCGCGCGACCGTGGCTGGGCAGACAGCGTGGCCGGTGACATGGAACGCCACTATTCGCCGGGACGCACGTGGGAAACGCTGGCGCGCACGCTGCTGCAATTGCTGGAAACCGGCGACGTGCTCGACATCGCCTCGGGCGACGGCGTGCTGGCCGAACTGCTCGCGCCGCACGCGCACTCGATCGTGTGCGTGGATTCCAGTCCCAACGTGGTCGCCGCCGCGCGCAAGCGCCTCAAGGCTTTCCGCAACGTCGAAATGATCGAGGGCGACATGCATGGACTCGATCTCGCCAACCGCAAGTTCGATCTGGTGCTGATGATGCACGCCCTCACCTACAGCGAGCATCCGCAGCAGGCCATCGCCGAAGCGGCGCGCGTATTGAAGCCGGGTGGGCGGCTGCTGGCGGCGACCTTGGCGAAGCACGCGCATCGCGCGGCGGTGGCGCCGTTCGATCACAAGAACCTCGGCTTCAAACGCGAAGACCTGACCGGTTTCGCGCGCAAGGCCGGGCTTGAAGTCCTGCAGTGCGAACGCATTTCGCGCGAAGCCCGCTCGCCGCATTTCGAAGTGTTGAGTCTGCTGGCCAGGAAGCAGGGGCAAACAACAGCCCGCAAATGAACGCAACGAACGCAAATAAAACAGACCCAGACAAACCTCTGTCGTCCAACTGAAAAGTCCGCTTTTCATTTGCGTTTATTTGCGATGAATGGCTTTTTTGGAGAAGTTCCATGAACCAGAACCTGCCCTATCTCGATCCCGCCCGTGTTGAAAAACTGCACGCCGCGCTGGCGCAGCGCATCCTGATCCTCGACGGTGCGATGGGCACGATGCTGCAGCGCCACGAACTCGACGAAGCCGGCTATCGCGGTGAACGTTTCGGCCATGGCTGCGATGCACGGCACGATCACTCTCACGCCGGCGAGCACGCCGACGCCGATGGCTGCCAGCGCGACCTCAAGGGCGACAACGACCTGTTGTCGCTGACCCAGCCGCAACTGATCCGCGACATCCACGCCGCCTATCTCGACGCGGGCGCGGATTTCGTCGAAACCAATACCTTCAATTCCACCTCGATCAGCCAAGCCGACTACGCACTGCAACACCTGGTGCACGAGCTGAACCGCGAGGGCGCGAAACTGGCGCGCACGGCGTGCGACGAGGCCGAGCGCAAGACGCCCGACCGCCCGCGCTTCGCGATCGGCGTGCTGGGTCCGACCAGCCGCACCGCCTCGCTGTCGCCCGACGTCAACAATCCCGGCTTCCGCAACGTCGATTTCGACGAGCTGGAAAACGCCTATGCGGATGCCACGCGCGGCCTCATCGAAGGCGGTGCCGACGTGGTGATGGTGGAAACAATCTTCGATACGCTGAACGCGAAGGCCGCACTGTCCGGCATCGCGCGCGTGTTCGACGAACTCGGTGGCCGGCTGCCCGTGATGATTTCGGGGACCATCACCGACCGTTCCGGCCGCACGCTTTCCGGCCAGACCGCCGAAGCCTTCTGGTATTCGGTCGCGCACGCGCGGCCGCTTTCGGTCGGGCTGAACTGCGCGCTGGGCGCCAAGGATTTGCGCGAACACATCGAAGCGCTCGCGCGCGTGGCCGATTGCGCCGTCAGTGCGCATCCCAACGCCGGCCTGCCGAATGCGCTGGGCGGCTACGACGAAACACCCGAGGAAATGGCGAAGACGCTGGGCGAATTCGCGCGCGACGGCCTGCTCAATATCGTCGGCGGCTGCTGCGGCACCACGCCCGAGCACATCGCGGCGATCGCCGAGGCTGTGCGCGGCGTCGCCCCACGTGCGTTGCCGGCCCATGAATCAATCGCCGCATGATTTCGGCCGTCATCCCGGCGCAAGCCGGGATCCATTTGCTTTGTCGTGTTGAACGCGAAGATCAAGATGGATCCCGGCCTGCGCCGGGATGACGAGCAAAAGCAACGCAATGGACGGTCATGAATAAATCTCCCCGCTACACCCGCCTCTCCGGCCTCGAACCGCTGGTCATCACGCCGGAGACGCTGTTCGTCAATATCGGCGAACGCACCAACGTCACCGGCTCGGCGAAGTTCAAGAAGCTGATCAAGGAAGACCGCTACGACGAGGCGGTGGAAGTCGCGCGCCAGCAGGTCGAGAACGGCGCGCAGATCCTCGACGTCAACATGGACGAGGGCTTGCTCGACTCCGAAGCGGCGATGGTGAAGTTCCTGCGCCTGATCGCCGCCGAACCCGACATCGCGCGCATCCCGGTGATGGTGGATTCGTCCAAGTGGAGCGTGATCGAGGCGGGCCTGAAATGCCTGCAGGGCAAGGGCGTGGTCAACTCCATTTCGCTGAAGGAAGGCGAGGAAAAGTTCCTCGACGAGGCGCGCAAGGTCCTGCGCTACGGCGCCGCCACCGTGGTGATGGCGTTCGACGAAAAAGGCCAGGCCGACACGGTCGAGCGCCGCCTCGAAATCTGCCAGCGCTCGTACAGGCTGCTGACGGGGAAGATCGGCTTTCCGCCCGAAGACATCATCTTCGACTCCAATATCTTCCCGATCGGCACCGGCATCGAGGAGCACGCCAACAATGCGGTCAACTTCATCGAAGCCGCGACGGAACTGAGGAAGCGCTTCCCGCATTCGCACGTCTCGGGCGGCGTGTCCAACGTATCGTTTTCGTTCCGCGGCAACAACGCGGTGCGCGAGGCGATCCATTCGGTGTTCCTGTACCACGCGATCAAGGCCGGCATGGACATGGGCATCGTCAATGCCGGCGCGATGCCGATCTACGACGACCTCGATCCGGAACTGCGCGAACGCGTCGAGGACGTGGTGCTGAACCGGCGGCCGGACGCGACCGAACGCCTGATGGAAATCGCGGAGCGCCACAAGGGCGGCGCGCAGGACAAGGACGACGGCAGCAAACTCGCATGGCGCGAACTGCCGGTCGCGAAACGGCTGGAACACGCGCTGGTGCACGGCATCGACCAGTTCGTGGTGGAGGACACCGAAGAAGTGCGCAAGACCGTCACGCGCACGCTGGACGTGATCGAAGGGCCGCTGATGGACGGCATGAACGTGGTCGGCGACCTGTTCGGCGCCGGCAAGATGTTCCTGCCGCAGGTCGTGAAATCCGCGCGCGTAATGAAGAAAGCCGTGGCGCATCTGCTGCCGTACATGGAAGAGGAAAAGAAGAAGAGCGGCGACACGGCCAAGTCCAACGGCAAGATCGTGATGGCGACCGTCAAGGGCGACGTGCACGACATCGGCAAGAACATCGTGGGCGTGGTGCTGGCCTGCAACAACTTCGACGTGGTCGATCTTGGCGTGATGGTGCCGGCGCAGAAGATCCTCGACACCGCGATCGCGGAAAAGGCCGACATGATCGGCGTGTCGGGGCTGATCACGCCGTCGCTGGAAGAGATGGCGCACGTCGCCAAGGAAATGAAGCGCCAGAACTTCAGGATTCCGCTGCTGATCGGCGGCGCGACCACCTCGCGCGCGCACACCGCGATCAAGATCGAACCCAACTACGAAACCGCCTGCGTATGGGTGAAGGATGCCTCGCGTGCGGTGGGCGTGGCGCAATCGCTGGTCAGCAAGGAACTGGTGGACGGTTTTCTCGCGAAAGTGCGCGCCGAGTACGCGGAGGTGCGCGAGCGGCACAGGAACCGAGGCCCGGCGAAGCGTCTGGTGTCATTGAAGGACGCCCGCGCCAACGGCTCGAAGTTCGACTGGAAAGCCTACACGCCGCCCGTGCCGAACAAACCAAGTATCACGGTATTCGACGACATCCCGCTCACCGAATTGTTGCCGATCATCGACTGGACGCCGTTTTTCCAGGCGTGGGAACTGCATGGGCATTACCCCGCCATCCTGAGCGACCCCGTGGTCGGTCCCCAGGCCTCGGAACTGTTCAACGACGCACAGAAGATCCTGAAGAAGATCATCGACGAGAAGTGGCTGCGGGCGAAGGCGGTGATCGGGTTCTGGCCGGTGTCGCGTGTGGGCGACGATCTGGAGCTGGACAACCGCGGCGAAAAGGTGATGCTGCACCATCTCCGTCAGCAAGCCGACAAGCCGGCCGAACGTCCGAACCTTTGCCTCGCCGATTTCGTCGCGCCCAAGGAAACGGGCGTGCAGGACTGGATCGGCGGCTTCGCGGTCACGGCGGGCCTCGGCATCGAGGAACACCTCGAACGCTTCCACAAGGACAACGACGACTACTCGGCGATCATCCTGAAAGCGCTGGCCGACCGCATGGCCGAAGCGCTGGCCGAATGGATGCATCGCGAGGTGCGCACGAAATACTGGGGCTATGCGTCCGGCGAGAGCCTCGACAACGACGCATTGATCGCGGAGAAGTATCGTGGCATCCGCCCCGCGCCGGGCTATCCCGCCTGCCCCGACCATACCGAGAAGACCACGCTGTTCAAGCTGCTGGATGCAACGAACAACGCGAACATCGAATTGACCGAAGGCTTCTCGATGTATCCCGCCGCCGCGGTATCGGGCTGGTATTTCAGCCATCCCGACAGCCAGTACTTCGTGGTCGGCAAACTGACGAAGGACCAGGTCGAGGACTACGCGGAACGCAAGGGTTGGACGCTCGCCCAAACCGAGCGCTGGCTGTCCGCCAACCTCGATTACGATCCGGATTGACGGTGCGTCCGCGTGTCGCCGCGGACGCACCCAACCTTCAGAGTGCTGCGCCGGAACGTGCGGCGTGCAGGAACGCCGCGCCGAACGTGATCGCTACGAGGAAGTACAAGACGAACATCACGGCCGCGAAAATCAAGGCGGCCCGGCAGTAGTTTCGCTTGCTCGGCTGGGTTCCACTCGAGAAACCCCAGACAAACAGCATCACGATGTTCACGATCGGGATGCAGAGCACAATGAGGGTGATGACCCAGTCCCCCAACGAAACCGGCGAGGATTCACGTTCGGCAAGTTGTGCGTTCATGTGTACTCCTGAGCGTCATGGACCCAGCCGGAGTCTCGGCCGGAACGAAGTGGCTGTTTCCCCTGGGCACGGATGGCCCGCGCCGATCCTAGCCGACCCGCACCCTCGCCGCATCTGGAGCGCGGGACACCCCTTACGCCGCCATGTCACCGGTCGTGGTGTTCTTCTGGTGCCGCAAATGCATCACCAGGTTGTAGACCGACACCACCACGGGAAACAGGTTGGAGAGGATGCCCACCGAGTCGTTCTTGCCCATCACGAAGTACGCGAGCAGCAAGATGCTGCCGCACACGGACATCACCCAGAACGAGAGCGGCATCACCACGCGCTTGTGCTTGCGCGTCTCGTAGATCTGCACGAACCAGCGGCTGGTGAACATGGCCATGCCGAGGTAGCCCACCACTTTCCATGGCGTGATCTGGTAATTCGCGAGCGCGTGCAGGATGTGTTCCACGGCGGGGGTCCGGCTTCGATTGGAGCGCGGATTGTAGCAATCGCCCGTGCCGCCGATTGACCGGAAAACCCGTCGCCCGTACACTCGCCGGTTCGCATGGGCGGTTAGCTCAGCGGTAGAGCACTGCCTTCACACGGCAGGTGTCACAGGTTCGATCCCTGTACCGCCCACCATATTTTCAACGACTTAGGCCGCCTCACAAGGCGGCCTTTGCTTTTGTACGAAAACGGTACGAAACGCAGTTCGCAGGAATTGCCCTACAGGATCACGCAGCCGACGCTGATACACGCGATGGCTGCGGCGGTTGCGACGCGTGCGCCAGCGATCAGCGGCAACATGTCCATGCGCCGCAACAAGCGGTGCAGCAACAACCGCCACCAAGGGTAGTTCTGCACCAGTGACGGCCGCTTCTGCAAGGTCCAGCCGCTCAAAGGTGGCTGGGACGAAGAACGCGCGGATCACAATATGGCTTCGATGGGTGCTCCCAGTGCGTCATGGCTCAGCATCGTCTTTTCCGGGCGAGACCCTTCTCCCGGTCAGTGCTTCTTTTGCGGCTTGGCCTCGGCCGCACCTGACTGCACTGCCGCCGACGCGCCGGTGCCGGTCCAGCGCTTGAGCCAATCGGTCACGGTCTTGTGCCACATCACGCTGTTCTGTGGCTTCAGGACCAGATGATCCTCGTCGGGGAAGTTGAGGAACTCGCTGGGGATGCCGCGCCGCTGCAGCGCGGTGAATGCGCCGAGACCCTGCGACTCCGGAATGCGGTAGTCGCGGCTGTCGTGGATCACCAGCATCGGCACGCGCCAATTCTTGACGTGGTCGATCGGGTTGAACTTCTCGTAGTTCTCCGGGTGTTCGAATGGCGTGCCGCCGTTTTCGTGTTCCTCGAACCACAGTTCGTCGGTGGCGTAATACATCATGCGCGCGTCGAACACGCCGTCGTGGTCGACCAGGCACTTCCACGGCTGGTTCCACACGCCGGCGATCCAGTACACCATGTAGCCGCCGTAGCTCGCACCGAGCGCGCACGCATCGTTGCCATCGAGGTACGGGAACTGCTGCAACGCCGCGGCCCAACCCTTCTGCAGGTCTTCGAGTGGACGGTCGCCCCAGTGCTGGCTGATCGCGTCGGTGAAGGCCTGGCCGTAACCGACCGAGCCATGGAAATTGATCGCGACGACTGCGAAACCGGCGCCCGCGTAGGTTTGCGGATTCCAGCGGTAATGGAATTCATCCGGCCACGCGCCTTGCGGGCCGCCGTGGATCAGGAACGCCACGGGATATTTCTGGCCCGGCTTCGCGCCGACCGGCGGCATCACGTAGCCGTGCACGGTGTCGCCGTTCCAGCCCTTGAAGGTGAACCACGTCGCCTTGGAAAACTCGATGTTGGCGAGTCGCGACGCATTGAAATGCGTGACCTGCGTGAGTACTTTCCCTTGCGCGGTCAGCGTGTACAGGTCGGTCGGATGCGTGAAATCCTGGCGCGCGGCAACCACCTTGTCGCCGACGATGTCGAAGCCCAGCACGCTGCCGTCGCCCAACACCTTCGTCGGCTTGCCGCTGGCGACGTCGATCGCGTACAGCGCGACGTTGCCGTCATCCGCGATCGTCGTGTACAGCGTCTTGCCGTCGGCGGACAGCGTCAACGCTCCGGCCGAACGATCCCAGTGCGGATCGATTTCGCGCGTCGCACCGGTCGCGAGATTGAGCGCCATGATGCCGAAGCGGTCGGCTTCGAAACCGGGCACTTTCATCGCCAGGTAATAAAGCGTCTTGCCGTCGTGCGAAGGCAGCGGGAATGCGTCCCAGGCCGTGTTCGCGGCGGTGAGGTTCTTCGGCGCGGCGGAACCGTCGGCCGGTACCGAGTACACATCGAAGTTGGTGGACCACGGTTCGGTCTTGCCCGCGATGCGCACGTCGAAGTACACCGTCTTGCCGTCCGGCGACCACGCGTAGTCGGTGTTGCCACCATCCGGCTTCGAGGGCACGTCGCCGTCGATGCCGCGGGTCACCAGCACCGGCTTGGCCGAGGCATCCAGCGGCATCACGAACAATTGCCCGCGGCGATGGTCGGACCATTCATCCCAATGCCGCACGAACAGGCGGTGGTACAGGCGCCCGGTCGCCTTGACCTTCTTCTGCGCGTCCAGTTTTTCGCGCGTGCATTCGAGCGTCGGGCAATCCTCGAACATCTGCGACGAGAACAGCAGCGATCTTCCGTCCGGCGACAGCTTGAAGTTGTCGACGTCCAGTGGCAGGTGCATGACCTGCACGGGTTCGCCACCCGCGACCGGCGCGGACCACAACTGCGTGGAATCCTTCTCGGTGGCAAGAAAATAAAGCGTCTTGCCATCCGGAGAGAACGCGGGACTGTTGGCGTTCAATTTCAGGTCGGTGACGCGCCGCGGCTCGGTGCCCTTCTTCGAAAGATCGAGCAGCCACACGCTGTTGACGCCCTTGTTGGCGTCCCAATCGGTGCTGCGCACCGTGAAGGCGACTTCGTTGCCGTTCGGCGACAGGTGCGGGTCGGACACGCGATCCATCATCGCCAGGTCGTGTGCGTTGAAAGGATGTTGCGCGGCCATGGCAGTCCCCGATGCGGCGGTCAGCGCGAGCGCGCAGAAGGCAAGACGGAGGTTCATCGTCGCTCCCCGGCAATCGTCGAAGCACCAACGTTAGCGCGCGCACGGAACGCTCACAAGCGGGCGCGGCCACGATTGCTTCATCCGAAGCCGTTTCGCGGTATGGTTGAGGATCGAAAAGGACCATCGCGATGACAGAGCACTTCAAAGTCGGCGACCATGTCACCTGGAATTCCGAGGCGGGGCACGTCAGCGGCACGATCATCAAGGTGCACACGCGTGACTTCGACTACAAAGGCCACACCCATCACGCCAGCAAAGACGATCCGCAATACGAGATCAAGAGCGACAAGACCGACCACGTCGCGGCGCACAAGGGATCGGCGTTGCGGAAGACCGCTCGCTGAAGGGAAACACATGAAGACCAGTCAAAGCGGCATCTTCAGTCTGGGCACGTCGTCGCACGTGTATCTGGAATGGGACATCGCGAACGGTCGAACGGCCGCGGAACTGGTGACGGCCATCGCTTCGCTGCGCGAGCCGCGGACGACGATCGGCGGCGTCAACCTGGTGTCGGGTTTCCGGCCCGAACTGTGGAGCCAGGTGGCACCGGACGATGCGCCCACCGGACTGCACGGATTCAACCAGGCCATCGCCGGTGCGGAAGGCTTCACGATGCCGGCAACGCAGCACGATGCGGTGATCTGGCTGTCCGGCAGCGCGTATGACGTGCTGTTCGACACCGCGCATCAGGTGATTTCCGATTTCAAGGGTCTCGCGTCCGTCGCGGAAGAGACCACGAGCTGGCCGTATCGTCACGACCGCGACCTGACCGGCTTCATCGACGGCAGCGAAAATCCATCGCTGGTCGAGGCGCCGGAGGTGGTCGGCATTCCGGAAGGCAAACCGGGCGCCGGCGGCACGGTACTGCTGCTGCAGAAGTGGATTCACGACTCGGCGCAGTGGGAATCGCTTTCGGTGCACGACCAGGAACAGGTGATGGGACGCAGCAAGCCCGACAGCATCGAACTCGACCACAAGCCCGAGACTTCGCATGTGGCGCGCACCGACCAGGACACCTTCGGCCACATCTTCAGGCGCAACATGCCGTTCGGTACCACGACCCGCCACGGCACCATGTTCGTCGGATTCTGCGCGGAGCAACGACCGCTCGCCGCGATGCTGGAAAGCATGGCCGGCATGACGAACGGCGTGCGCGATGCGCTGACGCGCTACACGCGCCCGCTCACCGGCGCGTACTACTTCGTGCCTTCGAGCGAGCGCTTGCGCGAAGCCGCTACGGGTTAGCCGGCTTCTCCGCAGCCCTCGCCAGCCGGGTGGCTTCGTCGAGGCGCTCCAGGCTCACCGGCTTGAGCAGGTGTGCATCGAAGCCAGCTTCTGCCGCACGGGCCAGGTCGCTCGCCTGGCCGAAACCGGTGAGCGCGACGAGCCTGAGGTTTTCGAGACCCTTGGTGGCGCGCAGCCGGCGCGCGAGTTCGTAACCGTCCATTTGTGGCAGGCTGATGTCGATCAGTGCCAGTGCCGGCTTGAAGTCGACAGCGGCGTCCAGCGCGTCCGCACCATCACGCGCAACGCGTGTTTCGAAGCCCTGCGCCTGCAGCAGTTCCGCAAGGCTGTCCGCCGCGGGAGCGTAGTCGTCGACGATCAGGATCCGCGTTCGATTTTGATCGCGGACGACTTCGCCCGGCTCCATTTGCGGCCGCGGAGGCGCGGCGCCCCGCGGTCCTGCAAGCGGCAGCCGCACGATGAATTCGCTGCCGCGGCCGCGGCCCTCGCTGCGAGCTTCGACGCTGCCACCATGCAACTTCACCAGGTTGTGCACGATCGAGAGCCCCAGCCCCAGCCCGTTGCGCGAGCGTTCGATGGATCGCGGGTCCTGCGTGAACATGTCGAAGATGTGCGGCCGCAGCGCCGGATCGATGCCGATGCCCGAATCGCGCACGCGAACCGTGGCCTGGCCGTTTTCGACGGCGGCGCCCACGACGATCGTCGAACGGGGCGGCGAATACTTGGCAGCGTTGCCCAGCAGGTTGGCGAACACCTGCATCAGCCGCCGCCGGTCGCCATCGACCACCAGCGAGGCCGCGACGGACATCTCGATCTGCTGCCGGCTCTCTTCGAGCATGGGGCGTATCGCTTCGATCGCGCGCAGGATCGTGTCGCCCAGATCCTGCGGCGTCTTTTGAAGATCCAGCTTGCCGTGCACGATGCGCGCCACGTCGAGCAGGTCGTCGACCATGCCCTGGAGGTGTTTGATCTGCGCCTCGATGAGCGCGCGCTCCCCGGCCAGTGCGTCGGGGTGACGAAGCCGCATCAATTCCAGGATGCTCACGATCGGCTGCAGCGGATTGCGCAGCTCATGGCCCAGCATCGCCAGGAACTCGTCTTTCGCGCGGTTCGCCTGCTCGAGCAGTGCATGGTTTTCGCGCAGCGTCGCCGCGGCGCGTTCGCGTGCCTCGCGTTCCCGATGGTGCGTGATGATGAGGGCGGCGGTATGCGTCAGGCTTGCGGCCATTTCGTGATCGCGCGCCGTCGCGCTGCGCGCCTGCCGGCAGTACATCGCGAACACACCGAGGAACTCGCCTCCGGCAGTTCGAATCGGGAATGACCAGCAGGCGCGGATGTCGAGCGCCCGCGCCACGGAAAGCCATGGCGTCCAGCGCGGCTCGATCGCCACGTCGGGAATAATGACTGGTTGCGCGGTGGGAAGGGTCATTGCGCGCGCCAGAGAATCCGCATCGACGTCGGAACCGTTCGCCGAGTGCGCACGGTCTTCATCCAGGCCGGCGACGTGATGCAGCGCGGTGCCCGCTGCATCGAACAGGTAAATGGCGCACCGAAGGTCCGGGTCGTGCGCGCAAGCGCCGCGGATCAATGGATCCAGCGATGCCGCGAGCGCCGCATCGGCGAGGGCGGCGTGCAGGGCTTCGTTCTGCGCGGCGATCCAGCCGTCGTTCGCGCGCAGCGCGGATTCGGCACCGCTGCCGGAACCTGGATCAGACAAGGGCGGACATCCCCGTGCTCCTCAAAGTTCGCTCTCGAACTCGAAGACCTGCAACAACGCCTCGCGGCGATCGACGCCGTAGCGTTGCTGCAGCAAACTGGCAAGGTAAGCGGCATTGCCGCCCGGGCATCCCACATCTTCCCGGGTCAGCTTGCGCCAGCGGCGCCGAAGTCTTTCACCGAGCTGGCTCCATTCGTCCCTGATCCTGTCCTGGGTCAGGTGCACGTCCTGGCCGGAAAGACCGAACGAAGGCGAACCCACGACTGGCTCCTTTGCTGCGAAGCGGTGACGAGGAATGGCGGAAAAGCATGCGTCGAGCTTCATGGTGTTTCTCCTCCTTGAAGGAAACTCCAAACCCGGTGGCGGCGCGGCATCACCTCTGCACGCCCGGGTCGAGCCAGGCTTCGGCCGGACGGCATGCGTCTCGATTCCGGGGCCCGCGGGGCGATGAGGTTATCGCCGGGAAATGGCCGCGCGACAGACGCGCCGCTACCATTTCGGCTGGTAGTTTTCTACCAGTCAAAAAGACGCGTGCATCGGGGCCCGATCCGGCGTGACAATGCACGGTCCCGGCAGCAATCGCGCACCCGATGGCCCCCAGAAAACCCACGCGTCGCGGCGTCGATCGCGGACAGCTTCAGCAAATCATCGCGGGGCTTTCCGAGGGCGTGCTGCTGATCGACCCGGCCGGCGCGATCGTGTGGGCCAACGAGGCGGCGCTGACGATGCACGGCTGCGCCCAGCTGGAGGAACTCGGCACGACCGCCGCAGGGTACCGCAAGCGGTTCGTCCTGAAATACCTCAACCACCGCACGCTCACCGCAAAGCAGTATCCGCTCGCGCGGGTGATTGCGGGCGAGCGTTTTGCCGGGCTGACCGTGCAGGTCACGCATCGCGACGGCGATTCCTGCCGCGTACACGAAGTTCGCAGCCTCAAGCTGATCAATGCGGATCGGCAGGTCGAATCCCTCGCGCTGGTGATCCGCGACATCACGCAGCGGGTAAGCGCGGAAGAACTTTTCGAGCGGACCTTCGCGGCCAATCCGGCCCCCGCCCTGATCTGCCGCCTTGCCGACCGGCGCTATGTCAAGGTCAACCAGGGATTCCTGGACATGACCGGTTACGCGCGCGACGACGTGATCGGTTGCGCGTTCGCCGCTCTCGACGTGCTGCAGGACGCCGAGCACCGCGACGAGGCAATGCGTGCGTTCGAGGAGCACCGCAGCATCCCGCAACAGGAAGCTTCGCTGCCCGTGAACGGCGGCGACACGAAATTCGTGATCGTCGCGGGGCAGTCGATCGAGGTCTGCGACGAGCCTTGCATGCTGTTCACCTTCAACGATCTGGAGGCGCGCAAGAAGGCGGAACTTTCATTGCGGCAGAGCGAGGAAAGGTTCGCCAAGGCCTTCCGGCTGGCGCCGGTGCCGATGATGGTCTGCGGGCTGCCGGCGCTGCGCATCCTGGAGATCAACGACGCGTTCGCGGCGGTGACCGGCCATCAGCGCGACGACGTACTGGGCAAGGCAAGCGCGGAACTCGACCTGTGGAAGGATGTCACGGCCTACCGCCAGCTTCGTTCCGCGCTGGAAGCGCACCAGGACATCCGCAACCTCGACATCGCGATCCGCACCCGCGGCGGCGCCGTGGTCGACGGCTTGCTTTCGGCCGAGCCGGTCACGATCCAGAACGAAGCGTGCGTGCTGTTCGTGGTGCAGGACATCACCGAACGCAAGCGCTCGGAAATGGACCTGGTCGCCGCGATCGAGACGGTGATGAAGGACACGAGCTGGTTCAGCCGCACCGTGATGGAAAAGCTGGCGCAGATCCGCCACCCCGACGGCGTCAATGGCGCAAAGGGCGAGCTGGGCGCGCTGACGCCGCGCGAACGCGAGGTGCTCGGCCTGATCTGCAAGGGACACGGTGATGCGGAAATCGCCGCACTGCTGAAACTTTCGCGCAACACCGTGCGCAACCACGTCGCGACCCTGTACGCGAAGATCGGCGTGAACCGCCGCAGCGCGGCCGTGGTGTGGGGACGCGAGCGCGGGCTGGCGGGGTACTGAGGTTCCGGCCGCGGATGCGCCGTGCGCCCCCGAACCCGCGGGAAAGTTGAAACAACCTGCCGGAAGAGGGAATCGAACCCCCGACCCACGCATTACGAATGCGTTGCTCTACCAGCTGAGCTATTCCGGCACAGGCGAACCGCCTAGTTTACGAGCGCATACCTCGACGCGCAACGCGAGCGCGTCGCGAGGGAAATCGGCAAGCTGGCCACGCGTCGCCAGACTTGTCCATGCGCAGTGCATAATGCCGCGCGTGGCAAGCCCGTCCCTCAAAAACCAGAACGTCCTCGTCCGGCGCAGCACGGATCACGTCCGGCGCGAGCTGCGCGTGCTCGACGTTTACCGGGTGTTCCAGGCGCTGGTCTACAGCGTCCTGTCACTGAGCAGCCTCGCCTTCACGTGGATGCCGCTGCGCGGGCCGCTGCTCGCGCGCAGCACCGCGCTGGTTTACCTGTTGTTCGCCCTGCTGGTGCTGGCGCGTGACCTGCGCGGTGCGCGTGCACTGCTGATCAGTGCCAGCGCGTTCCTGTGCGTGGACGTGCTGGCTGCGTTTCTTGCCGCCGTCACCATTCCCGCCGCGCACACCGGCATCGCGTTGATGCTGGTGATCAACGTCGGCGCCGCCGCGCTGCTGCTGTCGCCACGTCTCGGCGGCCTGTTCGCGGCGCTGGCGACGCTGGCGATGATCGCGCAGGCGTTGCTGGTGACGGGCGGAACCGATGTCGGCCTCGCGCTCCTGGAAGCCGGCCTGTTCGGCGTGTTCTACTTCGCCATCGCCGCACTGTGCTTCGCGCTGGGCAGCCAGATGCGCGCCAGCGAGGCGCTGGCCGAACAGCGCGGCAGCGATCTCGCCAACCTCGCCCAGGTCAACGACCTGATCATCCGGCGCATGCGCACCGGCGTATTGCTGGTGGATGACGCCAACCACATCCACCAGATCAACGAATCGGCGTGGATGCTGATGGGCAACCCGGGCGTCGAGCAGCGCGACCTCGGCAGCGTGGCGCCGGAACTTTCGCGTCGCCTCTACCACTGGCGCACGACCCACGAGCACGATCCCACCGCGGTCGCGCTGACCGAGAGCGCACCGGAGATCATCCCGCGCTTCACGCGCCTGTCGGCGCACGACGATTCGTTCGTGCTGATTTTCCTGGACGACACCTCGCTGGTGTCACAGCGCGCCGAGCAGCTCACCTTGACCACGCTGGGGCGGTTGTCGGCGTCGATCGCGCACGAGATCCGCAATCCGCTGGCGGCGATCCGCTACTCGGCGCAGCTGCTGGCCGAATCCGAGCTCATCAGCGAAGCCGACCAGCGCATGGTCGAGATCATCAACAACCATTGCGGGCGCGTGAACGAGATCATCGAGAACATCCTGCAGTTGTCGCGGCGCGAGCGTTCGCGCCCCGAGTCGCTGGACCTCAATCACTGGGCGGTGCGCTTCGTCGACGAATACAAGGAAGCCAACGATGTCGGCCAGGACAGCCTGCGTCCGCTGCTGTACCCGCGCCCGGTCGAGGCGCTGGCCGATTCGCAGCACTTGCAGCAGGTGGTGTGGAACCTGGTGCAGAACGCGCTGCGTTACGGACGGCTTCCGGACGAGCCGGCGCGCGTGATGGTGGTGGCGCGGCTGGCCAGCGACAATGGGCCTCCGCTGCTGGAAGTGATCGACCGCGGCCCCGGCATTCCGCCCAAGGTCGCCGCGCAGATCTTCGAGCCGTTCTTCACCACGCACGAGTACGGGACGGGGCTTGGCCTGTATCTCGCCAAGCAGATGTGCGAGGCCAACCAGGCCAACCTCGAATACGTGCCGGTGGCCGGCGGCGGCAGCTGCTTCCGCATCACCCTGACAGCGCCCGTGCGCATGCCGGTGGGTTCGGAAGCGTGACGCGCCGCGATCGCGGCATGGCAACGCGGCGGCCGTCGCGCTAACCTCAAGCGAGAGGGTAACAGGACGCAAGGCGGGGAAGCATGGCCAAACAAACGGTACTGGTCGTCGACGACGAACGCGACATCCGCGAGCTGCTCACCATCACACTGGGCCGCATGGATCTCGATGTCGATACCGCCGCGAACGTCGGCGACGCGAAACGCATGCTGGCGGAAGCGCATTACGACCTGTGCTTCACCGACATGCGCCTGCCCGACGGCACCGGGCAGGAACTGATCGAACTGATCGCGCGCAATCATCCTGAAACGCCGATCGCGATGATCACGGCATACGGCAACGTCGAAGCGGCCGTCGATGCATTGAAGGCGGGCGCGTTCGATTTCGTCAGCAAGCCGGTCGACATCCACATGCTGCGACGGCTGGTGCAGAGCGCGCTGCGCGCCGGACAGGCACCCGAACAGGCTGGCGGCGAGCAGATCACGGCCAGCCGCCTGGTCGGCGATTCGCAGATCATGAAAGAGGTGCGCGCACGCATCGCCAAGCTCGCGCGCAGCCAGGCGCCGATCTACATCTCCGGCGAATCCGGCGTGGGCAAGGAACTGGTGGCGCGCTCGATCCACGAACTCGGACCGCGTGCGGTCGGACCATTCGTGCCGGTGAACTGCGGCGCGATTCCTTCCGAATTGATGGAAAGCGAATTCTTCGGCCACAAGAAGGGTTCGTTCACCGGCGCGCACGCCGACAAGGAAGGCCTGTTCCAGACCGCGCATGGCGGCACGCTGTTCCTCGACGAAGTCGCGGAACTGCCGCTGCACATGCAGGTGAAACTCTTGCGCGTGATCCAGGAAAAAGCCGTGCGTCCGATCGGCGGGCGCGGCGAAGTGCCGGTCGATGTGCGCATCCTTTCCGCCACCCACAAGGATCTCGGCCGCCTGACCCAGAACGGCCAGTTCCGGCAGGATCTTTACTACCGCATCAACGTGATCGAATTGCGCGTGCCGCCGCTGCGCGAACGCGGCGGCGACATCGCGGTGCTGGCGAAACACATCTTGAAGCGCATGGCCGAGCAGGCCGGCACGCCCGCGCCCACCTTGCAACCCGCGGCGCTGAAGGCGCTCACCGATTACGATTTTCCCGGCAACGTGCGCGAACTCGAGAACGTGCTGGAACGCGCGATCGCACTGTGCGAAAACGGCCTGATCGAACCGCCCGACCTGATGCTGGACTCCGCCTCGGGCCACGACGTGGATGATGACTTCGACGAGGAAGAGGATCGCGATGATGAATCCGGCGCCGGCGCACAAAGCGGAGGTGGCGTCGGACTCGACGACTACATCTCCAGCATCGAACGCGAGACCATCATCAAGGTGCTGAAGGAAACGCGCTACAACAAGACCGCGGCCGCGAGGAAACTGGGCATCACTTTCCGAGCGCTGCGGTACAAGTTGAAGAAGCTCGGGATCGATTGAGGATCTTCCGTGCGATCATCCGTGATCGCCGCATTGCGAAGCGTGTGGTCACGCATGCATCCACTTCGCGCAATGAAGACCAGAACGGCCATCCTTCCCGCGAAAGCGGTGGCGCCTAGGCCATGAACACCCAGCGCATCGAGGCCTTCAGCGACGGCGTGTTCGCCATCGCCATCACGCTGCTCGTCCTCGACATCCGGCCACCGCAGGCCAGCGCGCACCTCGCCGCCGACCTGCTGGCGCTGTGGCCCAGCTATCTCGCCTATCTCATCAGCTTCCTGCTGATTGGCCTGATCTGGGCCAACCACCACGAAATGTTCCAGCACATCCGGCGCGTGGATCGCATGCTGATGTTCTTCAACACGCTGCTGCTGATGAATGTCGCATTCCTGCCGTTCGTCACTGCGGTGTTGTCCTCGTCGCTGCGTGAACACATCGGTTTGCGCACCGCGGTGATCCTGTACGGATCGACGCTGGTCATCGGTGGGATTTTCTTCAACGCGGTGTGGGAGTGGGCGCGCTACCGACATCGGCTGCTGGGCGATTCCATCGCGCCGGCCGATGCAAAGGCCATTGCCCGCCGGTTCATGCTCGGGCCGACGGCGTACCTCGTCGGCACCGCCATCGGCGCAGTCGTGCCGGTCCTCGGCCTCGCTTTGTTCGCGGCGCTGATCCTTTTTTACTGGCTGCCGATCACGCACGGGCTGCATTTGTCACGTTCAGCGCCCGGCTGAAGATGCTGCAGTATTCGCGCGCCACCGATCAGCGGCTAGCCGGATACGCCGTCATCGAATACGGTTGGTCCTTCGCTTGCGTCGCCCACGCCTTGTTCGGCTGTGCCTGCATCGTGAAATGCAGCGTGCCGCCGTTGGCGATCTCCGCGTAGCTCAGGTAATCGCGCGTCAGCGGCTTGCCGTTGAGTTCGACCGAACCGACGTAGGGGTGATCCTTGCCCATGCCATGGGTGCTGACGGTGAAGGTCTTGCCGTTGGGCAAATGCAAAACCGCACGGCGCACGAACGGACGGCCGATCACGTACTGGTTGCTGGCCGGCGCGACCGGATAGAAACCCAGCGCGGTGAAGATGTACCACGCCGACATCTGGCCCAGGTCGTCGTTGCCCGCGAGTCCGGTCGGCGTCGGCGCGTACTGCGTGCGCATGATTTCGGCCAGGCGCTCCTGCGTCTTCCACGGCGCGCCCGCGTAGTCATAGAGATACGCGATGTGGTGGCTGGGCTCGTTGCCGTGCGCGTACCAGCCGATCAGGCCGGTGACGTCCTCGAGTTCCGCGAATGCCTTGGGATCGATTTTCGCGTCGAACACTTCGTCGAGTTTTTTCACCAGTCCCGCGTCGCCGCCGAGTTCGTGGATCAAGCCGCCGATGTCCTGCGGCTCGTACCACGAGTATTGCCACGCATTGCCTTCGGTGAAGCCGCTGCCCACGCCTGCTTTCGCGGGGCTGAAGGGTTGCTCGAACTTGCCGTTCGCAAGCCGCGGCTGCGCGAAGCCCGTTTTCGGATTGAACACGTTGCGCCAGTTCTGCGCACGCTTGAAGAATTTTTCGGCGACGCCTTTCTGGCCCATCGCCTGCGCCATCTGCGCAAGCGACCAGTCATCGAACGCATATTCCAGCGTCTTGGAAACCGATTCGGGCTCCTTGTCGCTGGGCACGTAGCCGAGCTTCATGTAATCGGCCAGATCGCCGTACGGCGCGTACGTCGCGCTCGCGACCATGGCCTTCAGCGCGGCGTCGGCGTCAAAACCACGGAAGCCCTGCATGTAGGCATTGGCGGTCACCGGCACCGCGTGGTAGCCGATCATGCACCAGGTTTCGAGGCCCTGGTACGCCCACACCGGCAGGATGCCGAACGGACTCGCCTGTTGCGCCGCGATCAGCGAGTGGACGAAATCGTTCATGCGCTGCGGCGGCTGGATGAAGGCCATCAGCGGCATCTCGGCGCGATAAACATCCCACAGCGACCAGCTCGAGTAGAACGTGAAGTCCTTCGCGGTGTGCACCGCATGGTCGGGGCCGCGGTACTCGCCATTCACGTCCATCGCGAGGTTCGGCGCGATCAGCGCGTGATACAGCGAGGTGTAGAAACTCTTTTCGATGTCGGGCGACGCATCCACGTCGATCGCTGACAGCGCCTTCGCCCACGTCTGCCTTGCCTCGCCACGCCGCGCATCGAAGTCCCAGCCCTTGCTGTCGGCATCGAGATTGGCGATGGCGTTGTCGGCGCTCACGCTGGAAATCGCCACCTTCACCAGCAGCGGTTGCGTGAGCTTGCCGAATTCGAACGCGCTTTCCAGTTGCTTGCCCGCGATCGCGTCGTTGCCGGTCGGATTCGCGGCCGGTCCCGCGAAACCCTTGTACGGAATATCGGTTTCGCGATTGACGAGTTCGTGCGCGGTCATCGGCTGCGAAAACCGGATCGCGAAGTACAGTTGCCGCCCCGGCGCCCAGCCGCGCGTTTCGCGGTAACCCGTCACGGTGCCGTCCGCGCGCACGCGCAGGCGCGCCCACAACACCTTGCCCGGGTAGTCGTAGATGCTGGGCCGCAAGTCCAGCAGCACGTGTGCGTCTTGATCTTTCGGGAACGTGTAGCGATGCCAGCCGACGCGTTGACCCGCTGTCAATTCCACGCGCACGCCGGGCGTCGCCAGCGTCACCGCGTAATAACCGGGCTGCGCGACCTCGGTCTTGTGGCTGAAATCGGAACGGTAGCCGCTGCCGGGTTTGTCGGGATCGCCCGCATCCCATTGCAGCTTGCCGACGCCCGGCATCAGCAGCACGTCGCCCAGATCGGAGTGGCCGCTGCCGGAGAAATGCGTTTCGGAAAATCCGAGGATGCTGTGGTCGCCGTACTGGTAGCCCGCCGCCCATGCGTACGCGTGCTTGAAATCCGGCATTGCGGTGTCGGGGCTCAACTGGATCATGCCGAACGGTACCGTCGCGCCGGGGAAGGTGTGCCCGGCGCCGCCGGTGCCGATCATCGGATCGGTTTGTTGCCAGGCGATCTCGCCGGGTTCGGCCGCGTGCGCGAATCCGGTGACACCCAATGCAACAACCATCGCCAGCAAGCCGCGGATCGCGGCGCGCCGGGAATGAGCAAGATCAACGACCATGGCGAATCCTTGGATCGTTCCAAAAGTCCGGCGAAAGTAGCACGCGACCGGCGGCGATGCATGCTGCATTGCAGAATGCGGTGGGTCACGCCCGCGGGCATGATGCGCGGAATTGGATCGTTCCAAAATCTGCCTCCGTACACGCATTCCCCCTTCGTCATGCAAACCATCACGCGATGAGCGGCCGCCGCGTCACCGTCACCGACATCGCGCTCGGCTGCGGCGTTTCGCGTGCGACCGTCTCGCTGGTGTTGCGCGGCAGTCCGCTACCCGCCGCGGCCACGCGCGCGAAGGTGGAAGCCGAACTGAAAAAACAGGGCTACGTCTACAACCGCGCCGCCGCGAACCTGCGCCAACGCCGTTCGTCCAGCGTGGCGCTGGTGGTGAACGATTTGTCCAATCCGTTTTTCGCCGACTTCGCCGCGGGCGTCGACGAGACACTGGGCGCCGCCGGCTACGTGACGCTGCTCGGCAGCACGGGCGAATCACCCGAACGCCAGCAGCGTGTGCTCGCATCGCTGATGGAACACGATCCGGCCGGCATCATCCTGTCGCCGGCCGAGGGCAGCGACGGCGTCGCGCTGGGGCAGGTGCTCGGTGCGCATCTTCCGGTGCTGGTGTTCAACCGCGAACCGTCGCACGTGCGCTGGTCGGCGTCGCATTGGGATTACCTCGCGCTGGACAACCGGCGCGGCGCGGCACTCGCGACGCACCACCTGCTCGAACGCGGCCATCGCCGTATCGCATTCTTCGGCGGCCATGCGGAATCGAGTTCCTGCCGCGACCGTCGCCGCGGCTATGCAGAAGCCATGCGCGCGGCGGGTATCGAACCCGAACCCGGTTGGCTGGTGGAAACCACGCCAACGCGCCTGGACGCTGCCGCCCGCACCGCATCGCTGTTCACCAGCAAGCACGCACCCACCGCGGCGGTTTGCTACAACGACGCGGTCGCGCTGGGCCTGATGCTGGGCCTCGGCGCGCGCGGCATCACCGCCGGCCGCGATTTCGCGGTCACCGGTTTCGACGACATTCCCGAAGCCGCGGTCAGCACGCCCGCGCTGACCACGCTCGCCACCGATCCGCGCGCGCGCGGCCGCCAGGCCGCCGAGCGCATCCTCGAACGCGCGCGCCGCCCGGACACCGGCGCGGTGCGCGGCGTCGCCCCCGTCCGCCTGATCATCCGCGCCAGCAGCGAGGCCACCCTTACATGAATACCCGAGTCGCCGGCAACCGCACCGCCCTCACGGTGGTCACCACGATTTTCTTCATGTGGGGATTCATCACCGCGCTCAATGACGTGCTGATCCCGCACCTGAAATCGGTGTTCACGCTGAACTACACGCAGGTGATGCTGGTGCAGTTCACTTTCTTCGGCGCGTACTTCCTGATGTCACTGCCCTCGGGCAAGGTGGTGTCGCGGCTCGGCTACCGGCTCAGCATCGTCGCCGGGCTGGTGGTCACCGGCATTGGCGCGCTGCTGTTCATGCCGGCCGCGATGGCGCAGTCGTATCCGTTGTTCCTGCTGGCGTTCTTCGTGCTGGCGAGCGGCATCACCTTGTTGCAGGTCGCGGCCAATCCGTATGTCAGCCTGCTCGGGCCGCCGCGTCTGGCGTCCAGCCGCTTGAACCTGGCGCAGGCGCTCAATTCGCTGGGCACGACGATCGCGCCGAAGCTGGGCGGATTGCTGATCCTGTCGGTGGCGGTGCTGGGCAGCGCGGATCTCGCGAAGCTGCCCGCCGCGCAACAGGCCGCCTACAAGTTGCAGCAGGCGCACCTCGTGCAGGGGCCTTATCTCGGCATCGCCCTGGTGCTTTTCCTGCTCGCGCTGATCGTGTGGCTGTTCCATTTGCCGGCGATCGAAGGCGCCGATGAACGCGCGGACGATTCGCAGCACACGTTCTTCGATGCGCTGGCGCACGCACGCGTCTGGTTCGGCATGCTCGCGATCTTCGTGTACGTGGGCGCGGAAGTGTCGATCGGCAGCTTCATGATCAACTACATCTCGCTGCCGGGCATCGGCGACATGCCGGAAGCGCGCGCGGCCGGATTCGTGTCGCTGTACTGGGGCGGCGCGATGATCGGCCGTTTTGCAGGTTCCGCACTGCTGACACGCATCGATGCGCGCAAGCTGCTGTGCGCATTCGCCATCGTTGCGGGGCTTCTCGTGCTGACCACGATGCTGACCCACGGCCACGTCGCGATGTGGAGCGTGATCGCGATCGGCCTGTTCAATTCGATCATGTTCCCCAACATCTTCACGCTCGGCATCGAGAAGTTCGGCGCGCTCTCCGGCAAGGTGTCCAGCCTGCTGGTGATGGCGATCGTGGGCGGCGCGGTGATCCCGCTGGCGCAGGGCGCGCTGGCCGACCGCATCGGCGTGCACCATGCGTTCGTGCTGCCGCTGCTGTGCTACGCCTACATCATGTTCTACAGCGTCCGCGGGTCGCGCGTCGCATGAACGGCACCGTGTACTGCTTCGGCGAAGCGCTGATCGACTTCCATGCCGAACCGCGCGGCAGCGCGCCGCCCGCATTCATCCCGCACGCCGGCGGCGCACCGGCCAATGTTGCGGTGGCGGTCGCGCGCCTCGGCGACGCCAGCGCGTTCGTCGGCATGTTCGGCCAGGATGTGTTCGCTGATTTGCTGCTGCGCGGGCTGGCCGAGGCCGGCGTGGATATCCGCCACACGCGACGGACCGATGCCGCCAACACAGCGCTGGCGTTCGTGACGCACGATGCGCAGGGCGAGCGCAGCTTCAGTTTCTATCGGCCGCCTTCCGCTGATCTGTTGTTCCGCGACGGCGATTTCGACCCGGCGATCTTCGCGCGTGGAAACATCTTCCACGCGGGTTCGTGCAGCATGACCGAACCCGCCTCGGCCGCAACTACGCTGCAGGGCATGACCCGGGCGCGCGACGCCGGTGCGCTGGTCAGCTTCGACATGAACCTCCGTCCCGCGCTGTGGCCGCGCTTTGATGATCCCGCACCGACCATCTGGCGCGCATTGGCGCTGGCCGATTTCGTGAAGTTGAGCGCCGAGGAACTCGCGTTCCTTGCCGCATCGACGGGAAGCGAAACAGCCGTGTTCGAGCGCTTGTGGTCGGCCAGCACGCAATTCTTGATCGTCACCGACGGCGAGCGTGCCTTGCGCTGGTTCACGCGGACAGCAACCGGTGAAATGTCACCGTTCGCCGTACGCGCGATCGACAGCACCGGCGCGGGCGACGCATTCGTCGGTGGTTTTTTGCACACGCTGGTCGCGGCGGATTCGCTGGAGAGATTGCTGGAAGACGGCGCGCGACGCGACAGCGCGTTGCGCTTCGCCGCCGCCTGCGGCGCGCTCGCGGTCACCCGCATCGGCTCGTTCGCGGCCATGCCCGCGCTGACCGAAGTCCAAGCCTTCCTGGAGCAGCACGCATGAGCGACTTTCCCGATTTCCGTTCGCCTGATTTTCGTTCAAGTGATTTCCTGCGCCAACACATCCGCGAGACGATGGCGTTCTATCACCCGCATTGCCTCGACCCGGCTGGCGGCTGCTTCCACTATTACAAGGACAATGGCGACATTTACGATCGCACGGATCGCCACCTGGTCAGCAGCGCGCGCTTCGTGTTCGACTACGCAATGTACGCGCGCCGTTTCGGCGGCGCCGAATATCTCGACGGCGCGCGCCATTGCGTCGCCTTCATCCGCGACGCGCACCGCAATCAGGCGACTGGCGGCTACGCGTGGACGCTGCGCGACGGCCGTCCTGACGACACCACCAATCACTGCTACGGCGCCGCGTTCGTGCTCGTTGCGTATTCGCAGGCGCGCATGGCCGGCATCAGCGAAGCCGCCGCGTGGATGGATGAGCATTGGCAGTTGCTGGAAATGCGCTACTGGGATGCCGGGACCGGGCTCTACCGTGACGAAGCGGATGCGAACTGGCATTTCTCCGACTACCGAGGCCAGAACGCCAACATGCACATGTGCGAGGCGATGCTGACCGCGTTCGAAGCCAGCCGCGAGCCGCGCTGGCTCGATCGTGCGTACACGCTCGCGGACAACATGACGCGCAGGCAGGCCGCGAAAGCCGGCGGGCTGGTGTGGGAACACTACGACCCGAGCTGGGAAATCGATTGGGAATACCACAAGGACAACCCGAAGGACCTGTTCCGTCCGTGGGGTTTCCAGCCCGGTCACCAGACCGAATGGGCCAAGCTGCTCATGATCATGAGCCGCCATCGCGAGGCCGACTGGATGCTGCCGACCGCGCGGCACCTGTTCGACACCGCAGTCGCGCGCGCATGGGACGATCAATACGGCGGCTTGTGCTATGGCTTTGCGCCGGACGGTTCGGTCTGCGATGACGACAAGTACCACTGGGTGCAGGCCGAATCGCTGGCCTGCGCGGCGCTGCTGGCCGACCGCACCGGCGATGAAAAGTATTGGGACTGGTACCGGCGCCTGTGGGAATACGCGTGGACGCATTTCGTCGATCACGAATACGGCGGCTGGTATCGCATCCTCACCCGCGACGGCCGCAAATACGATGACGAGAAAAGTCCGGCGGGCAAGACCGATTACCACAACATGGGCGCGTGCTACGAAGTGCTGAACGTGGTGGGCGACGCGGGTGATGCAGGCGGGAACCGGCGATGAATCGCTCGCACGGCTTTGTTCGCGCGTCGCGCCAAGTTGCGGCGACGTTGGCATTGGCACTGTGCTGCGCGGCCGCGCCTGCACAAGCGATCGGCCCCGCCGACGCGGTCAATCCGCTGATCGGCAGCCGCAACGGCGGCAACACTTTTCCGGGCGCGAGTTTGCCGTTCGGGATGCTGCAATGGAGTCCCGAAAACAGCAAGGGCAAGCACGACCGCACCGCCGCGCCGGGCGGTTATCAGTACGACGCGACCCGCATCCGCGGCTTCAGCCTGACGCATCTGTCGGGCACCGGCTGCGCCGGCGCGAGTGGCGACATTCCGTTCATGCCGGTGACGATTCCGGTTTCGACCTCGCCTTCGAGCGACGCACGCGATTCGATTTATGCCAGCGATTTCTCGCATACCGAAGAACATGCATCGCTGGGCGACTATCGCGTCAAGCTCACCAATGGCGTTTCGGTGGAACTCGCCGCCGCGTTGCGCAGCGGTATCGGCAGTTTCGCGTTTCCGAAAGGCAAGCCCGCCAACCTGCTGATACGCGCGTCGGATTCGGAAGTCGGCAGCAGCGATGCGACGGTCGCGATCGACCGCAAGACGCGGACCGTCAGTGGTTCGGTCACCAGCGGCAACTTCTGCGGCTATTTGTCGAAGGCAGATCGTCGCAGCTATTACACGTTGTATTTCGTGGCGCAATTCGACCAGCCGTTTGCCACGACCGGCACCTGGCGTGACGCGGCCTTGAACAAAAGCGGCATCGCGGCGCGCGGCGGCACCGGTTACGGCGCGAAGGGTTTTCCGCCAGTCGGCAAAGGCTCTGGGGCATGGATCGGATTCGCGCCCGGCAGCGACGTCCTGGTGCGCGTCGGCATTTCTTACGTCAGCCTCGCCAATGCGCGTGCGAACCTGCGCGCCGAAATCCCGCAAGGCACTACGCTGGCGCATGTACGCGAGCGTGCGAGCGCGGACTGGAACACGGCGCTCGGAAAAATCGCGATCGAAGGCGGCACACCGGACCAGCGCACCACGTTCTATACCGCGCTGTACCACGCGCTGCTGCAACCGACCACGTTCAGTGACGGCAACGGCGAATACCGCGGCTTCGACCAGAAGATCCATCGCGTCGAAGGCCAACAGAAAATCCAGTACGCGAACTTCTCCGGCTGGGACGTGTACCGCTCGCAACTGCAACTCGTGACCTGGCTGATGCCGAAGGTTGGCAGCGACATTGCGCAATCGCTGTACAACCAGGCACAGCAGAACCACGGCGAATGGGATCGCTGGACGCACGACTCCGGCGGCACGCACGTGATGGCCGGCGATCCATCCGCGCCGGCGCTCGCAGGCATCCATGCGTTCGGCGGCCGTGATTTCGATTTGCAGGGCGCCTACGCTTCGCTGAAATACGCGGCCGCCCACGTCAGCGCGAACGACCTGAGCGATGCGGGCTGCAACGTCGAATGCGTGGGCGAACGCCCATCGCTCGACCAGTGGATGAAGCTGCATTACATCGCTGCGAAATCGCACGCATGGGGCGGCGCCGGCGAAACGCTGGAAGACGCCACCGCCGATTTCGCGTTGTCGCAACTCGCCAGCGCAGTGGGCGACGATGAAGGCCATGCGCTGTTCCTGACCCGCGCCGGCTATTGGCGCAACCTGTTCAACCCGCATGCCACCGCGCAGGGCGGCTACATCCAAAACCGCAACGCTGACGGTTCGTGGCCTGCGTTCACGCCCTCCACCGATGATGGCTTCGTCGAGGGCACGGCCGCGCAATACCTGTGGATGGTGCCGTTCGACGTGCGCGGCTTGTTCGACGCGTTGGGCGGCGGCGCCAAGGCCACCGCGCGGCTGGACGCGTTCTTCCATGACGCGAAGGGGAACTGGGCGCTGACCAATGCCGGTCCGCTGCATCCGGAGTTGAACAACGAACCTTCGATCGGAACGCCGTGGCTATTCGACTTCGCCGGCCAACCTTGGCAGACGCAGAAAGCCGTGCGCGTGGTGCTCGACACGATCTGGAAGAACGCGCCCGACGGCATTCCGGGCAACGACGATCTCGGCGAAATGTCGTCGTGGTACGTGTGGGCCGCGCTGGGCGCGTATCCCGCGATTCCAGGGCGCGCGGAATTGTTGCTGGGCAGCCCGCTGTTTCCGCGCGCGGTGATCCACCGTCCGGGCGGCGACGTGACCGTCGAGGCACCGGATGCAAATCGTGACAACCTGTACGTGCACGCGCTGACGCTGGACGGCAACCCCTGGCGCAAACCGTGGTTGCCCAAATCATTTGCACTGCACGGCGGCACATTGCATTTCACGTTGAGTGCCGCGCCTGACGAGAACTGGGGCAGCGATGCCGCCGACGCGCCGCCATCGTTTCCTCCGCCCGAGGAGGCGCATCGCAAGGGCTCGTGACGCATGCCCAACAAAAAAGCCCTTCGAAACGAAGGGCTTTTCTGGGTTCAGCCTGGGCAGATCTCAGAACGGAATATCGTCGTCCTCGAACCCGCCATTGTCCTGCTGCGGCGGTGCAGAAGGACGGCCGCCACCCGACGGCGCCCCCGCGGGCCGGCCCTGCGGCGGACGCGATGAATAACCACCGCCTTCGCCACGGCCACCGCCACCGCCACCGCCTTCACCCTGGCCGCCGAGCATCTGCATCTCGTTGGCGACGATATCGGTGGAGTAACGCTCGACGCCTTCCTTGTCGGTGTACTTGTCGGTGCGCAGCGAGCCTTCGATGTAAACCTGCCGGCCCTTCTTCAGGTATTCACCCGCGATCTCGGCGAGCCGGCCGAAGAACTTCACGCGATGCCATTCCGTTTTTTCCTGGCGTTCGCCGGTCTGCTTGTCCTTCCAGCTGTCGGTGGTCGCGACGCTGATCGAGCAGAACGCGGTGCCCGACGCGCTGTAGCGCGTTTCCGGATCCGCGCCCAGGTTGCCGATCAGGATGACCTTGTTGACGCCACGTGCCATGTGCGAATCCTCGAATGGGAACAACCGAAACGGATGATCGTAGCAGCATAGCGGCGTGTATGCCGGCGCAACGCGCGCCCCGCTGTAGGGCAATGCCGTCGCGTTGCTGCAAGGCACTATAATCAACGGCTTGCCGCACGACGGACGCCCATGAACCGCCCCCATCCCGCTTCGCCGGCCGAGACCACCAACGCATTCATCGTGGCGCGCGATCTGGCCGCGCCCGACATGTACCGGGTCGACGGCATGATCCGCCAGCGCCTGCACTCCGACGTGGTGCTGATCAACGCCATCGCCGAGCACATCGTCGGCGGCGGCGGCAAGCGGCTGCGTCCCGCACTGCACGTGCTGGCGGCGCACGCGGCGGGCTACGAAGGCGACGCGCACATCGAACTGGCGGCGGTGATCGAGTTCATCCACACCGCGACGCTGCTGCACGACGACGTGGTGGACGGCTCCGACCTGCGGCGCGGCCGCAAGACCGCGAACGCCGCGTGGGGCAATGCCGCCAGCGTGCTGGTCGGCGACTTCCTCTACTCGCGCGCGTTCCAGATGATGGTGGAACTGGACCGCATGGAAGTGATGCGGATCCTGGCCGACACCACCAACTCCATCGCCGAGGGCGAGGTATTGCAACTGCTCAACATCGGCAAGGCCGAGACCAGCGAAGCCGCGTACATGCAGGTGATCGAGCGCAAGACCGCGGTGCTTTTCGCAGCGGCGACGCAACTGGGCGGCGTGCTGGCCGGGCTGCCGCACCAGCAATGCCTCGCGCTGCGCCGCTACGGCATGGAACTCGGCTCGGCGTTCCAGATCGCCGACGACCTGCTCGATTACATTTCCGATTCCGAAACGCTCGGCAAGAACATCGGCGACGACCTCGCCGAAGGCAAGCCCACGCTGCCACTGATCTACGCCATCGAACGCTCCACGCCGATGCAGGCGGAACTGCTGCGCAACGCGATCACGAGCCAACGCCTGGCCGCGCTGGACGTCATCATCACCGCGATCCGCGGCACCGGCGCACTGGAACGCACCCGCGCCAAGGCCGAATCCCACGCCGACGCCGCGCACGTCGCGCTGAAAAGTTTGCCGCCGTCCGAATACCGCGATGCGCTGGCGGGACTGGCGGATTACGCGGTGAACCGTTCGAGTTGACGGCCTCCTTCGGAACGAAGGACGGGCGGAGCGAAGCGAGCGAGTAGCGCAGCGCGAACCGCCGGGGATGCCCACGCGCACCAAGAGCAAGAGCCTCCCTCGATCTCCTTCATTCCGAAGAGGGAGACGTCAACCCGCAAACGCCTCGTCCAGCCACGCGTGCATTAACGCGAAGGCGCGCTTGGCCACCGGCGGGTCGTAGACGCAACCCGGCGGCGAATGTGCCTGCGGTTCGGCGAAGCAGTGCACCGCGCCGCCGAATGCGACGAACTGCCATGGCGCGGGACCCTGCTGCATTTCCTTCATGAAGGCCGGCGCGTCCGGCATCGTGCCGCGATCGTCGGCGCCATTCATCGCCAGCACGCGCGCCTTGATGTGTTTTGCGAGCGCCGGATCATCGGTGCCGAGGCCGCCATGGAAACTCACCACCGCGGCGACATCGCTGCCGCTGCGCGCGAGGTCGAGCACGGACGTGCCGCCGAAGCAGAACCCGATCGCCGCGAGCTTCGCCGCATCGATCGGTGCCGCGTGTTTCGCAGCCAGCGCCTTCAACTCGGCGAACGCGGCGTCCACGCGCTTGCGCAGCATCGGCCGGTCGGCATACAGCGGCTTCGTCGCGGCCTGCGCTTCCTTGTTGTCCCTGGGGCGCAGGTCCTTGCCATACATGTCGCCCATGAAGATCACGTAATCCTTGCCGGCGATCGTCTTGGCGAAATCGATATTGGTCGGGTTGATTCCGGTCCAGTCGGGAATCATCAGCAAGCCAGGCCGCGGTGCCTTCACCGCATCGTCCCACACCAGCATGCCCTGCATGGCCTTGCCGTCGACCTTGTAGTCGATGGTTTGGGTGCGCATCGCAGCGTGCGCAAAAGATGCGACGCCGAACAGCAGCAGCAACGCGAGGATTGTCTTGCGCATGATCGTCTCCCTCAGGTCAGACCCGCCGCGTGCGCCGACAGGCGCCGCTTCAGCGGTTCGATGGCATCCACGGCACGCATGCCGAAACCGCGCAGCGTTGCCCACGCGGGCGACTGCCACGCGAACATCCGTTCGATCGCGTCGAACGTGCGTGCATCGAGTGTGCCCGCGGAACGCCGCCGGCGTGCGTAGCGCGCCAGTACGTGCGGCGCGCTGAAATCGCGGCCGGCATCGCGCGCGTCGCCCAGCACCGACGCAAGTTCCGCGACGTCGCGCAACCCGAGGTTCGCGCCCTGCCCCGCCAGCGGATGCACTGCGTGCGCAGCATCGCCGATCAACACGCAACGCCCGGAAGCGAATCGTTCGGCGATCTGCAGGCGCAACGGGAACCATGCACGGGGCGTCGTGGCCGTGATCTTGCCGAGACGGAAATCCGATGCGACGCCCGCGGCTTCGCCAAACGCCGCGTCGTCCAACGCCAGTACTTCGCGCGCGCGCGCTTCCGGCAGCGACCACACGATCGAACTGCGGCCGTCGGCCAGCGGCAGCAACGCCATCGGACCTTCATCGGTGAAGCGCTGCCACGCGCTTGCCTCATGCGCGCGCTCGGTCGCCACGTGCGCGACCACCGCGCGCTGCTGGTAATCGCGTCCGCGCACGGCGATGCCGGCCTGCTCGCGCAGTGCCGAACCTGCGCCGTCCGCGATCACCAGCAGCGCGGCCGACAGCATTTCACCGTCGCCCAGTTCCAGCGTGATGCGATCCTCGCGCTGCACGAAAGACGCGACATGCGCCGGGCACACACGGCGCACGCTGGCACTGCCCAGCGCATCCCACAACGTGTGCGCGACCAGTTTGTTCTCGACGATCCAGCCGAGTTGCGCGCGGCCCTCGCGCGCGGCGTCGAAGGTGACTTCCGCGCCCGATTCGCCATCCCACACGCGCATGCGCCTGTACGGCGACACGCGCGCGCTTTCGATGGCGCGCCACGCGCCCAGTTCGTCCAGCAGGCGCGCCGATGACGGCGCCAATGCGATCACGCGCAGGTCTTCGGCTTCGTCCGCGTGCCACGGCGCCGGTTCGCGCGCTTCCAGCAGCGCAACCGCGAAACCGCGCCGCGCCAAGGCCAGCGCGCATGCGGCACCGACCATGCCGCCACCGGCGATCGCGATGTCGAGCGAAGGACGACGCGCGTTCACGGGCCGGCATCCAGCGCCGCCGTCGGCGGCTCGCCACGAAATCCCATGCCGCGACGCGCGATGGCGTGCCGCAGCGGCGAGATGCCGCCCAGCGCGAGCATCATCAGCGAGCGCAACGGCGCGAGCACCGGTTGCGGCAGGCAACCCAGCGCGACCAGGCCGTGGCTGAAAGCCAGCACGCCATCGCGATCGGGTTGTCGTCGCGCCACGTATTCGTTCAACAATGTGGATGCGCCTGGATCATCGGCATCGGCAATCAATTCCGCCAGCGTCAATGCGTCGCGCAGCCCGAGGTTGAAGCCCTGCGCGCCGATCGGGTGAACGGTCTGCGCGGCGTTGCCGACCAGCACCGCGCGCTGCGCGATGACCGCGTCGGCGAGCACGCGGCGGATGCGATGCGCGAAGTGCTTGCCGGGCCGCGACAGTTTTCCGAGCTTCCAGCCGAAGCGTTGCTGCGCAAGCGCGACGAATGCCGCGTCATCCATCGCCGCGACTTCGTCGTGGCGATCGGCGGAGACGGTCAGCACCAAGCCGCGCCGCTGGTTCGGCAGCGGCAACAATGCGACCGGGCCTTCGTCGGAAAAACGCTCGAACGCGCAATCCGCCATGTCGTGATCGCACCCGACGGTGCACACGAAGAG
>JAZKBD010000044.1:64798-68707 GCA_040388785.1 Pseudomonadota bacterium
TTTGCGCGTAATCATGTTCCTGCGCGCCGATGCCGACCTGCGCGCGCACCAGCGAATCGCTGCCGTCGGCACCGACCACGAGGCGCGCTTCGACGTCGCGTTCTTCACCGTCCAGCATGATGCGCGCCAGCCAACCCGACTCCGCAGGCGTCAGCGCGAGCAGCTTCGCCGGCGCTATCCGTTCGATGTGCCGGCACGCCGCGAGTTGCCGTTGCAGCGCGGCACCCAGCACACGCCCCGGTACCACGCGCCCCAGTGCATCCACGCCGGCATCTTCGGCGTTCATCCGCAACTTGCCGAACTCGCCGGCGCGGCTGACTTCGACGCGGCGGATCGTGCCCGCCGCGGCTTCGAAATGCGGCCACACGTGCAACGCCTTCAGCGCATTGACCGAGGCGCGCGCCAACACCAGGTTGCGATCGTTGTCGTCGCTTCCCGCGGCCGACGCTATGCGCGCAGGTGCAGCTTCCAGCAACGTGGCGCGGCGTCCGGCGGCATCCAGCGCCAGCGCGAGGCTCGCGCCCACCAGCCCGCCGCCGACGATCAGGATGTCCGTGCGTTGCGTCATTGCGAAATGATAGCCGGTTGACGCGGGTCAGCCGGACGCGGATACCCTGCGCTAAACTAGCGGCAATCGCAACGAGGATGGATTCCATGTCGCAGCCCGCCCGCTCCAAGCAATCGTCGTTCGTTTCTCCCGGCACGCTGGTGCTGTGCGGCATGGTCGCGTTCACCGTGATCTATCGGCTGGCCGTCCATTTTTCGGCCGGTGCGCTGCCGTGGAACTTCACGCCGGTCGAGGCGATGGCCTTGTTCGGCGGCGCGTATTTCGCCAACCGCAAGCTGGCGATCGCGGTGCCGCTGGTCGCGATGGCGTGCGCGGACCTGGTGATTGCCTTCTCGCTGCCGTCCTCGCAGGTTGGAGATTGGCTGGTGATCGCGCCAGTCATTTACGCCTGCGTGGCACTGACTGCGTTCGCCGGCTTCTCGTTGCGCGGTCGCGTCCGCGTCGGGAACACGCTGGTCGCGGCGGTCGCCAGTGCGACAGGCTTCTACCTGGTCACCAACTTCTTCACGTGGGCGACCTCCACGATGTATCCGCACACGCTGGGCGGCCTGATGACCTGCTACGTCGCCGGCTGGCCCTTCTACGAGCACGGCAGCCTGCCCGGCACCGTGTTGTGGACCGCGCTGCTGTTCGGCGGCTTCGCGTTGCTGGGCCGCCGCTGGAGCGTGTTGCGCGTGACCGCGGCGCATTGATGGGCAATCGCCTTTCGAAGATTTACACGAAGACGGGAGATGACGGCACGACCGGGTTGGGCGACGGCTCGCGCACGCCCAAGGATTCCGCGCGCGTCGAGGCCTACGGCACCGTCGACGAATTGAACTCGACGATCGGCGTGCTGCTCGCCTGCGAGGGCGTACCCGATGACATCCGCGAGCTGCTGGTGCACATCCAGCACGCGTTGTTCGACCTGGGCGGCGAGTTGTGCGTGCCGGGCATGGAACTGATCCACGACGCCGACGTCACCGCGCTCGAACAGACGCTCGATCGCTACAACGAAGACCTGCCGCGGCTCAAGGAATTCATCCTGCCGGGCGGCGGCATGGCCGCGGCGCAATGCCACGTCGCGCGCACGGTGTGCCGCCGCGCCGAGCGCCGCGTGGTGACGCTGGCGCGCAACGAACGCGTGCGCCCGCAAGTCGTGCATTACCTGAACCGCCTGTCCGACCTGCTGTTCGTGCTGTGCCGGGTGCTGGCCCGCGCCGGCGGACACGGCGAGGTGTTGTGGCAGCACGAAAAGCGGCCGCATCCAAAGTAGCTCCTGCAGGTCTGAATCTACTTTGCTTTTCCACCGGGCCGCGGCTGCGCTAGCATCCGAGCCAGCATGCGCCTCTACACGCACCCCGCCTGCCTCGAACACGATCCGGGCATCGGTCACCCCGAATCGCCCGCGCGGTTACGTGCGGTCCTGCAGGCGCTGGACGCGCCGCAGTTCGCGGCGATCGAGCGCGTGGAAGCGCCGCATGCGACGCGCGAGCAACTCGAACGCGCACACGGCATCGAATACGTGGATTACATTTTTGCGAGCGCGCCGTCGCACGGCCAGACGCGACTCGATCCCGACACGCTGATGTCGCCCGGTTCGCTGGAAGCGGCGTTGCGCGCTGCCGGCGCCGCATGTGCCGCGACCGACGCCGTGCTCGCCCGCGAAACCCGACGCGCGTTCTGCGCGGTGCGTCCGCCGGGCCACCACGCGACCCGCAACGAAGCGATGGGCTTCTGTCTGTTCAACAGCGTCGCGGTCGCCGCCGCCCACGCACTCGGCGCACACCGCCTCGACCGCGCCGCCATCGTCGAT
The DNA here is from genome assembly GCA_040388785.1 of Pseudomonadota bacterium. Taxonomy (GTDB): domain Bacteria; phylum Pseudomonadota; class Gammaproteobacteria; order Xanthomonadales; family Rhodanobacteraceae; genus 66-474. Next base: position 67,162 of record JAZKBD010000044.1, read on the forward strand.
TTCGATGTCCATCACGGCAACGGCACTCAGGCGATTTTTCGCCACGACCCGCGCGTGGTGTACGCCTCCAGCCATCAAATGCCGCTGTACCCCGGCACCGGCGACGCCGGCGAACACGGCGCCGGCAACATCTTCAATGCGCCCTTGCCGCCCTGCGCAGGCTCTGATGAATTCCGCGCCGTGTGGGAAGAAAAACTGCTGCCGGAACTCGACCTGTTCCGCCCGCAACTGCTGCTGATCTCCGCCGGCTTCGACGCCCACGCCCACGACCCGCTGGCGCAACTGCAACTCGGCGTCGACGACTACACCTGGATCACGCAACGGCTCGTCGAACTCGCCGACCGCCATGCCGACGGCCGCATCGTCTCCGCGCTCGAGGGCGGCTACGACTTGGATGCGCTGCGCGAGTGCGTGGCGGCGCACGTGGCGGCGTTGATGGAATGAGCAACACAAACCAACATCAATAGTAGCCGCATGCATCGCACCATTGCGTCTTTACGATGGCGCTTCCAACTCGGGCGTCAGTCGGCCGTGCCACCCGTAAAAGGATGCCTCAATGCCGCTCCAAGACGATCTGCTTGAGCTTGCCGCACTTGATCGGCGCGTAGTACGAGCCGTCATGGAGTCGAACCAAAAAGACCTCGTCACTGCGCTATCCGCCTACCAAGAGCTGAGAAAAAATATTCGCAAATATTTGCTCGACCAACCCTACGTATCGATTGTCAGCCCCGAAGCTCGAGCACTGGCGCAGAAGGTCACCACGGGCGAAGGTCTACCCACTGACAAGATTCTCAAGCACCTCGACACAGACAAAGACCTTCTAGACTTCTCTTTTGACGAGCTGGGTGAGCTCGGTGAAGAACTTTTTAGCTCCTGGTTCAGTCATTACGAATACGTTAGCGGGCTCGCTGAACTGCGCCCTCTGGTCGTCCAAGGTGCGGTCAGTGAAGCTGTCTCTCGGCTGGTAACGCAGGTAAAAGACTGCTACGCGTTCCAACAATACGATGCTGCGTACGGTTTGTGTCGGGCGGTGATTGAGGCTAGTGTCCGCGACATCTGCGTTCGGCGTCAGCTTCTCCCCAACCTCGGCGAGAACGTCATCCTGTTCGAAAAATATCAATGGGGTGAACTCAGACGCAAAGTCTCTTCCGGCGAACTATGCGAGCGGTTGCAACGCCTATATGCCGCATTGTGTGAGGTTCTACACGCCCGAAAGACCGTTACAAAGGACGAGGCGCGCCACGCATTCGAAGAGACACTGCAAGTTGTTGAACGGCTGTACATGACAAACGGGCTGTAACCATCATCTTTCCGATACTCCGTACTACTGAGTAACCGCGATTCGCGCCTCACCAAGTGACGCAGGCCATGGATGGCCGCCAACGGAGCGACAACTGCGCCGTTGCAGGACGTGCGCCAAAGGGGCCCCTCGGACGCGGCGGGCGGGCGACGGAAAAGTCCGAAGGATGGCGCACAGGAAGTGCGCCAGTTCGCCGCAGGCACATGGACGTGCCGTCGGCGAACCCCGGCGGCCGCTCGCGAACCC
>JAZKBD010000045.1:0-17243 GCA_040388785.1 Pseudomonadota bacterium
CCTCGAATGGTCGCAATCGATGGGTTTCGCCGGTTCCACCGAGCCGATCACGATGCAACTGTATTGCGAAACACTGCAACGCTTCCGGCTGGCGGCGCGGGGACACGGCGCGGTGCAGCCGCCGGATTCCGAACGCGCACGCGTGGAAAGGTATTTCGATCCGGTGCCGTTCTGGTACGTGGACGTGAACCTCCCTCCCCCGCGTGCGGGGGAGGGCTGGGGTGGGGGCGACCCGCAAGCGGGGGAAGGAAAGACATCGGGAGCACGATCACGCGCGCAGGATTTTCCCCTCTCGGCCATCACCCAGCGCCCGATGTTCATGTACCACGCGTGGGGTTCGCAGAACCGTTGGTTGCGACAGATCGCGGCGCGCAACGTGCTGTACGTGCATCCGCGCACCCTCGCCGAACACGCGCTCGAAAGCGGCGACTGGGCGTGGATCGCCTCGCCGCGAGGCCGCATTCGCGTCGAACTGTGCGCGCACGCGGCCACCGCGCCGGGCACGGTGTGGACCTGGAACGCGATCGGCAAGAAGCGCGGCGCCTGGAAACTGGGCGAACGCGCGCCGGAGTTCGTGGACGGTTTCCTGCTGAACCACTTGATCGGCGAGCGCGCCTCCGATCGCACCTACGCCAACGGCGATCCCGTCACCGGACAGGCTGCCTGGTTCGACCTGAAGGTACGGCTGGAACACGACCCGGAACCGCGCGTGCCCGGGCACCGCTTCGAACCCGCCGACGATTGAACGAATTTTTTGCGAGCGCATGGCAAGCTGCTTGCCGTGCCCGTGCATACGCGGATGTCCGCGCACATGCACGCCCATATGGAACGCGGGCAAAATCGGCTCGGCCGACGTCCGAGTGAAGGAGCTGGGGTGATTGATCGGGGCTACACCATGAGTTGCCGCCCATGACCTGGCACGCCTGGGCCACCGCCGTGATCATCATCGTCGCGATGGCGTTGTTCGCCAGCGAGAAGGTGCGCGTGGACCTGGTGGCGCTGATCACGCTCGGCCTGCTGGTCGCGCTCGGCATCGTCTCGCCCGAACAGGCGCTGTCCGGTTTCAGCAATGAAGCGACGGTGACGGTCGCGGCGATGTTCGCGCTGGCGATCGGCATCGAACGTTCCGGCGCACTGGATCCGATCATCAACCTGCTGTCGCGCATCCGCAAGCCGTGGCTGCTGTCGCTGGGCATGATGCTGGCGATCGCGCCGCTGGGCGCCTTCATCAAGAACACCGCGCTGGTCGCGACCTTCCTGCCGCTGGCGCTGAAGGTCTGCCAGCGCACCAACACTTCGCCGTCGCGCGTGCTGATGCCGATGGCGTTCGCCGCGCAGATGGGCGGCGTATGCACGCTGATCGGCACCTCGTCGAACCTGCTGGTCGATTCGCTGGCGCAGAAGCAGGGCCTGCGGCCGTTCGGGATTTTCGAATTCACCCACCTCGGCGTACTGCTGGCCGCCGCGGGCATCCTCTATTTGATGGTGATCGGGCGCTGGCTGCTGCCGAAGCATCTCGACAACGAGCCGGCCGGTCCGATGCAGGTGGGCAAATACGTCACCGAGTTGAAAGTGATGCCCGATTCGCCGCTGGTCGGGCAGACCATCGCCGAGGCCCGACTGGGCGACCAGGGCGTGTATCCGCTGGAACTGCTGCGCGGCGAGCGGCACATGTGGTCGCCGCGGACGCAGCAACTCGCGTCCGGCGACGTGCTGCTGGTGCGCGGCGAATGGGACAAGCTGGAGGATTTCCGCAAGAAGCAGGAACTGGAGATCAATCCCGAATACACGCACTCCGACGGCACCGACAAGGCCAAGGTGCTGGTCGAGGCGATGATCGCGCCGGCCAGCTTGGCCGAAGATCGCACGCTGCGCGACCTCGATCTGCTGCAAACCTTCGACGCCACGGTGCTCGGCATCCACCGCCGCGGGCACCTGCTGCGCGACCAGATCCGCGACGTCGCCTTCCGCACCGGCGACGTGTTGATGATGCTGCTGCCGGCCGACGCGGTGAAACGCCTGCGCAACGACGATCGTTTCGTGATCCTCAACCAGCGCGACGACGCGCGCCGCCCGCGCTACAAGGCCTTCCTCGCGATCGCCATCATGGCCGCGGTGGTGGTGGTCTCGGCGCTGCGCTGGCTGCCGATCCCGATCGCCGCGATCTGCGGCGTGGCGGCGATGGCGCTGACGCGCTGCTTCGGACGCAAGGACGTGTACGAAGGCATGGACTGGAAGATCATTATCCTGCTCGGCGCGATCCTGCCGCTCGGCATCGCCATCGAACAAACCGGGCTCGCCAACGTGGTCGTGCATGCCGCGCTGGATGTCGTCGGCAACCACGGCCCGCTCGCGGCGCTGGCGATGGTGTACGTGCTGACTGCGCTCCTGACCGAATTGATGGGCCACAACCCGTCGGTGGTGCTGATGGTCGGCATCGCCGCCAGCGTGGCGCACGCGGTGCACGCCGATCCGCGCCCGTTCGTGGTCGCCGTCGCGTTCGCCGCCGCGACATCGTTCGCGACGCCGATCGGCTATCCGACCAACACCATGGTGTATTACGCTGGTGGCTATCGTTTCCTCGATTTCACCAAGGTCGGCGTGCCGCTGATTGCGCTGTTCTGCGCACTGTCGATGATCTTGATTCCCAGGATTTGGCCGTTTTGATTTTCGATTGCCAGCGAGCCACCGAGCCAGGGCTGTTGTCCCCTTTCCTGCAAGCGGAACAGGGAGCACAAGCATGACCTCCCTGCCCGCACCCACGAAGAAAAAGCTCGGGTTGGTGATCGACCTCGACACCTGCGTCGGCTGCCACGCCTGCGCGGTCGCGTGCAAGGAATGGAACGACGGCGGCGATTTCGGCCCGCTGGCCGACGACGATCCTTATGGCGCCGAACCGCACGGCGTGTGGTTCAACCGGGTGCATTCGTACGAGATTGCCCCCCACCTCAACCCGCCCCCGCAAGCGGGGGCGGGAGACACGCGCGCAGCATCAGCTTTCCTTCCCCCGTTTACGGGGGAAGGTGCCCGAAGGGCGGATGGGGGCGAGTCGACGCAAATGGTCCACTTCCCGCGCTCGTGCCTGCACTGCGAGACGCCGGATTGCGTGACGGTGTGTCCGACCGGCGCCAGCTACAAGCGCGCCGAGGACGGCATCGTGCTGGTCGATCAGGACAAGTGCATCGGCTGCCAGTTGTGCGCGTGGGCGTGCCCGTACGGCGCGCGCGAGATCGCGTTGCCACCTCCGAAAACTTCCGCATCGGATGCGGGCTGCAAGGATTCCAAGCGCGGCACGATGCAGAAGTGCACGCTGTGCGTGGACCGCATCTACAACGAGACGCTGGACGAACGCGACCGCCAGCCGGCCTGCGTGATGGCGTGCCCGACGCGCGCGCGGATATTCGGCGACCTGGGCGACCCCGATTCCGAGGTATCGAAGGTGGTCGCCGAACGCGACGGTTTCGCGCTGATGCCGGAGTTCGGCTACCAGCCGGTGAACCGCTACCTGCCGCCGCGCCCGCGTCGCGACGGTTCGAATGCGACGACGCCGGCGCTAGCCGTCGAAGAAACGCTCGACACCGGGAAACTGCCGCCGCTGCTGCGCTGGCTGGACAAGGCCCTGTCGCGATGAAACCCGCGTTGTCGGTGATCTTCTTCACGGTGATGAGCGGCACGGGCTACGGATTGTGGTGCCTGCTGGGTGCGGCACTGTGCATCGGCACCTATCCGATCGGCGGCAATGGCATCCTGGTGCCGCTGCTGTTCGGCTTCGTGCTGGTCACCGCCGGATTGCTCGCCTCGACCGTGCACCTCGGCCGCCCCGAACGCGCGTGGCGCGCCCTCAGCCAATGGCGCTCGTCGTGGCTGTCGCGCGAAGGCGTCGCGTCGCTCATCGCTTATTTGCCGATGCTGGCGCTTGGATGGCTGGCCTTCACCGACCACACCGGCATCGGCCTGCGCATCGCCGGCGCGCTGCTGGCGCTGTGCGCGCTCGCGACGTTGTACTGCACCGCCAACATCTACCGTTCGCTGAAGACGATCCGCGCATGGCGCACGCGGCAGGTGCTGCCGTTGTACTTCGCATTCGCGCTGCTGTCGGGCGGCTTGTGGTTGTGGACGTGGCTGGCGCTGTCACCCTACGCCGTCATCGGACTGGGCTTCCCGCTGGCGCTGCTGGCGCTCGCGATCATCGCAGCCCTGATCAAGACCGACTACTGGCGCCGCATCGACGCGCAACCCGTCAATACGGCGGGGCACGCCACGGGCCTGGAAACATTGGGGCGCGTGCGCGCCTTCGAAGGCCCCACCACCGAAGACAGTTACCTGACCCGCGAAATGGCGTTCGTGCTGGCGCGTAAGCACGCGGCACGCTTGCGCCGGATTGCGCTGGCGCTGTTTGCGGTGTTGCCGACAGCGGGCATCGCGATCGCGCTGGTTGCGGGTGTTGCGTGGATTGCGCTGGCGGCGGCCCTCGCGTGCGTCGCCGGACTGTTCGTCGAGCGCTGGCTGTTCTTTGCCGAGGCGCGCCACGCGGTGGCGGCGTTCTTCCCCGTGTCGCTCGCTTGAAAGCCGGGCCACCGGCCCCACCTCATCACGCAAATTTAACGGTCATTCAGTGCATGGCCTTCAGCCTTGCAGCCTTTCGCCGTACGAATCATGGAGTTGCAGATGAAATTGTCACGCGTCGCCGCGCTCGCGGCGGTTTCCGCCCTGTGCCTGCCCGCCCTCGCTTTGGCCGATACGCCCGCCGGTTCGAATTCCGGCTGGAGCGGCAGCGGCGAATTCGGCCTGGCCAACGCCACCGGCAACACCAAGTCGTTGAACGTGGATGCCAAACTGAAGCTCGCCTATGAAGACGATATCTGGAAGGACGCCTTCTTCCTCGACGCCAACCGCGCGAAGAGCAACGTCAAGGTCCCCATCGTGCAGGACGGCGTCACGATCGGTGAAAGCAACAGCTACGAGACCACCGCCAACCATTACGACCTGGGCGGCTCGGTGGGCTACAAGTTCAACCCGCGCGCCTACCTGATCGGTGCCGCGCGTTACGACCACGACGATTTCGCGCCGAACCGCTGGCAGGAAGTCGCGTCGATCGGTTTCGGCTACATCCTGCTGAAGGATGCGCGCAACGAGTTGTCGGTCGAAGCGGGCCCCGGTTACAAGCGTTACCAGCCGCAGACCTACACCGTCGTGGATACCACGGTGACGCCGCCCGTGGTCACCACCGTCGTTCCGCCCAAGCAGAACGAAGCGATCGGCCGTGCACTGGTCAACTACAAGCTCGCGTTGACCGACAGCACCAGCCTGCAGGAAACCCTGCTCGCGGAAGTCGGCAGCGAGAACAAGTACTACCAGAACGACATCGGCGTGGCGGTCGCGATGACCAAGACGCTGGCGTTGAAGGTGGCCTACGAGAACCGCTACAACTCCAACATCGTGCCGGGCACCAAGCACATGGACAGCCTGTTCACCACCAACCTGGTGTACAACTTCGGCGGGGCGAAGTAGCTCGGGACTCGGGAAAAGCGTGACGCGCTCGCCGTGCAAACGGCGGGCGCCATGTGGCGAATCAACCTGCCAATCGCGCCTTCACCCGCTGCGACAGCGCGCCCATGTCGGCGCGGCCGGCCGCGCGCTCCTTCAGCAGCGCCATGACCATGCCCATGTCTCGCGGCGAGGTGGCACCCGCTTCGGTAATGCATTGCGCGATCAATCCGTCGAGCTCCGCATCGGAGAGCTGGGCGGGCAGGTACGCCTCGATCACGCCGACTTCGTAGCGTTCCTGTTGGGCGAGATCCTCGCGCTGCGCGGCTTCGTATTGCGTGATCGAGTCACGCCGCTGCTTCAGCATTTTTTCCAGCGTGTGCAGCACCTGGGTGTCGTCCAGCGTGATGCGCTCGTCGACCTCGCGCTGCTTGAGCGCGGCCAGGATCAAGCGGATCACGCCAAGGCGCGGCTTGTCGCCGCCTTTCATCGCGGCCTTCATGTCGTCGGTGATGCGGGCTTTGAGATCACTCATGGAACCCTCCGGATCAAAAACGCAGAAACGCGAAACGGCCGGCGCCGCGTGGCGGGGCCGGCCGTCGCAATGTGCACGGAAGCGTGGCTCAGCGCACGCCGATCAATACAGGCGCTTGCGGCGCGTGACTTCGCGCGAGACGCGACGCAGGTGGCGCTTGACGGCCGCGGCGCGCTTGCGCTTGCGTTCCTGGGTCGGCTTCTCGTAGAACTCGCGCTTGCGCGTTTCGGCGAGCACGCCAGCCTTCTCGCAGGTGCGCTTGAAGCGGCGCAGGGCGATTTCGAACGGCTCGTTCTCGCGGACTTTGACGCTGGGCATGGATGCTCCACTTGCTAAAATGACCCGCTTCAGCGCGGGTGAGCCGCGAATTATAGCGTGACTTCCATGATCGATTCAAAGGGGCCGGTGATCGGCCCGGTACTGGGCATCGAAAGCTCCTGCGATGAGACCGGGATCGCTGTCTACCAGCCCGGCCGCGGGCTGCTGGCACACGCGCTGTATTCGCAGATCGCACTGCATGCGGAGTATGGCGGTGTGGTGCCGGAACTGGCCAGCCGCGACCACGTCCGCAAGCTGCTTCCCCTTTTGCGCCAGACACTTGCCGAAGGTGGCCTGAAAGTTTCCGATCTCTCCGCGGTGGCCTACACCGCCGGTCCGGGCCTGATCGGCGCGCTGCTGGTCGGCGCCGCGGTGGCGCGATCGCTGGCCTGGGCACTGGAAGTGCCGGCGATCGGCGTGCACCACATGGAGGGTCATTTGCTGGCGCCGCTGCTGGAAGAGCCCGCGCCCGGCACCGAGCCGCTGGCGCCGCCGTTCGTGGCGCTGCTGGTTTCGGGCGGGCACTCGATGCTGGTCGGCGTCGACAGGATCGGCAGTTACACGATCCTGGGCGATACCTTGGACGACGCCGCGGGCGAGGCGTTCGACAAGACCGCCAAGCTGATGGGCTTGCCGTATCCTGGAGGGCCGGCACTCGCAATGCTGGCTGAGCATGGTGACCCGAGAGCATTCAAGTTTTCGCGTCCGATGACCGATCGGCCGGGACTCGATTTCAGTTTTTCCGGACTGAAAACCCAGGTTCTGCTGGCCTGGCGCGACAGTGATCATGCCGAACACACCAAGGCCGACATCGCGCGCGGCTTCGAGGAAGCCATCGTCGAGACCTTGGCCATCAAGTGCCGGCGCGCCTTGGCGCAGACCGGCTACAAACGGCTGGTGGTGTCCGGCGGCGTCGGCGCCAACAAGCGCCTGCGCGCGCAACTGGCCGAAGCGGGGCGGCGCGAAGGTTTCCACGCCTACTTCCCGCGCCTCGCGTTTTGCACCGACAACGGCGCGATGATCGCGCTGGCCGGCTCGATCCGGCTCGCAGCGGGACAGACCTCCGGTCCCGAGATCCGCGTGCTGCCGCGCTGGAATCTGGAAAGCCTTCCCGAGGTGGCGTGAACATGGACATCGTTTTCATCGAAGCGCTGGAAATCGAAACCGTCATCGGCATCTACGACTGGGAACGCAACGTCCGCCAGAAAGTCGTGCTCGATGTCGAGATGGCGTTCGACAACCGCCGACCCGCTGCCAGCGACAAGATCGAGGACACGGTCAACTACAAGGCGGTGTCCAAGCGCCTGATCGCCTTCATCGAAGGGGCGAGTTTCGAGCTGGTGGAAACGCTGGCCGAGCATTGCGCCACGATCATCCGCGACGAATTCGGCGTGCCATGGCTGCGCCTGAAGTTGTCCAAGCCCGGCGCGGTCACGGGTTCGAAAGCCGTGGGCGTGGTGATCGAGCGCGGCACGAAGCCGCAGTGACATGGCGCGCGCGTACTTGAGCCTCGGTTCCAACGTCGATGCCGAACGGCATCTCGCCGAAGCCTTGCATGCATTGCGCGAACGCTTCGGTGCGCTCTACGTGTCGCCGACCTGTCGCAGCGCTGCGGTAGGTTTCGAAGGCGCGGCATTCCTCAACAATGCGGCGGCATTCGAATGCGACCTCGACCGCGACAGCCTGCGCGCATGGCTGCGCACACTGGAAGACGCCTCGGGCCGCGACCGCACACTGCCGCGCTACGCCGACCGCACGCTCGACCTCGATATCGCGTTGTGGTGCGAAGGCGACCGCTGCACCACCGACCTGACGCGCGAGGAATTCGAACGCGCGCACGTGCTGGCGCCGCTGGCCGCTCTCGCGCCCGACCTGCATGAACCGTTCACTGGCACGCCATTGGTCGAACGTTGGCGGCAGCTCGCGGCCACGTTGCCGAAGCTGGAGCGCCTGGACAAGCTTCCGGATTGAAGGTCGCGCTACAGCCCCGCTTCGCGCGCGGCCTGCGCGCGATCGTGTTCGACCCGGCGCGCAGGAACTTCGGTGCAGCGATCGGCGGGAACGCGTTCCACGTCGCGCGAAAACATCGCGATCGCGGTGCGCGCGACCTGGCGCGTGTCGTACCACGCGTACGCACCCACGCCAAGCGCACCGGCGACCGGCAGCATCCGCGCCAGCGACGAGCCCAGCGCGCGTTCCGACAGCTTGACGCCGATGCGATGTGCGACGCTGCGGAGCGTGTGCGTGGTGGCGGCGTGCACGACCCAGCGTTGGCCTGCGCGCACGGCAAGGTCGCGCACGGCCTGCGCGGCTGCGTGACGGAACAGGCAGTAAAGCATCTGCTCGCGCGTCAAGTTCGTGTGTTGACCACAGGCGGCGGCGATGTCGGCCACCATCTGCGCCTGGATTTTCCAAATCGCGACCAGTTCGGGCAGCACCGTCAGCCAGCCCAGCGGGCCGGGCGGCAGCGCCAGCGACGAGGACGCGAGGAACGCCTTGCGACGGGCAGCCAGCGCGATGGCTTCGACGCGCGCCTGCGGATGCTCGCTGGGTTGCTCGCGGCTGCGCGGGATCTCCGAAAGGAAATCGAGGATCTGTTGCTCGATCTTTTGCGAAGCTGGGCCGGCGGCGGTCATGGAAGCGATCATCGGCATCCTCGATGCGCGTGGATGTTCCCAACGTGCCATCGTTCGCGCCGCCGTTCAAGTCGTCGCGTGCGGCCTTTCAGGCGCCGCTCACAAGTCGAGGATGCGACCGCCGTCCACGCGGACCGTCTGGCCGGTGACATAGCCGGCATCGCGGATCAACCACAACACCGTGGCCGCGATTTCCTCCGGCGTGCCGATGCGCTGCAGCGGAATGCGCGCCAACGCCGCGGAGTGGTCCACGTCGGACTTGGCTTCGGGCCACAGGATCGCGCCCGGCGCAACCGCGTTCACGCGCACCTCGGGCGCAAGTTCCTGCGCCAGCGCCAGCGTGGCCATGCGCAGCGCCGCCTTGCTCATGCCGTAGGCCACGTGCTGCGGCAACGGACGTTCGGCATAGATGTCGGTGATGTTGACGATGGCGCCGTGCGCCGCTTTCAGATGCGGCGCCGCAGCCTGCGCCAGCAGCAGCGGCGCGCGTGCGTTGATCGCGAAGAACGCGTCGCATTGCGCCGGCGTGATTTCACCCAGCGGCGTCGGATGGAAGATCGATGCGTTGTTGACGAGCGCATCCAGCCGGCCGAAGCGTGCGACGACGGCATCGACCAGTCCCGGCAACGGCGCGCTGTCGGCAAGATCGGCCTGCAGCACCAGCGTCGAATGCGCGCGCCGTGCTTCCAGTTCGTCGATCAACGCGGCGAGTTCATCGTGCGAACGGCGGCAATGCAACGCCACGTCGTAGCCCGCTGCGTGCAGCGTGCGCGCGATGACCGCGCCGATCCGGCGCGCGGCGCCGGTGACAAGGGCAACCGGGTGCGCTTCGCTCATGCTGCCTCCGCCCGTTATCCTGCAGCTTTGCAGCGTGCCGCAACTCGAGCGAATCCGCCAGCGTGGACACCACCCTGCCCGAACCGTCCAGCGAGGAAGCCGCGCATTCCGCGCGGCTCGCCCATGCCATCCGCGAGGAAATCGCGGCGAGCGGCCCGGTTTCCTTCGCGCGCTTCATGGAGCGCTGCCTGTACGCGCCGGGCCTCGGCTACTACAGCGCGGGCCGGCTGAAATTCGGCGAGGGCGGCGATTTCGTCACCGCGCCGGAACTCGGCAGCCTGTTCGCGCGCTGCGTCGCGCGCGCGCTGGCACCCGCGTTGCGCTCCTGCGGCGAGCATGCCGTGTGGTTCGAACTCGGCGGCGGCAGCGGCGTGTTCGCGCGCGATGCCCTGCTGGAACTGCAAGCGCTCGACGCATTGCCGGAACACTACTGGCTGCTGGAGCCCTCGGCGGATCTGCGCGAGCGCCAACGCGAACGCCTGCAAGGCGAATTGTCCGCGGACCTGTTCGCGCGCTGCGCGTGGCTGGATCGTCCGCCGCAGCATGCGTGGTCCGGCGTGCTGTTCGCCAACGAAGTGCTGGACGCGTTGCCGGTCACGCGTTTCACGCTGCGGGACGGCGAGGTGTTCGAGGAACACATCGCCAATGGCGATGGCGCCTTCGCGCGCACCGATCGTCCGGCCGATCCACTGGTCGCCGGCGCAGTGCGGCACTTGCAGCGCAGCCTGGGCCGCGAGTTCGAAGACGGCTACCGCTCCGAAGTGCTGCCGCAGTTGCCGTGGTGGCTGGAAGCGATCGCGGGCACGCAGACGCGCGGCGCGGCGCTGTTCGTCGATTACGGTTACGTGCGCCGCGAGTTCTACCTGCCGGAGCGCCGCGACGGCACGCTGCTGTGCCACTACCGCCATCGTGTCCACGACGATCCCTTGGTCCTGCCGGGCCTGCAGGACATTACCGCGTCGATCGATTTCACCGCGCTGGCCGAGGCGGGCGTCGGCGCCGCATTCGAGCTGGCGAGCTATGCATTCCAGTCCGAGTTCCTGATCGCAGCGGGACTTGACGACGCGTTCGCGGCCGCCTACGCCAGCGCGGCGGACGAAGCCGCGCGCTATGCGCTGGCGCAACAGGTCAAGCGCCTGACCCTGCCGGGCGAAATGGGCGAACGCTTCCAGGCGATGCTGCTGGCGCGCGACCTCGATGCCGGCGCGGTGTTTCCCGCCTTGCTCGCGGCCGATCGCAGCGGCCGCCTCTGACGCGACGAAACCTCGCTGAAAGGCGACAGGAGCATGCTGTCGCCTTGGCGGCGCCCCCCACGGCCAATCCGGCTCGCAAATCGGCGACAATGGGCGCCAGCCGATCGCAGCGAACGCGCCGCGACCAAGACATTTCCATCCATGACAGCCACCCTTGCCACCTTGCTGCTGCTGCTCGGTTCGGTCGCCTGCGACGTGACCGGGCAGGTGTGTTTCAAGCTCGGCGTCGGCCATGAGACCGACGGCGGCGGTTCGGCGTCGCTGCTGCACAAGGTGCTGCATTCGCCGTGGATCGCGTTGGGCGTTGCGGTGTATGCACTGGAGTTCGTGCTGTGGTTCGCCGCGCTGTCGCGCACCCAACTCAGCATCGCGTTCCCGTTCACCGCATTGGGTTACGTCGGCGTGGTGCTGGCCAGCCGCTACATCCTGAATGAACGCATCTCACTGCGCCGCTGGGTGGGGATAGGAACGATCGTCGTCGGGGTCGTATTGGTTACCGGGCAACAGCTCGGCTGAATGAACGAGACAGGGGCAACGATGACCCAATCGATGATCAAACAGGCGGACTTCCTGCTGCGCGGCGGACGCGCGGGGGTGCTGCTGATCCACGGCCTCACCGGCACGCCCGCGGAAATGCGCTTTGTCGGCAAGGGCCTGAACCGCGCCGGCTTCACCGTGTACGGCATGCAGTTGGCCGGCCATTGCGGCAGCGAGGCGGATCTGCTGAAGACCGGCTGGCGTGACTGGGCGCGCAGCGTGCGCGAAGGCGCCGACCGCATGCGCCGCGAAGTCGACCACCTGTTCGTGGCCGGGCTTTCGATGGGTTCGATCCTGGCGTTGAACCTTGCGATCGAAAAGCCGCAGTGGGTCGATGGCCTCGGGCTCTACGGCAGTACCTTGTTTTACGACGGCTGGACGATCCCGCGCATGGCGCGGCTTTCCTTCATGCTGCCGCTGGTGTGCGGGATGGGTTTCTTCAAGCGGCGCCGCTTCATGGAAAGCTTCCCGTACGGCATCAAGGACGAGCGCGTGCGCATGCGCATCGCCGGCGCGATGTTCGATGGCCAGAGCGAAGCGGCCGGCTTGCCCGGCAATCCGTGGCCGTCACTGGCGGAATTCCACAAGCTGGTGTGGCACGTGCGTCCGCGCCTGCACGATGTGCGCGCGCCCGCGCTCATCATGCACGCCGCCGATGACGACATCGCCAGCGTGCGCAACGCGCGCGTGATCGAACGCCGCGTCACCGGCCCCACCGAAACGGTGCTGCTCAACGACAGCTACCACATGATCACGGTCGACGGCGAACGCGACAAGGTGATTTCGCGCTCGGCGGATTTCTTCACCCGCATCCTCAGCGAAAGCCCGATGCGCGTGTCGCGCGTGCGGGTCGCCGCGACACCGTCGGCGGCATGAACGGTGCACCCTTGCCGCCGGGCGATGCGCCCGCGGCGGATGAAGCCCGCGTCCGCACGGGCTCGCTGCCGCCGCTGCTGTTGGCTTGGATTCTGCTGCTGGCGGTCGAAACGCTGGGCCAGGTGTCGCTGAAGTTCGCCGGCACGCGGGTCGGCGCGCTGCAGCCGAACCCGCATTCCATCCTTGCCGCCGTGTCCACGCCGTGGTTGTGGCTGGGCCTGGCGTGTTACCTCGGCCAGTTCGTGCTGTGGATGCGCATCCTCGAAAAATCCCGGCTGTCCCGCGCCTTTCCGACCAGCGCCATCGCGTTCGTCGCGATCATGATCGCGTCATGGGCCATATTCGGCGATCCGATGGGCTGGGAGAAGATCCTGGGTTCGGCCATCATCGTCGCTGGTATCCTGTTGCTGGGCGGCGACGCGCATGCCGCCGCGCCTGCGCCACCGCGCCACGATGTCGAAGGGAAATCACCATGAGCGACGATGTTCAAAAAACCGTTTTCGCGATCATCGCCAAGGAAGCCGGCATCGATGAGAGCAAGGTCACGCTGGATTCCACCCTCAAGGATCTCGAAATCCCTTCGCTCGATGCGATCCAGATCATTTTCGAGATCGAAGACCATTTCAAGATCCAGATGCCCGACCGCGATCCCAACTTCGACACCGAATCGGTGAAGGGCCTGGTGGAAACGGTCGAGAAGCTGGTGGCCGACAAAGCCGCCAACCCGCCGCCACCAGCGACGCCGCCTGCCGCCTGAATCCGTTTCGCATGAATCGTCGTGTCGTCATCACCGGCGTGGGCGCGATTTGTGCGCTGGGCCACGATGCGCGCACGATCTGGCGAGGCATGCGCGAAGGCCGCAGCGCGATCGCGCCGCTCACCGGATTCGAAAACCAGGACATGCGCGTCAAGGTCGCGGCGCAGGTGCGCGATTTCGATGCCGCCGCGCACTTCGATTCGAAGAAATTGATCCTGCTCGATCGCGTGTCGCAATTCGCGCTGGTCGCCGCGCGCGAAGCGGTCGCGCAATCCGGCATCGATTTCGCGCAGGGCGACCTGCGCCAGCGCAGCGCCTGCGTGGTCGGCACCGGCACCGGTGGCGAGGAAACGGCGGACGAAGGTTCGCGCCGCCTCTACGGCGAAGGCAACCCGCGCCTGCACCCGCTGTCGATCGTGCGCCGGATGATGAGCGCACCGGCTTCGCAGGTGTCGATCGAATTCGGCATCACCGGGCCGACCTTCGCGGTGTCGAGCGCGTGCTCGTCGGCCAACCATGCGTTCGCGCAAGCGTTTGCGCTGGTGCGCTCGGGTGTCGCAGATGTCGCGCTCGCGGGCGGCACCGAAGCCTGTCTGACTCTGGGCGTGCTGCGCGCGTGGGAAGCCATGCGCGTGCTCGCCGACGACACCTGCCGGCCGTTCTGCAAGCAACGTCGCGGCCTGGTTCTGGGCGAAGGCGCGGGCATGCTCGTGCTGGAAGATTTCGACCATGCGCGCGCGCGCGGCGCGGACATCCTGGCCGAATTCGCGGGCGCCGGCATGAGCGCCGACGCCGGCGACATCGTGATGCCGTCAGACGTCGGCGCGGCGCGTGCGATGACCGCCGCGTTGCGCGACGCGCAACTCGCGCCCGAAGACGTCGACTACGTCAATGCGCACGGCACCGCGACGCCGGCCAACGATCCCACCGAAACGCGCGCGATCCATGCGGCGTTCGGCGAGCACGCAGGCAAGCTCGCGATCTCGTCCACCAAATCCGTGCATGGCCACGCGCTCGGCGCCGCCGGCGCGCTGGAAATCGTCGCCGCGCTCGGTGCGCTGCGCGAAGGCGTGATTCCGCCCACCGCGAACTTCATCGACCCCGATCCGGAGTGCGACCTCGACTACGTGCCGAACGTCGCGCGCGAAATGCCGGTCCATGCGGTGCTGTCCAATGCCTTCGCGTTCGGTGGACTCAACGCCGTCGTGGCGTTGCAGCGTGCGGCGTAGCCAACTCGCCCTGCCTCGGTGAGCCAGCTCAGTCGCTCATTCAATCTCATCCGAACCTTCGTTGACGCCTTCGAACAGGAATGTCGAAAGATAACGTTCGCCGGTGTCGGGCAGCATCGCCAGCAGCACCGAGCCCGGCGGCGCGCGTTTCGCGATTTCGAGCGCAGCGGCCACGGTGGCGCCGGAGGACAGGCCGCAGAAAATGCCCTCTTCGCGCGCGAGCCGCCGCGCGGTATCGCGCGCCAGCACCTCGTCGACCGGCACGATCTCGTCGGCGATGGTGCGGCTCAGTACCTTCGGCAGGAAATCCGGCGTCCAGCCCTGGATCTTGTGCGAATGCCACTCGCCGCCCGCGAGCAGCGAGGCGTTGGCGGGCTCGGTCGCGATCACCTTGATGTCCGGGCGTGCGAGCTTCAGCACTTCGCCCGCGCCCGTGAGGGTACCGCCGGTGCCCCAGCCACTGACGAAATAATCGAGCCGACGTCCGGCGAAATCGCGCAGGATCTCCGGGCCGGTGGTGCTGCGGTGATAGGCGGGATTGGCTTCGTTCTCGAACTGGCGCGCGAGGAACCAGCCATGCTTCTTCGCGAGTTCCTCGGCCTTGCGCACCATGCCGGTTCCGCGCTCTGCCGCCGGCGTCAGGACCAGCCTCGCACCGTAAGCGCGCATCAGCTTGCGGCGCTCGATCGAGAACGAATCCGACATCACCGCCACGAACGGATAGCCACGCGCGGCGCACACCATCGCCAGCGCCACGCCGGTATTGCCGGACGTCGCTTCCACCACCGTCTGGTCGGGCTTCAGCGTACCGCGCTGCTCGGCGTCCAGGATGATGGCGATGGCGAGGCGGTCTTTCACCGATCCGCCGGGATTGAACGATTCGACCTTGGCGTACAGCGTCACCTGGGAGGGAGCGACGCGGTGCAGCTTGACGATCGGCGTGCCGCCGATCGTCTCCAGGATGCTTTCGTGCAGGGACATGGCGGGCCTCGAACTGCGCGCGGAGGGAACGCACAGCCTAGCCGTGCAGGAATTGCAAATCTGTTAGCGCCGGGGCCACCGTATCAAGCAACCTGCCTTGCAGGTTCACCGGGGAACGCGCGATCCAGCCACGGCGACACCGGAATGCCGTTGCTGCGCAGGAATTCCGGATTGAAGAGTTTCTTCGAATAGCGCGTACCCGCGTCGGCCAGCACGGTGACGATCACGTGGCCGGGCCCGAGTTCGCGTGCGAGGCGGATCGCGCCGGCCACGTTGACGCCGGACGAGCCGCCGAGGCACAGGCCTTCTTCCGCGAGCAGCGTGTGCAGCAGCGGTACCGATTCGCTGTCCGGAATGCTGTACGCGGCGTCGACCTGCGCGCCCTCGAAATTGGCGGTGATGCGGCTGGAGCCGATGCCTTCGACGATGGAATTGCCGTCGGCCACCAGTTCGCCGCGGTTGACGAAGTGCGCCAGCGCGGAGCCGGCCGGATCGGCCAGCGCGATCCGCACCTCCGGCTTGCACGCTTTCAAGCCCTGCGCGACGCCTGCGAGCGTGCCGCCGGTTCCGGCGGCGCAGACGAATCCGTCCACCGCACCACCAGTTTCGCTCCAGATTTCCACCGCGGTCGTCGCGACATGGAAATCGCGGTTGGCGGTATTGTCGAACTGGTTGGCGAACCACGCGCTGCCGGGATTTTTTTCATTCAGCGCGTCCGCCAGCGCACGCGCGACGCGCACGTAGTGTTTCGGATCGACGAATTTCGCCGCGGGCACCAGCCTCACTTCGGCGCCGGTCAGGCGCAGCGCGTCGATCTTTTCGGCGCTCTGCGTTTCCGGCATCACGATGATGCTGCGATAGCCACGGCTGGCACCCAGCAAGGCAAGCCCGATGCCGGTGTTGCCGGCAGTGCCTTCGACCAGCGTGCCGCCGCGGCGGACCAGGCCGCGCTTCTCCGCATTGGTGAGCAAACCCAGCGCGGTGCGATCCTTGATCGAACCGCCCGGGTTCAACCACTCGGCCTTGCCCAGGATTTCGCAACGCGTTGTTTCGGACGCGCGCCGCAGCCGGATCAGTGGCGTGTGCCCGACGACGGCGGCGAAATCGGCACGGGCGTCGATCATGCAATCGCCGCCTTGGCGAAACGCAGGTAAGGCTTGAGCTTGCGCACACCCGTGAAGCGCGCTTCGACTTCGGCGTCCGAGAGTTTCGGCGACACCACGACATCATCGCCGGGCTGCCAGTTCACCGGCGTCGAAACCGGATATCGGTCGGTGAGCTGCAGCGCGTCGATGGTGCGCAGGATTTCATCGACGTTGCGGCCGACGCTCGGCGGATACGTCAGCGTGATGCGCACCTTGCGCTGCGGATCGATGATGAACACCGAACGCACGGTGACCTTGGGATCGGCTTCCGGGTGGAACATGCCGTACAGCCGCGCGACCTCGAGATCCGGATCGGCGAGGATCGGATAGTTCACCTCGGCGCCGCCGACTTCGGCGATGTCCTTCGCCCATTTCCTGTGGTCCTCGACGGGATCGACCGAGAGGCCGAGGATTTTCACGCCGCGTTCCTCGAAGTCGCCCTGGCGGCGGGCGAACGCGCCCAGCTCCGTCGTGCAGATCGGCGTGAAATCCTTGGGGTGCGAGAAGAACACGACCCAATGGTCGCGCGCATAAGCGTTGAAGTGCAGCGATCCCTGGGTGGAATCGAGGGTGAAATCGGGGGCGGTCTGGCCCAGTTGCAAACTCATGGTGGTTTCCTCGGGTTGAAAAGCATCAGGCAGCGTGTGCGGCG
>JAZKBD010000045.1:17253-18088 GCA_040388785.1 Pseudomonadota bacterium
CGGTCGCGACATCGTTCGACGTCCACCACGCGTTGCGCTTGCGCGGCGACTTCGCCAACGATCAGCAGCGCCGGTGCGCGCACGCCGTGTCCATGCGCAAGCGCCGGAAGCTCGGACAATGTGCTGTCGAACACGCGCTGGTTCGGCAGCGACGCGTTTTCGATCAGCACGCATGGCGTGTCCGCGCCACGGCCGCGCGCAATCAACGTGCGCGACAAGCTTTCCAGTTCACCCACGCCCATGTAGATCGCGAGCGTTTGTCCCGGCAGCGCCAGCGCCGCTTCATCGACCGGCGTGTTGCCGCGCGCGCTCAGCAAGGTCACGCTGCGCGCGTGGCGGCGATCGGTCAGCGGCACGCCGGCCGCCGCCGCGCAAGCGAGCGCGGCGGTGATGCCGGGAATCACTTCGAATGGAATCGCGTGCGCGCGCAGGAATTCCAGCTCCTCGCCGCCGCGTCCGAATACCAGCGGGTCGCCGCCCTGCAGCCGCACGACACGCCTGCCCGCGCGGGCGTGTTGCAGCATCAGCGCATGGATGCGCGCTTGCGTGGCGTCGCGATCCTCGCCCATGCGCTTGCCGACGTCGATGCGTTCCGCGTCGCGGCGTGCGAGCTCCAGGATGCCGGGGCCGATCAGGCGATCGTGCAGGACCACGTCGGCGTCGTGCAGCGCGCGCAACGCCTTCAAGGTGAGCAGGCCGGGATCGCCCGGTCCCGCGCCGACCAGCGCGACGCTGCCGGACCGCGGCTGCACGCGACCCGCTTCGAGGGCGCGCTCGAATGCCTGCGTGGCCCGCGCAGTGTCGCCGCTCCGGAAAAAGCGTGGCATGTCGCCGT
>JAZKBD010000045.1:18098-30755 GCA_040388785.1 Pseudomonadota bacterium
CCTGCGCGTCGCCGTCCAGCAGTCGCTCGAAAAAGCGCCGGCGCTTGCCCGGTTGGGGAAAACGCCAGCGAATACGCGCACGCTCGCGCGCAAGCAGATCGACCAGCGCCGCGATCGAATCATCCAGTTCGGCAACCAGCCGTTCGCGCAGGCGGCGTGTGAGCACCGGCGCAGCGCCGCCCGACGAGATGGCAATCTGCAATCGCCCGCGCCTGACCCTGGCCGGGACGTGGACGCTGGAAAGCGCCGCATCATCGACCACGTTGGCGAAGATTCCGCGCGCCGCGGCGGCGTCCGCCACCGTGCGGTTCACGACCGCATCGCCGCTGGCCGCGATCACCAGCCAGGCGCCCGCCAGATGCGCGGGTTCGAACACGGTGCCGCGATGCCGCACGTTCCCGCGCCGCACCCATGCATCCAGTTCCGGAACAAGCTGCAGCGCGACTACCGAGATCTCCGCGCCCGCTTCGAGCAGCGCCTCGATCTTGCGGCGCGCAACCACGCCGCCGCCCACCACCAGCACGGCGCGGCCGCGCAGGTCCGCGAACAGCGGAAACAGCGGCGTGGATTCGACGGAGGGCGCAGCGTTCATGCGGCCAGTGTGCATCCCGGCCGGAGCCAGCGGAAATACGCATCGGGATTCGGCTCATGTCATGTTGTTATGAAGCGATATGGACGTCTGGACGTCCATCTGTTAGCCTGCTTGTCCACGCCATCCGCCCAGGACGCCGATCGGCATGCGTTCCGTGATCCTGAAAGCTTCCGCGATGTGTTGTCGGCTGCCCTCGATGTGGCGCCGTGCGTGCGCCCGCTTCGCCAGTCCGCAACCACTTCCGGAAAATCCAGCATGACCCTCAACCAGCTCCGCTATTTCGCCGCGATCGCCGATGCCGGACTCAACATCACGCTGGCAGCCGAGCACGTGCATGCCACCCAGCCCGGGCTGTCACGCCAGATCAAGCAACTGGAAGACGAGCTCGGTTTCCTGCTGTTCACGCGCAAGGGCCGCAGCCTGACCTCGCTGACGCAGGCCGGCGAACACGTGCTGGTGCATGCGCGCCGCCTGCTCGACGAGGCCGGCAACATCCGCGCGCTGGCGGCCAACCAGCGCGGCGAACGCAAGGGCCGGCTCACGCTCGTCACCACGCACACGCAGGCGCGCTACGTGTTGCCCGACGCGATTGCCGCCACGCGGCGCGCGTTTCCGGCGGTCAGCATCCGCCTGCAACCTTCCGACGAAAGCGAGATCCTGGCGCAGCTCGCGCGCGGCGGCGACGAGCTTGCCGTCATCAGCACCAGCGGTGCGACACCCGACGCCGGCATCGCGGTACCGTTGTTCCGCTGGCGGCGCGTGGTCGCGGTCACGCATGGTCACGCGCTCGGCAAACGCCGGAAGGCGCCGAGCCTGCGCGAATTGTCGGCGCTGCCGTTGGTCAGCTACGAATCTTCGCGCCGGCCGGAATCCTCGCTGCAGCGCGCGTTCGCGAGCGCCGGCCTGCCGATGCAACTGGCGATGACCGCGCACGACGCGGACCTGATCAAGACTTACGTGCGTGCGGGCCTGGGCGTCGGCATCCTGGCCGAGATGGCGCTGTCGCCCGACGACACCGACCTGCGCGCGCTGCCGGCGCCGGACGCGCTGCCCGGGTGCATCACCTGGGCCGTGCTGCCGCGCGGCCGTGTGCTGCGCGATTTCACCGTGCGGCTGCTGCGCGAATTGGCGCCGCAGATCGACGCGATCGATTTGCGCCGCGTCGTGGCCGGCAACGCCGAACCCGCGTGGCCGGAACCGCCTGCGTGGTCGGACATGCGCCGCCGCGACGCGGCGCACGCCTGAGCTCAACGCGAGGAGCTTGCCGGCGCGGGAAATCCCTGCAACGGCATCAGCGACATCAACTTGCCGATGTCGAGGTATTGCAGCAGCGCGCCCGCGCCCTGCATCACGTGCGGTTCTTCGGCGATGCCCGTGATCGCCCAGCGTGCCCATGCCTCGAACGCGGTGCGCGCGGCGCCCGGTCCTTCGAACATCAGGGCTTGTTGCACCGGCTGGCTGCACGCGCCAGCGAGCAGATTCGTCACGACGTCACCGGCTTTCTGGTTGATCGCCTCGCGCTGTGCGGGAGAAATCGCGGCCATCGAGGCGACGTCGGGGTCCAGCGCCATCGTCGCGAACGCCCAGCGCACCACGATCTTCTGGTCGGCCGGCGTGGTCGCGTGGATCAGGCATTGCGACAACTTGTTTGCGTAGGAATCGGCGTGCGCCAACACCGGCCACGCCGGCACCGACACCCACACGACCAGCAACAGGCACAGGCGACGCATGGCAGCACCTCGATCCCAAACGGCAACAGGATTGTGACCGCGCGAACGCGTGCGGGGTTCAAGCCACCGCGACCGGATAGGAGCCCAATATCGTCACCTGCGAGGCGAAATCGCCCAACTCGGCCAACGCATCGCGCAGGGGCGACTCCTCCACGTGGCCGCCGACGTCGATGAAGAACGCGTATTGCCACTTGCCGGTATGCGCGGGGCGCGATTCGATGCGATTCATGCTGATGCCGCGCCGCGCCAGCGGTTCCAGCACGCGGTACAGCGCGCCGGGCTGGTCGCGCACGAACACCAGCAACGAGGTGCGATCGTTGCCGGATGGCGGAAACAGCGCGCGGCCGAGCACCAGGAAGCGTGTGGTGTTGTCGGGACGATCCTCGATCGGTCCCGCGACCACCTGCAAGCCGTACACGTGCGCCGCGCTTTCGCCCGCGATCGCGGCGGTGTCATCCGCCTTGCGCGCGCGCCGCGCGGCCTCGGCGTTGCTGGATACCGCCTCCAGTTCCACGCGCGGCAGGTTCTGGCGCAACCAGCCGCGGCATTGCGCCAGCGACTGGCCGTGCGAGTACACGCGCTCGATGTCCTCGATGTGGCCGCTGCGCGAGAGCAGGTATTGATGCACGTGCAGTTCGACTTCGCCGCAGATCTTCAGCGGCGAACCGAGGAACAAATCGAGTGTCGACTGGATCGTGCCCTGCCCGGAATTTTCCACCGGCACCACGCCGAAATCGGCGCGACCATCGGCGACCTCGTCGAACACTTCGGCGATGCTGGCCAGCGGAAAACCCTTGGCCGAATGGCCGAAATGCTTGAACACCGCCTGCTGCGAGAACGTGCCTTCCGGTCCGAGATAGCCGACCTTCAACGGTTCCTGCTGCGCGAGGCAGGCCGACATGATTTCGCGGAACAGCCGCACCAGCACATCGTCGGCCAGCGGACCGTCGTTGCGGTCGATCACGCGGCGCAATACCTGTGCTTCGCGTTCCGGACGGTAATAATCGACCGCCGCGGCGAGCTTGCCCTTGGCGCGGCCGACTTCGTGCGCCCAGTGCGCGCGGCGCGCGATCAGGGTCTGGATCTGGCGGTCGATGCCGTCGATCTCGGCACGCACCGCGGCGAGGTCGGGTTTCGGCGCGGGCGCTTCACGCGTGCTCGCGGCTTTCGTGCGTGCAGGCTTTGCGGTCGCACCCCGCGGCCGCCGGGTTTTGCCGGCCATGCTTGGCTCTCCTTCGGTGAACCCGCAGCTTGACGGGGCCGCGCGGACTTCGCAAGTGTTTGGACGTCTATTTGCCTGCCGCGGAGAACCTCTGGAGAACCGTCGCGAGCGAAGGCAGGCTGGGTGACGCCGACTAGATCGGCAGGACTGCCGATCTGAACGCCGCAGGCGGTCCGCAGGGCGAGCGACAGGGATGTCGCGAGTCAGCGCAGCAAGCGGAGCGTACACGTCATACGTGAGCATTACTCGCCGCATCCTGCGGCTCGCCCTTCGGGCCATTCGCTGCGCGAATGTTCGCTCCGGCATCCTGCCTCCGCAGTGCGAGCACCGCCGGCGCGCAAGCTGCCGAGCGCAGCAGGTTATCCTGAGGTTCCCTGATGCAGGCCGCATTCGCGCTGCAATCCGAAAAAACGCGTGTCCTCGTCGCGCATGCCCGGTTCCCAGCGACGCGTGGTGTGCACGTCCCCGATCGACACGTAGCCTTCGTGCCACAACGGGTGGTACGGCAGCTCGTGGTGGTTGAGGTAACGCCACACGTCGTGATCGCGCCAGTCGGCGATCGGGTGCAGCTTCCAGCGGCCGTCGTGCAGCTCCAGGAAATCCGCGTGCGTCCGGGTTTGCGACTGGCTGCGGCGGATGCCGGCGATCCAGGTGCGTACGCCGAGTTCGTCCAGCGCGCGCTGCATCGGTTCGACCTTGCGCAGGCGGTTGTAGCGCGCGATGCCGTCGGCGCCCTGCTCCCACAGCTTGCCGAAGCGCGCCTCCATCCATGCCGTGCCGATTTCCGGACGGAACACCTTCAGGTTGAGCCGCAGGCGATCGCGCAAGGTGTCGATGAAGCGGTAGGTTTCCCGAAACAGGTAACCGGTGTCGATCAGGATCACCGGAATGTCCGGCCGTGCGCGCGTCACCAGGTGCAGCGACACCGCGGCCTGTGCGCCGAAACTGGACGACAGGGCGTGCTCGCCCGCAAGTGTGGCGAGCGCCCATTCGATGCGCTGTTCGGCATCGTGCGTATCGAGCCAGCGGTTGAGTTCCGCCAACGCCCGGGGTGATTGCGCGGCGGTGACAGGATCGGGCGGACTCATGCTGCCGTCTCGCGTGGTTGCGGCGGCACCACGATTCCGCTGCGCACGACGAAGTCGCCGAAGCGTTCGCCGGCGCCACGTTTGGCCGCGAAGCGTGCAAGCAGTTCGTCGAGCGACGCGAGAATTTCCGGTTCGATGATGTTCTCGCGATACAGCGCATTCATTCGCTGGCCGCGATGATCGCCACCCAGCATCAGGTTGTAGCGGCCCGGCGCCTTGCCGATCAGCGCGACCTCGGCGAGGTACGGCCGCGAGCATCCGTTCGGGCAGCCGCTGACGCGCAGGTCGATCGGTTCGTCGCGCAGGCCATGCTTGTCGAGCAGCGCCTGCAGCTTCGGAACGAATGCCGGCATCCAGCGTTCGGCTTCGGCCATCGCGAGGCCGCAGGTCGGCAGCGCGACGCAGGCGATGGTGTTCAATTCCAGCAGCGTGGCGGTGCGATGCAAGGCGAGATCGTGTTGCATCGCGAGCGCATCGACGCGTTTGCGAAGTCCTGCCGGCACGCCCGCGACCAACGCGTTCTGGTTGGGCGTCAGGCGAATCTGTGCGGCGGGCGCCTGTTCGACCAGCAATGCCGCGATTGCGCGCATGCCGGTCTGGCGCGTGACGCCGTCCTTGTCCTGCACGCGGCCGAAGGGAATGCGCAACCCGAGGTGCCAGCGGCCGTCCTCGCCTTTGCGCCAGCCGAAGCGGTCACCGCGTTGCGTGAATGCGAAACCGCGTGACGGCTGCAACGCAAAGCCTGCCCTTCGCTCGATCTCGGCCTTGATCCATGCGAGTCCGTGATCGTCGATGGTGTATTTGAAACGTGCGTGCGCGCGATCGGAACGGTCGCCGTGATCGCGCTGCAGCGTCAACGCCGCCTCGGCCAATGCGGTCACCTGATCCGGCGTGATGAGGCCGATCGGGTTGGCCAGCCGCGGATAGGTCCTGGCGTTGCCGTGCGTCGCGCCCATGCCGCCGCCGACCAGCGCGTCGTAGCCGGCCAGTTCACCGTCTTCAATGATGGCGACGAGGCCGACGTCCTGCGAATACACGTCGACGTCGTTGTCGGGCGGCACCGCGAAGCCGATCTTGAACTTGCGCGGCAGGTAGCTATCGCCGAGCAGCGGTTCGGTTTCGTTGCCGTCGCTCGGCGGTTCGTCCAGCCAGGTCTCGTGCCACGCGCACGACCGCGGGCGAAGATGCCGCGACAACGCCTGCGCCTGTTCCAAGATCCGCGCGTGCACGCGCGACAGCAGCGGATTCACCGCGGCCACCACGTTGCGGTTGTCGTCGCCGCAGGCCGCGATGGTGTCGAGGCCACAGGCGTGGATCGCCTGCGCCGCCGCGCGCAAATCGACTTTGCGGATGCCGTGCACCTGGATGGTCTGGCGCGTGGTCAGGCGCAGGCCGCGCGCGCCATGACGCTGCGTCATCGCATCCATCGCCAGCCACTGCGTGGGCGACATCACGCCGCCCGGCAGTCGCAGGCGCAGGAAGAACGAATAGCCGGGTTCCAGCTTCGCCAGCCGTCGCGCTTCGCGCAGGTCGCGGTCGTCCTGCTGGTACGCACCGTGGAATTTCAGCAGTTGCACGTCGTCCGGGCGCAACGCGCCGGTGACCGGATCGGCAAGGCTCTCGCGCAGGGTACCGCGCAGGTGGCGGCTTGCGCGCTTGATCCGTTCGAGGTCGGAAGGTTCGGTCATCAGTACACGTCCCGCGCGTAGCGGCGCTCGTCGCGCAGTGCCGCAAGGTAAGCGTCGGCGGCCTCGGGGTCGCGCGCACCATGTTCGACGATCACGTCGCGCAATGCGTTCTCCACATCGCGCGCCATCGTGGTGGCGCCGCACACGTACAGGTGCGCGCCGTTTTCCAGCCAGTCGAACAGGTCGCGGCCGTGTTCGCGCAGTTTGTGCTGCACGTGGATTTTCTCGGGCTGGTCGCGCGAGAACGCAAGATCGAGGCGATGCAGCGAGCCGTCCTTCAACGCGGCCTGCCATTCCACTTGATACAGAAAGTCGCTGCGGAAATGCGGATTGCCGAACAGCAGCCAGTTACGCCCGCGCGCGCCCGTCGCGGCGCGCTGCTGCACGAAGGCGCGGAACGGCGCGATGCCGGTGCCGGGACCGACCATGATGATGTCGAGACCGGAGTCGGCGGGCAGGCGGAAGCGCTCGTTGCGTTCCAGGTACACCTCGATGGCGTCGCCTTCCGCGCGTGTCGCCAGCCAGTGCGACGCCGCGCCCCAGCGCGTGCCGGTCGCGGTTTCATATTCGACGTGCGCGACGGTGAGATGCGCTTCGTCGTCGACCGCGGCGCGGCTGGATGCGATCGAGTACAGCCGCGGCGCCAGCGGCCGCAACGCCGCGACCAGCGCTGCGCCGGTCCATTCCGAAGCGTGGCGTTGCAGCAGGTCGATCGGCTGGTAGCTGATCAGCAGCGCACGCAATGCTTCGATGTTTCCAGGTTGCAGGATCGAACACAACGATTCGTCGCCGCTGCGTTCCGCCAACGCGGCCACGAACGGACGGCCCATGCGCGTCAGCTCGCGTTTCGACGTCAACCATTCGCGCAGCGGATGCGTCGCATCGGCGTGCGTGACGGCGGCCTCTCCATCCAGGTGCAGCGCATGCAGCACGGCGTCGACCAGCGGCCCGGGATTGCGCGGCACGACGCCCAGCGCGTCGCCGGGTTCGTGGTCGAACCCTGCGCCCGAGAGATCGATTTCGAGATGGCGCACGTCCTTGCTGCTGCCGTCCGCGGTGATGCGCTGGTTCGCCAGCACTTCGGCCTTGAACGGCCGCGTGGCCGACCACGCGCCGGCTTCGACATGCGGGCGCAGCGGCGTGACGTTGTTCGCCGGCGCCGGCGCTTCCAGCCGTTCGCGCGCGCGGAGGAGCGCGCTTTGCGTCCACGGTCCGGCGACCGTGTCGATATCGACATCGGCCTCCGCGAAATCGAGCAGGCGCTTCGCACCGAGCTCGGCCAGCCGTGCATCGAGCTTGCGTCCGGTCACGCAGAATTGCAGATAACTGGAATCGCCGAGACCCAGCACCGCAAACGACAACGCGCCGAGTTTCGGCGCACGCCGCCCGGCAATGAAATCGAGGAAGCCGCGCGCATCGTCCGGCGGCTCGCCATCGCCCTGCGTGCTGATCACGACGTACAGCAACCGCTCCGCAGCCAGCTCGCGCAGCGGGTATGCATCGGCACGCACGCAACGCACCGACAGCCCCGCGGTTTCGGCTTGCTGCGCCAACTGCGCGGCCACGCGTTTCGCATTGCCGGTCTGGCTGCCGTACACGATGCTCAGACGTTCTTCGCTCGCCGGTTCCGCCGCCGCACGCGCTTCGAAGCCATCCGGCGCGGCGACCGCCTTGCCCGCCAGTCCCGCGGCATAACCCGACAACCACCACAGGCTGGCGGAATCCAGATCCTGCGCCAGCCGTTCAAGCTGCTGCAGCCGATCCTTCGGCAAGGGCAGACGCGGCAGGGGCGCGGTGGCGGGCATGGCGAAATGGCGTGCGGCGACGGAGCACGCACGTTACGCTCGCGATGCGGCCGCGGTGAAAGGACGGGACGCTATGCGCTTATGCGCTGGCGCGCATTTCGCGGCCGCGTGTCAACCGCCGCCCGCCACCACACGTTGCAGAGGGGCGGGCTTTTCACAAATCAGGGGGATCACGATGAAACTGCCGACATTCCGGATCACGAGCGGCTTTCAGCCGGCCAACCTCGCGGCTTGCAGCGCACGCGCGCAGCCGTCCATTCGCGATGCGACACCGCGTTCGTCGTCGCTGCGAAACGGATGGCATCACGTGGTGGCGGCGGGCCGGTTCGTGCACCTGCCCTTGCCCGCAAGCTGGATGGCGCCAACCAAACCGTGAATCGCGGGCGGCGCTCAGGCGCCGCGCGCCAGCTCCGCCGCGACCTCTTGCGCCGCTGTCAGCGTCTGCGCGATGTCTTCGCGCGTGTGCGCGGTCGACACGAACAGGTTTTCGTACGCACCGGGGTGGAACAGCACGCCGCGCGCCAACATGCCGCGCCACCAGCGGTCGAACACTTTCTGGTCGGCGTGGCGTTCGGCGTCACGATAGTTGTGGATCGGTTCCTTCGCGAACCACACCTGCATCAGCGGCCCGACGCCCACGACGTACGCCGGCAAACCGGCATCGCTTAGAATCTTGCCGAGACCGGCGCGCAGCTCGTCGGAAAGCGCGTCCAGCTTCGCGAACAGGCCCGGCGTCGCCAGTTCGTCCAGTGCCGCGTTGGCCGCCGCGATGGCGATGCCATTGGCGGCGTAGGTGCCGGCCATCGAAACCTTGCCGTTCGCGACCAGCGCCATGATGTCGGCGCGTCCGCCGCAGGCCGCGACGGGGAAGCCGCCGCCCAGGCCCTTGGCGAACACCGACAAATCCGGCGTGACGCCGAGGCGCGCCTGCGCGCCGCCGAGGCCCAGCCGGAAACCGGTGATGACTTCATCGAACAGCAGCACGATGCCGTGGCGCGCGGTGAGCTCGCGCATGGCTTCGAGATAACCGGGCCGCGGCAGGATGCAACCGGTGTTGCACATCACGGGTTCGGTGATGACTGCAGCGATCTGGTCGCCTTCGCGCCTGATCGCGTCTTCCAGCGCATCGGCGTCGTTCCACGGCAGGATGATCAGGTTTTCGTCCAGCCCGTGCGGCAGGCCCGGACCTTGCGGCACCGGCTGCGGATGCGCGTCGGGACCGGCCTTGGCGATGTCCGGATGCTTGCTCCAGTACACCTGGTCGGAGAAGCCGTGGTACATGCCTTCGAAGCGGATCAGCTTCGGCCGTTTCGTGAAAGCGCGCGCGAGCCGCGTCGCGTACAGCACCGCCTCGGTACCGGTGTTGCACAGGCGCACCTGTTCGACGCTCGGCACCGCCGCGATGATCTTGTCGGCCAGCTTCGCTTCGTCGGCGGTCGGCAGCGCGAACACCGTGCCGCGCTGCTGGATGAAATCGACGACCGCCTGCGTGACGCGCGGCGGCCGGTGCCCGAGCAGCATCGGCCCCAGGCCGAGCAGGTAATCAATGTATTCGTTGCCGTCGACGTCGGTGAGCCGCGAACCGCTGCCGCTTTGCACGAACAGCGGATACGGCAGCCAGCCCGACCATGTCGCGCGCGCGGTGCTGTTGACACCGCCGGGAATGGAACGGCAGGCGATCTCGAACAGCTTGCCGCTGTCCGCGGTGTCGAGACCGTCGGCAAGCTGGGCGGCGGCGGCCGAAGCCGCGGCGTTGGCGGAATTCATGGTTGACCTGCCTGGATCAGAGGACGGACGCCGGCGCCAGCACGCGCCTCGGCGTGTACAGCTTACCGGCCAGCAACGCCGGCAACAGCCCGATCGCGTCGGCGAAGCCGACGATCGAGGTGTGCGGAATCGCGGCGTGACGGCAATGCTCGATCAAACGGTGCTTGGCGAATACGTAATCGGCTTCGCCCGCGGCGCAGAAATCCGATGCGCCATCGCCGATCAACAGCACGCGGTGATGCCGGTTGTGCTCGCGCACCGCACTGGCGCACTTGCAATGGCCGCTGCCGATGCGGCAGTGCGGATCGGAGAACGGCGTTTCAAGTTTCCACTTGCGCCGACCGGCCTGCACCAGCCGGTTGGCGAGGATCGGCAGGTCGTCGAGCTGATAACGCGAGAGGATCGCGCGGATCGCGTAATCGATGCCGTCGCTGACCACCCGCAACGTCGCGCCCGCGGCCAACGCCGATTCCACGAATTGCGGAAACGCCGGATCGATGCGCAGCGTCGCGAGGTGCTCGTCGATCTCGTCGCGCGTGGCATCCAGCAAGGCGACCTGGCCGGCCATGCATTCGGCCGAGCCGATCTTGCCGGCGCGCCAGTTGCGCTCGAGCACCTGCCATTCCGGCGGCGCGAAACGATCGAGCAGCGAGTCGGTGACGTCCTCGACGGCGATGGTGCCGTCGAAGTCGCACAGGATGTTCCATTGGGTCACGAGGGGAATTCCGGAAGCGGCATGCCGCAAAGTGGTGCCAATTCTAGCTCTTCAGACTTTCGAAAGGCTTACATTTGCGATCATCCCTGATCGCTGCACCACAGGCGTACGGAGTTATTCAGTCTTCCCGCACTCTGAGATCCACCTCGGCCATCCATGGCCTGACTTTTCACAACAGCCGCTATGGACGCGGCTTCGGAAAGCGGACGAGCACGCGCTGCCCGATCCGCAGCGGCGCCTCGCCCTGCTTCGGGGCCGCCAGTTGCAGCGTGCAATCGACGTCGTTGGCGAGCGCGCGTTCCAGCGGATCCTGGGTCAGCCCCGCCGGCTGCAGCACCTGTCCGACCCACGTCACCGTGGCGTCGTACACCGGCCCCGCGCCCGAATCGCGCACCACTTCGGCGTGCATGCCGGCATGGATCGCGCCGGCCGCGTCCGCGTCGATCTGCGCCTGCACGATGTGCGGACGATCGGGCAACAACTCGAACAGCGGCTGGCCCGATGATGCGGATACCGATTGCCCGACCGCGACATGGCGCGCGACCACGCTGGCCGCGACCGGTGCGCGCAAGGTGGTGGCATCGAGGTCGAGTCTGGCCGCGGCGAGTTTCTGTTGCGCGGCATCCAGTTCGGCCTGCGCGGCCGCCTGCCTTGCCTTCAGCCCGGCGACGGCATCGCGCGCCTGTTCGGCGGCTTCGCCGGTCGCAGCGCCGGCCTTGGCGGCGGCGACGATGCGCGGCGCGCGCTGCTCGGCCTGCTGCAGCGACACCTGCAATTCGGCGAGTTGCGCCCTGGCCTGCGCGACGCCGGCCTGCGCCGTCGCCTGCGCGATCTTCGCCGCGCGCGGATCGAGCGTCGCCAGCACCTGGTGTGCCTGCACTGCGTCGCCCTGTTTCACCGCCACCGCTTCGACCACGCCATCGGTGCGCGCGGCGACCAGCACCATGCCGCCTTCGACGGCCACCTTGCCGCGCGCCACCGCCAGCCATTGCGACTGCGTGGCCGCGGCGGTGGAATCGCCTTGCGACGACGAACACGCAGCGAGCGCCAGGGTCAATGCGGCGAGCAGGATGCCGGCGCAGCGAATGGATTTCACGATGCATTCCTCCCGAAAACGTCAGGCGTGATTGTGAAACCGCGTCTGCCAAACATGAGATTCATTTCCCCACAATCCCCACCAAACCATTGCATTGCAATGGTTTGGTCGCCCCCTTGACTCAAGGGAGCGGAATCATCAGAAATGTTGTTCTTCGACATGTCCTGCTCGGCTCTCATGCGGAATCCGCCGGTCGCCAAGTATCGCGCCGTCTTCCATTTGCAGCACGCGATCGGCGTGCGTGACCAGGCGCGGATCGTGGCTGACGCACAGCACGGTGGTGTCGTGTTCGTGCGCGATGCGGCGCAAGGTGTCGATCACGGTCTGGCCGTTGGCGGCATCCAGCGCACTGGTGGGTTCGTCGGCGAAAAAGAGTTCGGGTTGCTTGACCAGCGCGCGCGCGATCGCGACGCGCTGCTTCTCGCCACCGGAAAGTTCCGCTGGCAGCAGGTGCATGCGATCGGACAAGCCCACTTCGTCGAGCGCCGCGCGCCCGCGCGCTTCCGCCGCGCGGTCATCCACGCCCATGTAACCCAGCGGCAGCATCACCTGTTCCAGCGCGGTCAGTGCGGGAAAAAGATTGAAGCCCTGGAACACGAAGCCGGTGTGCTGCAAGCGGAAGCGGTCGCGCGCGTGGCGGTCGCCGCGGAACAGATCTTCGCTCAGCGCGATCACGCTGCCCGCATCCGGCCGCTGCAACCCGGACAGGATCGACAGCAGCGTGCTCTTGCCGCAACCGGACGGCCCCGCGATCAGCGTCAACTGTCCCGCATCGACGGACAGCGACAGGCCGCGCAGGATTTCCGTGCGCAGCTTGCCGCTGGTGTAGCCCATGCACAAATCCCTGGCGACCAGCGCGCTCACCGCAGCAGCAACGCCGGATCGGCGCTGCGCAACGCGCGCACCGCGGCCACGCCCGAGACCAGCGCGATGCCCATCACCAACGCCGCGCAC
>JAZKBD010000045.1:30765-31696 GCA_040388785.1 Pseudomonadota bacterium
ACGCGACCCATGCCGGCAGGTTCAGTTCCACCGGCACGTCCTGCAACTTCGCCAAGCCGATCAAGCCCAGGCTCAGCAGCACGCCCGCGACCAGGCCGCACACGCCGATCCACGCGGCCTGCTCCAGCACCACGCGGCGCAACGATCCGAGGCTGACGCCCAGCGCGTGCAGCGTCGCGTACTCGCGCACCGAACCTGCGATCGCGCCCATCAAGGTCTGGCTGGTGATGATCGCGCCGACGATGAACACCACGATCGCGAGGAAGATCACGCCCAACCCCGCACCGGTCTGGAACATCCAGTAGAACACCGCGCGCCGCGCGAAACTCGATGCGGTCCACGCCGCATAGCCCCGCGCCGATCCGTCGATGCGCGCGGCGACCGCGTCGGCGTCCGCGCCGGGTTTCAGCTTCGCGACGTAATACGCGACCTCGGTGCCGCCGGTGTCGTTGTCCAGCGCGCGCGCGGTATCCAGCGAAGCGACCACGTTGACGCCGCCCAGCGCGCGGATGCCATTGGCGACGCCGACGATACGCACCAGGTCGCCGTTGATCAAGGCCTGCCCACCGATCGGCACGCCGAGCTTGTCGAGGTCGGCACGATCAACGATCACCGCGAACGGCTCCTCCAGCGAGGCGCGCTGCGCGGCCGTCAGCACGTCGGAGAAAATCATGCCGTCGGCCGCGGTGCTGATGCCAGACACGAACACCGACACGCCGCCGGTACCGGCCGGACCGCGCCAGTCGCCATCCACCCACGCGAACGGCTCGACCCGCGCGATGCCGGGGTCCATCAGCAGCGCGGTGCGCGACCCGGACACCATCAACGCCGCCAGCAGGACGACGATGGCCACGATCATCAGCGTTCGAAGTTTCTTGTCAGCGGTCTGTCCAAAAAGGACGCCAAGAAATGCCGCGCCGTTGGCGAGCAG
>JAZKBD010000045.1:31706-32327 GCA_040388785.1 Pseudomonadota bacterium
TGCCGGGGTCCATCAGCAGCGCGGTGCGCGCGGCCGGTCCGATCGGCCGGCCCAGTTCGATGCTCTGCGTGCCGGGATAGCCCACCCACAAATCGGCGTCGGAGGCGGTGATGTACGTCGCCGCCGAACCGAAGATGCCGAACACCAACGCGGCCTGCATCAGCAACAGCAAGCCCGAGAACGCCACCGCCAGCATCGCCGGCAGGAAGCGCCGCCATTCGTGGATCAGCGTCTTGCGCGCGAGCGGGATCATGGCTTCCGCTTCCCGGCGCGTGCACTTTCTCCAACTTCCGTTCGCACTGAGCGTAGCTCGCGCTGCGAGCGGAGTCGAAGTGCACCCTTCGACTTCGGCCCTTCGGGCCTACGCTCAGGGCGAACGGATATCTTCGGGATCATGGCTTCGTCGCCGCGTCCGCCGCCGCATCGTTCGCCGGCAGCGGCGCGCCGCCCAGCGCCTTGTACAGCGCGACATATGCGAGCCCGTGCGCCAGCCGCGCCTGCTCGCGATCGAATTCGGATTCGGTGAGCGCGAGCTGCGCGTCGGCTCGTTGCAGGCCATCGGCCTGGCCCAGGCCCTGCAATTTTTCGCTCAAGGACAAACCGTTTTGCGAAGCGGTCGCC
>JAZKBD010000045.1:32337-39575 GCA_040388785.1 Pseudomonadota bacterium
GCCGCGGCATTCGCGCCCTGCACGCGCTCGCCCGAAGCATGCAGCGCCGCGAGGTCGGTTTCGACTTCCGCCGCGCCCTGCAGCACCGCCTGCCGATAGGCCAGCACCGCGGCGTGCAACTCGTCTTCGCGCGCATCGCGCACCGCGCGGCGCTGGCCCCAGTCGAACAGCGGGATGTTGATGATCGGACCGATCGCGAAGGTATTGTTGACATCGCCCAATCGGGTACGCCCCTTGACCAGCGCCGCGAAGGTCAGCGAGCTCCCCAGCGCGAGGCGCGGATACATGTCGGCCTTGGCAATGCCGAGTTCGCCCGCGGCTTTCAGCACCTGGGTTTCGGCGTAGCGGATTTCCGGCCGCGTGCGCAGCAGATCGGCCGGTACCGAATCGACGTTGCCATCAGCCAGTACCGGCAACGGTCGCGGAGCCAGCCATGCGGGCTCGGGTTCGCTCCTGCCCAGCAACAACGCGAGCGCCTGCGCGTGCTGCACGATCGCCGCGCGCGGATCGGCCGCCTGCGCTTCCGCTTTCGCCGCGGCCGCCGCGCCTTGTTCCACTTCCAGCGTCGATGCCAGTTGCAGTCGTTCCTGCACACGCAGCAACGCGACTTTCTTCTGCGCCGCCTGCGCGGCCAGGTCGAGCAACGCCTCGCTGCGTTGCGCCGCGCGCAACTGCAGGTATTCGCGCACCACTTCGGCGACCAGCGACACCCGCGCGGATTGCAACGCCGCCTGCGCTTCGCCGGTGTTGGCTTGCGCAAGATGGCCGGTAGCGCCACTGCGGCCAAACAGGCCAAACTCCCAGGTCGCATCGAATCCCGCCTGAAAGTAACTCGCGGTGTTCTGGGGGTTGGGTTGCTCGATGGTATTGAAGCCCAGATGGGGAAGGAAGGTGGCGCCGGACGCATCTTCCAGCGCGCGCGCCGCACGTAGCTTCCACACCGCCTGCGCGACGTCGAGGTTGTCTTGCAAGGCCTGCTCGACCAGCGCGTTCAATTGCGGATCATTGAAATGCTTCCACCAACCCGTCAGGTCCGGCTTCGCGCCCAGTTGCGGCGAGGCATTGCGCCACTGCGCCGGCAAATCGCTCGACGGCAACTTCGGCACTTCGACGCTGACGCACGCGCCCAGCGCCGCACACGACACCGTCACGGCAAGCGCGCGCAGCAATCTCGATCGGGCGGGCAGGAATGTGGACATGGATGCGGAAGTGTACCGGCCGACGCAAGTCTGGCAGCGATGGCCGGCAAAAGACGCGCCGACGGAAGCAGAAGACCTGATCGGACAGCACCATCCTCGCGGGCATATTGGTATGACAACTTGCGGAAAGGCGCGCTGCCAACTGCTTTCGCCGGAATGGCGACGGAAGCAAATCAAGCCTCGGTCCACACCTTGTGTGCAGGATCGAACTCCACGGTTACGCGCTCTTTAGCGCGTGCACCGAAGCCGCACACGCATAGCGGGCCTTCGGTCATCGGCTCCAGCCCGAACGCCTGCTCGATTTCGACTTCGTTGATCGCGGCGGTGATGAACGCGCCGAGGCTCGCTTCGGTCGCGGCGAGATACATGGCTTGCGACAGGTGCCCGGCATCCAGGATCACCGCGCGGTAGGCCTTGGCGTGGTTGCGGTATTTCCAGAAATTGCGCTCGAAGCGCGACACCAGCGCGATCTGCAGCGGCGCCCCGGCGTAGTACGCTTGCGCGGCGACGAAACGGCGCGCCAGCGACGCGGCGGTTTCCGCATCCAGTTCGCGCAACGGTTCCAACGCGTGCGCGACCGGATGATAGTGATACAACCCCGCCGACACGCCCTCGACACGCTGCACCAGCAGATACGCCTCGGTCGCGTGCAGGCCGCCCGCCGACGGCACACCCTTCTTCAGCAACTGCACGCCGGGCGCGTAATCGCTGACCGCGCGCGCACCGAACGCGCGATACAGCACCGCGGAAAACGCATCGAACGGCAACGGCGCCGGATCGTAATTGCGGCAGGTGACGCGCCGATCCATCAATGCATCCAGCGGCGACGGCGGCGGCTTTTCCAACGATACGCGCGATGATGCCAGCGAGCGTTCCGGCACCACCGGCAACGCCGGACCCAAGCGTTCCAGGAAAGTCTGCGAACTGGCTTCGGAGAAAAGCCGTTCGGCTTCTTCGGTATCCACGTCGCGCCAACGCGTGTGCCGATGCGCGATGGCCGAAAGTCCGCGCCAATGCACTGCACGCGCGGCATCGTCGGCCTGCGCGAACCGGCGCGACGATTCGTCCGCCGGTTCCTGTGCGATCAGCAAGCCCTTCGCCAGCAGCGCTTCGAGCACCGCGCGCGGATGCCGCCGCGACAGTTCATCCAGCGATTGCCAGTGGCCCGGTGACAGCGCGCCCAGCGCGGTGACTTCGGCCGCGTCCAGCGGAATCTCCTCGTCGCGATGCGCGGCCAGCGCCAGCCAGCCGAGCCGTTCGCGCACGCCGGTTTCGCCCAGCGCGAGTTCGGCAAAATCGAAATCGATGGATTCGCGCGGTTCGACCAGCACCATCGCGCAACGGCGTACTTGCATGTGCCCCGGTTCTCGCTTCTACTTGCGCCGCCATGGATGGCGCGATTCCTGCATTGTGCCATCCACTGCCAACGTCCCGGGGAACCACCATGGCCGATTCGAAGTTGTCGCGCGAGCATTCGCTTGCGCTGTTGCACAAGCTCGCCACTGACGACGGCTTCCGCAGCCGTTACGAACAGAAGCCCGCCGCCGCGCTGGCCGAGGTGGGCGTACCGCACGAGACGATCGTGAATCTCAGAGCGTCGTGCCTCGCACCCACGAGGTTGGCCAGCAAAGAGCACCATGCCAAGGCACATGCCGAATTGGCCAACGCCGCAGCCGATGAATACCTCATGATGACCCCTCCTCAGGTCAAACTTGATTTGGGCTAAGCAAGCTTCGCCGATCCGAAATTTGTCAATTCGACCGGAATTTCCGGATTCGAGCAGAAAGCCAAGGCTGCTTCGTCTCGATCGGCCAAGCACTTTCGAGCTCAATCAAGGCTTGTTGGGCAGCAGTTTTATCACCCAAGGAATCGGATAGTTCTGCACTGCGCAACAAAACCAAATTCGATTCGGCGACGTTGAACGGCACGAGGGTGAAGAGCATGTTGCTTTCCACATAGGCCCGCCCGCGATGAGATGACAACCAGTGGGTTTCGGTTAACGCGCCAGCGTTGTCGTGAGCGTCGGCATAAGCGTCCGTCAGGGCGACGTGCGTGATGTACAACTCGCTGCCGTTCACCAGCGGCTTCAAGGTTGCAAGCGCTTCCTGCGGTTCGCCGGACGCGCGTTCTATTTCGGCCTTGGCTACACTGCGCAGGTTATCCAGCACCGGCATGTCCGTATCTGATTGGGGACTGCCTATTGCGAGCGCATGCTCGGCGAGTTTGGTATCGCCGGCATGTGCAGCAAGATAAGCCGCCAGCACGATCTGGAATTTCAATTCGGCACGGTCGGTTGGAACGGCGCTTGCGAGCGCCTTTTCCTCGCGGGCGAGATAACCGGTGAGCGCCGAGACCTGCGTGTTGGCAGGCGTTCCATCCAGTGCATGCAGGCTGAGCGCCATTGCTTCGTAACGCCCAGCAACGCGAGGGCCGAACGAGGCGGCTTTTGCCTGCGTGGCCTTCAGCATCTCATCGGCATGCTGCCATTCGCCTTGGTCCAAAATCATTGCGATCCGAATGCCTGAGTCAATGACATCTGTCTCTGGAGAACCCGAAGACTTGCCGCGTTCAATGATGTCGGCTGCATCCTTGAAATGTCTTTGCGCCGCATAGACGCTGGCGTACAGCGAGTTTTGATAGTGGGCGCCATCGGCCATGGATTTCGAAAAGGCACGCAACGCGTCGGCATACCGCCCGGCCTCGACATACATTGCGCCGAGCAAGTATTCGCTGGCGGCGCGATGGGGATTCTTGGGCGACGCCGCTTGCTTGAGATACGGGATCGCTGAATTGAAGTCATTGGCAAACTGCGAGAGGAAGTAAGCGTAGTTGCTGACGCCAGCGGAAAAGTCAGGATACACGGAGGCAAGCAGTTTCCATTTCTCCAAGGACTGTCGTGGGGCCATGTAACTTGCGACCCATGCGTCCACGTACAACACGTCGCGTGCGGACAGGCGCGCATGGTCGATTTGGGCCGCTCGGACTTCTGCCAGAGCTTTGGCCGGCTGATCTTCACCTTCAAAGATCTTGGCAAGGCCGATATGCGCCAACGCAAAATGGGGGTCGATTCGCAACGCCTCCGTGTAAAATGCTTCGGCACTTCTCTGATCGGCGTTGTTGTAAGCCCGCTCCCCCAGCGAATACGCCTTCAACGCATTCAAATCCGGCGTCGCCACCTGCGCCAGCGGTTGCGATTGTTTGGACACCATCGCCAGCGCTTCGCCCAGCTTGCCGCGCAACTGCTTGCTGACGCTGTCCAGCGAGGGCAGCACGGATTGCGCACCGATGCCATCGGCGGACACCGAGTACACCGTGGCCTGGGTGTTGGGGTCGATCACTTCCGCGGTGACGCGCATGCGCCCGCCGACGTCCGCGACAGTGGGCAGGATCAAGGCGCGCGCGCCTTCGCGCAGCGCGATCTGTGCGCCGATCGTGCGATTGACCTCGGTCTTGTCGGGGTCCAGCGTCATGCGTTGCAGCGTCTGCTGCACCGACAGGTCCGGCAGCACGTTGACGTACTGTGACTGCTCCAGGCTGATGCGCAGCGCGGAATCGACCGACTGGTCGTACAGCTTGTCGCCGGTGAGGTTGTGCAGGTTGCCGACCACCACCCAGTCGCGCGCGGCGAACGCCAGCGTGGGCGGGCTTTGCAGCACGAACCAAGCGGTGACGCCGATGGCGATCAGCAGCATCGCGGCTTCGGCCACCAGCGTCATGGGACGCCGCCACCACGGCAGGATGCGCTTGGCAGTGCGGCCGGATTTCGGCGCGTGCAGCGGCGCGACTTCGTCCTCGCCCACTTCCACCACTTCGATGGCGTCGGGCAGTCCCTTGAAGCGGTAGCGGCCGTGGGTTTTCCAGTGCACGCGCCCGGCGGCCTTCGCGCCCAGTTCGCCCTCGGCGCGGTGCGCGATGCCGGCGGCGGCCGACGACACCAATATCTGCTGCGGTTTCGCCAGTTGCGCGAGCCGCGCAGCCACCGGTTTTACCAGTCCTTCCACCTCGATCGGCTTGGCGCCCCGCGACACGTCGTCGGATGCGTTTTCCCAGATCACCACGTCGCCCATGTGGATGCCGACGCGCGCGCGCACCACCACGCCTTCGGCCGCTGACATGTGTTTCAGGCCGCGCTGGTAATCCAGCGCAAAGGCGGCGGCCTGGATGGGACGTTCGAACATCAAGAGGAAGCCGTCGGTCTTGTCGATCTCGCGGCCGCGGTGCTGTTCCACCAGCGCGCGCGCCAGACGGTCGTGCTTGCGGATGATGTTGGCCGCGTTCTGGTCGCCCATGCGCTCGACCAGCGCAGTGGAATCGGCGATGTCGCACACCACCAGCGTGCGCAATTGCGGCGTGGCCATGCGGCCGGGGCCGGGGGCGGTTTCGAGCTGATGGACTTCGGCGGTCATGCGAGCTCCTTCGTTCGCGCCGAGCGTAGTAAGCGCAGCGAACGGAGTCGAAGTTTTTATCCTTCGACTTTGGTCCCGGCTCGGATCAGAGCCGGAGCCTACGCTCAGGACGAACGGGTTTCACCATTCGTCCCGGAAAAAATCAACTCATTACGTGCGCGCCGTCGCCGCCCGAGCCTTTCACGTGGTACAGCGCGCAGTCGGCCTCGCTGTACCACACGGACCATTCGTCTTCGTCGCGGCACAGCCCGCCGCCGACGCTGACCGATACGGTGAGGTCCGGCGCGTGCTTCGGGAAGCGCAACTGGCGCACGCCCTCGGTGATGCGCAGCGCGCGCTCGGTCAGCTCACGTTGGTTGGCCACTTGCGTCAACAAGGCAAACTCGTCGCCGCCCAGCCGGCACGGCAGGTCGGTGGCGCCGGCGGAATCCTGGATCTCGGTGGCGATCGCACGCAGCACCTCGTCGCCGACGAGATGGCCGTTCTGGTCGTTGATCTGCTTGAAGTGGTCGATGTCGATCAGCAGCAGCCCGAACTGGCGGTTGCGGTCGCGCACTTCCACGGTGTTTTCGAGGAACTGGTACAGGCCGCGCCGGTTGCACAGGTCGGTGAGGTCGTCGGTGCAGACCTGGCGCCGCGCGAGCTGCAACTGGTCGCGGGTCTGGCGCAGCGAATCGAGCGTCTGCATCAGATCTTCGTTGCGGCGCTTGTAGTTCGCGATCAACTGCTGCTCGCTGGCCACAAGATAGGTGAACGAGCGCAGCATGAACTGCGCCATCTGCAGCGGCTCGCTGCGCATCAGCGCTTCGAACGTGTCGGGCTCGATCACGTAGACGACGCACGGTTCGGAAGCGAGCGCGCTGCCGGAGCGCGCGTGGTTGCCCACGAACAGCGCCAGCTCGCCGAAATATTCGTCGGGGCCGATCAGCTTGTCGGGCAGGTCGCCCGCGAATTCCAGCAGCACGCGCCCGGACGCGATCACGAACATGCTGCGGCCGAATTCGCCGCGCCGGAACACCGCGCGGCCCGGCCCGAGTTCCAGCCGCTGGCCCACGCCGGTGAACAACGCCATCTCGCGTTCGGACAACCGCCGCGGCAGCCGGCCCATCACGGGCGTATCCGGCGCGGCGGGGCCGGCAACATTCTTGTTCGACAGAACGCTGGACACAGCCACCCCCCAAGTTTTCCGCCCCGATCATAACCCAGCGGCAAGCAGCCCGCAGGGCGACCCAAGTGAACGATTATGGCACGGATTCTGCTTGAACCCGTGCTCACTCACGGGGGACATCCATGAAGATCCGCTTGCTGCTGCCAGTCGCGCTGGCACTGCTCTGCTGCGCGTGCGTCACGAACATTCGCCCGGACGTCGCCGGCAATCCACCGCCCGCCGAACCGTTCTCGCAATTCCAGCACTACATGCTGGCGCCAATGAAGGTATCCAGCGAGGCCGCGCACGAAACGGCGGCGGTGGACAAGATTTCGACTTACATGCAGCAGCGCGTGGGCGGAACGTTGGCCGGTTGGGAAAACCGCAACCAGAGCGGGCGCGTGCTGAACATCGAACCGACCATCGTGCAGTTGAAGTTCGTCAGCGGCGGCGCGCGATTCTTCGCGGGCGCGCTGGCCGGCAGTT
>JAZKBD010000045.1:39585-40553 GCA_040388785.1 Pseudomonadota bacterium
CGGCAGTTCCGCGGTGCTGATGCGGGTGAAATTCACCGATGCGCAAACCGGCCGGGTCATTGCCGATCCCGAGTTCTACCAGCGTGCGGCGGCCTACGGCGGCGCGTGGAGCATCGGCGGGACCGACAACGGCATGCTGGCGCGCATCGCCACCGTCGTGCAGCAGTATCTGCAAAACAACGACGCGCGGGCCGTGGGTGGTCCGACCGGCCTTGACGGCACTGAACGGAAATAACCAGCGAGCACCGCGGGCTCAAACCCCGCGGTGTTTGCCCCGGAAGGGCGCGTAGAACGCGCGCAGCGCGGCGATGTCGGCGTCCTTGTCTTCGGTGGGATGAAACAGCGGGCCGAGTCCGATCACCTTGCGCGGATAGTCGAAATATCCCGGCAGGACCGGCACGCCGGCCCGGCGCGCGATGTGCCAGAAGCCCGATTTCCATCGGCTGACGGCCTTGCGCGTGCCCTCGGGTTCAATGCCCAGCCACAGGCGTTCGCTGGCGTGGAAGCGCGCCACCATCTGGCCCACGACATCGGTCGCGGCGGTGCGCTCGATCGGCACGCCGCCCAGCTTGCGCAACAACCCGCCAAGCGGCCAACGGAACAGTTCGCGCTTGGCCATGAAGCTGATGTCCACGCCCAGCGCCACCTTG
This sequence comes from Pseudomonadota bacterium, assembly GCA_040388785.1. Taxonomy (GTDB): domain Bacteria; phylum Pseudomonadota; class Gammaproteobacteria; order Xanthomonadales; family Rhodanobacteraceae; genus 66-474. The sequence continues at coordinate 40,236 of JAZKBD010000045.1, forward strand.
AACAGCAAGCCGAAGATGCCGTCCCACCATGACGAATGCGGCGCGACGATCAGCACCAGTTTCGGCACGTCCGGCAACTCGCCTTCGAGACGCCAGCCGCTCGCCTTCACCCACGCGCGGAAAGCATGACGCCAAGCGCGATCGGGGAATTGCGGCATCGCGGGCGGCAGGCTGACCGGCAAGGCGGGGCCGCGCGCAGCGGCGTTCAATCCTCGCTCCCCGGACGGCCGCGGTTGCGCTTCACCGTGCCGCGCTGCTTCTTGCCGGCGAGGCGGCGTTCCTTCGTCAGCAAGTCACCCTTGCCGTCGATGGGATTGC
>JAZKBD010000045.1:40563-41955 GCA_040388785.1 Pseudomonadota bacterium
CGGCTTGGTCGCGACGCGTTTTTTTGGCGGCACCAGCACTGCGCGGATGATTTCAATCAAACGTGCGCGCACGTCGTCGCGGTTGCGCGCCTGGTCGCGGAAGCGCCGCGCCTGGATCACCAGTACGCCCTCGTCGGTCAGCCGCCGATCGTGCCGCGCCAACACGCGCGCGCGCACCGCATCCGGCAACGACGGCGAATGCGCGACGTCGAAGCGCAATTCCACCGCGCTTTCGGTGCGATTGACGTGCTGCCCGCCGGGACCGTCGGCGCGCAAGAAGCGCTCGGTCAATTCCGATTCGGGAATGTCGATGGAGGACGAAATGCGCATGCGGCAAAGGTTACGCGAACGGCGCGCGCGCGTCGCGTCAGGACCCGGGCCAGCTCATCTCCAGGTGCGTGTTGTTGAACTCCGGATCATCCAGCGAACCGCCGCGCGTGATCGTCAGGCCATCGGGCAGCCCCTCGACGTCCACGCTCGAACCTTCACCGAAGCGCATGCCGCGCGCCTGCAGATCGACCAGCCGCGCGGCGATCGCGCCCGCACGCTGCGTTTCGGATTGCGGCACGCGACGAATGCTGATGTCGGGACGCGCGAACTTGCGCATGCCGCGGGTCTTGATCCACGCGCTGCCCGCCGTGTCGTCCTGGCGCAGCACCAGCACGTGGTTGCGCGCGGCCGATGTTTCCTCGCCGGCGTAACGTGCACGCCACGCGTCCGCGCTGAACATCTCCAGTATCTGCGGATCGACCACCGCGACGCCGCCGGCCTCCAGCAACGCGGCGACCACGCCCAGCGTGTCGCGCAAATATGCGAGCGAATCGGCATCGGGCAATTCGCCGCGCAGCATCAGGCATTCCGGTGCCTTGCGCGCGGCGTCGAACGCCGCGGGATTGCCTTCGCGCAGAATCTCGCCCAGCGCGCCGCGCAGCGGATGCCCTTGCCAATGCGCCAGCGCGGCTTTCGGGATGCGCCGCATCTCGACCTCCTGCGGCAAGCCATGGCTGCCATGCGCGGAAAGGTCGAGCTGCGGTTCGGCCGCGAACTCGCCGAACACGAAATACAGCAACATCGCCTTCGCTTCATCGCGCGTCCAATGCGGGCGCGACCAGTCGGACTCGGCCATGCGGTGTCCTTCGGGAATCGAAAGTCGACACGGTAACATCGTCGGCCGTCTTCGCGCTTTCGTTCCCGCAATGCTCAATCCCCAACACCGCGCCGCCGTCGAACACGTCGATGGCCCCCTGCTGGTGCTGGCCGGCGCGGGCTCGGGCAAGACGCGCGTGATCACCGAAAAAATCGCGCACCTGATCGAACGCGGCCTGGTGCCGGCCGGAAAGATCGCCGCGATCACCTTCACCAACAAGGCCGCGCGCGAGATGCGCGAGCGCG
>JAZKBD010000046.1:0-18350 GCA_040388785.1 Pseudomonadota bacterium
AAGATCGCCGCGATCACCTTCACCAACAAGGCCGCGCGCGAGATGCGCGAGCGCGTGGCGAAACGCCTCAAGGGCGACGACGCCGAAGGCTTGAGCGTGTGCACCTTCCACGCGCTGGGGCTGAAGTTCCTGCAGATCGAACACGCACGCGCCGGCCTGCGGCGTGGTTTTTCGGTACTGGACGCCGACGACAGCGCCGGACTGGTGAAGGAATTGGCGGGCGCGGCGGTGAAATCCGACAAGCTGTTCCAGTTGCGTTCGCTGCTGTCGCGCCTGAAAAGCGACGGCCTCACGCCCGATGAGGCGCTGGATGCGGCGCGCGCCCCGCGCGAACTGGAAGCCGCGCAACTCTATGCCGCGTACCAGCGACGATTGGCCGCGTTCAACGCGGTGGATTTCGATGACCTGATCCGCTTGCCGGTGGCTGTATTGCAACGCGACGAGGAAGCGCGCACGGCGTGGCGCGAACGCACCCGCTACCTGCTGGTCGACGAATGCCAGGACACCAACGCCGCGCAATACGCATTCCTGAAACTGCTGGCCGGCGAACGCGGCGCGTTCACCTGCGTGGGCGACGACGACCAGTCGATCTATGCATGGCGCGGTGCCGATCCCGGCAACCTCGACAAGCTGTCGCAGGATTATCCGAAGCTGCGCGTGGTCAAGCTGGAACAGAACTATCGCTGCGCACAGCGCGTGTTGCGCGCGGCCAATGCGCTGATCACCCAGAATCCGCACGCACACCCGAAGAAACTCTGGAGCGCACACGCCGACGGCGAGCGCATCCGCGTATTGGAATGCCGCGACGCCGAGCACGAGGCCGAGCGCGTCGCTTCGCAACTGATGTACCTGCGCGAGAAACATGGACTCGCGTGGTCGGATTGCGCGGTGCTGTATCGCGGCAACCATCAGGCGCGCCCGCTGGAGAAGGCGCTGCAACTGAGCCGCATTCCGTATCACCTGACCGGCGCGCTGGGTTTCCTCGATCGCGGCGAGGTCAAGGACGTGCTGGCCTACCTGCGGCTGATCGCCAACCCCGATGACGATGCGGCGTTCCTGCGCGTGGTCAACGTGCCGCGCCGCGAGATCGGCGCGACCACGCTGGAAAAACTGGGCGAACTGGCACAGTCGAAACATCTTTCGATGTTGCGCGCGGGGCACAGCCCGGCCGTCCTGCAGCAACTCTCGACGCGGCCCGGCGCGGCGCTCGCGAGTTTCGTCGATCTGGTCGAATCGCTGTCGCAGCACGCGAAACACGCCAAGGCCGCCGAGCTGGTCGAAGAAATCCTGACGCGCACCCGCTACATGGAACATCTGGCGCAAGGAGCGCGCGATCCGGCGCTGCAGGAGCGCAGGCTCGGCAACGTGCGCGAACTGATGGACTGGTTCCGCGCGATGGATTCGGGCAAGGCGCGCGCGGACGACCTGGCCGCGCAACTCGCGCTGCTCAGCCACGCCGACAAGGACGACGGCGGCGATGCCGTGCGGATGATGACGCTGCACGCGGCCAAGGGGCTGGAATTCCGTTCGGTGCACATCGTCGGCTGCGAGGACGGCACGCTGCCGCACGAGGGCGCGATCGACGAGGGACGTCTCGAAGAGGAACGCCGGCTTCTATACGTCGGCATCACCCGCGCGAAGGAATTGCTGCACCTGAGCTACAGCGTGCAGGGCCGGCGTTACGGCCAGACGTTCAAGCAGAAGCCGTCGCGGTTCCTCGAAGAATTGCCCGCGACCGAACTGCATCGCGACGGCGCCGACCCCGAAGCCGACGCGCAGGTGCGGCGCGATGTCGCGGCCGCGCAACTGGCGAAGATTGCGGCGATGCTGGGGTGAACCAAGCTCGTCATTCCGGCGCAGGCCGGAATCCAGCTTTGCTCTTGCGCCCGATGCGTGAAAAGCTGGACCCCGGCCTGCGCCGGGGCGACGACATCTTGTGTTTCATACAAGCGCATGCCGCGAAGACCAACCGCGCCCATTGCTATCATCGCCCGCCATGTCCGCGCCACCACCCTTTCCACGCAAGCTGCTCGCGCCGCGCCATTGGCCGGCGTGGCTCGGCGTCGGTTTCATACGCGTGGTGGTGTGGCTGCCGGCGCGCTGGATCCTGGCGCTGGGCGCGGCCTTCAGCGCCGCGGCATCGCCGCTGCTGCGCACACGCCGCCACGTGATCGCGCGCAATCTGGAGCTTTGCTTTCCCGAAATGGATGCGTCGCAGCGCGAGTCGCTGCGCCGCGAAGCGACCCGCGAGATGGGGCGGATGCTGGGCGAATTCGCGCTGGGCTGGTTTGCGTCCGATGCGAAACTCGCGCGACTGAAAGTTGAAATCCAAGGCCTGGAACATCTCGAAGCCGCGCGCGCGAACGGCCGTGGCGTGCTGCTGGTAGGCGGACACTTCTCGCACCTGGAACTATGCGCGCGGCTGATCTCGCGCCGCATCCGCATCGCGGGCATGTACCGCCGTATGGATTCGGACGTGTTCGAATGGAACGTGCTGCGCGCGCGCCTTCATTACGCCGACACCATGTTCGACAAGGACCAGTTGCGCGCCACCGTGAAATACCTGAAGCGCGGCGGCACCGTCTGGTATGCGCCCGACCAGGACATGCGCGGCAAGGATGCGGTGTTCGCGCCGTTCTTCGGCATCCCCGCATCGACGATCACGGCCACGCACCATCTGGCACGGCTCTCGGGCGCGGCGGTGATGCCGTTCTTCCACCGCCGCACACTGGAAGGCGGTTACGTATTGCGGCTGGAAGCGCCGCTGGAAAATTTCCCGAGCGACGACGTTGTCGCCGACACCGCGCGCGCCAACACCGCGATCGAACGCATGGTGCGCGAAGCGCCCGCGCAGTACCTGTGGGCGCACAAGCGGTTCAAGACGCGGCCGGAAGGCGCACCGCCCGTTTATTGACGTTTCGCGCGTGCGCGTGTCTCGTGCAGCTTCGCGTACTTCAGGAACACGTAGAACGCGCCGAGCACGCTGGCGACGAAGCCCGCCCAGCCGGACAGGAAATAGCGTTTGAAGACGTACTGGCGCACGAAAAAGATCGGCGGATACACCAGCATCATCGGGCCGCTGAAGCGCTGCTTGCGCGCCAGCTTGTCCGCGACCATCCCCGACGAATAGCGGTTGATCTTGGCCACGCGCGCGGCGATGTCGTCGTCGCCCATGTTGACGAAGTCGGCGTGCGTCAATGTCTCGACCGGCCCCGCCACTTCCACCGCCGCGTGCACCGGCACCGCATTCATGCGCCCGCGCCGTCGATCGAACAGGCGCAGGTGACCGTTGCGGTGGCTCCACGGGTGCTGCACGCTCCAGAACATCCGCTCGCGGCGCGGCAGGCGGAAACCCGCGGCGCGCGGGTTTTCAAGCGCCCGCTCGATCACCGCGCGCGTTCCGGGCGACAGGATTTCGTCGGCATCGAGGTTCAATATCCAGTCGTGCGACGCCATGTCGATCGCGCGCTGCTTCTGCGGGCCGTAGTCGTCGAACGGATGCACCGCGACGCGCGCGCCGTGGCGTTTCGCGATCTCGACCGTCGCATCGGTCGATCCCGAATCCAGCACCACGATCTCGTCCGCGAAATCCCCCGCGGCCAGGCACGCATCCAGCGTGTCGGCGTTGTCGAGCGTGATGATCACCAGCGAGAATTTTTCACGCGCCATGCGACTAACCAGGAATCCTGTGAAGCAGCTGTTGTGAGAAATCAGGCCACGGAGCTCTTGGCCATGGATGGCGGCTTTTAAGGCCGTGGTGATGTTTGCAGTGCCGAATCGCTTGGCTCAACGCGACGTTTTGTGTGCAGCGATCATGGACGATCGCACAAATCAACCGTCCGCGTACAGCGCCGCGCACCATAGCGCCAGCAGCCACCAGAACAGCAGGCCCCACCACGCGGAATAGAACGCGAGGTGCGTGTTGAATGGAAACACCGTGACTGCCAGCGCCACCGTGACAGGAAATGCCTGGCGGCGCACCTCCGGGCCGACGCTTCGCCATGCGCGCACTGCCAGCACCAGTCCGGCCAGCCACAAGACAAGGCCGACCACGCCGGTGTCGCCCAGGATTTCCAGCACGATCTGGTGCGGATGACACGCGCCCTCGCCGACGCCGCAGGCTTCTTCGGTGACGAAGTGATCGTTGCGCGCCGCGTAATGCGGATACGCTTCGCGGAAATCGCGCACGCCCACGCCCAGCACCGGATGTGCCGCGATCATCTTCGCCGTCACGCGCCAGATATCGAGGCGTCCACTGCTGGCGTAATCGATCGCATGCCGGCTGTCGTGCAGCGCGGCCAGCGTGCGGTCCATGCGCGCATCGAAACGCGCAGAAGTTTTCCACGCCACACCCATCGCCGACGCGACCACCACGCAGGCGGCGAGAATCCACGCGGCGAAGCGCAGCGGCGAGCGCGCTTCGATCCAGAAGAACGCCAGCAGTGCGACGCCGTAGGTGATCCATGCCGCGCGCGAGCCCGCCAGCAGGATCGGCACCAGCAGGAACAGCATCGCGACGATCAAGCCGCCACGCCCAAAACGCCGCCTGGCCGCCCACAGCACGAACGGCGACAGCGACGCGAGGACCGGGCCCAGTTTCAAATTGTCCGCGCCGAAAATGCCGGAAATCCGCTGCGGGTCGGCACGCCCTCCCAAGCTGTGGCCGGTAAATGTCTGCACCCACGCATCCAGCGCCCACAGCGCGACCACGATGCCGGTGGCGAGGCACAGCGCGCGCAAGCGCGATTCGCGCCGCACCGCGAAACACACGTACACACCGAACGGCGCGAAACGGATGTAGGCAGCGGCGCTGCTCCAACTGCGCGCGGGATCGACCGCAGCCGGTGATGAAATCAGTGCCGCCAGGAAATACGCAGCCCACAACCACAGCAGCAGGCGCGCGCCGGGATGGCCGGCGAGCGCATGGCGATCACGCACGATGAGGATGATCGCGCCCAGCATGCAGATCAGCAGGCCCAATTCGCTCGACCGTCCGAACGGCAGCAGGAACACCACCAGCCAGATCGGGGTGAGCGGCGACAGCAGGGCGGCCTTCAGGCCAGCACGCAGGGAAAAAGCCACGAGGAAACCATCGCGGGGAAAGCGCGCATCCTAGCGCGCGCGAGGATTCACGCGCGGCGCGGCATCGCTGCCAACTCCGAATACAACGCCAATGTGGCGGCCTGCATGTCCGCCAGGCGATAGCGCTGCAGCGGCGCGATCGGCGGCGCGCGTCCGAGCAGCTCGACCGCCCTGATGATCAGTTTGTCGACATCGCCGGCAGGCACGCGGCCGGCGGGATAAAGCTCGGCCAGCAATTCGCCGGCGCCGCCGTGCGCGTAGCCCAGCACCGGGCGGCACAGCGACAACGCTTCGATCACGGTGCGGCCGAAGCTTTCCGGCTTGTTGGAAAGTTGCAGCACCAGGTCCGACGCCGCGAACACGTCGCGCACGTCGTTGCGCGGCGGCGAGAACGCCACCCACTCGGCGACGCCACTCGCCTTCGCCAGCGCCTGCATTTCCTTGACGTATGCCCCGCGGCCGGATTCGACGATGCCCAGCAGCAGCAGGCGCGTGTCGATGCCGCGTTCGCGCAGGCCCGCGACCAGCGCGATCGCATCGGCATGGCCCTTCAGCCGGGTGCCACGGCCCGGCAGCGTGAGCAGCGGTGCGCCCGCGAGTTGCGGAAATTCCGTGAAGAAACGCTTGCGCCACGCGTCGTCCGGCCGATAGCCGTAGGGAAACGCATCGGGATCGATGCCGCGCGGGATCACGCTGAGCCGGGTGGCGTCGACGCGCGGGTAATGGCTGAGCACGAAATCGTGCACCGTCTGCGAGACCGTGATCACCCGGTCACCGCGGGTCATGATGCCGCTCCAGCGCCCGGGCGTGTTGAGGCCGTGCACCGTGGTGACGAAATGCGGCCGCGGATGCATGCCGCGCAGCGCGTACCACGCCAGCCAGGCGGGAACCCGCGAACGCGCGTGCACGATATCGGGTGCGAGGCCGGACAAAATCCGTCGCAATGGGCCGATCCGCGTCAGGCTGCGCAGCGATTTGGCGCCGATATCCAGCGCGACGTGCTCGCCGCCCTCGCGTTGCAGCCGCTCGACCATGCGGCCGCCCGAGGAAACCACCACCGACCGATGTCCCGCCTCGACCAGCGCGCGCGACACCTCCAGCGCGGAGCGCTCGGCGCCACCATTCTCCAGCGCCGGCAGCAACTGGACGACGGTCAAACGGGTCGGCAAGGCGGCAGGTTGGCTCACGAATTCCTGCAGAACGGCAGCGGCGGGCATGCCTTTGTTCCTTGCAAGAATCGCGCCCAGGACCCGCGGCTGCGCGTTCCGGCGCCGCGGCGAACGTCTCAGGTTTCGGCGTGCTTCAGGATGTACTCCGCACCACAGTACGGACACACCGTGGTGCCGCCGTCATCGACGATCGGCAGATAAATGCGTGGGTGTGAATTCCACAGCGTCATCTCCGGCAATGGACACGCCAGCGGCAGGTCCGCGGCGGTCACTTCGTAGCGGCGCCTGGCGTTGGCGGGTTCACCCACGGGATAGGAAGGAGCGGGCTGGGGAGACATGCTTGGGATCCATTGGACGTAGGTGAATTGAGCTGCGCCGCTTCGCGGCGTCAGCTCGAATGAACTGGAATTCTATCGCAGGCTTCAACTTGCGCGGGAAGTGATGTCCAGCGACACCGACTGGACACCGGCCACCTCGCGCAGCGCGTCGGCCAGCGGGCCGAGCGCGCTGCGATCGAAGCCGCGCTCGAACTCGACCGTCACCTCATCGCCGTCGCCGGGGATGTGCCGCGCGACGAGCGTGCTGGCCGGCAATGCGCGCGCCAACAACACCTGCTCGAGCGCCGACAGCGAAGCACGTCCGGCGAAGTTCACGCGCAGCTTCGGCAACGCCTTGCGTTTGGCGAAGCGGCGCTCGAACGGTTTCAGCGCCGCGAGGATCACCCACGCCACCGCGGTCGCGATCACCGCCGCGGCGTACATGCCGCCGCCGGCCGCGAGCCCGATCGCCGCCACCGTCCACAGTCCCGCCGCGGTGGTCAAGCCGCGCACCACGTTCTCGCGCTGCATGAACATGATGGTGCCGGCGCCAAGGAAACCAATGCCGCTGATCACCTGCGCCGCGATGCGCGAGGGATCCAGCACCACGCGCGGCCACTGCTGCAGCACGTCGGAAAACGCGAATGCGGAAACGATCATCGCCAGCGCCGCGCCCAGGCACACCAGCATGTGCGTGCGCAGGCCCGCGGCCCAGGTATGGCGTTCGCGGTCGAACCCGATCACCGCGCCCAGCGCGGCGGCGAGCAACAGGCGCACTGCAATTTCCCAGGTCGGCAGCATGGTGCGGTTTCGCGGTGTCCGAAGGGCGGAAGTCTATCGCCCGAGCGAACTCACGCATAATCACGCATCCTTTCCGAACCCTCGCACCCGATGCCACACCCGCCCCATTCCGCCTGGGTCATCAGCGACGGCGCCGCCGGCAACGAACGCCAGGCGCTGGCGCTGGCCGCCGCGCTGGGCGTGACCGCGCGGGTGATGACCTTGCCGCTGCGCGCGCCGTGGGCGTGGTTCGCGCCGCGCCGCATTCCGGGCGGACGACTCGCGCTCAGCGCTCGTGATCGCGCCGGCTTCGAAGCGCCATGGCCGGATGTCGCGATCGGTTGCGGACGCAGCGCGGCGCTGCTCACGCGGATGCTGCGCGATCTTTCGGGTGGCGATTGCTATTGCGTGCAGATCCTCGATCCGCGCATCGACCCGCGCCACTGGGACGCGGTGGTCGCGCCGCGCCACGACCGGTTGGAAGGCGCCAACGTCCTGCATACGCTGGGCTCGTTGAACCCGATCGATGATGCGTGGCTGGCATCGGGGCGCGAAGCGTTTCCCGATTTCGAAGTGTTGCCGCGCCCGCGCGTCGCGCTGCTGGTCGGCGGGCCACGCCGCGGCATCGACTTCGACGAACGTTTGTCGCAGCGCCTGATCGAAACCGTGCGGGCGGCTGCGCAAGGCGGCAGCGTGCTGGCGACGGCCTCGCGACGCACGCCGCCCGGATTCACTTTGCGCCTGCGCGAAGCGCTCGCAGGCATTCCCGGCATCTTCTGGAACGGCGAAGGCACCAATCCCTATCCGGGCCTGCTCGGCTGGGCCGACCGCATCGTGGTGACGCCCGACTCGGTCAACATGCTGTCCGAAGCCTGCGCCGCCGGCGTGCCGGTACACACGCCGGCGACCGCACCGCTGCCGGAAAAAATCGCGCGCTTCCACGCCGCCCTGCGCGAACGCGGGCTGCTCGCCGACCCAGCCCAACCATGCGCCGCGGTGGCACCGCTGCGCGAGACGCAGGCCATCGCAGCCGAACTGCGCAAGAGGATCGCCGCGCGCGCGGCGCAATGAGCCTCCAACGCTCGACGCTCAAGCGCGCCCGAGCTCGAATCCGGCGCGACGCGCGACGTCCAGCACCTTGGCGCAGCGCGCATCCAGCACCAGGTCGCGCGGCACCACGCGGCGCTGGCCCGCCAACGTCGCCGACAACGCGCGCTCCAGCAATTCCGCGTGCGCGGTGGCCAGCGCGCCGGCGTCTTCGGCCGGCAGCACGCCCGCGTCCGCGCTTGCGATGATCAGGCGCGGCGTATCGCTGCACGCGGCGAGCGTCGGGTGTGCATGCGCGTGCAGCAGCACCAAGCCTTGCAGCAGGAACTGGATGTCCAGCAGCGCACCGGCACCTTGTTTCAAATCCAGTGAACCGCCGTCGGAACGATCGCGCTGCTTGCGCCATTCGGCCCGCATCCTGCAAACCTCCGCGATGACTTGCGCGCGCTCGCGCGGCTGGCACAACACTTCGCCGCGTTCGCGTGAAAATCCGCTGCCGAGTGTTGCATCGCCGCCCACCGTGCGTGCGCGCACCAAGGCTTGCTGTTCCCAGATCCAGGCGCGCTCGCGCTGGTACGCAAAGAAGGCAGCGAGGCTCGCGACCAGCAGCGACTTGCCGCCGTCCGGGCGCAGCCGCGTGTCGACTTCATACAATCGGCCGCCGCGGGTGGGCGCCGACAACCAGTGCACCACGCGTTGTGCGAGACGTGCATACCAGCGCGCGCCGGCGAGCGGCCGAGACCCGTCACTCATTTGCTCGCCGCGCGCGGCGTCGTACACGAACACCAGGTCGAGATCCGAATCGAATCCGAGCTCGGCGCCGCCGAGGCTGCCGTAACCCAGCACGGCGATGCCGTTGCCGTCGCCCGGTACGCGGCCGTGCTGCGCAACCAGCTCGCGTTCCGCCTGTTCGAGCACCGCGCGCACCACGGCATCCGCGACGTCCGCCAGCGCGCGCGCGGCCGCCACCGCGTCCATCGCGCCGTCGCGAAAGGCCAGGCCGATGCGCATCCGGTAACTGCCGCGCCACTCGGCGATCGTGGCCAGCATCGCTTCCGCATCGGCGCCCGCTTGTACGGCGGCGAGTTGCTGGGCGAGCTCGGTCCGCAAATCGGCGGCGCCACGGGCAAGGTGATCGACGCGCGGCGCCAGCACGTCGTCGAGCAGCAGCGGCTGCGCGATCACGCGCTCGGCGAGGAACGCGCTTTCGGCGCACAGCGCCGCGACGCGTGCACGCGCCGCGGGTTGTTCCTGCAGCAACGCCAGGTACGCCGAACGCCGCGCCACCGCCTGCACCAGTCGGCACAAGCGGACCAGCGCATCGGCGGGCGAAGAAGTCGCCGCCGCCGCGTCGATCAATTCCGGCATCAGGTGCTCGATGCGACGCGCGCCGCGTGCGCTCATGCCGTGCAGCGCCGCGATCTGGCGCAGCGCATCCAGGCAAGCTTCGGGTGGCGTGAAGCCGGCCGCCTTCAGCATCGGGATTTCCAGACGATCCTCGCGCGCGCGCTGCCACAGCCACGCGCCTTCGCCGGTCGCCGCCTTGTCGCCTTCCTCCGGTTCGGCTGAACCTTCGGGCCGCAGCACGTCCGCGAAGATCGCGGCCACCTTGCGGCGCTGCCGGTTCAGCGCAGCGGACAGCGTCTGCCAGTCCGCGTGATCGAGCGTGCGCGCAATGCGCTCGCGCGCCACGGGATCGGACGGCATTGCATGGATCTGCCGATCGGCGAACATCTGCACCCGGTTTTCCAGTTGCCGCAGGAACAGGTATGCCTCGCGCAGTTCGCGCGCACGCAGTTGCGACACGTAGCCGCGCACCGCGCACGCCGACAGCGCGGGTAACAAACCCCGCGCGCGCAGCGACGCATCGCGTCCGCCGCGGATCAACTGCTGCAACTGCACCGTGAATTCGATTTCGCGGATGCCTCCGGCGCCGAGCTTGAGGTCGTCGGCAAGATCGCGCCGCGCGACTTCGGTGTCGATCAGCGTCTTCATGTCGCGCAGCCCGGCCAGCGCTGTGTAGTCGAAATAGCGCCGGAACACGAACGGCCGCAGGGTCTCGAGCAAGCGGTTGCCGGCGGCGACGTCGCCCGCGACCGGGCGCGCCTTGATCCACGCATAGCGTTCCCAGTCGCGGCCCTCGCGCTGGTAGTACTGCTCCATCGCCGCGAACGAGGCGACCACCGGACCGGAATCGCCAAACGGGCGCAGGCGCAGGTCCACCCGCGCAGCCACGCCATCGGGCGTCGCTTCCGCCAGCAGGCGCACGAATTCGCGCGCGACGCGGGTGAAGAACTCGGCATTGTCGAGCGGTCGCGCGCCGTCGGTCGCGCCGCCCTCGGGATAGGCGAGCACCAGGTCGACGTCGGACGAGAAATTGAGTTCCCCGCCGCCCAGCTTGCCCAGCGCGAACACCACCAGCGCCTGCGGCGAACCCTCGGCGTTGCGCGGCGTGCCGTGACGCGCGCGTGCCGAACGTTCCGCGTGGCGCAGCGCGTGCACGATCAGCGTCTCGTACAGATCGGTGGTGCCGGCCAGGGTATCGGTGACTTCGTCGAGACCGTTGACGTCGCGGAACACCAGCCGCACCGCTTCGGCGCGCCGAAACCGCCGCAAGGCCGTCATCACATCCGCGCCTGCGCGCGCAAGGCCGCCGGCGCGCACCGACGCGTGCGCGGGATCGCGCAGGCGCTCCAACCCGGCAGCGGTGAGCAGCGCGGGATCGGCGCGCAGCGCTTCGAACGCGAAGTCGCTGGCCAGCAGCAGCCGGCGCACGCGCTCGCCCACGCCGGCGTCGTCGTGCATCACCACGCCGGCCGCGCGGCAGCACGCCGCCAGCTCGGCGTAGCGTTCGGCGACCAGATGCTCCAGCGCGGGCGGCGAAGACATCCGGGAATTATGCAGGGGGCTCGCGGTCAACTTCCCGGAACCCTTAAACGTTCATTTTGATTCGGGTAGGCTTCTCCGGCTACTCCTTCCAACTATCCGCATGACCTCCGCTTCCACGCCTGAACCGGAACGCCTATCCCGGGGCCTGCGCATTGCGCTGATCGTCGCGCTTGCGATTGCATTCGTGCTGTGTACCGCATGGCTCGACGGCTTCCCCGACACCGTGCCGAGCGCGCTGTGGAATTATCCCTTCTGGGTGGCGTGGTGGAACGCGCCGTGGCGGCTGACGGTCAATGCGCTGCCGGGCCTGCTGCTGGCGTTCGCGCTGCTCGCATGGACGCGCCGCGTGCTGTGGTCGTTTGCGCTGGCCTTCGGCGTGCAGGCGCTGATCTATCTCGTGAACGCGCTGAAGGTGCAGAACCTCGCGATTCCGCTGATGCCCGCGGATTTCCGCATGCTGGGACAACTCAACCACGGCGGCGCCGAACTGCTCTCGGGCTACCTGCCGCATGTCGCGTTGCTGGTGGTGGCGGCGATCGTGGTGATCGGACTGCTGGTCGCGTGGCTGCGCTTCGAGCCGCCGGTCTGGCGCAAGGATCCGCGCCGCTGGCGCGCGGTCGCGTCGGTGATCCTGTTCGCGGCGCTGTTTTCGCTGATCGCCGGCGCGCCGTTCTGGCGCGGCGTGTATGACCAGAAACTGCTCGGGATGCAGCCGTGGTCGCCGATCGGAACCCGCCAGCACGATGGTCTGATCGGTTCGCTGCTGATGTTCCACCTGCAGTACGGCTCGCAGCACCGCAAGGCGAACGTGCCGGCCGCGCTGGCGCTGATGGCGCATTACGAACCCGCGATCGCGGCGCAGGCGCGCGCGCCCGTCGACGCCAATGCGCAAAAGCCCGACATCGTGGTGATCCTGTCGGAATCGTTCTTTGATCCCACGATCATGAACGGCTACCCGCCGGGCACCGACCTCACGCCCAACCTGCATCGCCTCCAGCAACACGGCACGTCGGGCTGGCTGCACGTGCCGACCTTCGGCGGCGGCACCATCCGCACCGAGTTCGAGGTGCTGACCGGACTGTCGCTGCGCTATTTCCCGGATGTGCAGTTCCCTTATCTGCAGATCCACCAGATGAAGATTCCCGGCATCGTGCGGCTGCTCGAGGGCGATGGCTACACCACGCTGGCAGTGCACGGCAACAATCCCGGTTTCTGGAACCGCAGCACGGCGTTCAAGGAACTCGGTTTCGGCAAGTTCATTTCGATCGCCGACTTCCCGCCCGATGACGCGATCAACGACGGCAAGTACATGTCGGACAAGTCGTTCACCGACGAACTGCTGCGCCAGTTGCCGGATTCGGGGCCGCCGCGTTTCGTGCTGGGCATCAGCATCGAGGCGCACGGACCCTACGACCAAAGCCCCGGCGCCGATGCCAAGGTGCGCGATGCGATTCCGGTGCCGCAAGGTGTCACCGACCGGCAGGCCAAACTGGAGCTGCAGAATTACATCTACCACATGCAGCACGCCGACCAGCAGCTCGGGCGTCTGATTGACACGCTGGTGCAACGCAAGCGGCGCACCCTCGTGCTGTTCTTCGGCGATCACCTGCCCGCGCTGGTGCCGGCGTTCCAGCAGGCGGGCTTCAGGAATGGACAGGGCTTCCTCACGCAAGCGGTGCCGTACGTGCTGATCGACACCGCGCACATGGATCGGGCCGTCGACCAGAACGCCGCAGCGTGGGAACTGCCGGGCATGCTGCTGCAGCAGGCCGGGATCGACCACGATGCGTACTTCGCGCTGACGCGGCTGGTTGCGCCGCAACTCGCCGCGCTCACGCACGCGCCGGATGCGCCGGCGCTGCCGGAGAGCGCGCAGCAGCAGCAACTCGACGACGGCATGCGCAACATCGCCGACCTGCGGCTCAAGAACAAGCTGGACAAACTCTGGCCCAGAGCCGCCACGATGGCGCAGCAGGAGCGGGGCCCGGAAACCGGCGCGCGAACTCTCGCCTCTCCGCTTTCCGGCAACACGCAAGGCGAGCACCCGCAGGCCCGGACACCGCCGCGCGCCGACGCCATGCCGCTTCGGTAACGTCGCCCTGCTCCACCCGCGGACAGTTTGGGTACACTCCCCGTTCCATTACGTCACGGGGAAGACCTACGCATGCCCGCCAAGCCGCAGACGGCGAAACCGCCTGAAAAGCTGCATTTCATTTCCGGCCTGCCACGTTCGGGCAGCACGCTGCTTTCCGCGATCCTGAGACAGAACCCGCGTTTCCACGCCGGCATGACCAGTCCGCTGGGCGACATGATCGGCGCGCTGATCGCCGAGATGAGCGGCAAGAACGACTTCTCGGTGGTGATCAGCGACGAGCAGCGCGCGGCGATCCTGCGCGGCGTGTTCCAGAATTTCTACGGCGGCTTCTTCGGCACGGAAGTGGTGTTCGATACCGGCCGCGTGTGGTGCAGCAAGCTGCCGATGCTGGCGCAACTGTTTCCGGGCTCCAAGGTGATCGCCTGCGTGCGCGAGATGCCGTGGGTGCTCGACAGCGTGGAACGGCTGGTGCGCAAGCAGCCGCTCAGTGCCAACAAGATCTTCCACTTCAATCCGAACGGCACGGTGTATTCGCGCACCGAAGCGCTGATCGATGTCAACGGCATGGTGGGCTTTTCGTTCCAGGCCACCAAGGACGCGTACTACGGCCAGTACGCGCCGGGGCGCCTGCTGCTGCTGAGCTACGAAGGGCTGACCGGCAATCCGAAGACCGCGATGCAGGCGGTGTACAAGTTCATCGGCGAACCCTGGTTCGACCACGATTTCGAGCACATCGAATACAACGCCGACGAGTTCGATGCGCGCCTCGGACTGCCCGGCCTGCACACCGTGAAGTCGAAAGTCTCCGCGCCCAAGCGCGAAACGGTGCTGCCGCCGGACCTGTTCAACCGGTTCGTCAAGGATTCGTTCTGGCTGGATCCGAAGAGCAATATCCGCAAGGTGCCTATCGTTTAACGGGGCGGTCGCCACAAGATAATCGCGGCCCACAGCAGCACCACGACCGCGGCCAGCAGCGACGCTTCGAACCCGTGGCGCAGGTGCGCCACGGCGCTGACCACCAGCGGACCCAGCACCTGCAGCAACGCGAACGCGGCGGTGATCGCGGCAATGAATGCGGTCGCCGATTCCGGCGCCACGGCACGCGCTTCGCGCAGTCCCGCCATGGTCACCACCATGAAGGTGCCACCCACCAGCAGCGCCGCGATCAGGATCGCGGTCAGCCCCGGGCACGCCACCGGCAGGCCCACGCCGATCGCCATCAGCACGTAGGCGCCCGCCCACAGTCTGCGGTTGTCCACTGCGCGCAGCCAGCGCGCAGCGATCCAGGTCGAAAGTGCCGCGGCGGCGCCGAACACCGGCCACGCCAAACCGAACACCGCGGGATCGCTGATGTTGCGGTGGGCCATCGCCGGCAGGAACGTGGCCGGAATGATGTAGCCGAAACCGAGCGCGGCGTAGCAGAGCGCGACGCGCACCCGGTCTGCATTCCAGTGAAGCGGTTGCATCGCCACATCCGCAGCGGCCACCAGTTGCACATCGCCGCGAAACGCCTTCCACGTCGCTGCCGTGAATACCAGCGAGACGGCACCGAACACCTGCCACGTGCGCATCGAATCCGCGTGCGCCGCCATCAACGCGATGCACAACAGGCCCGCGCCCGCGATGCCGACACCGACGCCTGCGTATACCGTGCCGCTGGCGTCGGCGCGGCCGAGCGCGTGCAGGCGATCGAGCGCCCACGCCGACACGTGCACCAGCACCCACGCACTGGCGACGCCGGCGAGCAGTCGCAACATGAGTTGCGGCGCGAACGCGTGCGTCACGCCCATCGCGAACGTGACCGCTGCGATCAGCAGCAGGCTGCCGCGAACGGCCCATGCGCGCGGCAGGCGCGCCGCGCTCAATGCACCGAGCAGGTAACCGAAATAGTTCGCGGCGGCCAGCCAGCCGGCGGCTTTCAGCGTGAGGCCCGCGTCAGCTTCCATCATCGGCAGGATCGGCGTGAACGCGAAGCGGCCGATGCCCATCGCGACGGCCAATGCGATCGAGCCGGCGACGGCAATGGACGCGGCGCTGCGGAGGTCATTCGATGGGCGTTGCATCGCGCGATTATCGCGACACGCACCTGCACCGGCCATTCGCTTCCGGCGCCGTCAGAACAACATCAGCAGCGCCGGCACCACAATGCCCGCCGCCAGCAGCACGCCGTAGCGGCGACGATGGCGCGTGTAACGCCAGCCCATGCAAACGCCTGTGAGCGTGGAGAACAGCAGGCTCAGCGCCACCAGCACGAAGAAGGCTTTCATGGGCCACGGGCTGTGCCTCGGCGCCGGAGGTTTCGCGTCGGTGCGGGCGGGCGCCTCGACGACCGGCGTGTTCGGCGGCTTTCGCTTCGCCGGCACTTCGAAACTCTGCTTCTTGTGCATGTGCGCCATGCTGGCCAGCCAGGTCGGCGGCTCGTAATCGCTGCCGCGCGCCGCTTCGTGCAAATCCAGGCTTTGCAGCGCACCGGTGAACGCGAAGAACAGCAACGCCGGCGCGCTGAATACGCCGAGGTAGAGGTGCAGCGTGCGGAACACTTTCAGCCAGCGATGCGGGGCAGCCATGCAAGTGTTTCAGGAAAACGGTGCGGCATCATTCCACGAATGCGACGCATTCGCAACAACAGTCCACGGCTGATCTCACGCGTCTCAACCGGTGAACATGCAGCAGGCATACTGGCGCGATCCCTTCCGCGGCCCGCGCATGTTTCGACTGCACACCTCCAACGATGCCGCCCGGCTTGCCGACGCCCTCGGCGAGCGGCTGCATGCGTCGCGCGGCCAGCCGCTGGTGCCGGCACGCGTGCTGGTGCCGCAGGCCGGTTTGAAGCGCTGGTTGCAGGTGCGCCTGGCCAAACGCCTGGGCGTGATCGCGAACGTCGAATTCACGCCGCCCGCGCAGTTCACCTGGGAACTGTTGCGCGCCGCACGTCCCGACCTGCCGCGGCATTCGCCATTCGACGTCGAGGTGTTGCGCTGGCATGTGCATGGCCTGCTGAGCGAACGGCTGGATGGCGCGGCGCTCGCACCACTGCGTGAATATCTCGAATCCGGCGGCGATCCGCTGCGTCGCTACGCGCTGAGCTTCGAACTGGCGCGTGCCTACGAGCGCATGCAGGGCTACCGGCGTGACACGCTGCTGGCGTGGGAGCGCGGCGAAGGCGATGACTGGCAGGCCGAACTGTGGCGGCGCTTGTTGCCGCGCGTGGCCGGCGTGTCGCGCGCGGCGCGGGTGGACGAGTGGCTGCGTGCCTTCGATCCGGAATATCCGCCCGGACGCTTCGACGAAAAACCCGCGCCGCCGGGCCTGCCCGATGCCTTCGCGTGTTTCGCCTGCGCGAATGTCTCGCCCGACGTGCTGCGGATGCTGGCGGTGGCGGGCCTGCACTGCGACGTCGATTTCTACCTGCCGCTGCCATCGCGCGGTTATCTCGGCGACACGCCGCGCTCTCGCCGCGAAGTGCGCGCGCGCCTGCTGGAGACGGACGGCGGCGGAACTCCTGACGGAAGCGGGTTGATCACCTCGCTGGGAGGTGCCGCGGCGGAATTCGTCGAGCTGCTGTATGGCTACGAGCACGTACAGCCGCACGAAGAATCGGATTTGTTCGAGGAGCACATCGCGCGCGACACGTTGCTCGGGCGGGTGCGCGACGACATCCTCGACCACCGCGCCGCGCGCGGCGCCGAACGCGTGGCGCTGCCGGACGATTCGCTCCAGTTCCACGCCTGCCACACGGCTTTGCGCGAAGTGCAGACGCTGCACGATCGCCTGCTGGCGATGTTCGCAGCCGATCCTTCGCTGCAACCGCGCGACGTCGCGGTGATGATGCCCGACGTCGCCGGATACCGGCCCGCGATCGAGGCCGTGTTCGGTGGCGTGCCCGAACACGACGCGCGTTTCATTCCATACAACCTCGGCGACGTTGCGGCCAGCGCCGCGCATCCGGCGGTTCGGCTGTTCCTGGCCCTGCTGGACGCGCCGGCCTCGCGCTGGAAATGCAGCGAGATCGTGGACGTGCTCGCCGTGCCCGGCGTGATGCGGCGCCTGGATCTGGATGCGGCGCAGCTGGAACAGTTGTCGAAGCAATTGCGGGAAAGCGGCGTGCGCTGGGGCGAAGACGAACGCGCGCGCGCGCAGACCGGCGGTTATCGCGAGTTCTCGTTCGCGTTCGGGCTGGACCGGATGCTGGCCGGCTTCGCGTGCGGCGACGGCGACGGCGACGGCGCGCTGGTCGCGGGCGTGGCACCGCTGCCCGGCGTCGAAGGCGCGGCGTTCGCACGCATGGATGCGCTGCTGGCGGTGCTCGCGGCCTGGCGGAAGCTGCGCGAATGGTCTTCGCGCGCGATGGAGCCGGCGGAATGGCAGCGCCGATTGAATGCGCTGTTCGACGGCTTGTACGCCGGCGATTCCGACGACCTCGCCGAAACGCGCGCGCTGGAGCGCGTGCGCGGCGCGCTTGCCGAACTGGTCGAACAGACCGGCGCCGCGTCCGTGCAGTCGCTGCCGTGGCACGACCTGCGCGCGTTCCTGCGCGAACGCCTGGACCAACCCGATCAGCGCCAGCAGCTGTTCGCAGGCGGCGTGACCTTCTGCGGGATGGTGCCACTGCGCGTGGTGCCGTTCCGCGTGATCTGCCTGCTCGGCATGGACGAAGCGTCGTTCCCGCGCCGCGATCCTTCCGGCCTTGATCCGCTGGGCGCCGATCGCCGCGCCGGACGCGCACGGCATGGCGACCGCAGCGTGCGCGACGATGATCGCCTGCTGTTCCTGCAACTGATCGCGGCCGCGCGCGACGTCTTTTACGTGAGCTGGATCGGCCGCGACGCACATACCAATGAACCGTTGGCGCCGTCCGTGGTGGTGGCGGAATTGATGGACGCGCTGCGCGAAGGCTATCTCTCGCGCGACGAGGCGGCACGCGCTGCGCAGGACGCGCTGCTGCCGCGCGTGCAGCCCCTGCATCCATTC
>JAZKBD010000047.1:0-5471 GCA_040388785.1 Pseudomonadota bacterium
TGGGCGACACGGCCAACGCGCTGAGCGACAACAGCATCGCGATCGGCAAGAACGCGTACGTGGCGGCGACCGGTCCGCTGAGCAGCAATTATTACTCCGGCACCTCTTCGATTGTTCCAACGCAAGGCATTGCGATTGGCGCGGGTGCGGACGTCACGGGCGTAAAGGGCATGGCGCTCGGGGCAGGCGCCGCGGCAACCAGCCAGTACGCGACTGCACTTGGTGCCGACAGCGCGGCCGACAATCGCTACGGAACTGCAGTGGGAGCGCAGTCGCTGGCGTCGGGTCGTTACTCGAGCGCATTGGGTGCGGGAGCCAAGGCCACCGATTTCGCCGCAACCGCGGTCGGCGAGGGCGCCAACGCCCTTGGCAACGAAAGCACCGCGGTGGGACTCGGAGCATTTGCCACCAAATGGCAGAGCACTTCGGTCGGCGTGGCATCGGGCGCGCTCGGTTACTACAGCACGGCAATGGGTTTCGGCGCCGACGCATACGGCACAAGCACGACTGCGGTGGGCGAGGAGGCAAAGGCGCACGGCGCCGACAGCACGGCGCTTGGTTCATACGCCACGGCGTACGCCGGGGGCAGCACCGCGGTCGGCAAGCACGCGTCTGCGTACGGCGTCGTGTCGACGGCGCTCGGCGCCTACTCGGTTGCGTCGGGCGTGGCATCCACCACAGTCGGTGCCTACGCCACGGCTTCCGGCAAACTTGCGACGGCAGTGGGTGTGACGGCGTATGCGGCAGGCGTTCAGTCCATTGCTGAAGGTTACGGTGCCAAGACCGATCAGGGTGCACCAAATGGCGTGGCAATCGGTACATCGAGCAATGCGGCTGCGAGTGGCGGTACGGCGGTGGGCGCTTATGCGTCAGTGACGGGATATGCGGGCACTGCGTTGGGCAAGAATGCTTCGGCGCGGGGAGATTCGTCGCTCGCGCTCGGCAACACGAGCTTGGCAAGCGGTGATTACGGCACCGCAGTCGGTTCGTTCGCAGTGGCGCAGGGCGCGAGCTCGGCGGCATTCGGCGATACGGCGAATGCTCTGGGCGACAACAGCGTCGCGGTAGGCAGCAACGCCTACGCAGGCAGTGGCAACGGCATCGCGATCGGCAATGGCGCCTATGTTGCGTCGCTGGGCGACTGGGACATCGCAGGTCTGCACGTCAAGCATCCGACGGAAGGCATTGCGATTGGCGCCGGATCGAGCGTGACGGGCGTGTACGGAACCGCAATCGGCGGCTATTCGGAAGCCGGCGGCAAGTATTCAACCGCACTTGGATCGCGCGCGGTGGCTGCAGGCAAGACCAGTACGGCGGTGGGTGGCCGTGCGACGGCGAGCGCCGAACAGGCGACGTCGGTGGGTGCGTACTCCGAAGCGAGCGGCGTGGCGAGTTCGGCGTTTGGAAAGGGTGCTTACGCCCCGGGCCTGGCCAGCACGGCTTTGGGCGTGGACTCGGCCGCGACCGGCCAGCTTTCGATTGCCATCGGGGCAACCTCGAGGGCAGACGGAAACTTTGGCATCGGCATTGGCCATTACGCGAATGCATATGGTCTCGGAAGCATCGCGCTTGGTATTGGCGCGACCGGAGCGGGTACGGGTTCGGTTGCGCAAGGCGTGTATGCGTCGGCTGCCGGACAGAACAGCATTGCGACAGGCTATTTCGCCAGTGCGGCCGGTTACGGAAGCATCGCGCAAGGCGGCAACGCCCGGGCCGAAGGCGATTCGTCGATCGCGATCGGCAATACCAGTCTGGCGAGCGGTGACTATGGCACGGCGGTCGGTCCGTTCGCGGTGGCGCAAGGCGCCAGCGCGTCGGCTTTCGGTGACGCGGCGAATGCGCTGGGCGACGACAGCACGGCGGTCGGCCACTACAGCGTCGCGCAGGGTTTGCAGTCCACGGCGACGGGTTACAACGCACAAGCGATGGGGAACTACAGCAGCGTGTTCGGCGCCGGCGCGCGAGCGCTCGGCGGCGGCGATGTCGCAATCGGCAACGGCGCAGTGGCCGACAACACGGGCAGCTTCACCCCTCCACCGGAAGGCAAACCGTTCTGCGTGTTCGTATTGGGCCACCTCGTATGCCGGTACGGTGCCGGCTCGGCAACCGCGGTGGGCACCAACGCTGTCGCATCAGGCACGGGTGCTTCGGCATTCGGTGACGGCGCGACGGCGACGGGCAAGTATTCCATCGCCATGGGCGATGCCACGGCCAGTGGCAACTACAGCACTGCCATCGGGCGGCGCGCGGAAGCCAGCGGCAAATACAGCACCGCCATTGGAGAATACGCCGCGGCCGCCGGCAACGGTAGCATTGCGATGGGCCGCCGCTCGAGTGCGAGCGGCAATTACGCCACTGCGGTGGGCACCACGGCGACCGCATACAGCGCGTATGCATCGGCATTCGGTGCGGGCGCGAACGCGATGGGCAAGGCCGCGACAGCTGTCGGACTGAGTGCCTACGCGGGTGGCTACGCAGCAATGGCGCTCGGTGCCGATTCGGCGGCACTCGGTGCCGATTCGATCGCGGAAGGCGTGCATGCCTATACCGGTCCCGATGCTGCAAGCAGCATGGCGCTTGGTACCGGTGCAAGCGCAACCGGTGTGCAATCGATTGCCATGGGTTTCCAGGCAAGCTCGGCCGGGTATTCGAGCGTGGGCATCGGTACGAACGCGAACGCGCAAGGGGATTCCGGCATTGCCATCGGCAACACCACACTGGCAGGCACGTATGCGACGGCGGTCGGTCCCTTCGCAGTGGCGCAGGGCTACTCGTCGGTGGCGCTGGGCGACACGGCCAACGCGCTGAGCGACAACAGCATCGCGATCGGCAAGAACGCCTATGTCGGAGCGACCTACCAGGGTGCGCCGACGCAGGGAATCGCGATCGGATACAACGCGCAGGCTACCGCGAAGGACAGCATCGTCATCGGAAATGGCGCGCATACGGCAGGTGCCGGCAAGTACGCCACGGTGATTGGCAATCAAGCCTATGCCGGCCGGCGATCCGTCGCCATCGGCAATTACGCCAACGCGGTAGGCAAATACGGCACGGCCGTTGGCAACGAATCCACGGCCATCTCCTCGTTCGCCACGGCATTCGGTTCCAGGGCCAACGCGGGATCGGTCGCCGCAACGGCGCTGGGCAGCAATGCGCAGGCTACGGGTGGCTTTTCCACGGCCGTCGGTTATTTCTCGCGCGCCAGTGGCAGCGGCGCACTGGCTTTCGGAAATGGCACCGACGCGAGCGGTTACGCGTCGACCGCGATAGGCCAGGGCGCGACCGCCGCGGGGGTGCATTCGCTTGCGCAGGGCTACCTGGCGAACGTCGGCGCAGGCGGATACAACGCGACGGCGATCGGCGCCTTGAGCAGTGCAAGCGCGTACGACAGCACCGCACTGGGCTTCGACGCGGCGGCCACAGGTGACTCGTCCGTGGCGTTGGGCAGGAGCACTGTTGCCAGCGGCACATACGGCACGGCGGTGGGTCCGTTCGCGGTGGCGCAGGGTTACTCGTCGGTCGCGCTGGGCGACACGGCCAATGCACTGGGTGACCACAGCGTGGCGGTGGGCAGCAGTTCCTACGTGGGCAGCCAGAATGGCATCGCGATCGGCAATGGTGCCTTCGTGGCGGCAATGGGCTCGAAGGAGAACAAGTACGGTTCCACCTACATGGTGCCCACGCAAGGCATCGCGATTGGCACGAATGCGAGCGTGACCGGGGTGTATGGCGTGGCCCTGGGCAACAATGCTTCGGCCGGCAGCCCCAACTCCATCGCGATTGGCACCCATGCCTACGTCACCGGCAAGTACGGCACCGCGATCGGCCGCTATGCCTATGCGGGCGGCAAGTACGCGACGGCGATCGGAGAAGGTGCCCGTGCGACCGGTTTGTATACGACGGCGCTCGGTTCGAACTCGCGGGCCGACTCCGATTTCTCGATGGCGGTCGGTTTCAATTCCTATGCGCATGGCAGGTATGCAACCGCCGTCGGCACCGCGGCGTATGCGGCTTTCGCAGGAACCTCGCTGGGCATCAGTGCTCGCGCCGGAGCCAAGGGCGCCACGGCATTGGGCGCGGACAGCCAGGTGTCGTCGCCCGGAGGCGTGGCGATCGGCGATCACGCGTATGTGGGTCAATACGGCATCAATGCCCAGAATGCCGTGGCGATCGGATACCACGCGAGCGCGCAAGGCTACGCGAGCATCGCGCAAGGTGGAAACGCCTTGGCCGAAGGCGACTCATCGGTGGCGTTGGGCAATACCAGTCTGGCGAGGGGTGCCTACGGTACGGCGGTGGGCCCATTCGCGGTGGCGCAGGGTTATTCATCGGTTGCTTTGGGTGATACGGCCAACGCGCTCGGAGACGACAGCGTCGCGGTGGGCAAGAACACCTACGCGAGTGGCGTGCAGGCCATGGCGCTGGGTTCGAATGCAACCGCAGGCGGTGACTACTCGGTCGCGTTGGGGGCGGGTGCCGTGGCACCGACCCGCCGCGCGGTTGCGATCGGCCAGAACGCCACGGCGGGTGGTGCGCAGGCGTTCGCACTGGGCAGCTACGCTTCGGCCACGGGCAACAACTCGGTGGCATTGGGCGGTGCGATCGATCTGAATGGCGACGGGAAGATCGAAGCCGGCGAGAACACCGTTGCTTCCGGCGGTTTGTCGACGGCGTTGGGCGTCAATGCGCAGGCGACGAACGACAGCACCACCGCGGTCGGTGCACAGTCGGTCGCATCGGGTCTCGGCGCGACGGTGCTAGGCAGTACGGCCCAGGCGTCCGGGCTGGCCGCGGTGGCGGTCGGTTTCGGCGCACAGGCTTCGGCCGACGGTTCGGTTGCCATCGGCTGGAACTCGATTGCCAATTCGCCCAACACCGTGTCGTTCGGTGGCAACGGCATCTATCGCGAACTGATCAATCTGGCCGATCCGACGACTTCGCATTCGGCAGTCACGCTCGGCTATCTGCAGAGCAACTACACCACCAGCGCCGTCACCAACAATGCCTTGACGAGTCTGTCGAACGAGATCGATACGCTCAACAAGCAGATGTCGAAGTTGAACGGGGCATCGGCCGGCGCGACGACGGCCGCGGCGGCGAACCCGTCAACCAGCGTCGCGACCACGAATGGATCCACCACGGGGTCGGGCGCAACCCCAACCGCCGTTGCGGCCTCGGGCCAGGCCGGCAAAGTGGCGCAAGCGGGTGACAGTCCTGTTCCGGCGAGCGCTACCGCAACCAGCGGCAAACCGGCCGACAGCCAGACGCAGCAGGCGGTGGCATCGAGCAATCAATACACGGATCAGCAGACGCGCGAAGCGCTGCAGTCGGCCAGCACCTACACCGACTCGGCAAACGCGCAGACCCTAAGTTCCGCCAAGGCGTACACCGACCAGGCGTTGGCCAACTACGTCACCACCGACACCTTCGGCCAATACCAGCAGCAGGTGAACGCACGCTTCAGCCAGCAG
>JAZKBD010000047.1:5481-10140 GCA_040388785.1 Pseudomonadota bacterium
CGGATTTCGGCGATGAGCACGGCCATGGTGCAGATGGCGGCCAGCGCAGCGGGCATCGACACGACCAACCGCGTCGGCTTGGGTGTCGGCAACAGCGGCGGACAGTCGGCGCTGTCGGTGGGTTATCAGCGCGCGTTGGGCAAGACGGCCACGATCACGATCGGCGGTTCGGTCAGCGGCAGCGAAAGCTCCGTGGGTGCAGGCGTGGGTTTCGGCTGGTAAGCGACAACGAGCAAGGATTCAACGAGATGGCATGCAACGAAGTTGTGGAATGAACCGGATGGCGTGATTGGCGAGTGATAACAAGCATCGATTCGATGCTCCTTCAAACCTGTGGACGAGGACAAATTCATGTTCAAGCATTGTGCAGATTTGCGTAATCGTGTCTTGGCAGTGGCCGTCGCGGGCGCCCTCGGCGTCTCGGGTGCGGCGCTCGCGGTCGCGCCGGCGGCCCAGTTTGGCGTGCTGACCAAGGCGACCACCCTCAACCATGGCGACGTGGTGAAGAGCGCGGTGCCGCTCACCAGGCAGGTGCACGTTACCGTGACCCTGAAGCTCCGTGACGAGGCGGGAATGAAGGCGTTCCTGGCGCGTCCGGCAACCTCGCGTGGCGTGATGAGCCAGGCGCAATTGGCGAATCACCTACCGACGCAGGCGCAGGCGCAGGCCGTCGCCAATTACCTCAAGAGCGCCGGTTTCACCGACGTCAAGATCTCCGCAAACCGGATGCTGGTCAAAGCAACCGGAAGCGCGGCGACGGTGCAGACAGCGTTCAAGACGCCGCTGGTGAGCGTGCACACGAACGATGGCCGCAACGCGTTTGCCAACAGCGCCGCCATCCAGATTCCGGTGGCTCTGAGGGGAACCGTGCAGGCGGTCCTCGGCCTGCAGACGGTGCACAAGGCGCACATCTTCGCGCCGCAGACCGATGCGACGCGCGTGGGCATTGGCGGGCACTATCCGCAAGAATTCGCGGACATCTATGACTCATCCTCTTTGCCTGCCGCCACCGACGTGGATGTCGGCGTGTGGGGCTGGGGCGGCATGCAGCAGACCGTCACCGACCTCGACGGCTTCATGTCCAGCAGCGGCATTTCCGCCGCGACCGTCAACGTGGTCTGCACCGACACCAATGGCATCGACTCCAACACCGGTGCGGGCCTGGGCGGCATCAGCATCGGTGATGCCACCTGCGGCGGTCTTCCCGACGAAGGTTCGACCGAATGGGACATGGACAGCCAGAGCATTCTTGGCATGACGGGTGGTGTGAAGAGCCTGACCTTCTACGCCGCGTACGGCGGCTACAACACCACCATCACCGACGCGCTGAACGAGATCGTGACCCCGACGGTGGGTGAGCCGCTGGCGCAGGTGATCAATGCCTCGTTCGGTGAGTGCGAACGTAATCAGGATTCGAACCAGGGTGGTGACGGTTCGATGCAGTCCAACGATGCGCTGTTCCAGATTGCGGCAGCGCAAGGACAGACCTTCTCGGTCTCGACCGGTGACCACGGCTCGGATGAATGCGGAGATGGCGGGCTGAATTCCGCGAGCTACCCGGCCAGTTCGCCGTGGGTGGTGGCGGTCAGCGGCACCACGCTGCGTGCTTCGAATACGACCTGGGGTCGCGAGAACGTGTGGCTGGGTGCAGGTGGCAGCCCGAGCTCGGCCGAGACGGCGCAGCCCTGGCAGACGGGCCTGACCTATGGCACGTATGTGGGCCAGCGTGGTCCGGACGTCGCATTCGATGCGAACCCCAGTTCGGGCGGGATCATCTGGATCCATGGTGGCTATCAGCAGTGGGGCGGCACCAGCCTTGCCGCGCCGATCTTTGCCGGCGCCTGGGCGCGCATCCTGGAGAGCAATCCCGCACTCGGATTTGCGGCACCGAGCCTGTACACGCTGCCGGCGGCGGCGTTGCACGATGTGCGTTCGGGCAACAATGGCGGCTACCTGGCCAAGCCGGGCTGGGACTGGGCCACGGGTCTGGGCAGTTTCGACGTGGGCAGGGCGGCGGCCATCCTGGCGCCTGCGCAGCCGGCAGTGCGTCGCACGGCGAGCCGCTGATCCAGCTTCAAGGTTGTTGCAAAACAGCCGCACCGGACAGAACGTCCGGTGCGGTTTTTTTCGACAGAGCAAGGGTCCGGCGGCAGTTCGACCATGCCTCGCGACGCGCGCCGGTCGCGCACGATTGCTATTTCGCGGGCGGCTGGTCGACGTGGCCGCAGTTCTTGCAGGTGCGTGCTTCCGCCGAGCCGTAGTAGCGCTCGAACACCGGCGGAAAATCCTTTTCGATGCTGTCGAGGATGAAGTATTCCTCGTAGAGTTTGTGGTTGCAGTTCCCGCAGAACCACAACAGGCCGTCTTTTTCGTGCGGCAGCCGTCGCCGTTCGATCACCAAGCCGATCGAGTCCTTCATCCGCTGCGGCGAATGCGGCGTACGCGGTGGCAAATAGAAAACCTCGCCGGCACGGATCGGCAGGTCGCGGCGTCGGCCCTCGTCCTGCACGCGCAACACCATCTCGCCTTCCAGTTGATAGAAGAACTCGGGACCTTCCTCCCAGTGGTAGTCGGTACGCGCGTTGGGACCGCCCACGATCATGATGATGAAATCGCCGTCGACGATGCACTTGTTGCCCACCGGCGGCTTCAGCAGATGGCGGTGTTCGTCGATCCAGCATTGCAGGTTGAATGGCGGCGTCAGCGACATGATGGGATACGGTTCGTCGGAACGTGAAGCGATGTTAGCTTTTCCCGAGTCCCGAGCCCCGAGTCCCGAGTCCCGAGCTTTCTCACACTTCCAGCGATGCGAGATCGCCTTTTTCTTCCAGCCACGTGCGGCGATCGCCGGCGCGCTTCTTGGCCAGCAGCATGTCCATCAGTTGCGCGGTCGCGTCGCCGTCGTCGATCGTCAACTGCACCAGTCGTCGGGTGTCCGGATGGATGGTCGATTCGCGCAATTGCGCCGGGTTCATTTCGCCCAGGCCCTTGAAGCGCGTGACGCTGACCGCGCCCTTGATCTTCTCGCGCTCGATGCGCTTCAGCAAGGCCTCGCGTTCGGATTCGTCGAGGCAGTAGAACACCTGCTTGCCCACATCGACACGGAACAGCGGCGGCATCGCGACGCACACGTGGCCTTCGCGCACCAGTGCCGGGAAGTGGCGCAGGAACAGCGCCGACAACAGCGTGGCGATGTGCAGGCCGTCCGAGTCGGCGTCGGCGAGGATGATGATCTTGCCGTAGCGCAAGCCTGAGATGTCGTCCTTGCCGGGATCGCAGCCGATCGCGATCGCGAGGTTGTGCACTTCTTCCGACGCCAACACCGACGCGGATTCGACTTCCCACGTGTTCAATATTTTTCCGCGCAGCGGCAGGATCGCCTGGTAATCCTTGTCGCGCGCCTGTTTGGCGGAACCGCCTGCCGAGTCGCCTTCGACCAGGAACAGTTCGGTGCGGTCGGGATCGGTGGACGCGCAATCGGCGAGCTTGCCAGGCAGGGCGGGGCCTTGCGTGATCTTCTTGCGGACGACTTGCTTGGCCGCTTTCATGCGCGCCGTGGCATGCTCGATCGCGAGTTGCGCAATCGCTTCGCCCGCAGCAACGTGCTGGTTCAGCCACAAAGAGAATGCATCATGGATCGCACTTTCGGTGGAGCTCGCCGCGTCGCGCGAAGACAGGCGTTCCTTGGTCTGTCCCGCGAATTGCGGATCGCGCATCTTTACGCTCAATACGAATGCCACGCGCTCCCACACGTCTTCGGGCGCCAGCTTCACGCCGCGCGGCAGGAGGTTGCGAAGATCGCAGAACTCGCGCACCGCGTTGGTCAAGCCCGAGCGCAAGCCGTTGACATGCGTACCGCCCTGGATTGTCGGGATCAGATTGACGTAGCTTTCCTGTACCAGCTCGCCATCCGGCACCCACGCGAACGCCGCGTCGATGCCGCCGTCCTCGCGTTGTGCGTGGTGCACGAACAATTCGGATGGCAGGCACGGCGCGCCACCGAGTTCGGATTTCAGGTATTCGGCCAAACCATCTTCGTATCGCCACTCGTCGCGTTCGCCGCTGGTTTCATCCAGCAGCGTCACCGTCAGGCCCGCGCACAGCACGGCCTTGGCGCGCAGCAGGTGTTTCAGCTTCGGCAGCGAGATTTTCGGCGAATCGAAATATTTCGGATCGGCCAGGAAGCGCAGCGTCGTGCCGGTGCGGCGCTTCGGCACCTCACCCAACGTTTCGAGCTTGCCGACCGGTTCGCCGTCCTTGAAGCGCATCCGGTATTCGGTGCCTTCGCGGCGGATCAGCACTTCGAGGAACGACGACAGCGCGTTGACCACCGACACGCCGACGCCGTGGAGGCCGCCGGAGAAGGTGTAGTTGCGGTCGGAAAATTTTGCGCCCGCATGCAGGCGGGTCAGGATCAGTTCCACGCCCGGCACGCCTTCCTCGGGATGGATGTCCACCGGCATGCCGCGACCGTCGTCGATCACCGTCACCGAACCATCCTTGTGCACGGTGACGTCGATCTGCTTCGCGTGCCCGGCCAGCGCTTCATCGACCGAGTTGTCGACGACCTCCTGGACCAGATGATTGGGCCGCGTGGTATCGGTGTACATGCCGGGGCGGCGGCGCACCGGTTCGAGGCCGGAGAGCACTTCGATGTCG
>JAZKBD010000047.1:10150-19646 GCA_040388785.1 Pseudomonadota bacterium
AGCGGCCATGCGGCGGGGTTCCGGGGTTCAGGAAAATACAGCCGGTCAGGATGGCGAACCGGCGCGTGCCGGTCAATCCTTCCACGTGCTGAATTGCAAGATGGCGGATCAAAAAATCCTCGTTTGCGTTCAGCGCACAGTCTGCCGATCGGGCAGAATATGCGCAGCGCCGGGCCATCGTGGCCCGCGCTATTCCAGGAGACCATTTCAATGCGTAAGCTGATCCTTGCCGCCATCGTTGCGGCTGCTTTCTCGATCCCGGCGTTCGCCCAGACCACCCCTGCCACCTCGGCCCCGGCCGCCGACCAGGCTGCCCCGGCTGCTTCGGCCCCGGCCATGAAGTCCGAGCACCACGCCAAGAAGCATCACGCCAAGAAGTCGCATCATCACGCGAAGAAGGCCGAGTCCTCGGCGGCTCCGGCTTCCAGCGCGAAGTAATCCAGCATCCGCAAGGTTGCTGATCTGACGCCCCGGCTCGCCCGGGGCGTTTTTGTTGCGAGACCGGCGGCGTTGCAAGCGCCAGGCGGCTTATGGGCCCTCGCTTGTCGCCAAGCGCTTGTTGCGGCTAGAATATCCGGCTCACCAGCCTGCCTGACGCGGGTTCGGTCCACCCGGCGGCGGCTTGTGCAACGGCATTCAAGGTGCCGTTGCACAAGCCACGTGCCGGAACCTTGTTCTCCAACACGTCCCATCGAGAAGGCTCCCATGCCGCTTTCCACCGAACAAACCAGCAAGATCATCGAAGATTACCGCCGCGCGCCGACCGACACCGGTTCGCCGGAGGTGCAGGTTGCGCTGCTGTCCGCGCGCATCCAGCAGTTGTCCGGCCATTTCGAGTCGCACAAGAAAGACCATCATTCGCGTCGCGGCCTTTTGAAGATGGTCAACACTCGCCGCCGCCTGCTCGGCTACCTGAAGGGCAAGGACGCCGAGCGCTACCAGGCGCTGATCGGCCGCCTCGGCCTGCGTCGCTGAGCGACACGCATCATTCGAACCTGCACGCCGGCAGCCGTCGTATCCGAACGCTAGCCGGCTTTCGGCGTTTGCCGAACGCGAACGCACACACCAAAGGACAACTCCCGTGGCAAAAGTAACCAAGACGTTCCAGTACGGCGATCATGCCGTCACCATCGAAACCGGCGAGATCGCGCGCCAGGCTTCCGGCTCCGTGATGGTCAGCGTGGGCGGCACCGTAGTGCTGGTCGCGGCGGTCGCCGCGCAAAAAGCGCGCGAGGGGCAGGATTTCTTCCCGCTCACCGTCGACTACCAGGAAAAGTTCTACTCCGCCGGCCGCATTCCCGGCGGTTTCTTCAAGCGTGAAGGCCGGCCGACCGAAAAGGAAACGCTCACTTCGCGCCTGATCGATCGCCCGATCCGCCCGCTGTTCCCCGAAGCCTTCAAGAACGAAGTGCAGATCGTCGCCACCGTCGTGTCGCTGAACCCGGAAGTGGATGGCGATATCCCGGCGCTGCTGGGCGCGTCCGCCGCGCTGACGCTGGCCGGCATTCCGTTCAAGGGCCCGATCGGCGCCGCGCGCGTCGGTTACATCGGCGGCAAGTACGTGCTGAACCCGTCGCGCACGCAGTTGAACGATTCCGCGCTCGACCTGGTGGTCGCCGGCACCGGCAATGCGGTGCTGATGGTTGAATCGGAAGCCAAGCTGCTTTCCGAAGACGTGATGCTGGGCGCCGTGACCTTCGGCCACAAGGAAATGCAAGCCGCGATCCGCGCGATCGCCGAACTCGCGACCGAAGTCGGCAAGCCGTCGTGGAACTGGCAGGCGCCGGAGCGCGACGCGCAACTGGTCGCCGCGGTGCGCGGTGAAGTCGGCGACAAGCTGGCCGCCGCGTTCCAGATCAAGGACAAGCTGCAGCGCCGCGATGCGGTCGCCGCGCTGAAGGCCGACGTCAAGGAAGCGCTGAAGGCGCAGGCGGAAGAGAAGGGTTGGCCGGCAGCCGATATCGCCGCTGAATTCGAAGACCTCGAATATCGCACCGTGCGCGACAACGTCTTGAAGACGAAGCAGCGCATCGACGGCCGCGGTCTCGAAGACATCCGCCCGATCAGCGTGCGCGTCGGCGTGTTGCCGCGCACCCACGGTTCGGCATTGTTCACCCGTGGCGAGACCCAGGCCATCGTGACGGTCACCCTGGGTACCGGACGCGATTCGCAGATCATCGACGCACCGGAAGGCGAGTCGAAAGATCCCTTCCTGTTCCACTACAACTTCCCGCCGTACTCGGTGGGCGAGTGCGGCCGCATGGGCGGCCCGAAGCGCCGCGAAATCGGCCACGGCCGTCTTGCCAAGCGCGGCGTGATGGCGGTCAAGCCGTCGATGGAAGCATTCCCGTACGTGATCCGCGTGGTATCGGAAATCACCGAATCCAACGGCTCTTCGTCGATGGCGTCGGTGTGCGGTTCCTCGCTGGCGATGATGGACGCGGGCGTGCCGCTGTCGGCGCCGGTCGCGGGCATCGCAATGGGCTTGGTGAAGGAAGGCGACGACTTCGTCGTGCTGTCCGACATCCTCGGCGACGAGGATCATCTCGGCGACATGGATTTCAAGGTGGCCGGCACCGCCGAAGGCGTGTCCGCGCTGCAGATGGACATCAAGATCGACGGCATCACCGAGGAAATCATGCGCACCGCGCTGGCGCAGGCGCATCGCGGCCGCATGCACATCCTCGGCGAAATGGCCAAGGCCATCAGCACGCCGCGCGGCGAGATGAGCGAGTACGCGCCGCGCCTGCTCACCATCAAGATCCATCCCGACAAGATCCGCGAAGTGATCGGCAAGGGCGGCGCGGTCATCCGCTCGATCACCGAGGAAACCGGCACCACCATCGACATTACCGATGACGGCACCGTGATCATCGCTTCGGTCAACCGCGAAGCCGCCGATGCCGCGAAGCACCGCATCGAGCAGATCGTGGCTGACGTCGAACCGGGTCGCATCTACGAGGGCAAGGTCGTCAAACTGATGGATTTCGGCGCGTTCGTGACGATTCTTCCCGGCAAGGACGGCCTGGTGCACGTCTCGCAGATTTCCAACGAGCGTGTCGAGAAGGTTTCCGACAAGTTGAAGGAAGGCGACGTGGTCAAGGTCAAGGTGCTGGAAGTCGACAAGCAGGGCCGCATCCGCCTGTCGATGAAGGCCGTGACCGAGGAAGAAGCGGCGCACGCTTGATCGAAAGCTGATTCGGAATTGAAAAAACGGGCCGCGAGGCCCGTTTTTTTGCTTGATTTCCCGGTCCGCCGCAACGATGTTGCGCGCATGAACACGAACGCGCGCATGCCGGTGCTGTTCATTGGCCATGGTTCGCCGATGAACGCAATCGAGGACAATCCCTGGCGCAGCGAATGGCAGCACCTCGGCGAAACGCTGCCGCGTCCGCGCGCGGTGGTGTGCGTGTCCGCACATTGGGAAACACATGGCGTCGCCGTCACTTCGTCGCCGCGGCCCGAAACCGTCCACGACTTTTACGGCTTCCCGCGCCCGCTCTATGACCTGCGCTATGACGCGCCCGGCGATGCGCTGCTGGCGCGCGAAGTCAGCGGCATGCTCGGCGCTGGTGCGACCATCGATAACCGGCGCGGGCTGGATCACGGCTTCCCGCGCGAGTTGTTCGCGGTGGAATATCCCGCGCCGGGCGATCCGGATCTCGCGCGTGACATCGCGCGCCGGGCCGGTGGCGACGAGATTCCGGTCCAGCTCGATCCGCAACGCGGAATCGACCACGGCGCGTGGAGCGTGTTGTGCGCGATGTATCCCGATGCAGATGTTCCGGTGCTGCAGTTGAGCCTGGATGCGCGCCGGCCGGGTGAATGGCATTACGCATTCGCCAAGCGACTGGCATTCCTGCGCGACGAAGGCGTGCTGGTGCTGGGCAGCGGCAACATCGTGCACAACCTGCCGCTGCTTGGCCGTTACTGGAACGCGACGCCGCCCGACTGGGCCGTGCGGTTTCGCGATCGTGTCAACGCCTCGATCGCCGCGCACGAGCATGCCGCGTTGTGCGATTGGCGTACGCTCGACGCCGATGCCGCGCTCGCCGTTCCCGCGCCCGAGCATTACCTGCCGCTGCTGTATGCCTTGGCCTTGCAGCGTGATGATGACGTTGTCGAAACTTTCAATGACGACGTGTTCGCGACGCTCGCGATGACCTCGTTGCGGATCGGTTCGCGCAACTGAACAACGCCTCTTTCGCTTTTTCGCGAAACGGGTAGACTCGCCCAGACGGGCGACGCCGGTTGGTCCGACGCCCCCGCGGAGTTCTGGAGCGCGCGATGCAGCCGACCGATATCCGCAACCCGCAGTACTTCCACAAGGTGGTGGACTGCCAGTGGGCGTGCCCCGCGCACACACGGGTTCCCGAATACATCCGCCTGATCGCGGCCGGCCGCTTCGACGACGCGTACCTGCTGAACTGGGATTCCAACGTGTTCCCAGGCATCCTCGGCCGCACCTGCGATCGCCCGTGCGAGCCCGCCTGCCGGCGCGGCCGCGTCGAGGAATCGAACGGCGAGAAGCCGGAACCGGTCGCGATCTGCCGGCTGAAACGTGTGGCCGCCGACAACCGCAGCGACGGCATCGAGGCGCGCATGCGTTCGCGCTTGCCGGAGCGCATTCCCGGTGCGGAAAAATTTCGCATTGCCTGTATCGGCGCGGGTCCGGCGTCGCTTGCGCTCGCACGTGATCTCTCGCCATTGGGTTACAAGGTCACGATTTTCGAAGCCGACGCCAAAGGCGGCGGCTTCATGCGCACGCAGGTGCCACGGTTCCGCTTGCCCGAACACGTGATCGACGAGGAAGTCGGATACATCCTCGACCTGGGCGTGGAACTCGTCGGCAACCGTCGCATCGATTCGCTGCGCAAGCTGCTGGATGAAAACTTCGACGCGATCTTCGTCGGCTGCGGTGCACCGCGCGGTCGCGACCTGCGCATTCCTGGACGCGACGATGCGCCGGACAAGATCCACGTCGGCATCGAGTGGCTGGCGTCGGTGTATTTCGGGCACGTGACCAAGGTCGGCAAGCGCGTGCTGGTGCTTGGCGGCGGCAACACCGCGATGGATTGCTGCCGCAGCGCGCGTCGGCTCGGCGGTGACGACGTCAAGGTGATCGTGCGTTCCGGCTACGAGGAAATGAAGGCCAGCCCGTGGGAAAAGGAGGACGCCGAACACGAGGGCGTCGAGATCCTCAACTGGCTGAACCCGAAATCGTTCGTGCACGAGAACGGCAAGCTGACGGGCATGTGGTTCACGCCGATGCGCGAAGAACGCGACGCCAACGGCAAGCGCAAGCTGCTGCCGACCGGCGAGCCGGACCGCCTTTTCGCATGCGACGAAGTGCTGATCGCGGTGGGCCAGGAGAACGCGTTCCCGTGGATCGAGCGCGACCTCGGCATGGAGTTCGACGAGTGGGGCATGCCGAAGCTCGACAAGCTTACGATGCAGTCCACGAACCCGAAGGTGTTCTTCGGTGGTGATGCGGCGTTCGGGCCCAAGAACATCATCTGGGCGGTCGAGCACGGCCACCAGGCCGCGGCGTCGATCCACAATTTCCTGCAGGGCGAGGACGTGCGCAAACGCCCGCCGCCGCTGACCAACCTCGTGTCGCAGAAGATGGGCATCCACGAGTGGAGTTACGACAACGACATCTCGCCGGACGAGCGTTACCTCGTGCCGTGGGCGCCGAAGGAGAAGACGCTGGTCGACATCAAGCAGGAGGTCGAGCTGGGCTTCGACGTGCAGACCGCGTGGAAGGAAGCACAGCGTTGCTTGAATTGCGACGTGCAGACGGTGTTCTCGAAAGATATCTGCATCGAATGCGACGCCTGCGTGGATGTGTGCCCGATGGACTGCATCACTTTCACCGCCAATGGCGACGAAGCCGATTTGCGCACGCGCCTGACCGCGCCGGCGGAAAACACCGAGCAGGACTTGTACATGTCGGAGCCGGTCAAGACCGGCCGCGTGATGGCGAAGGACGAGGACGTCTGCCTGCACTGCGGCCTGTGCGCCGAGCGCTGCCCGACCGGCGCGTGGGACATGCGGCGCTTCCTGTTCGCGGAATCGTATGCGGGGCGCGGAGAGGATTATTCGGCGAATCCGGTGCGCAAGAAGGTGGCGGCGTGAATCGCATCACCGCGACCAATGACTTCGTCGTCAAGTTCGCCAACATCAATGGCTCGGGCTCGGCGTCCGCCAACGAGCTGTTCGCCAAGTGCATCCTGCGGATGGGCGTGCCGATCAGCCCGCGCAACATCTTCCCGTCGAACATCCAGGGTTTGCCGACGTGGTATGAGGTGCGCGTCAGCGAAGCCGGCTGGCTGGGACGGCGCGGCGGCTACGACTTGCTGGTTGCGATGAATCCACAAACCTGGGACGCCGACGTCAAGGGACTCGCACCGGGCGGCTACCTGTTTTACGACAACTCGAAACCGCTTCCGAAATCCCGCTTTCGCGACGACATCAGCGTGGTCGGCGTCCCGCTCACCGACATCGCCAACCAGACCTGGGACGATCCGCGCCAGCGGCAGTTGTTCAAGAACATCATGTACCTCGGCGCGCTGTCGGTGCTGCTGGGTATCGAGCGCGACGTGATCGTTGCGTTGATCAGCGAGCAATACAAAGGCAAGCAGGCGCTGCTGGAGCCGAACGTGCATGCGCTCGATCTCGGCCGCGAATATGCCGAAAAGAACCTGTCGCCGATCGGCTTGAAAATTGAACGCCGTGACAACGTCGGCGACCGCATCTTCGTGGATGGCAACAGCGCGGCCGCACTCGGGGTGGTCTATGGCGGCGCCACCGTCTGCGCGTGGTATCCGATCACGCCATCGTCGTCGCTGGCGGAAGCGTTCCAGAAATATTGCGCCAAACTGCGCGTCGACAAGGACACCGGCAAGCACAACTACGCGATCGTGCAGGCCGAGGACGAGATCGCCTCGATCGGTATCGTGACCGGCGCGGGCTGGAACGGCGCGCGCGCGTTCACTGCGACGTCCGGCCCCGGCATTTCGCTGATGAACGAGATCATCGGCCTGGCGTATTTCGCCGAGATTCCGGTGACGATCGTGGACGTGCAGCGCGGCGGGCCTTCCACCGGCATGCCGACACGCACCCAGCAATCCGACGTGATGTTCTGCGCGCATGCGTCGCACGGCGATACCAATCACGTTCTTCTGTTTCCCGAAGATCCCCACGAATGTTTCGAGTTCGCCGCCAAGGCACTGGACCTGGCCGACCGGCTGCAGACGCCGGTGTTCGTCATGAGCGATCTCGACATCGGCATGAACCACCGTCTGTGCAAGCCGTTCGAGTGGGACGATGCACGCCGGTACGATCGCGGCAAGGTCTTGACGACCGCGCAACTCGAAGCGGGCGTGCCGTTCGGCCGCTATCGCGACGTCGATGGCGACGGCATTCCGTACCGCACGTATCCGGGCACGCATCCGGCGCGCGGCAGCTTTTTCACTCGCGGCACCAGCAAGAATGCCGACGCGAAATATTCCGAGCGCGGCGAAGACTACATCGAGAACATGCAGCGGCTGCAGCGCAAGCTGCAAACGGCTAAAGCACTGTTGCCGCAGCCCGTCCTGCATCGCGCGCCCCATTCCGCGAAACAGGGCGCGATCCATTTCGGCTCGACCTCGCCCTCGATGGCCGAGGCGATCGCCAAGCTCGATGCCGACGGCATGCATATCGACGCGCTGCGGGTGCGCGGCTATCCGTTCGCCGATTCGGCGCGCGAATTCATCGAGGCTCACGATTCCGTGTTCGTGGTCGAGCAGAACCGTGACGGCCAGCTGCGTTCGCTGCTGATCGAGCAGTTCGAAATCGATCCTGCACGCCTGATCCCGATCCTGCACTACGACGGCACCCCGATCACCGCGCGTTTCATTGCTAGGGCGATCGGTGAACGCATGCGCAGCGCAGAAGTACGACCCTTGCGCAGCGACAAGGTGGCTTAAATGAAAATGGACTATCTAGCGGTTGGGCCTGATGACGGCACACGTGCTCGCGAAGGGGTTGTTGTGAGCCTCCACAATACTGCAAGTGGTAGATCACGACTCATTTTTGACGATGTCTTCGCTGAAGGAGGTGACCCACGAGCTTGGAAACATCGCGCACTCTACACGTACGCCGAACTTGATGATGCGCGATTGAACGAAATGTCTCTTCCAGATGAGGATTACCGAAGAATCGGTGAAGCGCTCGTCGCTCGACTACTGGCGCTCAACGGACGCGTCAAATGACCTACCTCCCCAAACCCAAACTGCACCACCCGTCCTTGCAACGAAACGCGGTCGGCTTCACCCGTCGCGATTACGAAGGTGCGATCTCCACGTTGTGCGCGGGCTGCGGGCACGATTCGATTTCCGCGGCGATCATCCAGGCCTGCTGGGAACTCGACATCGAACCGCACCGGGTCGCGAAGATTTCGGGGATCGGGTGCAGCAGCAAGACACCGACCTACTTCCTGTCGGCCTCGCACGGCTTCAACGCGGTGCACGGGCGCATGCCGAGCGTGCTGACCGGGGCCAACCTCGCCAATCGCGAATTGCTGTACCTAGGCATCTCGGGCGACGGCGATTCCGCGTCCATCGGCATCGGGCAGTTCGTGCACGCGATCCGGCGCGGCGTGGACATGGTCTACATCGTCGAGAACAACGGCGTGTACGGCTTGACCAAGGGCCAGTTCTCCGCGACCGCCGATGCGGGCAGCAAGTCCAAGAAAGGCGCAATCAACACGGACGCGCCGGTGGACATGATCGGGATGGCGCTGCAATTGGGCGCAAGTTTCGTGGCGCGCAGCTTTTCGGGCGACAAGGCGCAACTGGTGCCGATCCTGAAAGCGGCGATGTCGCACAAGGGCGCGTCGTTCGTGGATGTCATCAGCCCGTGCGTCGCGTTCAACAACCACCCCGGCAGCACCAAGAG
Source organism: Pseudomonadota bacterium (assembly GCA_040388785.1). Classification (GTDB taxonomy): domain Bacteria; phylum Pseudomonadota; class Gammaproteobacteria; order Xanthomonadales; family Rhodanobacteraceae; genus 66-474. The sequence continues at coordinate 19,094 of JAZKBD010000047.1, forward strand.
CTACGACTACGTGCGCGAGCACAACCACGCGTTGTGCCGGATGGATTTCATCTCGCCGCGCGCGGAAATCACCGTCGATTACCCGCCGGGCGAAATCCGCGAAGTGCGCCAGCATGACGGCAGCGTGTTGCGGCTGCGCAAGCTGCCGGATTCCCACGACACCGGCGACCGCGTCGCGGCCATGAATTACCTGCACGCCTGCCAGGCACGCGGTGAAATCGTCACGGGATTGCTGTACGTCGATCCGGAGGCGCCTGACCTGCACGCGCATCTCGACACCGCGCCGGTTGCGTTCAACACGCTGGGCGAAGGCGCGCTTTGTCCCGGCTCGGCGGCGCTCGCGAAGATCAATGCCTCGCTGCGCTGAGCTTTGTTGCGGCGCAGCATTGCCGCGACTACCATAGCGGGACTGATTTCCGGAGATCGTGCCATGGCCAAGGGCCAAGACCAGACGCGCCCGCAGAACGACTGGCAGGCGATGTCGCAGCAGTACTGGAACGCGTGGAACGACGCCACGCGGAAAGCGTTCGGCGTGAAGGCCGGCGACGTTCCG